>AP026969.1:3841371-4481600 GCA_027923965.1 Comamonadaceae bacterium OS-1
CCTTCGGCCACCGCCATGGGCGACCACATCAACCACCCCAGCACTGCGATTGACAGCTGGCGCAACCACGCCATCGTGACCGTGCACCACGACGACCAAGGCAACATCGCCCGGGTTGAGCCTACGGCGGTATCGCAGGCCTAAAGCCCCCCCGCCAAACCCGACCCGGGGGCGGGAAAACCCCCGCCCCAAAAGCCGTTTCAGGCCCCGAAACGTCAGCTTTCGGTCAGCCCCCCTGCGCACACTCATTCCACTGCCAGAACGATATCTCGTCCTGTCGGCGGTTCGATTGACACACACAAAAGGGGACAACCATGACGGATCCGATCGTGGCCAAAATAGAGGCCAATCCCAAATACCATGAGCTCAAACGCAAGCGCACCCGGTTTGGCTGGTTGCTCTCTGCGCTGATGATGCTGGTGTACTACGGCTACATCGCGCTCATCGCGTTCGACAAACCCTTTTTGGCCACGCCCCTGGGCGCAGGCGTAACCACCCTGGGCATTCCCATGGGCATGGGCGTGATCGTATTTACCGTACTGATCACCGCCATCTACGTGCGCCGCGCCAACGGCGAATACGACCGCCTGACCGCTGAAATCCTGAAGGATGTCTCCAAATGAAAGCCATCCTGAAATCTGTGGGCGCCGTGGCGCTGATGCTGGCAGCCGGGGCGGCTATGGCCGCCGGCGGCGACCTGGGCCAGGTAGACAAGCAGCCCACCAACTGGGTAGCCATCAGCATGTTTGCGATCTTTGTGGTCGCCACGCTGTTTATCACCAAATGGGCGGCGGCCAAAACCAAATCGGCTTCTGACTTCTACACCGCAGGCGGTGGTATTACCGGCTTCCAGAACGGCCTGGCGATTGCGGGCGACTACATGTCGGCAGCGTCCTTCCTGGGCATTACCGCCACCGTCATGGCCTTCGGCTACGATGGCCTGATCTACTCCATCGGCTTTCTGGTCGGCTGGCCCGTCATCACCTTTCTGATGGCCGAGCGCTTGCGCAACCTGGGCAAGTTCACCTTTGCCGACGTGGCCGCGTACCGCTTCCAGCAAACCCCGATCCGCATGTTTGCGGCCTCGGGCACGCTGGTGGTGGTGGCGTTTTACCTGATTGCCCAGATGGTGGGCGCGGGTGCGCTGATCAAGTTGCTGTTCGGCCTGGACTACTGGCTGGCGGTGGTGATTGTGGGCGGCCTGATGATGGTGTACGTGCTGTTTGGCGGTATGACGGCCACCACCTGGGTGCAGATCATCAAGGCCTGCATGCTGCTAGCGGGCGTGAGCTTCATGGCTTTCATGGTGCTGGCACAGTTCAGCTTCAGCCCCGAGGCGCTGTTTGCCAAGGCGGTGGAAGTCAAGACCCAGTTCGCCCTGAACGACGGCAAGATGCCGGACGCGGCGGCCAAAATCGGCCTGGCCATCATGGGGCCCGGTGGTTTTGTGAAAGACCCGATTTCTGCCATCTCCTTCGGCATGGCGCTGATGTTTGGTACCGCTGGTTTGCCGCACATCCTGATGCGCTTCTTCACCGTGCCCAACGCCAAGGAAGCCCGTAAATCCGTGCTGTGGGCGACCACCTGGATTGGTTACTTTTACGTGCTGATCTTCATCATCGGTTTTGGTGCCATCACCCTGGTGCTGACCAACCCCGAGTTTGCAGACACCGCCAAGGGCATCATCAAGGGCGGCGGCGGATCGAGCAACATGGCCGCCGTGCTGGTCGCCAAGGCCGTGGGCGGCAACGTCTTCTTCGGCTTCATCTCCGCCGTTGCGTTTGCCACTATCCTGGCCGTGGTGGCGGGCTTGACCTTGTCGGGTGCCTCCGCTGTGTCGCATGACCTGTACGCCACCGTGTTCAAAAAGGGCAAGGCTGACAGCGCATCCGAACTGAAGGTATCGCGCATCACCACCGTGGCGCTGGGTATTGTGGCTGTGGCACTGGGCATTGCGTTCGAGAAGCAAAACGTCGCCTTCATGGTGTCGCTGGCCTTCGCGATTGCGGCATCGGCCAACTTCCCGGTGCTGTTCATGTCGGTGCTGTGGAAAGACTGCACCACGCGTGGTGCGGTGATTGGTGGCTTCATGGGCCTGATCTCGTCGGTGGGCCTGACCGTGGTGTCGCCTGCGGTGTGGGAAGTGACACTGGGCTACGCCAAGGGCTCGGCCCTGTTCCCCTACACCTCGCCGGCGCTGTTTTCCATGACCATCGGTTTTGTCGGCATCTGGCTGTTCTCGGTCCTGGACCGCAGCCCACAAGCCGCCAAAGAGCGCGATGCCTTCAAGGCACAGCAGGTACGTTCGGAAACCGGGTTTGGCGCATCGGGCGCATCCGGACACTAAGACCGTCGCCTGTGCATGGCCCTCTGAGCGGGCCATCCAAAACCGTTCGTGCGGGTTGGGTCGAAATCCTTCGGCCAGACCCGTCCGAACGGTTTTTTTTGTTTTAGACCGTATCGGCTTGGGCGCGCCGGACAATCAGCCCCCACACCGCCAGCCTGCCCGCACCGTCCAGGCGACGCCAGGCGCTGATCTCGTCCAGCGTGCGCAGGCAGCCAATGCAGAACTGGCCAGCCACATCCATCTGGCAGACCCCCACACAGGGCGATGCCACTTCAGCATCTTTGAGGCTCCCTGTGCTGATGGCAAGGGCGTGAGCAGCTATTAAATCCATAGTAGTCATACCACCACATCCACTACCGGCGCGCCCGTCAGCCGCGCCAGATCGTCGGGCGACAGCGCAAACACCGCGTGCGGATGCCCCGCAGCCGCCCAAATCTGTTCAAACCGGAACAGCTCGCGGTCGATCAAGGTGGCCGGCGGATGCGCGTGCGCCACGGGGGCCACGCCACCGATGCTGAAACCTGTACGGGCCTTCACAAACGCCGCATCGGCCCGCCCCACCGGCCCCACCAGCGCGGTAACTTTATGCTCGTCCACCCGACGGTCACCCGAGGTCACCACCAGCACCGCGGCACCGTCGGCTACACGGCGAAAAATAATGCTCTTGGCAATCTGCCCCACCGCAATGCCCAGCGCATCGGCGGCCTGCTGGGCGGTACGGGCCGCGTCGTCCAACATGCGCGGCATCTCGGGGTGGCCCCGGGTTTGCAACAAGACCGCGACCCGTTGCACGCCTTCGGGCAGGGATGTCAGTTCAGCGCCGCACATCAATAACCCCGCTCACGTTGCACCACGCCCGCCACCGGCTGGCCTTGTAGCAGCGCCTGCAGCTTGGCGATGATCTGCGCCAGGCTTTCCCCTTCCAGGGTGCGCGCCGAAATATGCGGGGTGATGTGGATTTTCGGGTGGTCCCAAAAAGGGTGCCCGGGCGGCAGAGGCTCGGTGCGGAACACGTCCAGCGCGGCCCCGGCCAGATGGCCACTGTCCAGCAGGGCCAGCAGGTCCGCGTCCACCAGGTGCGCACCGCGCGCCACGTTGATGACGTAGCCGCCGGACTGCAGGTGGGAGAGGCTGTGCCGGTTCAGGATGTTCTGCGTATCCAGCGTCAGCGGCAGCAGGCAGACCAGCACTTTGCTGGCCGCCAGAAAAGCCTCCAGTTGCTCTGCACCGGCAAAACACCGCACACCGTCCACCACCTTGGGCTGGCGGCTCCAGGCGTTGACCGGGAATTCAAAGCCGCACAAAGCCTGCGCCACCCTGGTGCCCAGCACGCCCAGGCCCATCACCCCCACCGGGAAATCGCTGTGCACGGCCGGGAGCTGTTTGCGCCAGCGCCCGGCGCGGGCATCGGCCTCGTACGCGTCCAGCCCGCGAAAGTGCCGCAACACCGCGTGGCACACGTATTCGGCCATCTGCACGGCCATGCCCGCGTCCTCCAGCCGCACCACCTGGGTCTGCGGCGGGATGCGCAGGCGCATCAGCGCATCCACGCCCGCACCCAGGTTAAACACCGCCCGCAGGCCCGGCTGCTCGTCAAAAAACGCCTGCGGCGGGGCCCAGGCGATGGCGAAATCCGCCGGGGCGTTACCAGGGCTCCAAAGGGCCACATCGGCCTCGGGCCAGACGGCGTGCAAGCCGTCGATCCAGAATTGCGCCGCGCCATCGGGGTTGTATAAAGCGATCCGCATCCAAGTTTCCTTTTGTTTCAGATTTGCCGCATATTGTGTCCGTTGGCGTGTAGGCAAACTCCTAGAATTTGCCCTCCTATCTACAAAGGAGACATCCATGACAAGCACCCCTTGCGAATTTGTTTGGTACGAACTGATGACCAGCGATGGCCCCGCCGCCGAATCCTTCTACCAGGAAGTGGTGGGCTGGACGGTTAAGGATGCGGGTATGCCTGGCATGCGCTACGCCCTGGCATCGGCGGGCGACACCCAGGTCGGTGGCATCATGACCCTGCCCGCCGAAGCCAAGGCGGCGGGTGCCCAACCCGGCTGGTGCGGCTACATCGCCGTACCCGATGTAGAGGCCTACGCCGCACGCATGGCGCAAGTGGGTGGAGCGGTGCATGTACCGGCCACCGACATTCCCAACGTGGGCCGGTTTGCCATGGTCTCCGACCCACAGGGCGCCGTAGTCGCGTTGTTCAAGGGCCTGCCTGCCGAGCGCCCTGCCCCGCCGCCCGCAGGCACGCCCGGTACCTTCGGCTGGAGCGAGCTGCACGCGGTCGACGGCGTTGCCGCCTTTGCCTTGTATGCCGAGCTGTTTGGCTGGACCGCCGCCGAAGCCATGGACATGGGGCCCATGGGCGTGTACCAGCTATTTGCCGCCGGGGCCGCGCCCATTGGCGGCATGATGCGGCGCACCGACGGCGGCACCCGCGCCAGCTGGCTGTACTACATCCACGTGGAGCAGATCGATGCCGCAGCCGACCGCGTACGTGCGCACGGCGGGCAAGTGCTCAATGGCCCGATGGAAGTGCCCGGCAATATGTGGATCGTGCAGTGCAGCGACCCGCAAGGCGCGCAGTTCGCGTTGCTCGGGACCCGTTGAAACACTACTGTTTATATAGCTGCTCACGCTTATCCAATAAGCGCTAGCAGCCTTTTTTTCTTAAATTGCCCAGCCCCGCACCCGCTGTACCTGGGCCTTCAGGAAAGACCACAGCAGCACCAGCAACCAGATGCTGAGCGCCAGCACCACTGCCAGCACCACGCCGAAGCTGACCGGGTAGTGGGCCGCCAGCCACAGCGCGCCCATGCTCATGCCGTCTTCCAGAAAACTCAGGGCGATGTTGGAGAAAGGCTCGGGCGAGGTGTTCACGGCCGCCCGCGTAGCGGCCTTGGTGGCGAACGAAGTGGCGGCCAGCGAACCACCCAGCAAGGCGGCCACTGCGCCCATCACACCACTGTCAGCCCCGAACACGGCGGCGGCCAGGGCCGCCCCGGCGGGGATCCGGACCACCGAATGCAACACGTCCCACACCGTGTCCAGCCCCGGAATCTTGTCGGCAAAAAACTCCACAAACAGCATCGCCCCGCTGGCGGCCAGCATGGCCGGGTGCTGCAGCACATGCAAACCCGCTGGCAGCGTCCACCAGCCCAGCGCCCCGGTCAGCCCGGTGACAAACACCACGGCGTAGAGCCGGATGCCGCTGGCCCAGCCCAGCGCGGCAGCCAGGGCCAGCAGGGCAGGCATGTCCAGGTGCGCGCTGCCCTGGGCCAGCGCGTCTGCCGCGGTACGGGCACCGCCGTAGCCCAAGGCTTGCAACCAGGTCAGGAAGCCGTCCATGGCGCGGTACCGTCAAGGGGCCGAAGCATCTGCCGGTTTCACCCACACCACCAGGTTGTCCACCGCGTACAACTGGCACGGGCTGGTACTGATGCGGCGGCAGCGGGCCAGGGCCCGGTCGGACGGGTCGGTGGGCTCCGTGGGGTCGGCCGGGTCCAGTCCGGCGGTGGCAATCACCTTTTCCGACGAGAACGCAAATGCGCGCGGCAACGGCAGGTTCAGCCACTGGCGGTAGATCTTGCGCACGGTTTCGGTTTTGAACGGCAGCGCATTGATGTCGTCCACCTTGGCAAAGCCGGACGCGGTGTACGGCACGATCACCGGCGTCGACCCGGGCAAGACCGGCAGCACGGCGGCGGTGTCAACCACCGTTTCGGCAGACAAAGGCGGCAGCGCGGGCAGTTTGGCACTGGTGTCGCGCTTTTCCATCAGGTTGCGCAGCGCGTCGGGCAATTGTTTGGCCCAGGCCAGCATGGCCTCGTCGTTGTCCATCGACTGGGCGGGTACAAACACCCGGATACGGCCATAGTCGTTGCGCGAATACTTGGTGTAGACCACCTCGTACACCGGGCCGGGCAGGCGCACCGAGCTGGCCTGCACCCACTGCTGGGCCTGGGCGTAGAAGTCGGCCTGCACGCCCAGCAAATGGCCGGTGCGCTTGAAGATCTGCAGGCACTCGGGCATGTCCATAGTGCTGCCAAAGTCATCGCTGTACTGCGGGTTGCGGGCGGTGCATCGCTCGGCCTTCCAATCGGCGGCCAGGGTGGTGCGCGAGGGCAGCTCCAGCACGATGCCGCCACGCATACGGCCGTTTTGCACATCCATGGCGTAGGCCGCGTACACCGGCGAACGCGGTGGCGGGCCCAGTGAGGTGCTCCACTGGGCCTGGGCGATGTAGGTCCACTGGCCTTCGGGCAGCGCCAGGCTGCGCGGGCCGATGCTGATCTGCTGGTCCAGAATGGCCTTGGCAGGCGGGTTGCCGGGGATTTCAAGGGCCAGCGCACAGGGAACCAGCGCGGCCAGCCCGAGTGCCAGGCACAGATGCTGGATGGAAAGAACGGTCTTCATGGTGTCTCTTTGGCTTATAAGAATAAGTACGGTGTTTCTGCACACCGACGGCGGCACAGATGGCTGTACCCCCTGATGCTAAGGGAAGTGCGCCCCTGCGGTTACGGCGAGGTGCCAGGAACAGAGGCCGCCGGGTTCGTCCAGACCACCGCATCGTCCACCGCGTAGAGCTTGCAACTGTTGTCCTTGGCCGAACCGTTGCACCGCTCCAGCGCGATCTGCATGGCATCGGCGCGGGCCGTGCTGTAGGCCCAGGCACCTCCCGTGGCAGAGATGGCATAGGCCTTGGGAGAGTCGGCTGCACCGTAGGCCAGAAAGCCTTGTCGCCCATTTTCCTTGCTGCGCGGAATGGCTTTTTCGTCGCTGATGCTGGCAAAGTCGGTGGCAGGTGGCGGTGGGGTCTTGTGGCCGACGCGGGGCAGACGGGTCAGCACGGTGTGGGGCAGCCCCAGTTCGGCCAGAAACGCGTCCACCTCGGGCACCCAGATGGGCAGGCCTGCCGTCCCGCCAAACATGCCGTGCGCGTCGCTGCCGAAATTGCCAAACGCCACCAGCCGCGCCTTGCCGCCACCCTCCAGATAGCCCTGGTACATATCCTTGTACAGCGCCGGGCTCCAGTACGAGTCGTTGTCGCCATAAAACCAGAGCGAGGGCACGGTGGTTTGTGCGGCATAGCTTTTGAACGCACGCACCAGGTTGGACGGCCAGCCCGCGCAATCGTCTTGCCGCAAGCCCCCGGCAAAGTTCACCAGACCCTTGACTCCAGGCGACGGGAGCGTGCCAAAGGCCAGCGTGGTCAGCCCGCCGTGCGACTGGCCCACCACCAGTACCCGGCTGGTGTCGGCATCGGGCACGGTTTTCAGGTAGGCCAGCACCGCGGTCACGTCTTCGGCCTGCACCCGGCCATTGCTTTCCACATTGCAGCCGCCGCCAATGTAGGAGCCGCCGGACTTGGAAAAGCCCTGCCGCATCGGCACCGCCACCAGGTATCCGCGCTGCACAAACTCGCGCACCGCGGCCTCATACCGGGCGCGCGGCTGGAACTTGGTGTTGCCGGGCGATTTGCCGTGGTTGATGATGACCACCGGGAACGGCCCCGCGCCGGGCGGACGGAAAAAGGTGGTTTCCAGCTCGATGGTGAACAGGCCCGCCTTCTTCACCATCTGCACCTCTTCGCGCAGGGCCGTGTTCAGCGGTGGCTCGGTCTGGGCACGGGCAGCGCTGCCCCACAGGCACAGGGCCGCCAGGGCCCACGGCAGAAATTTCGCGTTGGTCATTGAAATCCCCGTAAACCCATGAACGCCACCATCCCGTCATAGTCGCGGTCGTTCTGGATCAGATCGCAGTCGTTATGAATGCACCAGGCCCCCACCAGCAGGTCGATGGGGCTGCGCACGGTAAGGCCTTTCTGGCGCAGTCCGCGGTAGATGTCGGCCGCTGCATGGGCAATGGCTTCGCCACCGGCGGTGACTACCGGCAAGGCGGCCAGGGCCTGCCTGGCCAGCCGCAGCTCCTGCGGGTGGCGAAAGCCGCGCAGCACCTCCATCAGCACCACGTCCAGCAGCACCAGCTCGTGCGAGCTGTCGCCCAGCACGGTGTCCAGCGCCTCGGTATGCGGGGTGGCCGTGCCTTTGAAGTAGTCGATCCAGATGCTGGAGTCGGCGGTGATCACAGCGGCTTGCCGCCCCATGCGGGGCGGGGTTCTTGCACGCTGTGGCCGTCGCTGGTGCTCCAGTCGCCGTCCAGGCTCCACTGCAGCTTGCCGCGCAGGGCGCGCAGGTTTTGGTACGCAGCGCGGCGGGCCAGCAGGCGCAGACCTTCTTCCACCGCGTCGCGCTTGGTTTTGAAGCCCCCGGCCTGCATGGCGGCATCCATCAGCTGGTCGTCGATGACGATGTTGGTGCGCATAAAACGCCCTCGTGTGTATTGATTTTAAAAATTATACACATTGAGCGCAAAAAAGCGATGGGGCGGATCGCTCCGCCCCATCACCGGACTCCGGCTGCTTACGCAGCAGCAACCATCTGCTTCACCAGCGCCATGCGCTTGCTGGTGTGCGGGCCGGTGAGCACAAAGCCGTGCGCCCGCTCGGGTGCGTCGGCCGGGGCAAACCACCATTCGCCCAAGGTCTGTTCCACCCATGCACCCAGATAACCGGGTGCGGGCGGGTGCGCCACGATGGGCAGGGCCGGGGTTTTGATGGCCACCGGCATGGCGGCAAATTCCAGCGTGGCCGCCGTGCCGCACAGATTCGCCGCCAGCACCTTGGCCGCGGCCATGATGGGCATCACGTAGGGCAAGGTGCGGCCGGTGGGCGCGCCGGGGCTGGCCGCGCTGGCGTACTGCGCGCCGTCGCCCAGCGACCACACGTGGGGGGCACTGGTTTGCAGCTGGCGGTTCACCACCATGCCGCGCTCGCAGGCGATGCCTGCGGCCTGGGCCAGCATGGTGTCGGCGCGCAGGCCAATGGCGCTGAGCACGATGTCGGCGGCGATGGTCTGGCCGTTGGCCAGCGTGAGCGACAGCGCACCGGCCTGCGGCTCCACCGCTTGCACGGTGGTGCCCAGGTGCCACTGCACCGACAGGCCCGCCAACGCCGCCTGCAACTGGACGCTGGCGGCGGGTGGCAGCAAGGCGGCCAGGGGCCGGTCTGCAGGATCGACCACCGCCACGGCATAGCCTGCACCGGCCAGGTCGTTGGCAAATTCGCAGCCGATCAGGCCCGCGCCCATGATGGCCACGCGCGCGCCATCACCCAAGGCAGTCAGGTGCTGGTGGAACACGCCGAAGTCGGCCAGCGAATTGACCGACAGCACCTCGCCCGCCGCCGCGCCCGCCAGCGGCACGCGGATGGGCTGCGCGCCGGTGGCCAGCACCAGGTCGCGGTAGCCCAGCGGGCCGGTGCTGGTGTGCACCACCTGAGCGGCGGTGTCGATGGCGGTGACCTGGGTATGCGACAACAGGGTGACGCCCAAAGTCTGCGCAATGGTGGCCGCCGGGGTGGTCACCAGCTGCGCCGGGCCGCGCTTCTGGCCAAACGCGTTGGACAGCGTGGGCTTGGCGTAGAAGTCGCCCGCGTCGGAGGTGACCAGGGTGATGGGCGTGGTGGTGTCGAGCTTGCGGAACTCGCGCACCGTTTGCCAACCGGCCAGGCCCGCGCCAATGATGAGGAGAGGATGGTTCATGCAGGAATTTTAGATTTCGACGGGCTCGAAGTCGGCCTTGGCCACGCCGCAGTCGGGGCATTCCCAGCTGGCGGGTACGTCGGCCCACAGGGTGCCCGCGGCGATGCCGTCTTCGGGGCGGCCCGCGGCCTCGTCGTACACAAAGCCGCAAACGATACAGATATAGGTTTTCATCGTGGTTCCTTCAATTTATGTAAAAAATGCCTCTAGCGCTTATTCAATGAGCGTGAGCAGCTATTAAAAACGTAGTAATTATGCCGTGGCGACCAAGCTGTCCAAATGGGCTTGGTAGTGGTTGGCGTGGCGCTCTTCCACCTTGGCCAGGGCGGCAAAGCGTTTTTGGGCCTTGGCCAGGGTGGCGACGAACTGGGCGGCGTGGACCTTGGATTCCTCGATCTGCTCGTCCATCTCGGCCACGGCGGCGGCATTGCCCTCGGCTTCGGCGGTGGCGCGGAAGCCGGGGTACATCTCGGTGTACTCGTAGGTTTCGCCGTCGATGGCGATCTGCAGCGCCTTGGCCGGGGTCATGCTGGCCTTGGGGTAGAGCAGGTCCAGGTGGCCGAAGGCATGCATCACCTCCTGGTCGGCGGTGGCTTCAAACACCTTGGCGGTGGCCTCGTCGCCCGCTTCCCGCGCCAGCTTGGCGAAGTAGCGGTACTTGATGTGGGCCATGGACTCTCCCGCGAAGGCCGATTCGAGGTTGGCGAGGGTTTTGATTTCGGGGCGTTGGCTGGCGACGGACATGGTGGGCTCCTGTGGGGGTTGGTCGTTGTGAACAGGGGCAATCTTACGGCGAATAGATTTACAAAACCAATTAAGAAAAATTAATCGATTGATAGTAACTATCAAACACCACACCCACAAGCACCCGCTCCCCTGTTTAGAGGATGTGCGCCTCTTTGAAACGGCACAGCATGGCATCCCACCTCCCCCCACCGAAAGGCCACGCCATGCGCTCCGTTCACACCCCTTTGGGGATTGCCCTCGCCACCCTCCTTGGTATTACCGCCTGTAGCGGTGGCGGTGACAGCCCCACCCCCGCTGCCGTCACGCCCGTGCCCAGCACGCTGATCACCGGCACCGCCGCCGCCGGTGCGCCGATCATCGGGAAAGTCACGGTCAAGGACAGCCTGGGTGCGCAAAAAACAGTCGACATCCAGGCCAATGGTGCCTACAGCGTCGATGTGGTCGGCTTGACAGGGCCGTTTGTTTTCATGGCGGACGGCACGGTAGGGGGACGAACAATACAAATCGTTTCGGCGGCAACGGTCGATGACATCAGCAAGACCATCAACATCACACCGTTCACCGACCTGATCGTCGCCAACCTGGCAGGCCAGGCGGCAAAGGCGTATTTCGCATCGCCGACCTTTTCTATGCTGACCACGCCAGAGTTGAATGCCGCGCGCCAAACGCTGACGAACCGGTTGCTGCCGATCTTGAAAGCCATGGGCGTATCGGACAGCTTTGACATGCTGCGGTCTTCGTTTGCCGCCGACCATTCGGGTTTTGATGCCGTGATGGATGTGGTGCGCGTCAGCACCGACCCCGCCACGCAGATCGCCACGATCACCGACCTGGTGAACCAGACCCAGATCCAGGACGACCTGGCCAGCAAAACCGATACGTCCCAGTTGCCAACCCCGGCTGCGAGCCTGAGCGACACCGTGGCCAGCCTGCAGGGCATCAACCAGACGCTGGCGAACTTTTCGGCGGCATTTGCCACCGGCATCCCCGCATCCAACAACGCGGTGCTGCGCGCACTGATGGCTGGCGACTTCGTTGATGAGGGCGGCGGTGTCGATGAATTCTTAAGCGCCCAGGCGGTGTTGGTGCCCGGGATGGTGGGCGTTCAGCAGTCCGGGGCGTCCATCGTGGCCGTCAAGGATGGTGGTGCGACCATGGATGTGGAGTTCCAGAGCGTGACCAAGACGGCCAACGGCGGTCACTCTACCGACATCTGGCACCAACAGTTCCGTCGCAATGCCCAAGGCCTCTGGCAATATGCCGGGAACCGCGAGTGGATGTATCTGGAGGCCAATTCGATTAACGCCCGGTTCCCCCAGCAGGGAGGAGGCTGGGAATACCGGGCTAACCTAGGGGAATCGGTTACCACCCGCAATGCCCAAGCGGCCTATGCGCTGTGGTCCGGCCCTGGAATACGCAACTGGGTACCTTCGAGCTTGGCGGGCGTTACGCTCTCGGGCACCGTACTGGGGCGCAGCGGCAGCGCGTTCAAGTTCTACTCCGTCAACGGCGTGCCGGAAAGCACTTGGTTACCGGATTGCGCCATTCCATATGCCCAGCACTCCTTTGAGGTGACCTGTATCAACCTGGCGGACGTGAGCGCCGGTGCGGTCTATACCGTTACCCTGCTCGATGCCAACGGCGCGCCGATCGGTACGCCCGAGACGGTCACACTGGCCGGCAAGCCCGCCAGTACCAGCGAGGCCACCGCGGCCAGCGATGCATGGTTTCCGCGTCTCGCATCGACCAATCCGGCCACGATCGTCGGCCTGGTCGATGGCAAGCAGATCAGCTTCGCGCTGACACCACCCACGAACGCCGCTTACACCCTCTGGACGGCGGCCTTGCAGACACCAACGAGGTATACGGATACGCGTGTCACCGGCACCACGGCCGACCTGGGCGTGTGGAGCGGGTCGCCGCCCACCAGCGCCCAAGCCGTGGTGACGGCGCGCGATGCCACCCAACGCCGCTTCGTCAGCTTCTACGACCTGCCATGACGCGCGACCGGTCCTTCACACCAGCAGCGCCGCCAACTGGCCCATATCTGTGAACGTACAAAACGCCCCCGCCTCCACCAGCGCCTGCGCATCCACATGCCCGGACGTGGCAGGCGCGTAGCCGAACACCGTGGCCCCGGCGGCCACGCCTGCGCGCACGCCGGTGGTGGTGTCTTCCACCACGGCGCAGCGGGTGGGGTCCACCTTGAGTGCGGCGGCGGCGGCCAGGTACACATCGGGCCAGGGTTTGGTGCGGGGCATTTCATGGCCGCTGAAAACCATGCCGCCAAAGTATTCGGCCAGGCCGGTCTTCGCCAGTTGCAACTCGATCTTGATGCGGTCGGCCCCCGACGCGCAGGCGATGCGACCGGCGTAGGCGGTGTGCACCGCCTGCAGGGCTGCGTGGATGCCGGAAACCGGCTCCAGCCGGGTCTGCAGTGCGTGGTTGCGCCGGGCGCGGAACTCCAGCATCCAGGCTTCGGTGAGCGGTTGGCCGGTGTGGGCTTCGATGGCAGGGGCTTCATCCATCACGGTTTTGCCGACGAAGAGGCGCATGCATTCGGCCAGCGTCATGGCCCAGCCGCTCGCGGCCAGCAGGTCGCGCAGCACGCCGATGGTCAGTGGCTCGGAATCGACCAGCACGCCATCACAGTCAAACAATACGGCTTCAAACTTCATGGATTTTCTTTCGGTAAATCTATTAGGACTTACGCAGCGCCCCTGTATCGCCCTACGGGCTTACAGGGGGAACTTGCGTAAGTCCTGGTTATGGATCAAATTGGCAGCTAGCGCTTATTCTGCCAGCGTAAGCAGCTATCAATACGATAGTTCCCCAGCATGCCCTTGCCTTGGTATGCTCTTAGCATGGCCCATTTACTCATAGTTGAAGACGACGATTTGCTGCGCGACGGCCTGGCAGCCCAATTGGGGCTGGCGGGGCACCAGACCACTACCGCCGCCAACGGCGCGCTGGCCCAGGAACAGCTGGAAGCCACCCGTTTCGACGGCGTGGTGCTGGACCTGGGTTTGCCCGTGGTGGACGGCATGGCGCTGCTGCGCTGGATCCGCAAACGCCTGCTGGCCCTGCCGGTGCTGATTTTGACCGCCCGCGACGGCGTGGAAGACCGCATCGAGGGCCTCAACGCCGGGGCCGACGACTACCTCACCAAGCCTTTCAACATGGCCGAGCTGGAAGCCCGCCTGGGCTCCATGCTGCGTCGCTCGCGCCTGCCCGCCTTTGGCGGCTCGCTGGAGCTGCAAATGGGTGAAACCGGCCGCCTGCGGCTGGATGCCACCCAGCCGCTGGCCTGGCTGGACGACGAGCCGCTGGAGCTGACCCAGCGCGAATGGGCGCTGCTGTCGCTGCTGGTGGCCAACGCGGGCCAGGTGGTGGGCCGCGAAGACGTGCTCAGCGCCTGGAAGGCCGACCCCAGCGATCCCAGCGACACCACCAACACGGGATCCAACGCGCTGGAGGTCTACGTGCACCGCCTGCGCCGCAAGCTGGCCGACTCGGGCCTGAGCATCCGCAACGTGCGCGGCCTGGGCTACATGCTGGAAACCGCCGCGCCATGAGCCTGCCAGGCCTGCCGCCGGGCCTGCAAAAAGACAAAGCCCCCGGCCTGTCCCTGAAACGCCAGTTGCTGCTGTGGCTGCTGCTGCCGCAACTGCTGCTGTGGCTGGTGGGCGGGCTGCTGGCCTACCGCATCGCGCTGAACTACGCCGAGAAGGGCATCGACCAGTCGCTGACCCAGTCGGTACGCTCGCTGGCGCGCCAGGTCAAGCCCATGGGTTCGGGCCTGCTGGTGGACTTTCCGCGGGCCGCGCGCGACATTCTGGAAGAAGACCCGACCGACCGCGTTAGCTACATGGTGTCGTCGCCGCCCGGCCAGTTTGTGCTGGGCAACAGCAAGCTGCCCGACCCGCTGGTCACCATCCCCATCCAGGCCGGGGAACCGCTGATCTATGAAACCCTGCTGGACAAAAAGCCGGTGCGCATCGCCCTGCTGGAAGTCAACTACGGCGATGCCGACGCACCCCAGCGCCTGCGCGTGCAGGTGGCCAAAAGCCTGGCCGTACAGCAGCGCATCGCCCGCGAGCTGGTGGCCGACATGCTGCTGCCGCTGGTGCTGCTGGGCGCGCTGATCGGCACCGTGGTGTTCATCGGCGTGGGCCGCGGCCTGCAGCCCCTTAAGCGCCTGGAGGCCCTGCTGGGTGACCGGGCCCACCGCAGCGTCACCACCCTGCTGCCCATCGAGCTGACCCAGGCCCCGCAGGAGGTGCATTCGCTGGCCGAGGCGGTGAACCAGATGCTGGCCGCCGTGCGCCGCAGCCTGGGCCAGGAAAAGCGCTTCATCAACGATGCCGCCCACCAGCTACGCACCCCGCTGGCGGGCCTGATCAGCCAGACCGAGCTGGCCCTGGCCGAGCGCGACCCGCAAGCCCTGCAGGAGCGGCTCACCAAGGTGCACGCCGGGGCATTGCGCAGCGCCCACCTGGTGCACCAGTTGCTGGCGCTGGCCCGCACCGAGGCCGACATCACGCCCCAGCCGCTGGACATGGCCACGCTGGCCCGCGAAGTGGCCCGCGAGTGGACACCGCGCGCCATCTCGGCGGGCATCGACCTGGGCTACGAGGGCGAGGACAGCCTGGTCACCCAGGGCGAAAAGCTGCTGCTGCGCGAAGCCCTCAGCAACCTGATCGACAATGCCCTGCATTACGCGGGCCGGGGTGCGACCGTGACCCTGCGGGTGCAGCGCCAGCAGGGCTTTGCGGTGGTGGAGGTGGAAGACAACGGCCCGGGCCTGCCGGCAGCCGATATGCCCCGGGTGTTCGAGCGTTTCTGGCGCGCCAGCGAGCTGCCCGGCGGCTGCGGCCTGGGCCTGGCCATCGTGCAAGAGATCACCCTGCGCCACGGTGGTACGGCCGAGGCCGAGAACATCCCCCCGCAGGGCCTGCGCGTGCGCTTGCGTCTGCCGCTGCCCGCGTTTCCACTGACATCGGGCGACTTCCGGCATCCGCCGCCACTTCCCGCCACCCATTAGGTTGTATACAAGTTTTTGGGCGCGGCTGTGGGATACTGACTTTCGGGCTTCCCGCCCTTCCGGTCCTTTCGACCCTCCCTTTTGTCGACGAAAGCCAGGTTCTTTCAAATCCGCATATGCGTGTTTTTCGACCATCCCTGAGGGTTGCCATCTCGGTGCCATTTGCGCTGATCCTGGCCACCACCGTTGCCTTGCAGGCCATCACGCAGCAAGACAACAACACCCGCCTGATCGACAAGACGAGCGTGCGCATTCTGGACACGCTGACCGTGGCCACCAACAACCGCCTGGTGCATTTTCTGGAAGAGCCGTTTCGCATCCAGAACGGCATTGCCGATGCGATTGCGCGCCACGGCCTGTACCAGCCCAAGGACCTGGGCTCCGTCTACCGCTACCTGAACGGCGTGTACCAAGGGCTCTACAAGGACCAAACCCAGATCAGTGTGCTGAGTTTTGGCAGTGCAGCGGGCGAATACGCCGGGTTGCGCCGCGAAGATGGCGGTGCGGGCTTCAACCTGATGCTCAAGGATGCCTCCACCCAAGGCCAGTTGCGGATCTACAAGGGGGAAGAACCACAGGAACTCCTGGCGGCGTACGACCCGTACGATCCGCGCCAACGCCCCTGGTACGCACCGATTGCCGAGTCCGGCAAGCCGGGCTGGTCGGCCATCTACACCAACTATGACGAACGGGCCGAAATCACCATCTCGGCATCCTCCCCGGTGCGGGCCGGGACGCGTTTTCTGGGCGTGATGGAGGCCGATGTCAAGCTCAACGGCCTGAACCAGTTTTTGCGTGACGAGCCGCTGCGGGGCACGGCAGTCATCGCCATCACCGACCTCGAAGGGCGGCTGGTGGCGTATTCGGAGCCGGGTTCGGTGGTCTCCGATGGCCGCAGCAGCACCTCGCGCGGCCTGCGCCTGCGCCTGTCGGAGAGCGACAACCCGGTGCTGCGCGCCGCCGCGCAGCCGGTGGCAGACGCCCCCACCGAGAGCGCCTCCGGCTTCCAGCTGACGGTGGACGACAAACTGTATATCTGCCGGGTCACGCCGTATTCGGACAGCCGGGGGCTGAACTGGCGCATCGTGATGCTGGTACCCGAATCCGACCTGCTGGGGGATATTCGCACCGCCAGCCAACGCAGCATGGCCTGGATCGCAGGCATTGCCTCGCTGGGCTTTGTGCTCGGCCTATGGGCCATTGGCTGGGTGACCCGGCCCATCCAGCGCACGGCGCAGGCGGCCAACCGGCTCGCCCAGGGCCAATGGGACACCACCATCGACACCGGCGGCGCGGTGCAGGAAACCGACACCCTGGTGCGGGCTTTCAACGCCATGGCACAGCGCCTGCAGCGGGCCTTCAACAACATGCACGACCAGTTGCGCTTCGACAGCCTGACCCATTTGCTGACCCGGCGCGGCCTGCTGGAGGAGGTGCACTGGGACGGAGCGCGACCCGCCGTGCTCTGCCTGCTGGGGCTGGACGGGTTTCGGGCCATCAACGACAACGTCGGCCATGCCACTGGCGAACGCCTGCTGCAGGCCATCGCCGAACGTATGCGGGCCCAACTGCCCAGGCAGGTGCTGATGGCCCGCGTGGGCGGGGACGAATTTGTGCTGCTGCACCTGGACACCGCGCTCGCAGCCGCCGACACAGCCACCCAGGCCCTCCAGGTGTTTGCCACCGCTTTTGCGTCGGGCGGCGACGAGATCATGGTGAGCGCCTCGGTGGGGGTGGTCGCCGGGCAGCTGAGCGCCGACGCCCTGCCCGACTGGCTGCGCAATGCCAGCGTGGCGCTGGGCGAGGCCAAGCGCCGAAACCGCGGATCGTGGGGAGAGTTCGAGCCCGGCATGATGGCGCAGTCGCTGGAGAACGCGCGGCTGGCCAATGAACTGCGCCAGGCCCTGGAGCGGGAGCAGTTCCGGGTCCATTACCAAACCGTGGTTGCGCTGGACACCGGCCGTGTCAGCGGAGTCGAGGCCCTGGTGCGCTGGCAAAGCCCGGTGCGCGGCATGGTGCCGCCCGGCATCTTCATTCCGGTGGCCGAAAGCTCCGACCTGATCCTGGCGTTGGGCGACTGGGTGCTGCGCACCGCCACCCGGGACGTAGCCGAGTACCTGGCGCGGCTACCGGCGGATTTCGACCTGCATGTGAACGTGTCGGCCCGGCAGCTGATCCAGTCCGATTTCGGCAGCACGCTGAAACAGGCGCTGTCGGCCAGCGGGTTGCCGCCCCACAAGCTGACGCTGGAACTGACCGAGTCGGTGCTCATCGAGCAAAGCGGCCAGACGGTAGAGCGCTTGCGGGAAATCCGCGCCCTGGGGGTAAAAATTGCCATCGACGACTTTGGCACCGGCTATTCCTCGCTGGCCTATCTGGGGCGGCTACCCTTTGACTGCCTCAAGGTGGACCAAAGCTTTGTGCGCACCCTGTGCAACTCACCGCAAGACGCGGCCATTGTGGCGGCCGTGCTGCAGATGGCCAAGGGCTTCGGGGTGGATGTGGTGGCCGAAGGGGTGGAAACCGAAGCCCAGGCGCAGCGCCTGCTGGAGATGGGCTGCCACCACGCCCAAGGTTACTGGTTTGGCCGCCCCCTGCCCTGGACCCAGATCGACTGGGCGCCGCATCCGCTCTATCGGCCGCACACCGACATCCCCTAAAAATGGCAGTCTGTGCATATCCACAGAGCACAAGAAGCTATCAAATGAATAGCGCATCAAAACTGTGAACTAAAACAGTTCCAGACCGCCCCACCCCAGGTCTCGCAGACCGTAGAACGCCGCGAAACGTCTTCTCCAGAGCCTGGGATGGACGGAGCATGCTCAGCGGAAATGTATACAAACCCAGAATCCGACTGCAACAGGCTGCAAATACAGGCTCTACACCCGTGGAAAAAAGGTCCAAAAACAGCACGTCTTTTGCGCTGAACGAAGCAGGCAAACGTCGGTAATCCTAACTCCAATTTCGGCTATGTCCCTTATGCGACATGAGATTTTTACTACCGAAATATTTCTCGGACCTGAAATTTGTCTATGACAACTGCTTTTTTCACACACCAACACTTACACAAATGATTTCTTTCACACACTGAAAACAACAACCACAAGAACACGGATTGTCTACAATATTGACATACATCAAATTTAATAAACATTTTTAGTAAATGTTTTATTTTTGTATACAAATATTCCCAACCTTGTGTGGATGGTCCACCACGAGGAAGGGGAATGGGCGGCATGTCGCCATGCTTGCATGGGCCAACACCCGAGCGCCCAGTTTTTACCGGTCATTAACGAGGAGGAAACTTAATTTATGAAGCACACACCCACCCATCCAGAACCCATTGCCATCGTCGGAATGGCCTGCCGGTTCCCTGGAGACGCGGAAAATATTGACGCTTATTGGGAGGTCTTGCGCAGCGGGGGCATCACGGTGGGAGAGGTACCGGCCACGCGCTGGGATTGGCGCCGCCACTTCAGCGCCAATGCCGATGCGCCAGGGCGTGCGTATGTCAAGCATGGCAATTTCATCCGCCAGGACTTGCGTGCTTTTGATGCAGGGTTTTTCGGAATCTCCAACCGCGAAGCCGAAGTGATGGATCCGCAGCAGCGCCTGCTGCTGGAAGTGGCCTGGGAGGCCATCGAACACGCGGGCTCCGACCTGGCTGCATTGGGTGCGGCACGTACCGGCGTGTACATCGGGGCCTTTACATTGGACAACCTGATTGGCCGCATGGGCGGTTCGTCGCGCTTTGCGACGGGTTCGCACACGGCCGTCGGCTCCACGGCAACGATTCTTTCCAACCGCATTTCCCATGCCTTCAACCTGACCGGCCCCAGCCTGTCGGTGGATACCGCCTGCTCGTCTTCGCTGGTGGCTGTGCACCTGGCGGCACAAGCGATCTGGAGCGGTGAGTGCGATGTTGCCTTGGCGGGCGGGGTCAACGTGATGTTCCGCCCGGAATACGTGATCGCCATGAGCAAGGGGCATTTTCTGGCGACAGACGGCCGCTCCAAAACCTTTGATGCTTCGGCCAACGGCTATGGTCGCGGTGAAGGTGCCGGTGTCGTCATGCTCAAACCTCTCTCGCGGGCGCAGGCCGACGGCGATCGCATCCTGGCGGTGCTGCGTTCCACGGGCTGCAACCAGGATGGTCGCACCGAAGGCATCACGGTGCCCAACAAGGACGCGCAAAGCAAACTGATGCAGCAGGTGCTGGACCGCGCCGGGCTGGTACCCGACGACGTGCACTACGTAGAGGCCCACGGCACCGGAACCCCTCTGGGCGACCCCATCGAAAGCGCCGCCATCAGTTCGGTGTTTGGTGTTCACCGCGCCAGTCCCATGCCAGTGGGTTCGGTCAAGGCCAATATTGGCCATCTGGAAGCCGCGTCGGGCGTGGCATCGCTCATCAAGCTGGTGCTGTGCATGCGCGAACGCAAACTGCCCGCCGTAGCAGGGCTGACCCACCTGAACCCTGCCATCGATTTTGAAGGTCTCAACATCCGGCCACCGCGCGAACTGCTGGATTTGCCGCAAGGTACTTTGCGCATGGCCGTCAACTCGTTTGGGTACGGCGGCACCAACGCCCACGCCATCGTGGAGTCGGCACCGGAGGTTAGCCCCTCCGCCACAAGCTCCGCCCACGCAGAGGCTTGGGGCATGTTGCCGGTTTCGGCACGCTCCGACGAAGCTTTGGCCCAGTTGGTCACCCAGTGGAGCAGCGCGCTGGACACCACAGATGCAGATCTGCCACGCGCTTTATTGGCCAGTGCAGCACAGCGACGTACGCACCATGATTGCCGCGTGGCCTTCGCGGCCCATTCCGGCCCGTCCCTGCGCAAGGCGATCGCATCGTGGCTGGATGCACGCCCCCGTGCCGAACGCCCGCTCAAGAATACCGATGCCGTGTTCGTCTTTACCGGCATGGGGCCCCAGTGGTGGGGCATGGCGCGCGAACTGCTCAGCAGCGACGCGGCGAGCCAGCAGTTGGCGCAGACATTCGATGGCATTTTCAAATCCTTTTCGGGCTGGTCCCTGGTCGATGCCATGCTGCAACCCGAAGAGACTTCGCAGGTGGGTAAAACCCATATCGCGCAGCCAGCCAACTTCTTGTGCCAACTGTTGGTGACCGAATGGCTTGCCGCGCGTGGCATCCGCCCCGCAGCGGTGGTCGGCCACAGCGTGGGGGAAGTGGCATCTGCCTGGGCCAGCGGTGCGCTGAGCCTGGAGGATGCCATCCGCGTCAGCTACCTGCGCGCCAAGTTGCAAGCCACTACGGCAGGCCACGGCGGCATGCTGGCCGTTGGCTTGTCGGAAACGGACGCGCTTGCCTTGATTGAAAGCACACAAGGCAAGGTCGAAATTGCGGCCATCAATGGCCCCACGGGGGTGACCTTGGCAGGCGACGAGGCCTCTTTGGATGATCTTGCAGGGCGGCTTGAAGTCCGTAGCATTTTCAACCGCCGCCTAAAGGTGGAAGTGGCCTACCACAGCCGCTACATGGACCCCATTCTGGACGATCTGCGCGGCGAACTCTCGGACCTGACCTTGCATGCCGCCACTACACCCGTATGGTCTACGGTCACTGCACAACCAGGTTCGGGGGACTTGTTTGGTGCCGAGTACTGGTGCCGCAATGTGCGCGAGCCAGTGCGCTTTCGGGCCGCAATCGAAAACCTGCTGGACCATGGCTACCGCCTGTTTGTCGAGATCGGCCCACACTCGGTAATTGGCGGCAATATCCGTGAAATCATGGCGCGCCGCAGCGATGAGGGCCGCACCATTTCCACACTGGTACGCGGTGCATCAGATTTCACGCAACTGCACGCCGCACTGGGGCGTTTGTATGCGGCGGGTGCCGCTCCCGATTGGCTGCGCCTCAACGGCCCGGCCAACGCGCAGCTGGATTTGCCACGCCACCCCTGGTTGCGCGACACCCTGTGGGCCGAGGCCGACAGCTGTGCACGCGAACGCGCCTGCCCACCCGTGGGCCCGCTGTGCGGTGAAACACTGGACCACCCCACGCCTACGTGGGAGCGCGCACTGAACACCTTGTACCTGCCGTGGATTGCCGACCACCAGGTCGATGGCATGGTGCTGCTGCCAGGAGCCGCATTTGTAGACACCGCGTTTGCCGTTGCAGAACAGATGCTGGAGGGCGAAGGTGCACTGTGCGTCGAGTACGTGGAGGTGAGCCGCCCCCTGGTGCTGGAAGGAGACGCCACCGTGCTCTACCGCACCAGCTACAACCCGCACAGCCGCCTGGTCGAAATGGCCAGCCGTGAAGAGTCCAGTGGTCCATGGACGCGCCACGCGCAGGCCCGCATCAGCCGCGTCGCATTTGATGACAGCCTGTGCGCACCCGTGTTTGAGGGCGGAAAAGTCCTCGATGTGGCAGCCGCCTACCAGCGATTTGCCCAAATGGGTCTGGTATACGGCCCTGCCTGCCAGCGCATCACTGCCTTATCCATCTCTGGCGACACCGTCCGCGCAGAACTGTCGGCACTGGATGATGCGCCTGCAGATGTGACGCACCACCTGCACCCGACTGT
This sequence comes from Comamonadaceae bacterium OS-1, assembly GCA_027923965.1. NCBI lineage: Bacteria > Pseudomonadati > Pseudomonadota > Betaproteobacteria > Burkholderiales > Comamonadaceae > Comamonadaceae bacterium OS-1. Next base: position 3,863,671 of record AP026969.1, read on the forward strand.
GCTGGACGGCGCGTTCCAGTCGCTTCTAGCCGTCGTTTTGACCGGTGGCGACACACCGTGGGTGCCCACAGGCATCGACGAGATCACCCTGCGCGCGCCGGTCACCGGACCGGTGGTGTGCGTTGGCCGCGTCAAGACCCGCACCGAACGTGAGATCGTGGGGGAGCTGTGGCTGAGCGATCCCGCAGGCAAGCTGCTGGTGCATGTCGACGGCGTGCATTGTGTGCCCGCCAAGCGCGCCCATGACCCCTTGCAGGGCCTGCTCTACACCGAAAACTTTGAGTCGGTAATGCCGGTCGGCGAGCCCATGCGCCTCGGCGCATGGATGGTGCTGAGCGAAGATGGCTGCGCCGTTGGCAGCTTTGGCGAGGCGATCACCCGGTCACTGGTCCAGGCCAACGTGGCCCGGGTACTGGCTTTCGCGGTCGGCATGGCCCCAGGACCGATGGCCATTAGCCGTCTGGACACCGAGCGCGAACTGAAAGTGCTGTTCGCTGAGTATCCAGTCCATACCTTGGCCGGTGTGTTGTATCTGGCGGCGGGAGTGGACTCCGTACCGGCGCAGGCACATGCCCGCGTGGCCCGCATCCATGGCCTGGTGAAGGCACTGGATGGGCATGAAGCGGTGCCACGGGTCTACCTGGCCACTTGCAACGCACAGTCCGTCCAGGCCAACGACAGCGTGGTCGGTTACGCACAAGCCGCTATCCATGGGTATGGCCGCGTGGCGCACAACGAACTGACATCGCTGGCAATTACCTTGCTGGACCACGATGCCCACCCCGCTTCGGCGACTGCGCTGGTGGGTGAGTTGCTGGCCGATGATGTCGAAGACGATGTAGCTGTGCGTGCGGGCACGCGTTGGGCGCGCCGTGTACGGCCATTGCCTGCGCAGGACATGCGGCAAGCCGCATGGGCCGACCAGGTGGCAGAGCCGCTGGCGGTGGTGCTGGAGAAAGGCGCTGGTAGTGAGCCCCACTGGCGTGCCATGGACGTGCCCACGTCTGGCATCGGATCTGGCGGAATACAAACGGCACTGGCCTTGCATAGCTTGGTACAAGAAACGTCCGAAGACGCAGATGGCAAAGCCTTGTGCGGATTCACCGCCCAGGTCACGCAGGAAAACAGCCGATGGGATGTGGGCCAGTGGCTTGTGGGTGCCGCAATGATCCGCCCTGCCAGCCATACCAGTCTTGCGGATGCGTCGCTTTTTGCGATGCCTGTCGATGCACCCTATGCCGGGATGGAGCGCGTGCTGACGCTATGGGCGGGCATCCACGATGCATTGCGACGGATCGCTCCACTGGCGGAGACGCGCTCGCTTCTGCTGTTTGGTGCGAATTCCGACCATGGCCGGATCGTACGCACGCTGGCACCCATGCTGGGCATCGAACGCGTCATGGATGCAGACCACTATGCCCCGCAATCACGCGGCATGGCCGCACGCCTGGATACGCCCAAGGCATCCATTTCCTTGGTGGTGTTTGCGGATATTGCGCACTTGAGCCCCCAAAGATTGCCACTGAAACCTGGGGCCCAGGTGGTGTGCATGGGTGCAGCTCTCGGCATGGAGGTTGCACCATGGCTGGAATCTGCATCGACCACCGGCGTACACCGTGTCGATGCCTTGGCGACGGCCCAGCACGCACCAAAGCGCTTGGCGACCAGTGTGCTCGCCTTGGGAAAGGCCATCCACAATGGAAGCCTGAAGCTGCCCAACAACCCATCGCTCAGTGCCAAGGACTGGATTGCCCAAGGCACCCCGCTGGGACAAACGGTATCGCTGCAAAACTTGCCGCCTGCAGTTGCAGCCACCGCAGGCCATTTCGATCCGGCAGGTGCTTGGCTCATCACCGGGGGATTTGGTGGCTTTGGATTGGCTTGCGCAGAATGGCTGGCCACACAAGGTGCCCACACGTTGATTCTGGTGGGGCGCTCTGGAGCCAATGCCGAAACAGCCGAACGCTTGGCCGTACTGGAACGCAATGGTGTGGTCGTGCGCCGTGTACAGGCCGACATCGGTGACGCTGCCGCGGTGCAAGCCTTGTGCGCCTCGCTGGCCACAGAAAATCTGCCCCTGGCCGGTGTCTTGCATGCCGCCGGTACGCTGGCCGATATGACGATACAGGAGATGGATGGCGCCGATTTGCAGCGCGTGATGGTGCCCAAAATAGACGGTGCATGGCACCTTTCGGATGCATTCGACCGCAATGCCTTGCGGCCGCGGCATTTCATCATGTTCTCGTCGATTGCGGCGACCGTGGGCAATGCCCGCCAGGCCAATTACGCAGCAGCCAACGTTGCGATCGATGCCCTGGCAGCGGCGCGACGGGCGCGTGGTTTGCCTGCCGACTGCGTGGCCTGGGGTGCGCTCAGCTTTGGCATGGGCGTTTCCAACGAAACATTGACACGGCACTTTGAAGGAATGGGCATGCAACCACTCTCTTCCGATGTGGCCTTGTTGGGTCTGGAGCGCGTCCTCGCAGAGCGTCCCGGATCGGTCGTCCTGGCCGCAGTCGACTGGGAGCAGTGGGGCCGCTTCGAGCCCACAGGAGGTCGTTCACCGCGTTTTGCCCATCTCACAGGCAAGGATGCCGCTGGTGGCGAGTCCGCACTGAAGGCAGAGTTGGCGGCGATGAGCCTTCCAGAGCGCGAAGAAATGGCCATGCTCATGCTGACCGAGGCCTTGTCCGGCCCATTGAAGATGTCTGCCGAACGGATTGATCCTGAACGCTCCCTGTCGGATCTGGGCGTGGATTCGTTGATGGCCGTGGAAGTGCAAATTGCCATCAGCTCCGTGTTCTCCGTGGAGTTCTCGACGCTGGAATTGATGCGTGGCAATACCGTCAGCCTGCTGGCCACCAGGGTATTGGAGCGCATGCAGATCCCGGATACGACCGTCTGATCCTGCGGGATCCCGCCGCCACGGAGCCATCTTCCCTTGAGGAGGTGGCTCCGGTGTGTCCGCTTCTGTGCGGTCTTCGGGCCACATCGGCCATTTTTTAACCATAACGCCTCCTCACCATGAACTCACCACAACGCGATGTCGCGCGCGCCCGCGCCAAAGAAATGATGCAGCGGCATGCTGGCACCCCTGCCAAAGCCCCCATGGCATCTACCACCGCTGAGCACCGCCCACCCGCAGGCCCCGCCAGCTTCGAAAACTTCCCCGGCTACCAGGAACATTGCCGCCAGCGCGATGCCTTCGAAAAGTTCGGCATGCGCAATCCGTACTTCTCTTTGCACGACGGCGTGCAGGCCGCAACGGTGGCGGTCAATGGCCGCGAGTACCTGAGTTTCTCGGGCTACAACTACCTGGACCTGGCCAGCCACCCGGCGCTGATCCATGCCTCCATTGAGGCCATCCGCCGCTACGGCAGCACGGTATCTGCCAGCCGCGTAGTGTCCGGGGAGATCGCGTTGCACCAGCAGCTGGAGCGCGACATGGCAGATTTTTTAGGCATGGAAGATGCCGTCAGCTTCGTCAGCGGGTACGGCACCAACGTGAGCACGCTGGGCCATCTGTTTGGGCCCGGCGATCTGATCGTGCATGACGCACTGATCCACAACTCGCTGATGACCGGCGCACGGCTGTCTGGTGCACGCCGCATCCCCTATCCGCACAACGACTACGCCGCACTAGACCGTATCCTCGCCGAAGCCAGCAAGCAGCACCGCCACACCGTCATCGTGACGGAAGGTGTTTTCAGCATGGATGGCGACATTGTCGATTTGCCCAAGCTGGTCGAAATCAAGAACCGCCACAACGTGTTCCTGATGGTCGATGAAGCCCATTCGTTTGGCGTCTTGGGCGCACGTGGCGTGGGGGTGGCGGAGCATTTCGACCTCCCCACCTCGGTGATCGACATCTGGATGGGTACGCTGTCCAAGTCCATGGCCTCGTGCGGCGGCATCATTGCCGGATCACACGCGCTGATTGCCAACCTGCGTCTCAACGCACCCGGCGGCATCCTCTACAGCGTCGGCTTGTCGCCCGCCAATACGGCAGCAGCGATTGCGGCCTTGCAAGTCATGCAGGCCGAACCAGAACGGATTGACAAGCTACGGCACAACAGCCGGTTCTTCCTGGAGAAAGTACGCGCGCTGGGCCTGGACACCGGGCCGGCGCAAGGGACTCCAGTGACGCCGGTCATTCTGGGCAACAGCCTGAAGTGCCTGCGTGTAGCCGAACACCTGTTCGACAACGGCGTACAAGTGCACCCGATCTTGTATCCAGCCGTGCCGGAAGAGGCATCGCGCCTGCGCTTCTTCATTACCTCCGGCCATAGTGAAGAACAGCTAGAACACGCCGCACATGCGACCGCTGCCGCCGTCGCAGCCGTGGCTTCCGGAGTGTGAGGCAGCCCATGCTAGAACGTTTCACGGCCTTTTTGGTCAAACGGCGCAACTGGTTGGCGGCAACCACTCTTTTGCTGCTGGGTCTGTGCAGCCTGGGCCTGCCAAAGCTGCATTTTGAGAACGACTACCGCATGTTTTTTTCACCGGACAACCCGGAGTTAAAAGCCTTTGACGACCTGCAGAACAAATTTGCCAAGACCGACAATGTACTGATCGTGCTGAAGCCACGGCAAGGCGATCTGTTTACCGCCGAACGCCTTTCGGTTTTGGAAAAATTGACACGCGATGCATGGCGGTTGCCCAGCGCACGCCGGGTCGATTCACCGGCCAACTTTCAGCACTCGGCAGCAGTGGGTGATGAGCTCAACGTAGCAGCTGTTCTGGAGCATTCCGAAAACCTGGACGCTGCGGGCATCGCGGCGCGGCGCGCAGTGTTACTGGGTGAACCGATGCTGGTCGGTCGCCTGATGTCGGCCGACGGCACCACGGCCGGTGTGGCAGTAAGTCTGGCGATGGACGCAGCCCGCAAAGATGAGCAGGTGCTGGAAGTGTCCGCTGCTGCCAGACAACTGGCTGCGGATGTGATGCTTGCGCATCCCGATATGGAAGTCCGCCTGACCGGCTCCGCCATGCTCGACACGGCCTTCCACGATGCCGCGCAAGCCGATGGCCAGGTGCTGATACCCGCCATGTTCACCGTCTCGCTGCTGCTGTGCTGGTGGTTGATGCGTTCCCTGGCCTTGTCGTTGCTTGTGGGCACCGTGATTGCCTGCTCCATCATGGCGGCACTGGGTATTGCCGGGCTTCTGGGGGTTCCTCTGTCGCCCACGGCGGTGGCAGCCCCCAACATCATCATGACCATGGCCGTGGCCGATTCCATCCACTTTCTGGTGGCATGGCAAAACCAGGTTGCCAAAGGCGAAACGCGTGAACAAGCGATGCGCAACGTGTTGCAGAGCCATCTGACGTTGGTGGCGTTCACCACGGCGGCAACGGTCGTCAGTTTTCTGACCATGAATACCAGCGATGCCCCACCGTTTCGAGATCTTGGCAACATTACGGCCATCGGGGTGGTTGCCGCCCTGTGGATTTCTTTGACCTTGCTGCCCGCCATCGCAATCGCGGTGCCGGTGCGCTTCGTTGGCCGTCCGCGGGATCTGGTGCCGCGCGGTCTGGATGCCCTGCTGAAATGGATTATGCGCAAGCCGCGCACGATTGCGATCGTGGGTCTTGGCGGTGCCCTGCTGTTCGCTCAACTCCTATGGTTGAACAAACTCGACGACGAATACGTCAAGTATTTTGATACCTCGCTGACCTTTCGCCAGGACACCGATTGGGTAGAGAAAAATCTGACCGGCATCTATGAGCTGGAGTACATGCTGCCCTCCGGCAAGCCCGACGGGGTCTACGACCCGACCTACCTGAACCAGGTGGATGCCTTTGCTGTGTGGTTGCGGGCCCAGCCGGAAGTCAGCCATGTCAGTTCGCTGGCCGATGTTCTGCGCAAACTGAATAAGAACTTCAATGGCGACGATCCGGCCCACTTCCGCATACCGGAAACACGCGCCTTGGCAACCCAATACTTCCTGGCCTATGAACTCGCACTGCCCCAGGGAATGGATGTCAGCGACCAAGTGGATATCTCGCGCAGCGCGCTGCGCATGACTGCCAGCCTGCGCAATATCTCCAGCGAGCAGATACGGGCCGTGGAAGCGCGTGCACGTACTTGGCTAGACACCAACGCGCACGAGACCATGCATGTTGCAGCGACAGGTCCCAGCCTGATGTTTGCCAATATTGGAGAACGCAACATCTCCTCCATGATCTCGGGCGAGGTGGCCGGCATGGTGGTGGTGGGGCTGCTGCTGGGGCTGGGTTTGCGCTCCTTGCGTCTGGGCATTCTGTCGCTGGTACCGACCATCTTGCCCGCAGCAGTCGCCTTTGGCGTGTGGGGCGTATTTGTGGGACAGGTAGGCCTGGCTTCGTCGGTGGTGGCCGCCATGACACTGGGCATTTTGTCCGACGACACAGTGCACTTCCTGGGCCATTACCGCGGGTCGCTACGCAAGCAAGGCGACCGCACCGTCGCCGTCGAGCACGCCTTCCACGAAGCCGGTCAGGCCTTGTGGATCACGACGCTGGTGCTGGTGTCCGGTTTCGGCATCCTGGCGCTTTCACACTTTCGCATCAATGCCCATCTTGGGATATTGACCGTGGTCATTCTTATCCTGGGCCTACTGGCCGATTTTGTGCTGTTGCCCGCATTGTTATTGTTTGGAGTCAAGAAAAAATGAAGTTTCCCAAAACCGCCCTCTCCCTGGTGTTGGCCACACTCGTATCCGTCGTCCCGATGGCAGCCTATGCCGATGCCGCTGCAGACAAAGGTATGTCCATCGCGGTCGAGACGGACCACCGCGACGCAGGCTTTTCAGATTCTGTGGCCGAAGCCACCATGGAGTTGCGCGACGCGGCTGGCACCACCACCACACGCCGTTTCAAAATGCTCACGCTGGAACAGAAGACCGATGGCGACCGTACGCTGGTGGTCTTCAACCAGCCAGTGGACCTTTCCGGCACCGCGGTGTTGACCTGGTCGCATGCCCTGGCAGCAGACGACCAATGGCTGTATCTGCCCGCCTTGAAGCGCACCAAACGCATTGCCTCCAAAAACAAGGCCGCCGCCTTTATTGGCAGTGAATACGCGTTTGAAGACCTGTCTGCCTGGGAGGTAAAGAAGTTCACCTACCGCTTCTTGCGCGAGGAAACCCTCGAAGGCGCGGATTGCTTCGTGGTGGAAAACACACCAGCCTATGAAGATTCTGGCTATTCACGCCAGGTGGAGTGGGTGGACAAAACCATGTACCAGCCCCGTCGCATTGACTACTATGACCGTGAAGGCGCTTTGCTCAAGTCCATGAAGTTCAGTGACTACAAGCTCTATCTCGGCAAGCACTGGCGCGCCGGTGTCCAAAGCATGGAGAACCTGAAAACCGGCAAAAGCACCCGCCTGCAGTGGGCCAGCTGGAAATTCAAGACCGGTTTGACGGCGGGTGATTTCACGGCCGATGCCCTAGAGCGCCAGCAGTGAAATACACCGTAGTCGCCAGCGCATTGCTCCTGGCCATGCGCGCCGCCATGGGTGCGGACGATGGTGCGGTGGATACCAGCCTTTGGCAACTCAAGGGCAATGCCGCACTGGGTGCCAGGCTTTACAGCAGCCCCCACGAACCCACCAAGGAGTCGCATCGGCTCGCGGTTCGGCTCGCGCCGGAATGGCGCTGGGCGGACGGTGGCAAGACCATAGTCATCAGCCCCGCGCTGTACCTGGAAGGAGACCACAACGGGCGCACGCGGGTGGACCTGAACGAACTGTACTTCTCCACCTGCCTGGGCGAGACCATCGTCAAGGCGGGCCTCTCGCGGCTGTTCTGGGGAGTAACCGAATCGCGCCACCTGGTGGATGTGGTCAATCCGCCGGATTTGGCACACCACTATGCGGCTGAACAACGTCTGTCCACCGCCATGCTGTATGTGGCCCATCCCACACCTGTCGGCCAGCTGGAAGTTTTGCTGCTGCCGTGGGAGCGCGATCCCGTATATCCCAACACGGCTGGACGACCGCGCACCGACTTGCCTATCCACAATGCGGTGGAGCACCCCAACGGGACCCCGCCCGCGTTCGCTGCACGGCTGGCCATCAGCCAGGGAGACTACGACTCCCACGTCTACTTCTTTCGCGGACTGGACCGGGAATCTGCGCTGACCGCACGCACCCTGCCCTATGCCGCACCGACGGAATTGACGGCAACCCGCCGACTCGTACGGCAATGGGGCGCTGACCTGCAAGTGCCGGTAGGCAACTTTCTGGTCAAGTCCGAGCTGGCCCACCGCAGCGGCTACTCACGCGACTTCCTCTCTGGCGTGCTGGGTGGCGAATACGCCTTGAACGGGATCAACGGCAGTGTGGTCGATGTCAACCTGCTCGGTGAATACCAGTTTGATCTGCGCCCGGCGGATGCACCACTGACTACGCTCAGCCACGGCATCTACGCCGGGGTGCGTGTGGCGCTCAACGACCCCGCCAGCACCGAATTCAAGTTCGGTGTGGTGGCAGAGCCGTCCACCGGTGCCCGCTTATGGCGAGGCGATGCCAGCCGCCGCATCGCCAAAAACTGGACGGTCGAAGGAACCATGAGCGTGTTTGACAACGTGCGCAAGTCGCCCAGCTTGATGGACTACCGCAAAGAGAGCTATGTCGAGGTCTTGGCTAAATACCATTTCCAGTGACCGTGCCACCCAGGCGTAGTCCAGATCGAACACCATCGGCCCCTGCACCCCGCCCTGTGCCGCCGGGACAGCTTGGCACCGAGGCCTGGTGGGTGCATGCCGTCAGACCACTGGGAAAACGCCAGACCGACATGGCGTTGTCCTCCATGCCCTCGGCCACGCCGCTGTTGCTGCTCATGCCACCACGGAGGGGTACTCGCCCAATCTGACACCGCTGGGCCGTTTGCAAATGGGGTACGCACAGCCCCACCCCAGACTGTAGCGTTGTAGATAGAAATGGCTGCTTGTGCTTATTCTGACAGCACAAGCAGCTATCAAATACATAGTATCCACCCACCCCAGCCGGTTTACATCTGGCTCATGCCGCCGTCCGCAATGATCTCCGTGCCCACGATGAAGCCGGACTCTGGCGACACCAGGTGCAGCACCGTGGCGGCTATTTCTTCCGGGGTGCCAAAGCGACCCAGCGGCACCTGCGTCTGGATGCTGGCGGCCATCGCTTGCAACTGGTCGGGTGCCAGGCCCAGCTTGCCGTACAGCGGCGTGCTCACCGGGCCGGGGCTCACTACATTGACGCGTACGCCCTGCGGCAGCAGCTCGGCCGACAGGGTCTTGGCCAGCGAGATCAGCGCAGCCTTACTGGCGGCGTAAACGCTGGAGTTCGGCATGCCGATGTGGGCGTTGATGGAGCCGTTCAGCACAATCGAGCCACCCCGGGTCATCAGCGCGGCCAGGCGCTGGATCAGGAAGTACGGGCCTTTGACATTGGTGTCAAAGCTGCTGTCCCACAGCGCCTCATCGATCTGCGCAAGCGGGCCGAATTTGGCCACCCCGGCGTTGATGAACACACCGTCGATCACGCCCATCTGCGCCTGCAGTTCGGCCACCAGCGGGGCCTGCGCCGACACATCCCCGGCTTCGCTGAGCAGGGCCAGCGCGTTCGGGCCCAGCTCGGCCTTCACCCGGGCCAGGCTGTCGGCATCGCGGCCAGTGATGGCCACCCGTGCGCCTTCGCGGGCAAAAGCGATGGCGGCGGCGGCACCAATGCCACTGCTGCCACCAGTGACCAAAATGTTCTTTCCTGCAAAGCGGTTCATGGTGTTTCCTTCGATGGTTTCGTTGATTCTTCAACCCCGGCGGGGCTGATGGAGCAAGTGTCCTGCGATTGGTCACACCAGAAACACCAGCATTTCGATGAACCCATGCGAAACTATCGAACATGTTGAGCCAGGACGATTTACAGCTACTGGAAGCCGTGCGCGCCACCGGCAGCCTGTCGCGCGCGGCCGGGCGCCTGGGCAAGGCCGCGTCCACCGTGTCGTACGCCGCCCGCCAGCTGGAAGACCGGCTGGACGCACTGCTGTTCGACCGCGCCGGTTACCGCATCGCACTGACCCCGGCCGGTCTGCTGCTGGTCGAACAAGGCGCACAGCTGCACGCGCAGGCGCGGCGGCTCACCGAACGCGTCAAGCAGGTGGCGCGCGGCTGGGAGTCCGAGCTGCGCATTGCCACCGACGAGCTGGCCAACATCGAAGCCCTGCTGCCTCTGGTGGCCGACTTTGATGCGCTGAACAGCGGCGTGCGCCTGCGCTTTGCCCACGAAGTGCTGGGCGGCACCTGGGAGGCGCTGCTGGACCAGCGTGCCGACCTGGTGGTGGCCGCCACCAACGAACCGCCTGCGATGGCGCACCTGCAATGGTTCGAGCTGGCGCAGCTGGAGTGGGTGTTTGCCGTCGCGCCCCGGCATCCGCTGGCCCAGGCCGCCCAGCCTTTGGCGATGGAGGCCATCTCCGCCCACCGCGCCGTGGTGGTGGCCGACACCTCGCGCTTAGGCCTGGCCCGCAGCTACGGCGTGCAAACCCACCAGGAGCGCCTCGCCATGCCCAGCATGCGGGCCAAGATTGCCGCCCAGGTGGCGGGCCTGGGCGTGGGCTGGTTGCCGCTGGAAAAGGTGCGCCACCACCTGGAGCGCGGCACGCTGGTGGCCCTGCCCACGCAAGACCCGCGCGAGCCGAATCTGCTGTTTGTCGGCTGGCATTCGCACCGCGCCGGACCTGCGCTGCAGTGGTGGGTGGACAAGCTGCGCGACCCGCGGCTGGTGCCGCCGCTGCTGCACGCGAACTATTGAGGCTCCCACCATCCACACTCGCCGGGCTTGCGGTCCTCCGCCAACAACTTATGGGTCAAACAGGCTTCCAGCGCTTATAAATATTACGCCAACAGCTATCTATTTAATAGCCATCAACGCCTGCTGCATGCCCGGCACGTAGTCGGTAGTCACCCACTGCGCAATCACTTCAGGCGTCATACAGTCGGGGTGGCCCGCTTCTTCGCTCACACGGGCCACTTCTTCGGCCCCGGTCAGTGTTGCTACAAACATTTGCAGCACCCCCTGCAAGCCGCCATGCGCCATGGCGGCGTCGCCCAAAGTCTTGAGCGCCTCCCAGGCTTGAATTTCGGAGGCGGCGCTGTTGGAGAGATAAGGCGTAGGGGACATGGTTGGAATGTGTGGAACGGCGATGGAATGAAGTCTACTGCCGCACCGTCATGCAGAGCTGCCCACCGTTGCGCCCGCCTTGCGGCGTTTGGCTCTTCATGGGACAAAACTTTATGAACAAAAATAGACCTCTAGCGCATATTTAATATGCGCAAGCAGCTTCTTTTTTCATAGCAGAACCATCCATGCGCCAAGCCTGGACTCAGTTGTCTTTCTTGGTGATGACCCTGTCGTTTCGGCGCGGCATACCGGCGCGTCCGGCCTTGGACCAGTCGTAGGCTTGGCCGTCGGGTGTCTTGCCGCCTACAACGGAGTCCACGCCCTGCTTGCCCACGTGCTGGGGGTTTTCGCTGGCCATGGTGACAAAACTGTAGCCCGCGTCGCGTTTGTCTTTGGTGATCTGCAGGGCTTGCGCAAGCTCTGCCGTCTCTTGCCCGTGGGCCCGGTTGTTTTCGTCGGTCCAGTAAATTTTGAACATATGGGTGGCACTCCTGCTGGCATTGTGACGGCGCTGCAGTAGTGTGTGGAGAAGCTGCGCGCCCCGTGGCTAGTGCAGGTGGTGCCGCACCTGAACTACGGATGCACTACGGAAGATCCAGGTCAAACACCATCAGCCCCTGTATCCCGCCCTGGGCCGCCTGGACCAGCTTGGCACCGGTGGCCTGGTGGGCCGGGTGGGCCTGGTAGGCGGCCAGACCCTGCGGGCCATCGAACACGGCGATGAAGCCATCGGCAAAGCCATGGTCCAGGTCCTCGTAGCGGGCATTGGCCCCGGCGCGCACCTCCCGCAAACCAGGCACCTCACCCACCAGGGCGCGCAGCTCGTTCCACAGCCCTTGCTTGGCGGCCTCGGTGATCTCGGGCCGGAAATGGATGAACACACAGTGGTGGATCATGCTGCGACTCCTGCGTAGTCCACGGCCACACTGCGCCCGGTGCGCGCGCTTTCCAGCACCGCCAGCGCCACCGCCAGCGAGCGCACACCGGCCTGGCCGTCGGCCAGATCGTTCGGCTGGCCCTGGATGGCCAAGTGGAAGCTCTGCACGCCGCGGCTGTACAGGCTGATCTGGTCCAGCGGCAAAGCCTGCTCGCCCTGTGCGTTCTTGAAGTCCAGCCGCCCGTCTGGCCCCTGGTGCAGGATGCCCACGCCCTTGAGCGAGCCCTGGGTGCCGTGGATTTCCAGCCCCACGTCGGCAAACGGGGTGTTGAAACCCTGGTGGGTGAACGCCGTCAGCCCGCTGGGAAAGCGCCAGACCGACATGGCGTTGTCTTCCATGCCCTCGGCCATGCCGCTGTTGCTGGTCATGGCCACCACCTCGGTGGGGTACTCGCCCAGCAAAAAGGCCAGCGAATCGGCGTTGTGCACCGCAATGTCCAGCACCACGCCGCCGCCTGCGCCTTTGTCCTTCAAACGCCAGCCTTGCAGATGCGCGGGCAGGTACACCGAATGCTGCACCCGTGCCGACACCAGACGGCCCAGCGCGCCCTGCTGGATCTTCTCGCGCATCAAACGGTGGGCGCTGTTGTGGCGCAGATGGTGGTTGGTACCCATCACCACGCCCGCCTGGTCGCAGGCCTGCACCATGCGCTGGGCGGCGGCCAGGCTGGTGGCCAGCGGCTTCTCGCACAGCACATGCAGGCCCAGGCGGGCGGCGTGCAGCACCGAGGCCTCGTGCTTTTCGTTGGTGCTGGAGATGTAGACCGCGTCCAGGCCCAGGCCGGCCAGCGCGGCTTCGTCGTCGGTGGCATGGGCGATGCCATGGGTATTGGCAAACGCGCGGGCCCGGGCCAGGTCGCCCGACACCACGACCACCACCTCGTCGCCCACCGAGCGCACGGCAGACACCATCCATTCGCCAGCAATGGTGCTGGCCCCGATAAAAGCCCAACGCATAAAGTCTCCTTAAAATTAGTATGAGAACGTTTTCATTTTGCCAACTACCCGCTTGACGTGCAATGTAAACGTTTGCATAATTTCCACGGAGACACACCATGCACCCCAGAAAAGCCAGTATCACCACCTTGGCCAAGGCCACCGGCCTGTCGTCGGCCACGGTGTCGCGCGCGCTGGCCGGGGCGGCCAGCGTGCTGCCGGAAACCCGCGACAAGGTGCTGCAAGCCGCCCGCGAACAGCATTACGTGCGCGACCGCGCCGCCGTGCACCTGAAAACCGGCAAAACCCACACCCTGGCCTTCATCCAGGACCGGCAGGATGCCACCCAGCTCGGCTTCAAAGACTTTCTGCTCGGCCTGGGCGATGCCCTGCAGGGCACGGACTACCACCTGATCGTGCTGCCACAGGTCGCCGGGCACAGTGCCCTGGACAGCGTGCAGTACGTGATCGAGCGCGGCCTGGCCGACGGCCTGGTGCTGACCTACACCGCGCCGCAGGATGCGCGTGTGCGCTGGCTGCAGGACCAGGGCTTCCCCTTCGTCACCTACGGCCGCACCGCCCTGCCCGCGCACGACAGCGTGGACTTTGCCAACGAAAGCTTTGCTGCCATGGCGGTCGCCACCCTGGCGGCACAGGGCCGCAAGCGCCTGGGCATCTTGCTGCCCGCGGCGGGCACCACCTTTGCGCAGCACCTGGAGGATGGCTTTGCCCGCGCCTGCCAGCAATACGGCATCGCCGGTGAATGCATTGCAGCCGTCACCCTGGACGACTCCCCCGAGGCCATCTACCAATGGGCGCGTGCGCATGCCGCGGGCTTCGATGGCCTGGTGCTGACCCGCGAAGCGCCGGTGCTGCCCCTGCTCAGCGCGCTGGCCGACAGCGGGCTGCGGGTAGGCCCCGGCCACCCCATGGAGCTGGTCGTCAAATACAGCAGCCCCCTGCCCCGCTACATCCGCCAGCCGTTCTGGGCCTGCTTTGAAGACATGCACCGGGCCGGCCACGCCCTGGGCAGCCGCATGCTGGCGCGGTTTGCAAAGCCCGAGCTGCCCGCCAGCCAGACCCTTTTTTCTCCCCCCACCCTGGAGCTCTTCCATGCAACAAGCTGACCCCAACCTCAACTTCCAAAGCCAGATCATTGCCGCCAAGCGCCAGCTGCGCGCCCAGATTCCCGACCTGAAAGAACGCTTCGAGGCCCTGACGCGCAACATCGAAGCCCAGGTGGAGACCATAGAACGCGAGCGCGCCCAGGGCTTGCAGCCCGTGCCCGAGGTGCAGTTCAGCCAGCTCGACACGCTGGACGCAGCGCAGATCGCCCGCATCAAACAGCGCGGCTGCCTGGTGATCCGCGGCGTGTTCAAGCCGGAGCGCGTGGCGCAATGGAACGCCACCCTGGCCGACTACATCACCGACAACCACTACCCCGACAAACAAGTCAGCAAACGCGGCATCGACAAGTACTTCAGCGCCCTGGCCAGCTCCAAGCCGCAGATCTACGGCATCTACTGGTCCAAGCCGCAAATGGATGCGCGCCAGTCGGTCGAGCTGGCCCAGGCCCGGCGCTGGCTGAACCGCCTGTGGGACAGCCAGCATGACGGCAAGCCGGTGTTCAACCCCGACCAGGAGTGCACCTACTCCGACCGCGTGCGCCAGCGCGAACCGGGCGATGCCTCGCTGGGCCTGTCGCCCCACATGGACGGCGGCTCCATCGAGCGCTGGATCGACCCCGGCTACCAGAACGTGTTCCGCCACGTGTTTGGTGGCGACATTAGCCAGTACGACCCGTTTGCCGCCGCCTACCGCACCGAAACGCACGAGATCCCCTCGCCCGCCGTGTGCAGCATGTTCCGCACCTTCCAGGGCTGGACCGCGTTGACCCCGCAGGGCCCCGGCGACGGCACGCTGAACCTGGTGCCTATCGCCAATGCCATGGCCTGGATGCTGCTGCGCGCGCTGCAGGACGACATCGCCGAAGACCAGCTCTGCGGTGCCCGCGCCGGCCGCGCCCTGGTGGCCTCGCCCGAACACCACGCCCTGCTGCTGCGCGCCTATGGCCCCATCCCCAAGGTGAATGCGGGCGACACCGTCTGGTGGCACCCCGACACCATCCACGGCGTGGAAGACAAGCACCAGGGTACGGGCTACAGCAACGTGATCTACATCGGTGCCGCCCCCGATTGCGCCAAGAACCGGGCGTTTCTGGACAAACAGCGGCCCGCGTTCGAGGCCGGCAAGTCGTCGCCGGACTTTGCGGCAGAGGATTACGAGGTGGATTTTGCGGGGCGCTTCACGCCAGCGGATTTGACACCGCTGGGCCGCAAACAAATGGGCTACCCAGCCTGAGAACGGCCGTGGCCTGGTGAAGCCAGGCCCGCCGTGCCTATTCTGAAGTTATGGGACTTTTAGGCCGCTCGTGCTGGTCGAATCAGCACAAGCAGCTATCAAATAAATAGCATTTGCCGCTCAGGCAATCAGCTGCTCGGTCTGCACATCAAAGCAGACCAGCTTGCTCAGGTCCACCAGGAACTGCGTCTCCTGGCCCGGTGCCAGCGGTGCGTCGGGCTCCACCCGGGCGGTGAATTCATGGCCACCCAGGTTGAGCACCACCAGGGTGTCCGCACCGGTGGGCTCGATCACTTCCACCCGGGCTTGCACCAGCCGGTGCATGGCGGATTCAACGGCACCGTCGCGGGGCAGGCTGATGGCTTCGGCGCGGATACCGGCAATCACTTCCGTGCCCTGGTAGGCGCGCAGCGCTGCGGGTACGGAAGGCAGGTCGATGCGCACCGCGGGCCGGTCGCCTTGCTGCATCTCCAGCGCCATGCCGTCGCCCTGCGGCAGCACGCGGGCCTTGGCCAGGTTCATGCGCGGCGAGCCCATGAAGCTGGCCACAAAGGTGTTGGCCGGGCGGTTGTAGACCTCGTGCGGGCTGCCCAGTTGCTGCACCACGCCGCCCTTCATCACCGCGATGCGCGTGGCCAGCGTCATGGCCTCGATCTGGTCGTGGGTGACGTAGACGATGGTGGCTTTGAGGCGCTGGTGCAGCTTCTTGATTTCGGTGCGCATGTCCAGGCGCAGCTGGGCATCCAGGTTGGACAAGGGCTCGTCAAACAGGTACAGCTTGGGCTCGCGCGCCAGGGCCCGGCCAATGGCCACGCGCTGGCGCTGGCCGCCGGAGAGCTGGCGCGGCTTGCGCTGCAGCAGGTGCTCGATCTGCAGCAGCTTGGCCACGCTGGCCACGCGCTCGACGCGCACCTCCTTGGCTACCTTGCGCATCTCCAGCGGGAACTCGATGTTCTTGGCCACCGTCATGTTGGGGTACAGCGCGTACGACTGGAACACCATGGAGATATTGCGCTCGGCCGGGGCCACCTGGGTGATGTCCTGGCCGTCCAGGCGCAGGCTACCGGCCGTGGGGTCTTCCAGCCCGGCAATCACGTTCATCAGCGTGCTCTTGCCGCAGCCGCTGGGGCCTACCAGCACCAGGAACTCGCCGTCGGCCAGCGAGATGGTGATGTCGTGCAGGATCTGGACGTTGTCGAAACTTTTTTGGATGTGGACGAGATCTAGCGAAGCCATGTGTTCAACCCTTGACAGACCCGGCCATCAGGCCGCGGACAAAATATTTACCCGACACCAGGTAGACGATGAGCGTGGGAATCGCGGCGATGAAGGCCCCCGCAAAATGCACGTTGTATTCCTTCACCCCGGTGGAGCTGCTGACCAGGTTGTTCAGCGCCACGGTGAGCGGAAACGAGGTGTAGTCGCTGAAGGATGCGCCAAACAAGAACTCGTTCCAGATGTTGGTGAACTGCCAGATCACCGTGACCACGATGATGGGCGCGCTGTTGGGCAGCAGGATGCGCAGCAGCACGCCAAAGAAATCCGCCCCGTCCATGCGCGCCGAGCGGATCAGCTCGGTGGGGAACGCCGCGTAGTAGTTGCGAAAGAACAGCGTGGTAAAGCCAATGCCGTAGACCACGTTCACAAACACCAGGCCCTTCACCGTGCCCGCCAGGCCGAGGAAACCCAGGGTCTTGGCCATGGGGATCAGCACGATCTGGAATGGGATGAACACCGAAAACAGCATGGCCGCAAACAGCGCGTGGGCAAAGCGCATCTTGAACTGGGTGAGGATGTAGCCGTTCAAGGCACCGATCAGTGTGGACAGCACCACCGCCGGAATCACCAGCAGGAAGGAGTTGACAAAGTAGGGCTTGAGCCCCGTGGCCTGCACCCCGATCTGGGCCGTGCTCCAGGCGCTGCGCCAGGGGGCCAGGGTCCACTCCATGGGCAGCGACATCAGGTTGCCGTTGCGGATTTCGTCCAGCGGCTTGAGCGAGTTCACCACCATCACATACACCGGCAGGATGAACATCAAAGCCGTGCCAACCAAAATCACATACAGCGCAATGCGCAGAAAGCGCGACACGGTCTTATCCATTTTTGACCTTTCGCATTTCGCCATACAGGTAGGGCAGCACCACCACGCCAATCGCCACCAGCATCAGCACCGAGCTGGCGGCACCCACGGCCATTTCGTTGCGGGTAAAGGTGTACTGGTACATGAACACCGAGGGCAGCCAGGTGGAGCGGCCCGGCCCGCCGTTGGTCAGCGCGATCACCAGGTCATAGGACTTGATGGCCATGTGCGCCAGGATCACAAAGGCCGAGATGAACACCGGCCCGAGCTGCGGAATGATGATGCGCTGGTAGATCTGCCAGCTCTTGGCACCGTCCAGGCGCGCGGCGTTGATCTGCTCGGAATCGACCCCGCGCAAACCCGCCAGAAACATGGCCATCACGAAGCCGGTGGTCTGCCACACGGCAGCGATCACCACGCAGTAGATGGCCATTTCCGAATCCTTGATCCAGCCGAAGGTGAAGTTGCTCCAGCCCAGGGTTTGCATGGTGTGCTCCAGGCCCACGCCGGGGTCGAGCAGCCATTTCCAGGCCGTGCCGGTGACGATGAAGGACAGCGCCATGGGGTAGAGAAACACCGAGCGCAGGCCGCTCTCGGCACGCACCTTCTGGTCGATCAGAATCGCCAGCGTCAGCCCCAGAGCCATGGCGATCACGATGTACAGCGAGGCAAACACCCACAGGTTGGACAAGGCCACCGACCAGTTTTCCAGGCCCATGAGGCGGACGTAATTGGCCGTGCCCACCCACTCGTACTGCGGCATCAGCGTCGAGGCGGTGAACGACAAATAAATGGTGAACATGATGTAGCCGTAGACGCACACCAGCACCAGCAGGGCACTCGGGGTGATCAGCAGCTTGGGTAGAAAACCAGCTTTCATGCGGAACCTCAAAGGGAAACGAACAGGGCCGACGCTACAAGGTCGGCCCAGATACCAACAGGGCGGAAACCCGCCCTGTCGCAGTCGCTCAGGACTTGGCCGCGGCGGCCAATTCGACAACGGCTTTCTTCGAGTCGATCTGGCCATTGAAGTGGCGGGTGATCACGTCGTAGAAAGCGTTCTTGATGGACGCAGGCACGGCGTGGCCGTGCGCCATGGAGCCGACCAAGGTGTTCTTGGTGTTGGCTTCGGCAAAGTCCTTCATGCCCTTTTTGCCGCAGTCGTCAAAGTCCTTGTCGGACACGTCGGTACGCGCAGGCACCGAGCCCTTGACGACATTGAAGGCCGACTGGAAGCCGGGCTCCATGATGGCCGAGGCCAGCTTGGTCTGGGCGGCCACCTTGTCGGCACCCACCTTGAACATGGCGAACTGGTCGGAGTTGAACGACACCACGCCTTGCGTGCCGGGAACGCGGAAGCAGGAGAAGTCTTTGCCCGGCACCTTCTTGGCCCCGAGGAACTCGCCCTTGGCCCAGTCGCCCATGATCTGGAAACCGGCCTTGCCGCTGATCACCATGCCCGCGGCCACGTTCCAGTCGCGGCCCGAAAAGTCCTTGTCCACCAGCTTGCGCAGCTGCGACATGCGGTCAAAGGCCTTGACCATGGTGGGCGAGTTCAGGGATTTCGGGTCCAGGTCGATGAAGGCCTTGCGGTAGAAGTCCACACCACCGGTGGAGATCACCACGCCGTCGAACATGGTGGCTTCCTGCCAGGGCTGGCCGCCGTGGGCCAGGGCGATGAAGCCGGCCTTTTGCAGCTTCTCGCCGTCGGCAATGAATTCGTCCCAGGTCTTGGGGTCAGAGGTGATACCGGCCTTGGCCAGCACTTCCTTGTTGGCCCAGACCCAGTTGGTGGAATGCACGTTCACCGGGGCGGCAACCCACTTGCCGTTGAATTTGGAGAAGCGCTGCAGCGCGGCGGGCACGGTCTTGTCCCAGCCTTCTTTGGCGGCCACGTCGTTCAGGTCGGCCAGCACGCCTTGCTTGGCCCAGTCCTGGATGTCAAAGCCCAGCATCTGCACGGCGGTGGGCGGATTGCCTGCGGTGACGCGGGCGCGCACAGCCGTCATGGCCTGCTCACCACCGCCACCGGCGACGGGCATGTCGTTCCACTTGATGCCTTGCTTTTCCAGGTTGCCCTTGAGCACGCCCAGCGCCGCAGCCTCGCCACCGGCGGTCCACCAGTGCAGCACTTCGACGCTTTGCTGCGCCATGGCCGGAACACTGAAAGCGGCGGCCAGCGCCACGCCCATGATTGTCTTTTTCATCCGATGTCTCCTGTCATTTTGGTGGTGGAATCACCGACAGGCCCGAGGTTCTATGCCCCAGGTCTGTGCCGGTGAGGGTGTGGGCACAGCCATCGCTTTGCCCGGTGCGTCCGGGCATGCACTTAATCACCCGAACTTATTAATTGTTTATTAATTAATATGAAATAACACCGGTGTTTTCCCTGAAGACAGGCCAGATGCCCACCGACCTACATGCGCACGCCGCTCTTCGCGTCGAACCAGCTCACCTGCGCGGCCGCCACATGCAGGCCCACGGTGTCGCCGGGCTTGACGTTGACCTGCGGCG
The DNA here is from genome assembly GCA_027923965.1 of Comamonadaceae bacterium OS-1. Classification (NCBI taxonomy): domain Bacteria; kingdom Pseudomonadati; phylum Pseudomonadota; class Betaproteobacteria; order Burkholderiales; family Comamonadaceae; species Comamonadaceae bacterium OS-1. The sequence continues at coordinate 3,883,642 of AP026969.1, forward strand.
CGGTGCGCACGGTGACCAGGCCCGCTTCGGTCTTGACCACCACATAGGTGTCGGCCCCGGTGGGCTCCACCAGGCTGACCTCGCCGCGCCAGCCTGCCGTATCGGCCAGCTCGATGTGCTCGGGGCGCAGGCCCAGCAGCGTGTCCACGCCGGGCAGCGGGCTGTCCAGCGGCAGATTCGCACCTTGTATGGAAAATTGGCCGCTTGCGCTGGCTGTACCAGCACGACCAGCTATTAAATTCATAGTAGGCGAGCCGATGAAGCTGGCCACGTAGGTGTTGGCCGGACGGCTGTAGATGTCGTCGGGGGTGCCGAGTTGCTGCAGCACTCCGTCTTTCATCACCGCGATGCGGCTGCCCAGGGTCATGGCCTCGATCTGGTCGTGGGTGACGTAGACGCTGGTGATGCCTGACACCTGGTGCAGGCGCTTGATTTCGGCCCGCATCTCGACGCGCAGCTTGGCATCCAGGTTGCTCAAGGGTTCGTCAAACAAAAACAGCTGCGGCTGGCGCGCCAGGGCCCGGCCCATGGCCACGCGCTGGCGCTGGCCGCCGGAGAGCTGCGCGGGGCGGCGGTCCAGCAGGTGGGTGATCTGCAGCATGGCAGCGACTTCGGCAATGCGTTTGTCGCGGTCGGCCTTGGGGACCTTGCGCATTTCCAGCGCGAAGCCGATGTTCTCGGCCACGCTCATGGTGGGGTACAGCGCGTAGCTCTGGAACACCATGGCGATGTCGCGCTGGGCCGGGGCCACGCCGACCACGTTGCGGTCGCCGATGCGGATAGCGCCCTCGGTGGGCTCTTCGAGCCCGGCAATGATGTTGAGCAGCGTGGACTTGCCGCAGCCGGACGGACCGACCAGGATCAAAAATTCGCCCGGGGCCACGTCGATGTCGATGCGCTTGAGCACCTCGACCATTTTGTCGCCGTTGCCAAAGGTTTTGCGGATGCCTTGAATGTGGAGTGCGGATGCCATAACTTTTATCCTTTCACAGCACCGGCTGTGAGTCCTTTAACGAAGAATTTGCCTGCCAGCACATAGATGAGGATGGTGGGCAGGCCCGCGATCACGGCAGCTGCCATGTCGACGTTGTAGTTTTTCACGCTGCTGGTGGTGTTGACCATGTTGTTCAGGCCCACGGTGATGGGCTTGCTGTCGGCACCGCTGAAGGCCACGCCAAACAGGAAGTCGTTCCAGATGTTGGTGAACTGCCAGATCAGCGTGACCATCACGATGGGCGTGGACAGCGGCACGATGATGCGCACAAAGATGCGCCAGAAGCCCGCACCGTCGATGCGTGCGGCGTTGACCAGCTCTTTCGGGATGGCGGCGTAGTAGTTGCGAAAGAACAGCGTGGTGCCCGCCAGACCGGCCAGGCAGTGCACAAAGATCAGGCCGTAGACCGAGCTGGAAATGCCCAACCAGCCCAGAATCTGGCTCATGGGCAGCAGCACCACCTGGAACGGCATGAACACGCCAAACAGCATGAAGCCAAACAGCACTTCGCTGCCCTTGAACTTCCACAGGCTCAGCACATAGCCGTTGATCGCACCCCACAGCGTGGAGATGATCACCGCCGGAAACACGATCAGCACCGAGTTCCAGAAGAAGGGCTGCAGGCCCCGGCAGTCGGTGCCGGTGCAGGCGCTGGACCAGGCCAGCGTCCAGGCTTCGAAGTTCAGGCCGTGCGGCAGGCTCAGCAGGTTACCGCTGCGGATTTCTTCCGCGTCCTTGAACGAGGTGGCCAGCATCACATACATGGGTGCCAGGAAAAACAGCGCCGCCAGCAGCAGCACGCCGTAGATCAGCACACGGGAAAGGTTCTTACCGATCATGGGGTTTGCTCCGCAGTTCGCTGTACAAATAGGGCACCACGATGGCCGCCACGGTGGCCAACATCATGGTGGCGCTGGCCGCACCCAGGCCGATCTGGCCACGGGTAAAGCTCATCACGTACATGAAGGTGGCGGGCACGTCGGTGGCGTAGCCGGGGCCGCCGCCGGTCAGGGCCATCACCAGGTCAAAGCTCTTGATGGACAGGTGCGACAAGACCATGATGGTGGAGAACACCACCGGCCGCAGGATGGGCAAAATGATGCGCCAGTAGATGCGCGGCAGGCTGGCGCCGTCGATCTGCGCGGCCTTGATGATGCTGTCGTCGATGCCGCGCAGGCCCGCCAGAAACAGCGCCATGGCAAACCCGGCAGACTGCCAGATGCCCGCAATCACCACGCAGTAGATGGCGGTGTCGCTCTGCACCAGCCAGTCAAAGCTGAAGCTGCTCCAGCCGATGTCGTGCATCAGCTTTTCCAGGCCCAGGCTGGGGTTGAGCATCCACTTCCAGGCCGTGCCGGTGACGATGAAGGACAGCGCCATAGGGTAGAGGTAGATGGTGCGCAGCAGGCCTTCGGCGCGAACCTTCTGGTCCAGCACGATGGCCAGGGCCATGCCGATCAGCATCGCGCCGCCGACATACAGCACGCTGAAGATGCCCAGATTTTTCAGGGCCAGCCACCAGCGGTCCATCTCCCAGAGCTTGGCGTATTGCTCCAGGCCCACAAATTCGTCGTAGTTGGGCAGCATGCGCGACGCGGTCATGGACAGCACGCCGTTCCAGATCATCAGCCCGTAGATGAAAGCAAAGCCCAGCACAAAGCCCGGCGCAATCACCAGCTTGGGCAGGGACTGCTCAAAGTTCAGTTTCATAGATTTGGCTCTCGCAGTGGACAAAAAGCCCCCTGCCTGCGAAAAACCGCAGGCAGGGGGCCTGACCGAAGAATTACTTGGTTTTTGCTGCCGAAGCGATGTTCTTCATCGCGTCGGCCACCGTGATCTTGTCGTCGTTCCAGAACTGGCTCACAGCGTCCTTGATCGCGCCTTCAGCCGCAGGGCTGACGGCCATGCCGTGGGCGATGGAGGGCACCAGGCTGCCGGTCTTGGCGGTGGCCACGAAGTCCTTGGCGGAGAGCTTGGCGCAGTCGTCAAACTTGTCCAGGTTCATGTTCAGGCGCACCGGGATGGAACCCTTGTTCAGGTTGAAGATTTCCTGGAACTCGGTGCCCATGATGGCGGCAGCCAGGTCGCCCTGGGCTTTTTGCGCATCGGCAGCCTTGAGCTTGAACATGGCGAACGAGTCGATGTTGTAGGTGTAAGCCGATGCGGTGCCGGGGGCGGCAGCGCACAGGAAGTCCTTGCCTGGCACCTTGCCAGCAGCCAGGAACTCGCCCTTGGCCCAGTCACCCATGAACTGGAAGCCTGCCTTGCCCTGCATCACCATGGCGGTGGTCAGGTTCCAGTCGCGGCCTGCCGAAGCTGCGTCGGTGTAGCCCTTGATCTTGCGGAAGGTTTCCAGCGACTTGGTCATTGTGGGGCTGGTCAGGGCCTTTTGGTCCAGCTTGACCAGCGCATCGCTGTAGAACTTGGCACCGCCCACACCCAGCACCACCGATTCAAAGGTGGTGAAGTCTTGCCAGTTCTGGCCACCGTGGGCCACGGCGATCAGACCGGCAGCCTTGATCTTGTCGGCAGCGGCGAAGAATTCGTCGTAGGTCTTGGGCATGCCGGCCACACCAGCCTTCTTCAGCACTTCGGGGTTCGCCCACACCCAGTTCACGCGGTGCACGTTGACCGGTGCGGCCACGTAGTTGCCCTTGTACTTCATGCCATCGGCCACGGCCTTGGGCAGCAGGCTGTCCCACTTCTCGGCCTGGGCAGTAGCATTCAGGTTGGCCAGCACGCCTTCGGCAGCCCATTCCTGGATGGCCGGGCCCTTGATCTGGGCAGCGGCAGGCGGGTTGCCCGACACCACACGGCTCTTCAGCACCGTGGCGGCGTTGTCGCCACCGCCACCGGCCACAGCGAAGTCTTTCCAGACGTGGCCCTTGGCCTGCATGATCTTCTTGAGTTCGGCCACCGACTTGGCCTCGCCGCCCGAGGTCCAGTAGTGCAGCACTTCAACCTCACCGGCGTGCAACGCGCCAGCCGATACCACAACAGCCATGGCCAGCGCCACTTTGGAAAGTTTCATCATCAATCTGTCTCCTGGGTTTGCCGCCTCGCAGATGTGGGAGGCCGGGGCAAAGGGTGGGTTCGGCGCGGCACCATGCCGCGTCGAGAGCATTAATTTTTCATTAATTAACGAATTATGAATACTAGGGCTTTCCCTGGTTCGACCGGAACATACTACATATTTCATAGCTGCTTGTGCTGATGGGCAGAGCGAGAGCGGCCATTTTTATACCCAACCTGGCAGATGCGCTGCCCTGCCCGTTTATCATCCCCGCCATGCTTGCCAAGTTCACCAGCTTTCTTTTACTCGGCATCGTGCGGCTGCTGACCGGGGCCCAGGCCCGCTGGTACGGCTGCCCGCCCAAGGCCGAACAGCGCATTTATTTCGCCAACCACCAAAGCCACGTGGACCTGATCCTGATGTGGGCCGCCCTGCCCACCGAGCTGCGCAGCATCACCCGCCCCATCGCCGCCAAAGACTACTGGGCCAACTCGCGTTTCAAGAAGTGGTTGACCAGCGCCGTCTTTAACGCCATCTACGTGGACCGCAGCCGCACCAAGGACGAGCACGGCGTGGAGCAAGACCCGCTGGAGCCGCTGGTTGAGGCCTTGCAAAGCGGGGACTCCATCATCCTGTTCCCCGAGGGCACGCGCGGCCACCTGCCCGAGCCCCAGCCTTTCAAGGCCGGGCTGTACAACCTGGCGGTGCAGTTTCCGCAGGTGGTATTGGTGCCCACCTGGATCCACAACGTGCAGCGCGTCATGCCCAAGGGTGAGGTGATTCCGGTGCCGGTGCTGTGCTCGGTGACCTTTGGCACGCCCATGCAGGTGGAGCCGGGCGAGGAGCGCCGCGCGTTTCTGGACCGGGCGCGCCTGAACGTCATAGCCCTCAGAGACATATGAACCAATTTTTGCGTGCCATGAGCGGCAGCCAGCAGGTGGCCGCGCTGTTTTTGCTGGTGTTTGGGGTGCTGTCGCTGGCCAGCGCCGCGCTGCTGCTGGTGTCGCTGCGCGAGCGCGACGACGGAACCTTCAAGGCGGCGTTTGGCTCGGAGCTGAGCGACCTGCGCCGCCTGCTGCGCCACACCTGGTTCATGGCCGCTACCTTCTGGCTGGGCTGGGTGCTGGGCGGCTGGTTTGCCATCGGCCTGTTTGGCCTGGTGGCGTTTTTCGCGCTGCGCGAGTTCATCACCCTGTCGCCCACCCACCGGGGCGACCACCGCAGCCTGATCCTGGCGTTTTTTGTGGTGCTGCCAGTGCAGTTCTGGATGGCGGGCGGGCGGCATTTCGACCTGTTCACCGTGTTCATCCCGGTATATGTGTTTCTGGCCCTGCCCCTGGTGGGCGCGCTGGCCGACGACCCGCACCGCTTCCTGGAGCGCAACGCCAAGATGCAGTGGGGCATCATGGTCTGCGTCTACGGCACCAGCCACATCCCGGCCCTGGTGCGGCTGGAGATTCCCGGCTACGCCGACAAGAGCGCTTTTCTGGTGTTCTTTCTGGTGCTGGTGGTGCAGAGCTGCATGCTGGTGCAGCACCTGGCCGCCCGCAAACTGCAACGCCCACCGCGCGCGCCGCACATCAGCCAAAGCTTCAACTGGACCAGCTGGGCCATGGGCATGGCCGCAGGTGGCCTGATGGGCGTGCTGCTGTCGGGCATCACCCCCTTCAAACCCGGCCAGGCCCTGGCCATGGCGCTCATCGCCTGCGCGGCAGGCACCGCAGGCCACCTGGTGATGAAAGCCCTGAAGCGCGACCGCGGCATCACCAACTGGGGCAGCCAGGGCCAGTCCATCACCGGTGCCAGCGGCCTGCTGGACCGGGTGGACGCCTTGTGTTTCGCCGCGCCGATCTTCTTCCACTCGGTGCGCTGGTTTTTCAAGCTGTAGCGGACAGCGGCCTCGGAAATAGATACACTTTCGTATATATTTTTTGCACAGGAGGCCGCCATGCAAGCCACTGCCAAAGTGTTTTCCACCGGCAACAGCCAGGCCATCCGCCTGCCCAAGGCATTCCGTGTCGATGTGGCAGAAATGTGGATCGCCAAGAATGAGGTGACGGGGGAGATCACACTCAAGCCCAAGAACGACGACCAGCGCCAGCGCGAACTGGCCGAACTACTCCAGATGGTCCACGACAACCCGTTCACCGAGGACTTCATCCCCGAGCGCTCCGCCGCCGTGCGCCCCGACCCGTTTGAAGACTGGGCCGAGCCACCGAACGACAGGAGTGCACCGTGACCCGGTACCTGCTGGACACCAACATCCTCAGCTACTTCCTCAAAGGCATCCAGCCCCGGCTGACGCAGCGCGTGGCGCAGACACTGCAGGCGCAAGATGCCGCCATTTCCGCCATCACCCGGGCCGAAATGCGCTACGGCCAGGCGCTGATGGCCACTGACGACAAACGCCGCCGGGGGATCGATCTGCTGCTGGGCCAACTGCCCACCCTGGCCTGGACGGCTGCAGCCGCCGACCGGTATGGCAACATCCAGTCGCAATTCAGAAAGCAAGGCACGCCCATCGGCGAACTGGACACCCAGATCGCCGCCCACGCGCTGGCCGAAAACCTGGTGCTGGTCACCCACAACACCCGGCACTTCGAACGGGTGCCGGGGTTGACCATGGAAGACTGGATGCTGTGAAGCCCGGTCTTGGGCATCTTTTAGGCCGCCAGCGCTTATCCCATCGGCACAACCAGCTCTCAAAGTAATAGCATGCGACTTCTCGGCATCGACCCCGGCTTGCAGACCACGGGCTTCGGCATCATCGATGTCGATGGCTCCCAGCTCAGTTACGTGGCCAGCGGCACCATCAAGACCACGCACCTGGACCTGGGGCAGTTGCCTGCGCGCATCAAGATTCTGTTTGACGGCATTTGCGAAGTCTGCACCCGCTACGAACCGGATGCCGCCTCGGTGGAAATCATCTTTGTGAACGTGAACCCGCAGTCCACCCTGCTGCTAGGCCAGGCGCGCGGGGCCAGCCTGGCGGCGCTGGGGCACAGCAATTTGCAGGTGCACGAATACACCGCGCTGCAAATGAAAAAAGCCGTGGTCGGCCATGGCCGGGCCGACAAGACCCAGGTGCAGGAAATGGTGAAACGCTTGTTGAAACTGCCCGTGCTGCCCGGCAAAGACGCCGCCGACGCCCTGGGCATGGCCATCACCCACGCCCATGTGGGGCATGCGATGGCCCGGCTGGCGCAGGCCACGCCGCTGACCCGCAAGACCAGTGGCATGTACCGCGATGGCCGGATAAATTAGAACACCCCCAGGCTGCAGTGCTGCGCATCTTTCGCCAACCCCCTTGCAGGGGGCAACAGCAGCGGCCTGGCTGAGCCAGTTCCGCGCTGTTCACGAAGGGGCTTCGTTACGCTGGCCTTTGTTAAGCCAGGCGTTCCAGAATCAATACGGTGAAGAAGCCAAACGCCGCCAGCAGCGTCCACTTCAGCACCGCCCAGCCCCAGCGCAGGTAGCGGCGGTCGCGGGTGCCCACGTAGAAGGCAAAAGACACACCTGCACCCAGCAGCAGGAACAGGATGGCCCAGCGGAACAGCAGCATGGGGCTACCAGGCGCGGGCGAGTTGGGCGAAGCCTGCGGGGGCCTTGGAGGCATCGTCAAACGTGACGATTTCCCAGGCTTCGGTATTCAGCATCAGCGCGCGGATCAGTTTGTTGTTCAGCGCGTGGCCGGACTTCATGGCGCTGTAGCTGGCCAGCAAGGGCTTGCCCAGCATGTACATATCGCCCATGGCATCCAGCACCTTGTGCTTCACAAATTCATCGTCGTAGCGCAGGCCGCCTGCGTTGAGCACCTTGTAGTCGTCCATCAGGATGGCGTTGTCCATGCCGCCGCCCAGGCCCAAACCGTTGGCGCGCAGCATCTCGGCATCGCGGGTGAAGCCGAAGGTGCGGGCGCGGGCGATATCGCGGATGTAGGAGTCGCTGCCCAGGTCGAACTCCACATGCTGGCCGGTGGAATCCACCGCCGGGTGGTCAAAAATGATGTCAAAGCTGAGCTTGTAGCCGTGGTACGGCTCCAGGCGCGCCCACTTTTCTGCCGTGCCCGTGCCTTCGCGCACTTCCACCGGCTGCGTCACACGGATGAAGCGGCGCGGGGCTTTTTGCAGCTCGATCCCTGCGGTTTGCAGCAGGTAGACAAAGGCCGCCGCCGAGCCGTCCAGGATGGGGACTTCTTCGGCGGTGATCTCCACAATCAGGTTGTCAATGCCCAGCCCTGCGCAGGCCGACATCAGATGCTCCACCGTAGACACCTTGGCCGAGCCGTTGGACACGGTGGTCGCCATGCGCGTATCGGTGACCGACTCGGCCGTCATGGCAATGTCCACCGGCACCGGCAGATCGGTGCGGCGAAAGACGATGCCGGTATCTGGCTGTGCCGGACGCAGCGTCAATTCGACCCGCTGGCCGCTGTGCACGCCCACACCCACGGCTTTGGTGAGGGACTTGAGGGTTCTTTGCTGGAGCATGGGGCGATTTTAAGTGGCAGGCCTATCGCCCACGATCAGCAATGTTGATGGCAGAGATCGAGAAAAGGCATCCCCCAGATCTCGACATGGAGATTGAGGGAATGGAAAGCGTAGCGAGCCGTCCGAGGTCGCGTTGAGGACCGGAGCCGTACACCCGTACGGCGAGGACCGGAGATGCGAGATCGGGCGGCGCAGTAGCTTTACAACCCTCAATCCGCTTGCTTGCGCAGGAAGGCGGGGATCTCGTAGTCGTCCATGCCACCCGACGACAGTGCGTCCACCCGGGCGCTGGCCTGGGTACGGTTGGGCGTGCGCCACACCGCTGGGCCGCGCAGCGACTCGTAGTCGGGCTGGCCATTGCCCACACCCATGCCGTTGCCTTGCACTGGCAGGGTGAAGCCCACGTTGTCGGTGCCGGTGCGTTGCACCACCACTTGCAGCGGAGCCGCCACACGGCGTTTGCTCAGGCCGGTGGCCACCACGGTCACGCGGATCTTGTCGCCCAGGCCGTCGTCGTAAGCAGTGCCGTAGATCACGTGCGCGTCGGGCGATGCGTAGGCGCGGATGGTGTTCATGGCCAGCTTGGATTCGTTCAGCTTGAGCGAACCCTTGGCGGCGGTGATCAGCACCAGCACACCCTTGGCACCCGACAGGTCGATACCTTCCAGCAGCGGGCAGGCCACAGCCTGCTCGGCCGCGATGCGGGCGCGGTCGGGGCCTTCGGCCACGGCGGTACCCATCATGGCTTTGCCAGGCTCGCCCATCACGGTGCGCACGTCTTCAAAGTCGACGTTCACATGGCCGGGGACGTTGATGATTTCGGCGATACCGCCCACGGCGTTTTTCAGCACGTCGTTGGCGTGGGCGAAGGCTTCATCCTGCGTCACGTCGTCACCCAGCACTTCGAGCAGTTTCTCGTTGAGCACCACGATCAGCGAATCCACATTGGCTTCCAGCTCGGCCAGGCCGTTGTCGGCGTTGGACATGCGTTTCGGGCCTTCGAAGTCGAAAGGTTTGGTGATCACGCCCACAGTCAGAATGCCCATTTCCTTGGCCACGCGGGCAATCACCGGTGCCGCGCCGGTGCCGGTACCGCCGCCCATGCCAGCGGTAATGAACAGCATGTGCGCGCCGGCGATGGCGGCGCGGATGTCGTCCACGGCCAGTTCAGCGGCTTCACGGCCCTTGTCGGGCTTGCTGCCTGCACCCAGACCGCTCAGGCCCAGCTGGATGGTCTTGTGCGCCACGCTGCGGCCCAGGGCCTGCGCGTCGGTGTTGGCGCTGATGAACTCCACGCCCTGGACGTTGCAGCCAATCATGTGCTCCACGGCATTGCCGCCGCCGCCGCCGACACCGATCACTTTGATCTGGGTGCCCAGGTTAAATTCTTCGACTTCAATCATTTCGATAGGCATTTGGTTCTCCTTCATGGTGTCAATGGGGTGCTGTTATTGCAAGATTCAAAAAACGAAACGGGGTGGACCGGGGACCAGGGGGGATGGCAGGTTCGCCATCGCCACAAAGCCATCGGGGCCGGGCTGCCACGGGGAAAGGAGTGGGGGGTCTGGGTGCTGTGCATGGTCAGAAGTTCCCCACAAACCAGTCTTTGACGCGGCCCACCGCGGTCTTCATGGAGCCGTTTTTCTGCGCCACCTTAAAGCCGCGGGCGCGGCCGATGCGGGCCTCTTCCAGCAGGCCCATCACGGTGGCGGCGCGGGGCTGCGAGACCATGTCGGACAGCGCTCCGCGGTACTTGGGTACGCCGCGGCGCACCGGTTTCAAAAAGATGTCTTCGCCCAGCTCGACCATACCGGGCATGACCACGCTGCCGCCGGTGAGCACGATGCCGCTGGACAGCACTTCTTCAAAGCCCGACTCGCGGATCACCTGGGCCACCAGCGAATAGATTTCTTCGACCCGCGGCTCGATCACCCCGGCCAAGGCCTGGCGGCTGAGCATGCGCGGGCCGCGGTCGCCCAGGCCGGGCACTTCCACCTGGGCTTCCGGGTCGGCCAGCAACTGCTTGGCGTAGCCGCTTTCGACCTTGATGTCTTCTGCGTCCTTGGTGGGCGTGCGCAGGGCCATGGCGATGTCGCTGGTGATCAGGTCGCCCGCAATCGGAATCACGGCGGTGTGGCGGATCGCGCCGTTGGTGAAGATGGCCACGTCGGTGGTGCCCGCGCCAATGTCCACCAGGGCCACACCCAGCTCGCGCTCGTCTTCGGTCAGCACCGACAGGCTGCTGGCCAGCGGGTTCAGCATCAGCTGGTCCACGTCCAGGCCGCAGCGGCGTATGCATTTGATGATGTTCTCGGCCGCGCTCTGGGCACCAGTGACGATGTGCACCTTGGCCTCCAGGCGGATGCCGCTCATGCCGATGGGCTCTTTCACGTCCTGCCCGTCGATGATGAATTCCTGCGGCTCCACCAGCAGCAGGCGCTGGTCGGTGGAGATGTGGATGGCCTTGGCGGTTTCCACCACGCGGGCCACGTCGGCGGCGGTGACTTCGCGGTCTTTCACCGCCACCATGCCGCTGGAGTTGATGCCGCGGATGTGGCTGCCGGTGATGCCGGTATAGACGTGCGAGATCTTGCAGTCGGCCATCAGCTCGGCTTCTTTCAGCGCCAGCTGGATGCTCTGCACGGTGGCATCGATGTTCACCACCACGCCGCGCTTGAGACCGTTGCTGGGGGCCACGCCGAACCCTGCCAGCTTGAGCTCACCGCCCGCCAGCACCTCGGCCACCACCACCATCACCTTGGCGGTGCCGATGTCCACCCCGACGACTAAATCTTTGTACTCTTTTGCCATAGTGCGTCCTGTAATCAATGTCCTGTAGTTTTGGTCTTGGGCACCGGCAGCGGTGCGGCCAAGGTGGTCACGCCGCGCAAGCGCAGGGCGTAACCTTCGGTGTAGCGCAGATCGGCCTGCTCCACGGCATCCACCGTGCGGCCATATTCCTTGGCCACCTGGGCCACGGTGCCGATGAAGCGCTGCACGCGCTGGGTAATTTCTTCGGCCGTGCCGCGGCCCAGTTCGACCTCGCCACCGGCATCGGTCAACATGCGCCAGCCGCCGCGCTTGGTCAGCGTCAGCTGGTCCAGCGTCATGTCCAGCGGGGTCAGCAAGGGGGCCAGCGTGTGGTACATGCCCAGGATCTGGCCTGCCTGCTCCACCGGGCCGTTCAGGCGGGGCATATCGTCGTGGTCTACCTCGCCCACATTGGCTTCGAACACTTCGCCAAAGGTATTGAGCAGGCGCGACTCGCTTTCGTCGCCCCAGTAGGCCGCAGCCTGCTGCTCTTGCAGCACCACCCGCAAGCGGTTGGGAAACTCGCGCCGCACCACCGCCTTGCGCACCCAGGGCACGGCCTCGAAAGCGGCCTTGGTGGCGTTCAGGTCCACGGTGAAGAAGGTGCCCTTGATCTTGCCGCCCAGGTTGGCCCGCAGCGTGACATCGTTGTTGTGCGCCACATCGCCCACCACCGAAATGCCGCGGATGGCAAACAGCGGCTGGCGTGCCGTCCACTGCACCAGCGCCACCAGCCCGAGGACGAGCGCGCCCAGGAACAACACCGTGGCGGTGGCGTTCATGAGTTTCACGTCCATGGGGGGGGCGACTTTTTGCATGCTCAGGCCGTCGGTCTGGCGTTGTCTAGCGCTGCGGTTTGCAGCAAGCCTACGCACAGGGCTTCGTAGCTGATGCCTGCAGCGCGGGCCGACATGGGCACCAGCGAATGGCTGGTCATGCCAGGGGAGGTATTGATCTCCAGCAAATAGGGCTTGCGACTGGTCGCATCGATCATCACATCGATGCGACCCCAGCCTCGGCAACCGAGAACCCGATAGGCTTTGAGCACCAACTCCTGTATGGCCTCTTCCTCACCAGCGGGCAGGCCGCATGGCACCAGATACTTCGTATCGTCGGTGAAGTACTTGTTCTGGTAATCGTAATTGCCCTCCGGGGCAACGATGCGGATCACCGGCAAGGCTCGCGCATCGGCACCGGTACCTAACACGGGGCAGGTCACTTCGTCGCCGTCAATGAACTGTTCGCACAACACGTCAGAGTCCAGTTGCGCGGCAGCGGTCACCGCCTCCAGCATGCCGGAGTAGCCCTCAACCTTGGTCACACCGATGGATGAGCCTTCTCGCACCGGCTTGACGATGACGGGCAAGCCCAGATCGTCAGGAACACAGATGATCCTGCGCCGTTCCCTATCGCCCGGGCCTAGCAGTTGGTAGCGCGGTGTCGCCAGCCCCTCGGCAATCCAGACCCGTTTGGTCATGACTTTGTCCATGGCGATGCTGGAGGCCATCACGCCAGAGCCGGTGTACGGAATGCCCAGCAGCTCCAGCGCGCCTTGCACCGTGCCGTCTTCGCCGAAGCGGCCATGCAGGGCGATAAAGCAGCGGTCGAAACCCTCGCGTTTGAGGTCACCCAGATCCCGCTCGGAGGGGTCGAAGGCATGCGCGTCCACGCCCTGGCTGCGCAGCGCGGCCAGCACGCCGGTGCCCGACATTTTGGAGACTTCGCGCTCGGCAGAGGCTCCGCCCATCAGCACAGCCACTTTTCCGAGATTTATAGAATTTAAGCTCATTGTGCTCATCCCACCTGCGTAAGCAGCTCTTTTTTCGATAGCAAATCAACCACCTTGCCCGGCACGGCACCAATGGAGCCGGCACCCATGCACAGCACCACATCGCCGTCGCGGGCGATATCAGAAATCGCCTGCGGCATGGCGGCGATGTCGTCGATGAAGACGGGCTCTACCCGGCCCGCCACGCGCAGGGCACGGGCCAGCGCCCGGCCATCGGCCGCGACGATGGGGGCCTCACCGGCGGCGTAGATCTCGCCCAGCAGCACCACGTCGGCCTCGCCAATCACCCGCACAAAGTCTTCAAAGCAGTCGCGGGTGCGGCTGTAGCGGTGCGGCTGGAAGGCCAGCACCAGGCGGCGACCCGGAAACGCGCCGCGCGCCGCCGACAGCGTGGCCGCCATCTCCACTGGGTGGTGGCCGTAGTCGTCCACCAAGGTGAAGTTGCCGCCGTCTTTGGCAGGCTGCTCACCGTAGGGCTGGAAGCGGCGGCCCACGCCTTCAAAGCTGGCCAGCGCGCGCTGCACGGCGGCATCGGGCAGGTCCAGTTCGGCGGCAATGGCAATGGCCGACAGCGCGTTCAGCACGTTGTGGCGGCCCGGCAGGTTCAGCACCACGTCCAGGTCGGACATAACGACCCCGTTACGGCGCTGCACGGTGAAATGCATCTGGCCACCCACGGCGCGCACGTCCACCGCCCGCACCTGCGCGCCTTCTTCAAAGCCATAGCTGGTGACGGGGTTGGTCACCTGGTCCACGATGGCGCGCACGCCGGGGTCGTCGGTACACAAAATGGCCGTGCCGTAGAAGGGCATGCGGTGCAGAAAATCGACGAAAGCCTTCTTCAGGTTGTTGAAATCGTGGCCGTAGGTTTCCATGTGGTCGGCATCGATATTGGTCACTACCGCCATCACCGGCAGCAGGTGCAAAAAGGACGCATCCGACTCGTCGGCCTCGACCACGATGTAGTCGCCGGTACCCAAGCGGGCATTGGCTCCGGCGCTGTTGAGGCGGCCACCGATCACGAAGGTCGGGTCCAGCCCGGCTTCGACCAGCACGCTGGCCACCAGGCTGGTGGTGGTGGTTTTGCCGTGCGTTCCGGCAATGGCAATGCCCTGCTTCAGGCGCATCAACTCGGCCAGCATCAGCGCGCGCGGCACGATGGGCACCTTGTTTTCGCGGGCGGCCAGCACCTCGGGGTTGTCGGCCTTGACGGCGGTGGAGGTGACGATGGCATCGGCCCCCAGCACATTGGCCGGGGTGTGGCCGATGAAGGTAGTGATACCCAGGCCGCCCAGGCGACGCAGCGTGGCGCTGTCGCTCTGGTCGGAGCCCGAGACCACATAGCCCAGCTTGTGCAGCACCTCGGCAATGGCCGACATGCCGGAACCACCGATTCCGACGAAGTGCAAATGGCGTACGGCGTGTTTCATGGGCGTACCAGTCTTTCTAGTTCATCGGCCACGCGCGCCGCCGCATGGGGCTTGGCCAGCGCACGGGCCTGGGTGGCCATCGCAAGCAGCTGCTCGCGGTTCAGTTGGGTCAAAAGTTCGGCCAGGCGCTGGGGTGTCAGCTCGGCCTGCGGCAGGTGGATACCGGCCTGCTTGTCGGCCAGCCAGCTGGCGTTGTCGCGCTGGTGGGAGGTGGTGCTGACCACCAAGGGCACCAGCACGGCAGCCACACCGGCGGCGCACAGCTCGCTCACGGTGACGGCACCGGCGCGGCAGATGATCAGGTCACAAGCCGCCAGTTCGGTGGCCATGTCGTCAATAAACGGCAGCACCTGGGCGGCGATGCCTTGCTCGGCATAAGCTGCCTGCACCGCGGCCTGCTGGGCCACACCGGTCTGGTGCACTACCAGGGGCCGCTGCTCGGCGGGTAGCCGGGCCAGGGCCTGCGGCAGGCAGTCGTTGATGGCCTTGGCACCCAGGCTGCCACCCACCACCAGCACCCGCAGCGGCCCCTGGCGGCCCGTGAAGCGCTCGGCGGGGGCGGCGATGGATTCGATCTCGGCACGCACCGGGTTGCCGGTGACCACCGCACGGCGGATGCCCTGGATGGCCGGACCTTCGAAGCCGAAAGCCACGCGGTCGGCTACCGGCAGCAAGGCCTTGTTACTCATCAGCAGCGCGGCATCCGCATTCACCAGCATCAGCGGTTTGCCCAGCAGCGCAGCCATGAGCCCACCGGGGAAACAAACATAGCCGCCCATGCCCAGTACGGCATGGGCATGGCGCTGGCGCAGGATCTGCAGGCAGCTCCAGAACGCCGCCAGCATACGCAGGCCGCCGGTCAGCGTGTGCACCAGCCCCTTGCCGCGCAGGCCACTGAAGGCGATGCGATCCATGGCAATACCGGATGGCGGCACCAGCTTGTTTTCCATGCCCTGCAGTGTGCCCAGCCAGCTGACGGTCCAGCCGCGCTGCTGCATCTCGCGTGCCACCGCCAGGCCGGGGATGACGTGCCCGCCCGTACCAGCTGCCATGACGACCAGATGGCGCGGGCTCATACGCGCGCTCCGTGCATCAACTGTCGGTTCTCGTAGTCCACCCGAAGGACGACCGCCAGCGCCACCAAATTCCACAAAATCGCCGACCCGCCAAAGCTCATCAGCGGCAGGGTCAGCCCCTTGGTGGGCAGAGCGCCCAGGTTCACGCCCATGTTGATGAAGGTCTGAAAGCCCATCCACAGGCCTACGCCCTGGGCCACCAAACCGGCAAACAGGCGGTCCAGCGCGATGGACTGGCGGCCAATGTGCATGATGCGGCGGATCAGCCAGAAGAACAGACAGATCACCGTGATCACGCCGACCAGACCAAACTCTTCGCCAATCACGGCCAGCAAGAAGTCGGTGTGCGCCTCGGGCAGCCAGCTGAGTTTTTCGATGCTGCCGCCCAGGCCCACGCCAAAGATCTCGCCCCGGCCAATGGCGATCAGCGAGTGGGTGAGCTGGTAGCCCTTGGCCAGCGCATTGCTGTCGCTCCACGGGTCCAGATAGGCAAAGATGCGCGCCCGGCGGTAGTCGTTGAAGGCAATCATCATGCTGAAGGCCCCCACCAGCACCGTGGCGATCAGGAAGAACATGCGGGCGTTCACGCCGCCCAGAAACAGAATGCCCATGGCGATCACGGCGATCACCATGAACGCGCCCATGTCGGGTTCGGCCAGCAGCAGCACACCCACCATGCCCACCGCCGCACCCATGGGCCAGACGGCACGCCAGAAATTCTCTTTCACGTCCATCTTGCGCACCATGTAGTCGGCCGCGTAGATGACGACGGCAAACTTGGCCATCTCGGACGGCTGGAAGTTCATCACCCCCAGCGGCAGCCAGCGCCGCGCACCGTACACCACCTTGCCCACGCCCGGGATCAGCACCGCGATCAGCAGCACCAGCGAGACGATGAACAGCCACGGAGCCCAGCGCTCCCAGGTGCGCATCGGCACCTGGAACGCAATCAGCGCCGCCACAAAGGCCACGCACAGAAACACGGCGTGCCGGATCAGGAAGAAGTTGTGGTCGTACTTGGCGAAGCGGGGGTTGTCTGGCATGGCAATCGATGCCGAATACACCATCACCAGGCCCCAGGCCAGCAACGCCACCGTGACCCACAGCAAGGGCTGGTCAAAGCCGTGCACGCGGGTCGGTTGGCTGGGCGTGCGCGAGAAGCCGCTGGACCCGAGCTTGACCGGCAAAGCATCGGCTGCGGCCTTGGGCAAGCCCTTGAACCAGTCGCGGAAGCGCGCGGGCAGACGCAGAGACAGAGTGCTCATGCCTCGCTCCCCCCGGCATCGGCCAAGGCCATGACGGCTTCGATGAACACCTGGGCGCGGTGTTCGTAATTTTTGAACATGTCGAAACTGGCACAGGCGGGCGACATCAGCACGGCGTCCCCCGGGTGGGCGCGCTGGCTGGCAAGTTGTACTGCATGGACCATGTTGTCGGCATCGACCAACGCGACACCCGCATCCGCCAATGCCGCGCGGATCTGCGGCGCATCGCGGCCGATCAGCACCACTGCGCGGGCGTAGCGCGACACGGGCGCGGCCAGTGGGGTGAAGTCCTGGCCCTTGCCCTCACCACCCAGGATGACGACGATGCGGCGCTCGGCCCCCAGGCCATTCAGTGCGGCCACGGTGGCACCGACGTTGGTACCTTTGCTGTCGTCAAAATATTCGATTTCGCGCACGGTATCGACCGACTCGACCCGGTGCGGCTCGCCGCGGTATTCGCGCAGGCCGTAAAGCATGGGGGCCAGCGCACAGCCTGCCGCCGAGGCCAATGCCAGCGCAGCCAGGGCGTTGACGGCGTTGTGGCGGCCCCGGATGCGCAGCGCGTCGGCGGGCATCAGGCGCTGGATGTACAAATCATCCGCCGCTTCGCTGCGCTTGCGCTTGGTTTCATCCGCTTCCATGGCGCGCACCAGCCAGGCCATGCCGTTGACCACTTCGATGCCGAAGTCGCCAGGGCGCTGGGGCATGTCGCCGCCAAAGGTGGTGTGGCGACGCAACTGGGGCTTTTGCAGGCGCACCCGGATCGGCTCGGGCAGCATGGCCATCACGCCCGGGTCTTCGCGGTTGAGCAGCATCAGGCCGTGCTGGCCAAACACGCGGGCCTTGGCAGCGCCGTAGGCCTGCATGCTGCCGTGCCAGTCCAGGTGGTCCTGGGTGAGGTTGAGCACGGCGGCGGCGGTGGGCTCAAAGCCCTGTGCGGCATCGAGCTGGAAGCTGGACAGCTCCAGCACCCAGACTTCGGGCAAGGTGTCTGCTGCCATGTGGGCCGCCAGCGTGTCCAGCAGCGTGGGGCCGATATTGCCCGCCACGGCCACGGTTTTACCGGCGCGGGCCACCAGTTGGCCGGTGAGCGAGGTGACTGTGGTCTTGCCATTGGTGCCGGTGATGGCCAGCACGGCGGGCTGGTAGCCCAGCGATGCGACAGGCGCAGCGATGGCCACAGGGGCTTCGTCGTCTTCCGACGGCAATACCGCGTCTTCCTCCGGCTCGGGCTGCGGCTCTGCAACCACAGGGGCCAGGCGCATATCGGCCAGCGCCCGGGCAAACAGGGTCAGCTCACCTCCGACAGGCAAACCGGCACGCTGCGCCTCGGCCAGCACCGGAGCCAGTACCTCGGGCGACAGGCCGGGCGAGCGGTACACGGCGCGCACGCCCTGCACCAAGGCTGCGTTGAAGGGGCCTGCAATGAACCGGGCACCAGGCACTTCGGCCTGCAAAGTCGCCAGTTGCGGCGGGGCCTCGCGCGTGTCCGCCACGGTGACCTGCGCGCCATGCTGGGCGCACCAACGCGCCATGGCCAGGCCGGACGCACCGAGGCCCAGGATCAACACGGGAAGGTCTTGCAAGTGCCGCATGGTCTTAGCGCAGCTTCAAGGTAGACAAACCCACCAGGCACAGCAGCATGGTGATAATCCAGAAACGTACAACGACCTGGGTTTCCTTCCAGCCGCTTTTCTCGAAGTGGTGGTGCAACGGTGCCATCTTCAAAATGCGCCGCCCGGTACCGGTTTTCTTCTTGGTGTACTTGAACCAGCTGACCTGCAGCATCACCGACAAGGCCTCCACCACGAAGATGCCGCCCATGATGGACAGCACCACTTCCTGGCGCACGATGACCGCCACGGTGCCCAGAGCGCCGCCCAGGGCCAGTGCGCCCACGTCGCCCATGAAGACTTGCGCCGGGTGGGTGTTGAACCACAGAAACGCCAGCCCGGCACCGGCCATGGCGGTGCAGAACACCAGCAGCTCACCCGCGCCAGGAATATGCGGCAAGAACAGGTATTTGGAGTAGACCGAGCTGCCCGTCACATAGGCGAACACGCCCAGCGCCGAGCCCACCAGCACCACCGGCATGATGGCCAGACCGTCCAGGCCGTCGGTCAGGTTCACCGCGTTGCTGGAGCCCACGATCACCAGATAGGTCAGGATCACAAAGCCCAGCACGCCGAGCGGGTAGCTGACTTCCTTCAGAAACGGCAGCTGCAGCCCCGCCTTGGGCGGCAGGCTCAGGTCAAAGCCGGACTGGACCCAGCTGAAAAACAACTCCAGCACCCGCATATTGGAGTTTTCGGAAATGCTGAACACCAGGTACAGCGCGGCCACCAGGCCGATCAGCGACTGCCACATGTACTTCTCGCGCGAGCGCATGCCTTCGGGGTCTTTGTTGACCACCTTGCGCCAGTCGTCCACCCAGCCAATGGCCCCAAAGCCCAGGGTGACCAGCAGCACGATCCAGACAAAGCGGTTGCTCAGATCTACCCACAGCAGGGTCGAGATGGCGATGGACAGCAAGATCAGCACACCGCCCATGGTGGGCGTGCCCTGCTTGGCCAGATGGCTTTCCATGCCGTAGCCCCGGATGGGCTGACCAATCTTGAGTGCCGCCAGACGGCGGATCACCGCCGGGCCTGCCGCCACGCCGATCAGCAAAGCCGTCATGGCGGCCATCACCGCACGGAACGTGAGGTACTGGAACACGCGAAAAAACCCGAACTCGGGTGACAGGGTTTGCAACCACTGGGCAAGACTAGGCAGCACGGGGGGAATCCTCGGAATGTTGTTGTTTTTGGATGAAGGCGACAACCCGTTCCATCTGCATGAAGCGCGAGCCCTTGACCAGCACGCTGGCCATCTGGGGCAACTGGGTCTGCACGGCGGCCAACAGCGCATCGATGCTGTCGAAGTGCTGGCCACCAAACGGGCCCAGGTGTTGGGTCAGCGGGCCCAGCGTCAAAACCTGTTCGATACCGCAGCGCTGTGCCTGGGCACCGGCTTCGGCATGGAATTGCGGGCCCTGGTCGCCCACCTCACCCATGTCCCCCAGCACCAAGAGACGCGGGCCGGGCAAGGCGGCGAGTACGGCAATAGCAGCCTGGACCGAGTCGGGGTTGGCGTTGTAGCTGTCGTCCACCACGGTCAGGCTGCGGCCACCAATCTTCACGGTCAGTGCTTTAGAGCGGCCTTTGACCGGCTCGAAGGCCGCCAGACCCTGGGCGATAGCGGCCAGCGGCACGCCTGCAGCCAGGGCGCAGGCAGCAGCGGCCAAAGAGTTCGTCACGTTGTGCAGGCCCGCAATGTGCAAGGCGTAGTCCAACCGCCCGGCAGGCGTGTGGGCACGGACTTGCCATGCGCCATCGGCCCACAGAGGCGCATCGGCGGTCACGTCCGCAGCCACCAGCGCAAACTGCAGGCGGTGGCGCGGTGCACTTAAAGCTTGCCACAGGGGAGTGAACTCGTCGCCAGCCGGGAACACAGCCATGCCTTCGGCGGGCAGTGCCGCCAGCACACTGCCGTTTTCCTGGGCCACAGCTTCCACCGTTTGCATGAATTCCAGATGCTCGCGCTGGGCGTTATTGACCAGGGCCACGGTGGGCCGGGCCATGGCGGCCAGTTGGGCAATCTCACCCGGGTGGTTCATGCCCAGCTCCACCACCGCCAAACGGTGGTGGTCGCGCAAGCGCAGCAGCGTCAGAGGCACGCCAATGGCGTTGTTGTAGTTGCCCTGGGTGGTCAAAAAGGCCTCGGGCTGGGCCGCGCGCAGGATGCTGGCCACCATTTGCGTCACGGTGGTTTTGCCGTTGCTGCCGGTCACGGCAATCAGCGGCAGATGGAACTGGGCGCGCCAACCAGTGGCCAGGGTGCCGAGTGCAGCCAGGGTGTCTGCCACTTCGATGCACGGCAAGCCAGGCAACGCGTAGCCGGGGTGGCACAGGGCGGCTACCGCGCCGCTGGCTTGCGCCTGGGCCAACAGGGTATTGGCATCAAAAGTATCGCCCTTGAGGGCCACAAACAGGTCGCCGGGTTGCAGGCTGCGGGTGTCGCTGTGCACGCGGGTGATGGCGACCGTACCGTCACCGACCAAACGTGCGTCGGGCAGCAGGGCCAGGGCTTGTTGCAGCGTCATCATGCGGCGGCTCCTTGGCTGCCGACACCACGCAAGGCCAGGGCGGCTTCGGCATGGGCCTTGTCCGAGAAGGCATGCTTCACGCCCGCCACTTCTTGCGTGGTCTCGTGGCCCTTGCCTGCCAGCAGCAGCACATCGGCAGGCGCGGCCTGGGCGATGGCTTCGGCAATGGCCAGGGCGCGGTCGGCCTGCACGTGCACACAGGCGTTGTGGCTCAGGCCCAGCAGGATCTGGCTGATGATGTGTTCGGGCTTTTCGCTGCGCGGGTTGTCGCTGGTGACGAGCACCAGGTCGGCATTCTTCTCGGCCACGGCAGCCATCAGCGGGCGCTTGGAGGCATCGCGGTCGCCACCGCAGCCAAACACGCACCAGAGCTTGCCGCCACGGGCTTGCGCCAGCGGCTGCAAGGCCAGCAAGGCCTTGTCCAGCGCGTCGGGGGTGTGGGCGTAGTCGATGGCCACCAGCGGCTGGCCGGTTGGGTTGATGCAGTCCATACGGCCCGGCACCGGCAGCAGGCCGTGGCAGGCCTGGACGGCCTCATTCAGCGGTACGCCCACGGCACGCATGGCACCTATCACACCCAGCAGGTTGGCCACGTTGTAGTGGCCGATGACGGCGGTGCGCAGGCTGTGGCGCGCACCGCCCTCGACCACTTCGAAGCACAGGCCGCCGGCTTCGTAGCGGATGTTGTCGGCCTGCAGACGCGCAGCGTGGGTGCATGACAGCGTCCACACATCCAGGCCAGTCAAGGATGCGGCCAACTCCGCACCCTGCGGGTCGTCCACATTCACTACCGCCGCCTGCAGACCGGGCCAGCGGAACAGCTCGGCCTTGGCCTGCCAGTAGGCTTCGGTGCTGCCGTGGTAGTCCAGGTGGTCCTGGGTGAAATTGGTGAATACGGCCACACGGATGCGGGTGCCGTCCAGACGGCGCTCAACGATGCCAATGCTGGAGGCCTCGATGGCGCACGCGCCCAACCCCAGGTCCACAAAACCGCGGAAGGCCTGCTGCAGGCGCACCGGGTCGGGGGTGGTCAGGCCGGTGCTCAGCACATCGGGCGGAATTCCAATACCCAAAGTGCCCACTACAGCACAAGGGGTAAGCGTGAGCAGCTCCGTTTTTGATAGCGCCTGCGCCAGCCACCAGGCAGTGGAGGTTTTGCCATTGGTGCCGGTGATGGCCAGCACATCCAGGCTGTCACTGGGGTGCTGGCAGTAGGCGGCGGCGATAGGGCCGGTGGCGGCTTTCAGGCCGCTGTAGCTGGCGACGGCGTCGCTGGCAAAACCGAAGGATTCGCTGCCCTCTTGCTCAACCAGGCAAGCTGCCGCGCCCTGGGCCAGGGCGGCCCGTACAAACTGGCGGCCATCGACAGCGGCACCCGGCCAGGCGATGAAGCCATCACCGGACTGGATGGCGCGGCTGTCCACCTGCAGGCTGCCGGTGACCCGGCTACGCAACCAGGCCACAGCTTCGACGGGGGTATGGAAATGCAGCATCAGAATGACTCGTCCACAGCTTTGGAGACCACCTGGGCCTTTACGTCCAGATCGGGCTGCACGCCCATCATGCGCAGGGTTTGCTGCACCACTTCACTGAACACCGGAGCGGCCACGATCCCGCCGTAGTAAGAACCTGCGCTGGGTTCGTCCACCATCACCGCGACGATGATGCGCGGCTTGTTGATAGGTGCCATGCCGGTGAACCAGGAGCGGTACTTGTTGCTGGCATAGCCCTTGCCGACCTGCTTGTGCGCCGTGCCGGACTTGCCGCCCACCGAATAGCCCACGGTTTGCGCCAGCGGACCGGTGCCGCCAGGGCCTGCGGCCATTTGCAGCATTTTGCGGATGGCGGCGGCGTTGTGTGCCGAGAACACCCGCACACCCACCGCCGGTACGTCGGACTTGAGCATGGTGGCCGGAATGATTTCGCCGTCGTGGGCAAATACGGTGTACGAATGGGCCATCTGGAACAACGATGCCGACAGGCCGTAGCCGTAGGACATGGTGGCCTGCTCGATGGGCCGCCAGGTTTTCCAGGGCCGCAGGCGGCCCGACACCGCACCGGGGAAGCTGATCTGCGGCTTCTGGCCGAAACCCACCGCGGTGTAGGTGTCCCACATTTCGTGCGGGCTCATGCGCTGGGCGATCTTGGTGGCACCCACGTTGCTCGACTTCTGGATCACGCCTTCCACCGTCAACGCACCGTAGTTATGGGTATCGGTGATGGTGGAGCCGGTGACGGTGTAGCGGCCCGGCGAGGTGTCGATGATGGTTTGCGGCGTGATGCGGCCCGCCTCCAGCGCCATGCCGACGGTGATGGGCTTCATGGTGGAGCCGGGCTCGAAGGTGTCGGTCAGGGCCCGGTTGCGCAACTGCTCGCCGGTGAGATTCTTGCGCTTGTCGGGCACGTAGCTGGGGTAGTTGGCCAGCGCCAGCACTTCACCGGTGATGGCGTCCAGCACCACCACGCTCCCGGCTTTGGCCTTGTTGGCCAGCACCGCGTCGCGCAGCTTCTGGTAGGCAAAAAACTGTACCTTGCTGTCGATACTGAGCTGGATTTCGCGGCCATCCACCGGTGGCACCTGGTCGCCAATGTCTTCCACCACCCGGCCCATGCGGTCCTTGATGACGCGGCGCGAGCCTGGCTTGCCGCCCAGATCCTTGTTGAAAGCCAGTTCGATGCCTTCCTGGCCGTTGTCTTCCACGTCGGTGAAACCCACCACGTGGGCAATCGCCTCGCCTTCGGGGTACTGGCGCTTGTATTCCTTGCGCAAGTAGATGCCTTTGATGCCGAGTGCTGCTACTTCCCGGGTAACAGGCTCGTCCACCTGCCGCTTGATCCAGACAAAGCTCTTGTCTTCGTCCAGCTTCTTCTTCAGGTCAGCCAGCGGCATCTCCAGCAGCTTGGCCAGTTTCTTGATTTTTTCGGGGTCGTTGTCCACGTCCTCGGGAATCGCCCAGACGCTGGGCGCAATCACGCTGGACGCCAGGATCAGGCCGTTGCGGTCCAGAATGCGGCCCCGGTTGGCAGGCAGCTCCAGCGTACGGGCAAAGCGCACTTCGCCTTGCCGCTGGAAGAACGCGTTGCCAATCACCTGGATGTAGGCAGCGCGGGCGGTCAGCCCGATAAAGCCGATGGCAATGGCGGCCACCACCAGCTTGCTGCGCCAAACCGGAGTTCGGCTGGCCAGCAAGGGGCTGGACGTGTAACGTACGCTGCGGCTCATGGTGCCTTGGCCTCGGTAGCTTCCACCGTCACGTACTGGGTGATGGCCGGGGTGCTGGTGCGCATTTGCAGCTGCTCCTTGGCCAGCTTTTCCACCCGCAATGGCGTGGCCTGGGCACGTTTTTCGACCTGCAGGCGCTCGTTTTCGATTTCCAGCTTGAGCGACAGGGCAATGGCCCGGTCTACCTCAACAAACAGGCTGCGCGAGTCGTACTGCACCCGCACCAGGTACAGCGCGCTGGCCACCACGGCCAGCATCAACACCAGATTGAGTCGGGTCATGGTGTTATGACCCCCACGCTTGTCACTTCGTGTACTGCGCTGCCCCCCGAGGGGGCCGCATTTTGCCTTGGGGCGGCCCGGCGGCAAAACTTGCCGCATGCACTCGTCACTGCGTGTACTTCGTTCATGCTGCCGTCCTGCGCGCCACGCGCATCACTGCGCTGCGTGCGCGCTTGTTGCCCGCCACTTCGGCGGCGCTGGGTTTGACCCGGCCCAAAGCCTCCAGCTTCATCAGCGTGGTGCCGCCCAGCATCCAGCTCGGGGCCCGGCGGTCCACCACTTCACGCGCATGCTTGGCGATGAATTGCTTGACGATGCGGTCTTCCAGCGAATGGAAGCTGATTACCACCAGGCGGCCGCCCGGCTGCAACACCCGCAGACTGGCATCTAGCGCGTGTTGCAGTTCTTCCAGCTCGGCATTGATGAAAATCCGAAAAGCCTGAAATGTCCGCGTTGCAGGGTTTTGGCCCGCCTCACGGGTTTTGACCGCGCCAGCCACGAGCTCGGCCAGTTCAGTGGTGGTTGATAGAGGGCCGCGTTCTTGTCGGCGAGCAACAATCGCCTTTGCAATGGGCCCAGCAAACCGTTCTTCGCCGTAGTCACGTACCACCTCTGCGATCTGTTGAACCTCGGCTGTTGCCAGCCACTCGGCCACACTCTCGCCGCGCGTGGGGTCCATGCGCATATCGAGTGGGCCGTCGAACCGAAAACTGAAGCCACGCACCGGGTTATCGATTTGCGGCGAGCTGATACCCAGGTCCATCAAGACTCCGGCCACGCTGGCATCGGGCAAGCTGTCCAGATGGCGAAAGCCCTGGTGGCGGATAGAAAACCGCGGGTCGGCAATGGTGGCGGCCTCGGCAATCGCTTCGGGGTCGTGGTCGAAGGCGATCAGGCGGTCCTGGGGAGCCAGCTTGGACAACAGCAGGCGCGAATGCCCGCCGCGACCGAAAGTAGCATCGACGTAAGTAGCCACAGCGCCATCGGCGCTGTGGGTTGAAGAGTCCGGCTTGTCGAGAAGAGCATCAACTGCTTCATCCAACAAGACGGTGGTATGTTTCCACAACGTATCCACCGTAGGGCCTTAGAAAGAAAAATCCTTGAACACTTCGGGCATCTCGCCCTGCATGGCTTTGGCTTCTTGTGCGTCGTAGGTGGCTTTGTCCCACAGCTCAAAATGCCGCCCCATGCCCAGCAGCACGGTTTCGCGCTGGATGCCCGCGCCTTCGCGCAGCTCGGGCGACACCAGCACCCGGCCCGTACCGTCCAGCTCCACATCCATGGCGTTGCCCAGGAAGATGCGCTTCCACCACTGGGCAGACATGGGCAACTCGGCAATCCGCTCGCGGAATTTCTCCCACTCGGGACGCGGAAACAGCATCAGGCAGCCATGGGGGTGTTTGGTGATGGTCAGTTGGCCGCCAGCCGTCGCGCTCAGCACGTCACGGTGCCGGGTCGGCACCGAGAGCCGACCCTTCGCATCCAGACTGAGAGACGAAGCCCCTTGAAACACAACAACTGCCCACCCTTGCTATTGAGTGACAACCAAATGGACGATGCGAAGGCACTTTTCACCACTTAATTGCACTTTTTTGCACTGTATCAGGAAAAAAAGACTGCGCCCACCGGCAGCGCAGTATTTTTTCAATCAAATCAATGACTTAGCCTCAGTGTTGCATGTTAATTTGCGCAAAAAACGTTAAAAATTAAGCACTTAGCGGGGTTTGTGAATGTGCCGAATGAGACCGCCGCATCAGGTGTAACAATGATGATGGACACCCCGTGCATACGCGCAGGTGCGCAGCCTCGGGCTACAAGATATACCGGGACAGGTCTTCGTTCTTGCTCAGCTCCTTGAGCCGCGCGTCCACATAGGCAGCATCGACCACCACCGTTTGTCCGGCCAGGCGGGCGGCATCGAAGCTGATGTCGTCCAGCAGCCGCTCCATCACGGTGGACAAACGCCGTGCACCGATGTTTTCGGTGCGCTCGTTCACGTCAAATGCAATGTGTGCCAGCCGGGTGATACCTTCGGGCAAGAATTCCAGCGTCACGTTCTCGGTGGCCAGCAGCGCCTGGTACTGCTTGACCAGCGAGGCGTGGGTTTGCACCAGAATGGCCTCAAAGTCTTGCACCGACAGCGATTGCAACTCCACCCGGATCGGAAACCGGCCTTGCAACTCGGGGATCAGATCACTAGGCTTGCTCAAATGGAACGCGCCCGAGGCGATGAACAGAATGTGGTCGGTCTTGACCGTACCGTACTTGGTGGACACCGTGGTGCCCTCCACCAGCGGCAAAAGGTCACGCTGCACGCCCTGGCGCGACACCTCGGCCCCGCTGCCTTCGCTGCGCGAGGTGACCTTGTCGATTTCGTCGATGAAGACGATGCCGTTTTGCTCGGCATTAAAGATGGCCTGGGTCTTTATTTCCTCTTCGTTCACCAGCTTGGCGGCCTCTTCTTCGACCAGCAGCTTCAGGGCTTCGCCAATCGGCAGCTTGCGGGTTTTGCGCTTGGTCTGGCCGAGCTGGCTGAACATGCCGCGCAGTTGCTCGGTCATTTCCTCCATGCCGGGCGGGCCCATGATTTCCATCTGCGCCTTGGCATCGGCCAGGTCGAGCTCGATTTCCTTGTCGTCCAGCTGGTGTTCGCGCAGCTTTTTGCGGAAGCTCTGGCGGGCCGCGCCGTCCGGCTTATCGGAGGTGTCGCCCTGCCCTTCCAGGCTGCGTGCGGTGGGAATCAGGATGTCCAGAATGCGGTCTTCGGCAGCGTCCTCGGCCCGGGCGCGCACCTTGCGCATCTCGGCTTCGCGGGTTTGCTTCACAGCGATGTCGGCCAGGTCGCGGATGATGGCATCCACGTCTTTGCCCACGTAGCCCACTTCGGTGAACTTGGTGGCCTCGACCTTGATGAAAGGCGCATCGGCCAGGCGTGCCAGGCGGCGGGCGATCTCGGTCTTGCCCACGCCGGTGGGGCCAATCATCAAAATGTTCTTGGGCGTGATCTCATAGCGCAGCGGCTCTGCCACCTGCTGCCTGCGCCAGCGGTTGCGCAGGGCGATGGCCACGGCCCGTTTGGCCTGGTGCTGGCCGACGATGTGCTTGTCCAGTTCGGCAACGATTTCTTGGGGGGTCATGGAGGACATGGTTCAGTCCAGGGTTTCAATGATGTGGTTCATGTTGGTGTAGATGCACAGCTCGCCCGCGATCTCCAACGACTTTTTGACGATCTGGGAGGCCGTCAACTCGGTGTTGTCCAGCAAAGCCTTGGCCGCCGAATGGGCGTAAGCACCGCCCGACCCGATCGCCACGATACCGTGCTCGGGCTCCAGCACATCGCCGTTGCCGGTGATGATCAAGGACGCGGTGCTGTCGGCCACCGCCAGCATGGCCTCCAGGCGGCGCAGCACACGGTCGGTGCGCCAGTCTTTGGTGAGCTCGATGGCGGCGCGCACCAGATGCCCCTGGTGCTTTTCCAACTTGCCCTCGAAGCGCTCGAACAGGGTGAAGGCATCGGCGGTCGCACCCGCAAAACCGGCCAATACACGGTCGTGGTGCAGCTTGCGCACCTTGCGGGCCGTGCCTTTGATGATGATGTTGCCCAGCGTGACCTGGCCGTCGCCGCCAATGGCGACTTGCACGCCGTTGGGGGTTTGGCGGCGCACGCTGATGATGGTGGTGCCGTGAAATTGTTCCATGGGGTCTAGGTAAGGGTGGGGGCAGTGAATACAAGCGCACCCGGTGTGGTGCCGAGACGGAAGCTCAGTTCCGGCGCGGCAGCACCGTTGCGTTTTCGTTGATGCCAATCACGTTGAAGAAGATGGCTGCCAGGCGGTGCAGGCCGGTAAATTGCACCTGGCGGCCCGCCGCATGCTGGTCTGCCGTCCAGTTCAGCACCGAGCCCGCCGCCGAAAAGTCGATGCGCACCAGCGTGTCGCAGGCCACCACCACCAGCGCGCTGCCGCCCGACTGCGCGTCCACCACCGCCAAGGCCTGCGAGGCGTCGCCCAGCACAAGGCCCGACAAGGCTCCCCGGGACACCGGTGCGGTGGACAAACCCGGCGGCAGGGTGCGCACCCCTGTATCGGAGTCCTTGAAATCCGTAGAACCGAAGGTCGACACGCCTACCGCCTCCCGCGCCACACCTTTGTCCGGCGCATCCAGCAGGGCAAAACTGCAGAGCGCCGTTTGCCATGCCGGTGGCGAAACCTCGTATGTGATGCAATATTCCAGCGCCACCATGTCGAAGGCATCCTGGCTCTGCAAAATACGCAGCAGCGCCAGCCGCACGCGCCACCACTGCGGGTGGGCCGTGGCATCGCCCGACACGGTGTGGCTCTTCAATACGTCCTGCAAGTGCTCCACGTCGGCAAACGTAAGTTGCACTGCCTGGTCGGCCCAGGTCTCGAAAATATCGACCAGGCCCGGCACGGCGCTGCTGTCCACCAGGCCCAGGCTGGCCCAGCCTATTTGTACCGACGCAGGAGCCCGCAATCGCAGGGCGGCTTGCAGGCTGGCAACGGATGCCGCGCTCAGCACGGACGGGCAGGCCCAGGTAAAGCTGCCGCCCTGCCCCGTCGCCGCGTCCGATAGCGCAGCGCTGTCCAACGGCAACCCGGCCTGGTCGGGAATCGAGAACCACGCGGGTGCAGTACGCCCAAAGCGGCCTGCAAAATCGATGGCCTCGGTGTCAAAACGGTCTTGCTGGTTGGTTGCACGGTAGAGGTCAAATACCGCAGCCCAGACCTCGCTACGGGCCGGTGGCACGGGGTTCTGCCGGAGCAGCGCCAGCAGGGCCTCCTCGGCCCCCGCCATGTCGCCATTGGCAAAACGGATGGCGGCCTCTTCAAGCTCGGGGTTGTGCTCGTAGACACCGGTATCCAGTTCGGGCAAATCCAGGTCCACGGGCGCGGCCCCTGCCGCTGGAGGGGCCGACTCCGCCACCCCGAAGTCAAAATCCAGGTTCAGGTTGTGGTCCAGCGCGGCCAGCATGTCCACCATCGGTTCGTCGCTCGGCTCCGATCGGCTCCAAGACCGTTCATCGCGCAGCGGCGATATATCGGTGGGGGCGTAGGCGTTGGAGAGGTGCTCCGCCGCCTGGGTCGGCAGCGGTGCCGGTTCAGTGGTGGCGTAGGCGCGGGATTGGCCCGCTGGATGGGGAGGCTCGGCAGGCTGTAGACCGGCATGGCCCGACAGCCGCACCGGCTGGCTGGCACCGGTGTCTTTGGCTTTCCACCACTGGCGGGACATCTGCGCTTCTATGTCGTCGATCTTTTTGATTGTGACGGCACGGTCGTCCAGCTTGGACTGCATGCTGCTCTGGAAGAAGGACGGCCGCTCTACCGCGTCGGAAGAGGGTTGAGACTCGCGCTGGCGCAGCTTGCGCAACTGGTCAAACTCGCGACGGCGCACAAAATCGTTGCGCTTCTTACGCTCAATCATCTCCTTGAGCATCTGCTTGCTGTACTGGCTCTCCTTGTCGAGCTCAGGCTGGTCCAGGTCGGACCAGTTCGTCGTCGGATTGCGAACGAACTTGACGACCTTGGACAGCAGACCCGAGGGTTCGTTAGGTGGCATGGCGTTGTCTACAAGCTACCGCTCAATCGCCGAACATTTTTTGCTTCAGCTCGCGCCGCTGCTGGGCCTCCAGAGACAGCGTGGCCGTGGGGCGGGCCAACAGGCGGCCTACGCCAATGGGTTCGCCGGTTTCGTCGCAGTAGCCGTAGTCGCCCGCGTCAATGCGGTTGATGGACTGCTCAATCTTCTTGAGCAACTTGCGTTCGCGGTCGCGGGTACGCAGTTCCAGGGCATGCTCTTCTTCGATGGTGGCGCGGTCGGCCGGGTCGGGTACGACCACCGTGTCTTCGCGCAGATGCTCGGTGGTTTCACCGGCGTTGTTCAGCATGTCCTGCTTGAGCACCGTGAGCTTGAGGCGGAAGAAAGCCGTCTGCTTTTCGTTCATGTACTCAGAGTCGGGCATGGCCAGGACTTCGGCATCGGTCAACTGGTCGGCCGGGGTGGTCTTCCAGTTGTTGGCCAACTTGGGGTCTTTTTTGGCGGCCACATGGGGCGGCGGCGCGATCATCGGTTCGGGCGCGTTTTGCATGTAGCTGGACTTGGCCGCGGTAGACGCGATAGCCGGTGCCATGGACGGCACGGTGAGCTGCGCCAGACGCGACGAAGGACGCACGCTCTTGGCCGGAATCGACGTGTAGCGGGGGCTGGTCTGCACCGCCGCGGGGGCTTCGGTGGCAGCCGCCACGGGGGCGGGGGTGGGCTTGGGCGCTGTGGTCACTTTGGTAGTACTCATGGTTGGCGCGGGGCTTTAGCGTCCCGCAATCATCACTATTTCTGTTCTGGGCATCACACCAAACACTGTTCCATGCCTTGCAAAAAGATGTCCTTGGGCAAGTCGATACCGATAAACACCATTTTGCTGCCGCGCTGCTCGCCTGCAGCCCATTCCGGGCCCAGGTCGCTGCCCATCAACTGGTGCACGCCCTGGAAAATGACTTTACGCTCGGTGCCCTGCATATTCAAGACACCTTTGTAGCGCAACATGCGCGGGCCGTAAATATTGACGATGGCGCTCAGGAAGTCTTCCAGCTTGGCCGGGTCAAAAGGCCGGTCGGACTTGAAGACAAAGCTCTTCACATCGTCGTCATGGTGGTGATGGTGCCCGCCTTCATGGTCGTGGTCATGCTGGTGCGAGGGATGGTCGCAATGCTCGCCCTCGGCGTGGTCATGGTGATCGTGGTCGTCTTCCTTGAGGAAGTCGGGGTCGATGTCCAGCTTGGCATTCAGGTTGAAGCCGCGCAGATCGAACACTTCGCTCAGGGCCACTTCGCCGAAATGCACGGCTTTTTGCGGTGCACGCGGGTTCATGTGCTTCAAGCGGTGGATCAGCGCATCGACTTCGGCAGGCTCGACCAGGTCGGTCTTGCTGATGAAGATCTGGTCGGCAAACCCCACCTGACGGCGGGCTTCCTGGCGCTCGTTGAGCTGGGTGGCGGCGTGCTTGGCATCCACCAGGGTCAGGATCGAGTCCAGCAGATAGCTTTCGGCGATCTCGTCGTCCATGAAGAAGGTCTGCGCCACCGGGCCGGGGTCGGCCAAGCCGGTGGTTTCGATGACCACGCGGTCAAAGTCCAGCAGGCCCTTGCGCTTCTTGGCGGCCAGCAGGCTCAGGGTAGCGCGCAGGTCTTCGCGGATGGAGCAGCAGATGCAGCCGTTGTTGAGCTGGATGATTTGCTCGCCCGGCTCGGACACCAGAATCTCGTTGTCGATGTTTTCTTCGCCAAACTCATTCTCGATGACGGCGATTTTCTGGCCGTGGGCCTCCGTCAGCACGCGCTTGAGCAGCGTGGTTTTGCCGGAGCCCAGAAAGCCGGTCAGGATGGTGGCGGGGATGAGTGCCATAGGTTCTTTCATTGCTAACTTTTCACCGGGAGCCGTGCGGCCCGCCCGATTTCGTGGAAATTAACAGGTGGGGAGTGTAGCGGCCAATTCAATCGGCATCTGCACGGGCTCATTTACGCAAAATCACCAGGCCTTTGAGGTATTCGCCCTCAGGGAAATTGACCGTCATCGGGTGGTCGGGCGCGCCGCCCAGGCGCTCGCTGATATAGCCGTCCACCCCCGCGTCGATACCGGCCGAAGCCACAATCTTGTGGAACAGGTCGGCGTTGATGCCGCCCGAGCACGAGTAGGTCAACAGCACGCCACCCGGCTCCAGGATCTTGAAGGCCAGGCGGTTGATGTCTTTATAGGCCCGGGCTGCACGGTCGGCGTGGGCCGCCGTGGGGGCGAACTTGGGCGGGTCCAGCACGATGCAGTCAAAGGTCTGGCCCTGCGCGGCAAACTGGCGCAGCGAGGCGTTCACGTCGGCATCCATGAAGGTCACGCACTCAGGGGCAAAGCCGTTCAGCGCCACATTCGCCGCCGCGCGCTCCAATGCCGGGCCGGACGAGTCGATGGAGGTGACGTGGCCCATGGAGCCCCCGGCACGCATGCCCGCCAAAGCCGCCACAGTGAATCCACCGGTGTAGCTAAAGCAGTTCAGCACCCGCTGGAACTGCAGGCGCTGGGCGTAGCGGGCCATTTTCTGGCGGCTGTCGCGCTGGTCCAGGTAAAAGCCGGTTTTGTGGCCTTCGGCAATGTCCAGCGTGAGGCGCCAGTCGTGCTCCTGGATGGTCAATTCCGTCGGGAGGACTGGCGAGCCCTTCGGTGGCTGGCCCCGCAGCCAGCCGGTGGCGGGCTCCAGGGCTTCGAGGGCGCGGCTGCTGGCATCCGAACGCTCATACAGCTTGCTCAGGCCGGTGGCGGCCAGGATGGCCTCGATGAGCACCTCTTTCCAGCGCTCCACCCCGGCAAACAGAAACTGCGCCACCAGGGTGTCGCCGTAGCGGTCCACGATCAGGCCTGGCAGGCCGTCGGATTCGCCGTGGACCAGGCGCATGCCGTCGCTATTTATATCAAATCGGGCTCTAGCGCTTATGGCATGAGCGACAGCAGCTATAAAAAACGCAGCATCGATGCGCTGGGCCTCGTCGAAGCTCCAGGCGCGTGCCCGTATCTTGGAGCTGGGGCTGAACGCCGCCCAGGCCAGGAACTTGCCTTCGCTGGACTCGACGCGCACGGTTTCGCCCGCATCGGCACCGCCCCGGGCGATGGCAGATTCAAAAATCCAGGGGTGGCGGCGCTGCAGGGAGCGCTCTTTACCTTCACGGAGACGGATGGTTTTCATGGGGCGGATTGTGACCGCAATACCGGCGAAGGCCCGTCCTTCACACAAGAGCCCTGCAACGGGGCCATTGCGGTACGTCAATGTTTTGGCGGATTCCGTGTTTTCACCCGCCACCCCACCAATAATGGCGCAAACCCACAAGGAACGACGCTCTATGGCACCACCACCCACCCCATTCCGCGCCTGGGGCCTGGCCGCAGGCCTGGTGGCGGTGCTGCCAGGCTGCACCCCACCGCCCACGCCCGGCTGGTCGGGCTACGCCGAGGGCGACTATGTGTATGTAGCCGCGCCGGTGGCGGGCACGCTCACGACGCTGTCCGTACAGCGCGGCCAGTCGGTGGACCAAAACGCCCCGCTGTTTGCGTTGGACGACCAACTGGCCCAGGCCGCACGGGCCGAGGCCGAGGCCGCCGTAGAGGTCGCCCAGGCCCAATGGCGCAACGGCACCCAGGGCCGCCGCACCGACGAGATCGCCGTCATCCAGGCCCAACTGGCCCAGGCGCGGGCCCTGGAGCAGCGCACGCGCACCGAGCTTGAGCGCCAGCAGCAACTGGTCAACCAGAACTTCATCTCCCGCGCGCATCTGGACGATGCCCTCACTGCCGCCGCCCAGGCCCGCGACCGGGTGGCCGAACTGGCCGCCGCGCTGCGCGTCGCCCAGCTACCCGCCCGCCAGGACGAGCAAGCCGCAGCCCGGGCCCATACCGATGCCGCCCAGCAGGCGCTGGCACAACAGCAGTGGCACACCCAGCAAGCGCAACAAAAGGCCCCGGCCGCCGCGCTGGTGGCCGACACCTATTTCCGCGTCGGGGAATATGTACCCGCCGGGCAGCCCGTGCTGGCCCTGCTGCCGCCGCAAGGGCGCAAGGCACGTTTCTTCGTCGCCGAATCGGTTTTGGGGGCCTTGGCGATCGGCCAGGCCGTGCGTATCCAGTGCGACGGCTGTGGCACCCCCATCGCGGCCCGCATCAGCTATATCGCCCCGCAGGCGGAGTACACGCCACCGGTCATCTATTCCAACGCCCAGCGGACCCGGCTGGTGTTCATGGTCGAGGCCCGGCCCGCATTGGCCGATGCCGCACGGCTCCACCCTGGCCAGCCGCTCGACGTATTTCCCGCGGCCACGCCTGGCACATGAACACTCCTCCATGGGCCATTGACGTACAAGGCCTGACCAAGCGCTACGGCGGCCGGGCCGTAGTGGACGGCATCGCGCTGCAAATCCGCCCGGGCCGGATCTGCGGCTTTCTGGGCCCCAACGGCAGCGGCAAAACCACCACCATCCGCATGCTGTGCGGCCTGCTGACCCCCGATGCCGGGGAAGGCACCTGCCTGGGGCTGGACATCCGTCGCGAAGCGCGGGCCATCAAGCACCAGGTGGGCTACATGACCCAAAAATTTGGCCTGTACGAAGACCTGACGATCCGCCAAAACCTGGATTTCATCGCCCGCCTGTTCGAGCTCCCGGCACGCAAGCAGTGCGTGGACGACGCGCTGGAGCACCTGGGCCTGGGCAGCCGACAGCACCAGCTGGCAGGTGCCCTGTCCGGCGGCTGGAAGCAGCGCCTGGCCCTGGCCGCTTGCCTGCTGCACACGCCCCGGCTGTTGCTGCTGGACGAGCCTACCGCGGGTGTAGACCCGAAGGCGCGGCGCGAATTCTGGGACGAAATCCACCGCCTGGCCGCCGAAGGCATCACCGTGCTGGTGTCCACCCACTACATGGACGAGGCCGAACGCTGCCACGAGCTGGCCTACATCGCCTACGGCCAGTTGCTGGCCCGGGGCACGGCCGCCCAGATCATCGCCCAGGCCCAGCTCAGCGTGTGGTCGGCCAGCGAACCCGAAAGCCCCGACGGCACCACCCTGGCGGCCATGGCAGCGCAGGTCAAAACCGCACCCGGCATCCTCAGCGTGGCCGCTTTCGGTACGGCGGTGCACGTGGCGGGGCAAACCGAGGCCGCGGTAGAGGCCGCCATCGCCCCCTGGCGCAGCCACGCGGCGCTGCGCTGGGAACGCAGCGCGCCCAACCTGGAAGATGTGTTCATCAGCCTGATCGCCCGCACCGGCGACAACTTTGCCGCGCCGCCCGCGGCCACCACGCCATGAAGCCGGGTTTGAGCTGGATGCGGCTGCTGGCCATCTTCATCAAGGAATGCCAGCAAATACTGCGCGACCGGCCCACGTTCGCCATGGCGGTGGGGGTGCCCATTCTGCAGCTGGTGCTGTTTGGCTACGCCATCAACACCGACCCCAAGGGTTTGCCCACCGCGCTGGTCAGCAGCGACACCGGGCCGATGGCGCGCAGCCTGGTGGCGGCGCTGCAAAACACCGGCTACTTCCACATCACCCACACCCCCACCAGCGAGGCCGAGGGCGACGCGTTGGTGGAGGCGGGCACGGTGCAGTTTCTGGTGGTGGTGCCGCCCGACTTCTCGCAGCGCGTGGTCCGGGGCGAGCAGCCCACGGTGTTGGTCAGCATCGATGCCACCGACCCGGCGGCCTCGGGCAATGCGATTGCCGCCCTTGGCCAGCTGGTGCCTCTAGCGCTGCGCCACGAGCTGCAGGGACCATTGCGGGCACGCCAACCCGGTGCCCCGGCGTTCGATCTGCGCATCCACCGCCGCTACAACCCCGAGGGGCTGTCGCGCTACAACATCGTGCCAGGCCTGATCGGCACCATCCTGACCATGACCATGGTGATGCTGACCGGCCTGGCCATGACCCGCGAACGCGAGCGCGGCACCATGGAAAACCTGTTGGCCACGCCGGTGCGGCCGGTGGAGGTGATGCTGGGCAAGATCCTGCCCTACGTGCTGCTGGGTTACCTGCAGCTGGGGGTGATTCTGGTGGCGGCCTGGGCCTTGTTCGAGATTCCCATGGTGGGCAGCTTCAGCCTGCTGATGGCGATGATTGGCGTGTTCATGCTGGCCAACCTGGCGGTGGGCTTTACCTTCTCCACGCTGGCGCGCAACCAGTTGCAGGCCATGCAGGCCACCTTCTTTTTCTTTTTGCCGTCGATGCTGCTGTCGGGCTTCATGTTCCCGTTTCGGGGCATGCCACCGTGGGCGCAATGGGTGGGCGAGGTGCTGCCATTGACGCACTTTCTGCGCATCGTGCGCGGCATCCTGCTCAAAGGCAACGGCCTGGCGCAGTTGTGGCCCGAGCTGTGGCCCATGCTGGCCTTTCTGGCAGTGGCGGGCACCGTGGCTCTGCTGCGCTACCGGCAGACGCTAGATTAGTCTGCGCTGCGCTTGGCCCGGGGATGGGCCGCGTCGTACACCTTGGCCAGGTGCTGGAAGTCCAGCCGGGTGTAGACCTGGGTGGTAGTGATATTGGCGTGGCCCAGCAGTTCCTGCACGGCCCGCAGGTCGCCACTGCTTTGCAGCACATGGCTGGCAAACGAGTGGCGCAGCATGTGCGGGTGCACCGGGGTGGCGGTGCCTGCCAGGCGGCTGCGGCGGCGCAGGCGCTGCCACACCGAGGCGGCGGTCAGGCGGGTGCCGTAGCGGCCCAAAAACAGAGCCGCCGACATGTCGGCGCCCTGCCCTTCGGCGCGCATGGCCAGCCATTTCTCCAGCGCAGCCACAGCGGTTTTGCCGATCGGCACGATGCGCTGCTTGCGGCCCTTGCCCAGCACATGGGCCTCGCCTGCGGCCAGATCGACCCAGCCCTTGGCGAACGGGCCGGGTGCCGCGTCCAGCCCGGTCAGCTCGCCCACCCGCAGGCCGCCGCCGTACAGCAGCTCGACCATGGCCGCGTCGCGGGCTTCCAGCCACGGGTCGTCTTGTTCGTTTTCAAAATCGGCGAAAGCCACGGCTTCGTCCAGCCCCAGGGCCTTGGGCAGGGGTTTGGCGGCCTTGGGCGCGCGCACGTCCTGCACCGGGTTGCTGGCCACCAGGCCCTGGCGGCCCAGCCAGACGTAAAACCCACGCCAGCCCGACAAGATCAGCGCAATGCCGCGCCCGCTACGCCCCTGGCTGTGCATTTGCACCACCCAGCGGCGGATGTGGTGCTGGGCCACGTCGGTCAGCGCCACCCCTGCCGTCTCGGCCAGACCGCTCAGTTTGGCCAAATCCAGCGCGTACAGCGCCAGCGTGCGCTCGGCCAGGCGCTTTTCAAAGCGCACGTAGTCGAGGTACTGGGCGACCAGCGCGGGAGGGACCATTTACACCCGCAGACGCGACAGTGCCGCCCCGGCCAGTTCGGCAATGCGCTCCAGAAAGTCCGTGCCCATAGCCGACTCAAAGCGCTGGCCGTCGGGCGAGGCCAGTACCAGCATGCCAAAGGCCGGGCTGGGGCTGTTGAGCACGCCGGTGCGCAGCGGCATCAGGGCGATCGACATAGCGGCGGCCGGGTTGGCCAGCCAGCTGACCGCCTCAAAGCCCGAATTCACGCCGCAAAACGGCGCGGTGAGCGACGAGGCGAAGATCTTCGCGTCTTCGCTCACGCCCTGGGCCCAGGGTGCCTGGGCGTATTCGTCGGCCACGCCCCAGACCTTGATGGCCACCTGCGGCACCGAGAACTGCACCTCGATCTCGTGGGCGATGCGCTCGGGCAGGTCGCCGGGCGCGCGGGTCAGCAGCAGGCTGCGGGCCCAGCGCTGCAGCTTGTCGGCAATGATCACGTTCTCGTTGCCGTTGCGCACCATGTCCATGATGCGGTGCTCCAGGCCCTTGATCTTCTCGCGCAGCATCTCGGCCTGGCGCTCCTGCAGGCTGACCGCCCGGTTGCCGTGCGGGCTGGTGAGCTGCACCGAGGCCAGCACCTGCGAATGGCGCTCGAAGAACTCGGGCGTATTGCTCAGGAAGTTGGCGATATCGTCTTCGGTGATGGGGTTTTGGGTGTTCATGTTCATAAAGGTTTAATCCGGAATGGTGATGCTGCCGTCGAACACGGTGGTGGCCGGGCCGGTCATCCACACGGGCTGGCCCAGGCCCGCCCATTCGATGGTCAGGGGGCCGCCACGGGTGTCCACATCGACCCGCGCGTCCAGCAGGCCCAGGCGGATGCCCGCCACCACCGCCGCGCACGCGCCGGTGCCGCAGGCCAGGGTCTCGCCCGCGCCGCGTTCAAACACCCGCAGGCGGATGTGGCCGCGGTCTACCACCTGCAGGTAGCCCACATTGACCCCGTTGGGGAAGCAGGGCTGGGCCTGCACCAGCGGGCCGGTGGTCAGCACCGGGGCCGCGTCCACGTCGTCCACCACATGCACGGCATGCGGGTTGCCCATGGACACGACCGCTACATTAAAAATAGCTGCTTGTGCTGATAGGGTAAGCGCTAGAGGCCATTTTTGCCATGTATTTACAGCCACGGGCTGCAGGCCCTGCGGATCGAACGGAATCTGCGCCAGGTCAAACACCGGCAAGCCCATGTCCACCGTCACGCGGCCATCCGCCTGCATGTTCAGTTGCAGCACCCGTTCCATGGTTTGCACCCGCACGCTGCGCTCGGTGGTCAGCCCCCGGCTGTGGACGAAGCGCATGAAGCAGCGCGCGCCGTTGCCGCAGTGCTCCACCTCGCCGCCGTCGGCGTTGTGGATGGCGTATTCGAAGTCGATACCGGGGGCGCTGGCGGCCCGCACCGACAAGATCTGGTCCGCGCCTACGCCGAAGTGGCGGTCGGCCAGAAAGCGGTACTGCTCCCGGCTCAGGCCCAGGCGGCCCCGGGTCTCGTCGAGCACCACAAAGTCGTTGCCCGCGCCCTGCATTTTGGTGAATGGAATGTGCATGGGGGAATTATCCGCGCAAGAGGGAGCCCCCTGGAACACAAACGGCCCGTCGCAGCATGCGGCGGGCCGTGGAGCCTGTACAGGCAGTACCAGCAGGAGCTTACGCGCCGTGCTCTTTCAGCCAGTCCAGCGCCAATTTAGTGGCGTAGGTGGCGGCGGTTTTGTCGTAGGTGGGACGGTAGTCGGCGTTGAAGCCATGGTTCACGTTGGGAAACACCACAATCTCCGAGCCGCTGCCGGAGGTCCGCAGGCCTGCCGTCATGCGGTCGATGGCGGCAGGCTTGATGAAATCGTCCAGCCCGGCGTACATGCCCAGAACCGGCACTTTCAGGTCGCTGGCGAAGTCCACCGGATCTTGCGGGCGGATATCGGCCTGCATGCCGTCCAGCAGGCCGTAGTACGACACGGCGGCCTTCAGCTTGGGGTTGTGGCGGGCGTACACCCAGGCAACGCGACCACCCCAGCAGTAACCCACCAGGCCCACACGGCTGACATTGGCGTGGCCGCTGGCGGCGGCAAATGCCACCGCCGCGTCCAGGTCGGACACCACCTGGGCATCCGGCACCTTGGAGACCACCTTGGACAAGATTTCGCCGATATCGGTGAGCTTGGACACATCGCCCTGGCGCGCGTACATCTCGGGCGCGATGGCGTAATAGCCCAGCTTGGCAAAGCGGCGGCACATGTCTTTGATGTGCTCGTGCACGCCGAAGATTTCCTGCACCACCAGCAGCACCGGGTGTTTGCCGGGCTTGGCAGGCATGGCGCGGTAGCCGGGGATTTTGCCGTCGGCTACGGGGATGCTGACCTCGCCCGCCACCAGGCCGACGGAGTCGGTGACGATGGCCTGGGCCAGCACCGGGTTGGACGCGACCGCAAAGCCGGTGGCCAGCGCAGTCACGGCAAAGCCGCGGCGCGACAGGCCGTCGGACGGCGCTTGCACGGTGGGGTTTTGAAAATCGATGGGCTTCAAGCCGTAATCCATTAACTTCATGCTGCATCCTTGGTTGAAAGAGCTGGAAATTATCTGTGGCTCCGATAGCCCGCGGTGGTTGCGGGGTATGGCGGCATGGACGCTATTGAATAAATAGCTGCCCATGCATATGGAATAAGCGCAAAAAGCCTATTCCTTCTATAAAAGTGTGAAGCCCGCCGATAAGCCGGATTCTGTGCGCGAAGGTTGCCCTTCGTGTGACCGCCATTAATCTGGGCCGGGGATCGCTCACCCGGCTCGGTGCTACCTACCCGCCAACTCAGGGGGCCCCGTCAACGTTGGCCTATTTGGTATTGCTGCGCGTAGAGATTGCCCGTTTCACCCCGGTCGGGCTTTGCCCGACCGGGGTGCTGTGCTATTTCCGGCTTACGCCGGAAGTGTCTGGCTTGCGCCATCCACCTAGCCGCTTGCGCGGCTACCGCACAGACCACCCAACCGGGCTGACCTGACCGAACTCGTCTCTGTTGCTCTAATCCTCACCTCACGGTGGACAGCCATTAGCTGCTACGCTGCCCTATGCAGTCCGGACGTTCCTCCAGTGCCTGGTTTCCCAGATTGCACCAGCGGCGGTCTGGCGGGCTTCACCCCCTGATTATGCAGTGCGCCACAATGGCAAATTTCGTCCACCACCCCCGAGGAGACCCATGAAAACCGAAAACATCCTGCAAACCATCGGCAACACCCCGCACGTGCGCATCAACCGGCTGTTTGGGCCGGGGGCCAATGTGTGGATCAAGTCCGAGCGCAGCAACCCGGGCGGCTCCATCAAGGACCGGATTGCGTTGGCCATGATCGAGGATGCCGAGAAGTCCGGCGTGCTGCAGCCCGGCGGCACCATCATCGAGCCCAC
Source organism: Comamonadaceae bacterium OS-1 (assembly GCA_027923965.1). Lineage (NCBI taxonomy): Bacteria > Pseudomonadati > Pseudomonadota > Betaproteobacteria > Burkholderiales > Comamonadaceae > Comamonadaceae bacterium OS-1. The sequence continues at coordinate 3,924,482 of AP026969.1, forward strand.
CTCGGGCAATACCGGCGTGGGCCTGGCGGTGGTGGCGGCGGTCAAGGGCTACAAGCTGGTGCTGGTGATGCCCGACAGCATGTCCATCGAGCGCCGCCGCCTGATGCTGGCCTACGGCGCCACCTTCGACCTGACCCCGCGCGAAAAAGGCATGAAGGGGGCCATCGCCCGCGCCCAGGAGCTGGTGGCGGCCACGCCGGGCAGCTGGATGCCGCAGCAGTTCGAGAATCCGGCCAACATCGCGGTGCACGTGCGCACCACGGCGCAGGAAATTCTGGCCGACTTCCCCGATGGGCTGGACGCGCTGATCACCGGCGTGGGCACCGGCGGCCACATCACCGGCTGCGCCCAGGTGCTGAAGGCGGCCTGGCCGAACTTGAAGGTGTTTGCGGTGGAGCCATCGGCCTCGCCGGTCATCTCGGGCGGCGCACCGGCCCCGCACCCGATCCAGGGTATCGGCGCGGGCTTCATCCCCAAGAACCTGGACGTATCGCTGTTGGACGGCGTGATCCAGGTGGATGCCGAACCGGCCCGCGAATGGGCCCGCCGCAGCGCCCGCGAAGAAGGCATGCTGGTGGGCATCTCCAGCGGTGCCACGCTGGCGGCGATTGCGCAAAAGCTGCCCGAGCTGCCCGCCGGTGCACGGGTGCTGGGCTTCAACTACGACACCGGTGAGCGTTACCTGTCGGTGGACGGGTTCTTGCCCGTCTAAACCCTGGCAATTGGCACGGGCAGGCAGCCCGTGGCCTCGATTTCCATCAGCAGATCGGCGCGGCACACGTCGGCCTGCACGTAGAAGCGCACAGCCGCAGGCGGTAGCTGCGCGTCCAGCACGCCCCGCACGGCCTCGAAATCTGCGGCGTGGCGCACGTACACCTTGTACTGCACCGCCGCCAGGGTCCAGTCCCGGGTGTCTTCCGCACGGTTGGCCTGGGCCAGCAGCACGGCGATGTTGCGCAGGGTTTCTTCGGTTTGCGCGCGCACATCCCCGGCGTGCACGGTCTGGTGGCCAACGATGCTGGCGGTGCCACTGATGAACAGCCAGCGTTGGCCTGGCAAGGTGGCCAGCGCCGCGCGCGAAAAAGACGGCGTGCGCGGCCCGTATTGGTCGGGGTAGAAGTAGGCACTGACTTGGCGCGGGTTTTCTATCGCCAGCGGCGGCACCTTGGCGGCCAGAAAGTACACGTGCAGGCCACCGCCGTGGGTGCCCAGGGCGCAGGCGGCGGGTGCGTCGGCCAGGAATGGCCGGGCCATCTTGCGAAACGCATCCTGCCGCCCGATGTTGAACTGCAGGTAGCGCTCCATGCCCCAGGTGTCGGTGTTGATGGCCGAAAAGTAGTTCCACACCCGCAGCAGGTGCGGGTAGCCCAGCGACTCCAGCGCGGCGAACACGGCCAGATACACCTGCTCGGAGGCCTGTTGCAGCAGCGACGGGCGCAAAGGGTCATAGCCACCGCCGGCGTACCGGACCACATCGCTGTGGGTGTCCGGGATGCAGATCGCGCCGAACAGCACGTCGTCGGTCATGGCGTACTGCAGCAGGCCCTGCGTACCGGTACGCACCGGCTGGCCGGTGTGCCACAGCTCCAGCACATCCCCAGGCGGGCCGAGTACCGGGGTGGCAATATCGAGCGCACAGGTCGGCGAAGCGGCGTGGCTGAACCGCACGGCACCCAGGGCCGCCGGGGCCGACAGGGGGGTCCCGGTATCGCGGGACAGGTAGTGCAAAGACAGCAAAGGGGGAATGGGTGCCGGACTCAAGGGCATAGGGGACAAAGCGTTTTCGGTCGGGGGGCAAGGGGCACAGGTGGGGCACGGGTGGTGCCGCGTGCCCATAATAAACCCATTCCTGGCCCCCATTTGGGGGTGCAAGCCGCGCCAGCCACCTGGGCGCGGCAGCTAGGGTGCCAAGTAAAATCTGCATCTTCCTGATTCGGTCGATACCCGTCCGGGCCCCCTGTGATCCCTGCAAAGTGAAGGCCGACCATGACCGACTTGAAACCTGCGCCCTCCCCACCCACCGCTTGCGACGTACTGGTGATTGGCGGCGGTCCGGCAGGCTCCACGGCGGCCGCCTTGCTGGCCGAACAAGGCTACTCTGTGGTGCTGCTGGAAAAAGCCCACCACCCGCGTTTTCACATCGGCGAGTCGCTGTTGCCCGCCAACCTGCCCCTGCTGGACAAGCTGGGCGTGCTGGAGCAGGTGAAGGCTGTGTCGATGGAAAAATGGGGCGCAGAATTTGTCTCGCCCTGGCACGCACAAAAGAGCGCCACCTTCCACTTTGCCGACGCGTGGGACAAATCCATGCCGTTCTCCTACCAGGTGCGGCGCTCGGTGTTTGACGAGATACTGATCCGCAACGCCGCCACCAAGGGTGCCGAGGTCATCGAAGGCTGCCGCGTGCGCGGTGTGGACTTTGCCTCCGACCAAAGCGGCGCCACCATCCACGCCGAGCACGACGATGGCCGCCAGGGCGCGTGGCAGGCGCGGTATGTGATCGACGCATCCGGGCGCGACACTTTTTTGGGTAAAAAATTCGCCTCCAAGAAGCGCAACCCCAAGCACAACAGCTCGGCGATTTACGGCCACTTCACCGGAGCCCAGCGCCACGACGGGCAGGACGCGGGCAACATCACCATCTTCTGGTTCGACCACGGCTGGATCTGGTTCATTCCGCTGGCCGACGGCACCACCAGCGTGGGTGCGGTGGTCTGGTCGTACTACCTGAAGACCCGCAACCAGCCGGTGAAAGAATTTTTTCTGGCCACCGTGGCCATGAGTCCGGCCCTGTCCGAGCGGCTGGCCGGGGCCACGCTGGTATCGGATGTGGAGGTGACCGGCAACTTCTCGTACAGCTGCGACCAGACCCACGGCCCCAACTACCTGCTGCTGGGCGACGCATTCACCTTCATCGACCCGGTGTTCTCCTCGGGCGTGATGCTGGCCATGAACGGCGGCTTTGTAGGTGCCGAAACGGTGGACACCTGCCTGCGCGAGCCTGCCCGCGCGGCCCAGGCGCTGCGCCGGTTCGACCAGCAAACCCGGCTCGGGCCGAAAGAGTTCTCGTGGTTCATCTACCGCGTTACCAACCCCACCATGCGCGACCTGTTCATGGGACCACGCAACGATTTCCGCGTCAAAGAAGCCCTGCTGTCCATGCTGGCGGGCGACATTTTCGGCAAAACTCCCATCTGGAACTCGCTGCGCATCCTGAAGGGCATTTACTACACCGTCTGCCTGTTCAACTTTCAGCGTACCTGGCAGGCCATGCGCCGCCGCAAGAGCAACATCCAGGTACTCGATACCGGGAGCCCGTAGCCTTTGCCAACCCATCGGTTTTTTCGCGGCATACGCCAGAGCCTGGACGCACTGCGCCTGCGCCTGGGCCTGGTGCTGTTTGCGGTCATCTGCATGGACTGGACCGTGCTGGCCCTGCCCCTGTACTGGCTGCTGCCGCGCGCGACAGGCACCTGGGTGGGGCGCTGGGGCATTACCCTGGTGTTCCGCGAGTATTTGCGGGGGCTGAAATGGATGGGGGCCTGCCAGTTCGACCTGTCGGCCCTGGACACCCTGCGGGACGCGCCAGGCATGGTGATTGCGCCCAACCACCCCTCACTGCTGGACGCGGTGCTGGTGATCTCTCGCCTGCCCCATGTGTCCTGCGTGATGAAGGCGGAACTGATGGACAACCTGCTGCTGGGCTCCGGGGCACGGCTGGCACGCTACATCCGCAACGACTCGCTGCGCTCCATGGTGCAACTGGCCGTGGCCGATGTGCGCAAAGGCAACCACCTGCTGCTGTTCCCCGAAGGCACGCGCACCACCCAGCTCCCGGTGAACCGCCTGCAGGGCACCGTGGGGCTGATCGCCAAGCAGGCCCAGGTGCCTGTGCAAACCGTGTTCATCGAGACCAACTCGCCCTTCATGGGCAAGGGCTGGCCGCTGCTGCGCCGCCCGGCCATGCCCATGGTCTACCGGGTGCGGCTGGGCCAGCGCTTCGATCCGCCGGACAATGTGGAGGCCTTTGCCCGCACGCTGGAGCAGTATTTCCACACCGAGCTGGCCAGCGCCATGCTGCCCGACCTGCCCGTCACCGAACATTCCCGCTAATGACAGTCGCCTCCACTACCCATCTCGTGCTGATCCCCAGCTACAACCCCGGCAACAAGGTGGCCGAGACCGTGCGCGCTGCCCGTGCCCAATGGAACCCCGTGTGGGTGGTGGTGGACGGCAGCACCGACGGCAGCGCCGCCCTGCTGCAGGCCATGGCCGCCGCCGACCCCGGCCTGCAGGTGCTGGTGCTGCCACAGAACGTGGGCAAGGGCGCTGCCGTGCTGCAGGGCCTGGGCCGGGCCGCCGCGCAGGGCTTCACCCACGTGCTGACCATGGACTCTGACGGCCAGCACCCGGCGGAGCTGATCCCCAACTTCATGGCCACCTCGCAGCAACAGCCAGCCGCCATGGTGCTGGGCGTGCCGGTGTTTGCCGCCGATGCGCCCCAATTGCGGGTGCAGGGCCGCAAAATCTCCAATGGCTGGGCCAATCTGGAGACACTGTGGGCGGGCATTGGCGACTCGCTGTTTGGCTTTCGGGTCTACCCCATCGCGCCGCTGCGCCAGGTGATGCAGGGCCAGCGCTGGATGCGGCGCTTCGACTTCGACCCCGAGGCCGTCGTGCGCATGAGCTGGCGCGGCGTGCCCGCTATCAACCTGCCCGCCACGGTGAAGTACTTCACGGTGGCCGAAGGTGGCGTGTCGCACTTCAACTACCTGCGCGACAACTGCCTGCTGACCTGGATGCACAGCCGCCTGTTTGCGGGCTTTGTGCTGCGCCTGCCGCTGCTGCTGGTGCGGCGGTTGAAATCAATGGTCTTTTAGGCCCTTAGCGCTTATTCCATCAGCGTGACAAGCTACTAAAATTGTAGCAATCAGATTTTTATGCCACCACCCCGGCAGGCAGCGGCAGGGCCGGTGCCACCCGGGGCAGCCAGCGGCGTAGCAGCGGCGTGGTGATGACGGTGCTGCCAATCGCCATGATCACCAGCATGGTGAACATGTTTTGCGAGATCACGCCCAAATCAAACCCCACGTTGATGATGATCAGCTCCATCAGCGCGCGGGTGTTCATCAGAATGCCCAGGATGCTGGCCTCGGGGTGGTTCAGGCCGGTAGCCCGGGCCGCCAGGTAGGCCCCACCAAACTTACCCAGCGTGGCCAGGCCAAACACCAGCGCGCACCAGCCCCACAGCGCCAGACTGTCCAGCCCGCCGATGTTGGTGCGCAGCCCGGTGTAGGTAAAGAAGATGGGCAAGAAGAACACCAGCACAAACGGGCTGACCCGCGCCTTCCAGGCCCGCACAAAGGCGTGCTCGTCATGCAGGATCACGCCCATCATGAAGCCGCCAAAAATCGCAAAAATACCCAGTTGGTAAGTCGCCATGCCCGACATAAAAATCATCGCCAGCGCAATGCCCAGCAGGTGGGGGTGCAGCTCGTCGCTACCCGCCGCCTGGCCGCGCTCGAAGTGGCGGATCACCCGCTGCATCACAGGCCGCACGCCCCACTGCCACAGCAACAAAAAGCCCAGCACCAGCACCACCTTCACGGCAAAAGTCAGCGCATCAAAGTGCGACACCGCCAGCGTGCTCACCAGGGCCAGCAGCAGCCAGCCCACCACGTCGTTGATGGCGGCGGCGCTGATGGCGATCACTCCCAGCGGGGTGCGGGTCATGTGGAACTCCATCAGGATGCGCCCCAGAATCGGCAGCGCGGTGATGGACAAGGCCGTGCCGATGAACAGCGATGACACCAGCGCATCGGCCTGCGGCGACAAAATCGGCGCACTCACCCAGCCCAGGCCCACACCCAGCCCAAACGGCAGCACCATGCAGGCGGTGCTGACCCACAGCACGGTGCGGCGGTTGCGCCGCTCGGTCAGGTGGCCAAAGTCAAACTCCAGCCCGATCTGGAACATCAACAGAATCAGCCCGATCTGCGACAGGATCTGCATCGGCTCACCGGATGCCGACTTGAACACCAGGGCAAACGTGTCGGGTGCCAGCAGCCCAAACAGCGACGGCCCCAGCAAAATGCCCACAATGATCTCCCCCACCGCCGCCGACTGCCCCCAGCGCGCCGCCAGCGCCCCACCGACGCGCCCGGCCAGCACGATCAATGTGAGCTGCAACAGGGTAAAAAACAGCAGCAGCTCGGCCTTGTGCACCGAACCAGCGGCGGCGACCGCGTGGGTCGCAGCGCTCATGCCATGCCGCCGTTGATAGAAATAATCTGGCCGCTGATGTAGGCGGCGCGATCGGATGCCAAAAAACTGACCAGGTCGGCCACCTCCTCGGGCTGGCCTACGCGCTGCATGGGCACCATCTGATTGACGCGGGTGGCATCAAAAGCGGCTTCGCTCATGGCGCTCTGGATGATGCCGGGGGCCACCGCATTCACCGTGATGCCCCGGCTGGCCAGCTCCAACGACAGCGATTTGGTGGCCGCATGCAAAGCCCCCTTGGCCGCCGAATAATTCACTTGGCCCCGGTTGCCCATCAGCGCCGCCACCGAGGTGATGCTGATGATGCGGCCCCAGCGGGTACGGGCCATGGGCAACGTCAAGGGCTGGGTCACATGGAAAAAGCCGTTCAGCGACACATCCAGCACCCGCTGCCACTGCGCCAGCTGCATGCCCGGGAACACCACGTCCTCGTGGATGCCCGCGTTGTTGACCAGCACCTGGATGGGGCCATCGGCCAGCAGCAGGTCCAGCGCCGCCGTAGTGGCGACGGGGTCGGTGATATCAAAGGCCACGGCCTGGGCCTGACCACCGGCCACAACGATTTCATCCACCAGCGCCTGCGCCGCCGCTACGCCGCGGTGGGCGTGCACGATCACAGCCAGGCCGTCACGGGCCAGTTGGCGGCAAATGGCCGCGCCAATCGCCCCGCTGCCGCCGGTCACCAGCGCGCGCTTTGTTTTTGCCATGGGAATTCCTTAAATGCGAAGAAGCGTGGCGTCCAGCACCACGGCGGCCCGGCCCGTCAGCAGGGTCTGCCCGTCGGCGGCCACGGTGAACCGGTACAGGATGTTGTTGGCATCGCCGGTGATGCGCTCGGCGGTGATGGTCAGGTCGCCCGCCACGTCGTCCAGGCGCGGCACGCACAGCGCTACCGAGCGCACGCTGGCCAGATAGCCCACACGGGGCGCGCCAATGGTTTGCGCCAGCAGCGAGCCGTGCACGGCCATCGCCTGGGCGGCATATTCCACGCCACAGGCGGCGCCCAGCCGGCCACTCGCCCGCAGCGGGTTGTCCAGCGCGCGGTGGCTGCTGGCGGTGCAAACGATGGTGGTGTCATCCCACTGCGTAACCCTGTCCAGCAGGCACATCGCGCCTTGGTGCGGGATGCGGCTGGCGATGTCGGCGGCGTTCAGCACGGGGTGAATTCCAGCTCCAGACGGGCGTCGTCCAGGTAGTCCAGCCGCACCATGCCTGCCTGCTGCCGTACCAGCGCCGCCAGCAGTGGCAGGCCGCGCGCGGCGGGAATGCGCTGGCGCTGGGCTTCCAGTACAGCATCCACCAGTACGTCGGCCGGGCCGGGGCTGAGGTAGCTGGCCGGGTGCAAAGTGATCTGGCCCAGGCTGTGGGCCGTGCGCACCGGCGACAGCACCAGGGCCAGGCCAAAGGTGTCGGGCACCGGGCGGCAGGTACGCAGGGGCTCGGGGTAGTCGGTGTCAAAGGCCACCAGCAGCACCGGCTCGGCCTGCACCACCGCCTGCGTGACTGTTTGCGTGATGGCCTCCACCAGCCCGGCGGCAAAGCTGCCGTCGAACGCGCACAGGGCAGTGGACGCGGCCATCGCCCCGGTGGCAATGCCCCAGTAGCCCGAGGCGGCGTTGTGCACCGAGTTGTGGAAGCGGGTGGGCGAGATCAGGCGGTCGTCGGAGGCCAGCTGGCTGCAGATCTCGTGGCAATTGACCCCGTCGCCGCCGGAGGAGGTGAACACCGACACCAAGCCCTGGGGGGCTATCCCCGCTGCGGCTACCGCCTCAAAACCCACGGCTTGCGAAACGCGGATGACGGCCCCGGCGCGGCGGCGCTCGGCGGGCGGCAGATGCGCGGGCGCGGCCAGCACGGTTTTCAGCCACTGGCCCGGCGCACGGCCTGCCAACTGTTCCTGGCCCTGCGCCCAGTCGGCGATGCCCGGGCCGAGCAGGCCCACGCCGTTGATAAATACGCTGAGTGCAGTCATTGCGCGGTCCCCAGCACCAGGCTGCAGTTGGTGCCGCCAAAGCCAAAGGAATTGCTGAGCACGCGGCGCAGCCGCTGGGTGCGGGTCTGCAGCAGGTAGTCCACGTCGAGGCGCGCATCCAGTACCTCGGTGTGCACGCCGCCGGGCAGCAGGCCGTGCTGCAGGGCCAGCGCGCAGAACACGGCTTCCAGCCCGCCCGCCGCGCCCAGGGTGTGACCAGTCGCGCCCTTGGTGGAACTGCAGGGCGTGGTGCGCGCACCAAACACCGCCTGCACCGCCAGGCCTTCGGCGGCATCGTTGCTTGGGGTGGCGGTGCCGTGCAGGTTGATGTAGTCGATATCGCCCGGCTCCAGCCCGGCGCTGCGCAGCGCCTGCTGCATGGCCATGCGCGCGCCCAGCCCTTCGGGGTGTGGCGACGACATGTGGTGCGCGTCGCTGGACTCGCCCAGGCCCAGCAGCAGCACCGCGTGGGCGGGCAGCACCTCGGGTGCGCGCTCCAGCAGCACAAAGGCCGCGCCCTCGCCAATCGAAATACCGCTGCGCGCCGCATCGAACGGGCGGCAGGGCCTGCCGGACAGCAAGCCCAGCGAATTGAAGCCGTACAGCGTGGTCAGGCACAGGGTGTCCACACCACCCACCAGGGCCGCGTCGATCAGGCCCGCGGCCAGCATGCGCTGGGCCGAGGCAAACACCTTGGCGCTGGACGAGCAGGCCGTGGACACGGCCATGGCCGGGCCGGTGAGCGCGCAACTGCGGCGCACAAAGTCGGCCACCGAATACGGGTTGTGGGTTTGCGGGTAGCAAAAGTCGGCGGGCAAGGCACCTGTAGTGGCATCGCGGTGCTGGTAGGCCAGCTCGGTCTGCAAAATACCGGCGGTGCTGGTGCCCAGAAACACACCCACCCGCCGCGGCCCCACGCGCGCTGCCACAGCCTGCACGGCGGCGCCAAAACCATCCTGGCGCAGGGCGAGCTGTGCCAGCCGGTTATTGCGGCAGTCAAAGGCCTGCAAATCAGCCGGTAGCACCTCATCGTCCACCCCGCTGACACGGCCTATCCAGGTGTCCAGCACCGCAGACCCGAAGTCGCAGGGGGTCAGACCGCTGCGCTGCGCCCGCAAAGCGTCCAGCGCGGGTGCCAACCCGTGGCCGATGGCGCTGGTGGCGGTGAAATGGGAAAGAAGAAGTGGTTGCACAGACGAGAGGAAAAAAAGCTAAGCGGATTTTAAGGACCAGGTGCCAGTCGCGCTGCCTGCGGGCCAATGGGCGCAGCAAAGCGTCATAGCAAAGCCGAGCGGAGCGTGACGGGTTTCAAATGCGCGGCCTGGATGGCCGCCAGCAACAGGGGCAGCACTTCCAGAATTACCGGCACACCGTGCGGGGTGGTGGCTGCGTGGCGGTCGTGCAGCAGCAGGATATCGCCCGCACGCAGACCGTGGGTGAGGATGCGCGCCACGGCAGCGGCATTGCCATTGCGGGTGTCAAAGCCGCGCCGGGTCCAACTCGCCAGTTGCAGGCCCATGCGCTGCAACACCGGATCGAGAAACGGGTTGCGCAGCCCGGCGGGTGCCCGAAAGAAACGCGGCGGGGTGCCGCTCAGGCGGCCCAAAGTATCTTGCGCGGCCTGCAGTTCCCGCTGCAGCTTGGCTGTGCCGAGCAGGGAGAAATGGTGCCGGTGCAGCTGGCTGTGGTTTTCTATTGCATGGCCCCGGCGCACGATCTCGCGGCACAGGTCGGGATGCTTGGCAGCCTGTGCGCCGATGCAAAAAAACGTGGCCCGGGCGGCGTGCTGGTCCAGCAGCTCCAGCACCAGCGGCGTGACCAGCGGGTCGGGGCCGTCGTCTATTGTCAACGCCACTTCGCCGCGGGCGGCTGCGGCGGCGGGCAATCGCGTCCAGTTGGAGCCCAGCAGCTTGCAGCGCGGCAACAAACCGGCCAACGTCAGTATGGCATGGTTCAGCACCAATGCGGCTAAGGCCCAGCGCCACTGCGTGGGCTGCCACACCCACAGCCCCAGCATGGCCACGTGCCAGACCAGGGTGAACCACACCAGAGGCGTACGCCGTACCCGCATCAGGCGGCCCTGGGTGTGTGGGCCCACACCGCCGCGAAGACCAGGGCCAGAATCGCCCCCGGCCCCACCGTCAGCCCGATGGCTTGCAGTACCGGCACCTGCGAGAAGCCCAAAATGCCGAAGCCCGCCACCGTGGTCATGTTGGCAAACAGCAAAGAGGCCAGCGTGCGCGGCGTGACTTCGCCTTTACCAGAGCTGAAAAACAGCGCGTAGTTGGAGCCCACGGCCACGATCAGCAGCAGCCCCACCAGGTGCAGAATCGTCAGGCTCTGCCCTGCCGATACCAGGGCCGCCGCCACGCACAGCACCGCGCCCACCAAGGGGGCCAACACCCGCAGCACGGCACCAGGCGAGCGCAGGGCCACGGCCAGCAACAGCACAATGGCCAGCAGCCCGGCCCCCGACAGCAGCACCGCCTCGTGCAAATAGCTGCGGTACAGGCGGTCTGATTCGCCCTTCATGTCCACAAACAAGGCCCCCGTACCGGCCAACAGCGGGCGGATGCGGTCCGGGGCGATATCGCCCGATGCGGCCGCGTGCAGCGGCAAAAACACGCTCCAGCGCGGCGCGCCATCGGCAGATTTTTGCGGCAGCAGCATGCCGTCCACCGCCAGCGCCAAAGAGGTGCCCGCCAAGTCCGCCCGCTGCAAGGGCGGGGCCACGCGCGCGGCCTCAACCTCTTGCACAAACGGGACCAATCGCTCGGCGCGCAGCGGCATGCCGGCCAGCGCCTCGGTCAGCCGCGACTGCAGCTCGGCGCTGGCGGGCACGCTGGCCTGCCGGGCCTGCTGGGTGGCCAGGCTGGGCAGCAGCGTCGTGGGGCTGTCCACCCCGGCGATGCTGTGGTCGTCCACCAGCGGCTGCAGGCGGGCAACGACTTTTTCAGCACCCTGCAAAACCTCTTCCTGGCTACCGCCAGACACCACCACCAGGTAGCGCACATCGGGCGCACCCAGATCGGCACGCAGTGCGGCATCCAGGGCCATGTCGGATGCGGAAACCGGGCTCAGCGCCGACAGTTCCTGGTTCCACACCTGGTTGCGCTGCAGGGCCAGCGCCAGCGCCGCCACGACGCACAGGCCCAATACGGCCCAGCGTAGCGCTGCAGCCCGGCGCACCACGACGGCCAGCCGCGCGCCCAAGGCCGACACATCGCGCACCTTGAAGCTGCGGGGCAGCAACTGCGGCAGCACAAACCGGGTCACCAGCGCAGCGGCCACCAGACCAGACATCGAGTACAGGCCCAGTTGCGCCAGGCCCGGAAATCCCGACAGCAGCAGGGACGCAAAGCCGCAGATGGAGGTCATCACCCCCAGCCGGATGGTGGGCCAAAAGCGCTGGACCCACTTGCCATCTCCATCCGCGCGCTCCGACTGCACAAACAGGTAGATCGAATAGTCCACCGCCTCGCCGATCAGCGTGGTGCCAAAGCCCAGCGTGAGGCCGTGCACTGTACCAAAGCCCAGGCTCACCGCCGCGATGCCCGCCACGGCCCCTGCCAGCACCGGCAACAGGCCCAGCGCCAGCGTGACCACCGAGCGGTAAATCAGCCACAGCAACAGCACGATCAGGCCGATGCTGATGATGGACAGGCGCGTGACCTCGGACTCGATGGTATTGCGCACGTTCACGCCGAACACACCCGGGCCGGTGAGCACCAGGCGGGCGCTGGCGGCAGTGCCTTTTTGGGCTGCCACGGCTTCGGCAAAGGCGGCGCGAATGCGGTCCATGACCAATTGCTGGCCGTCGGTGTCCGAGCCCGCCGCGCGGGTTTGCAGCAGCAGCAAGGCGCGTGTGCCGTCGCGCGATGCCCACACACCGTCGGCGTTGCGCGGGCCGGTGCCGCCACGGCCTAATTGGTCGAGCAGCAGCGGCAGTTCGCCGGTGGGGTCGCGGGGCAGCAGCGACTTGACCAGCAGCCCGGCGGGCGAGGCCAGCAGGTCCAGCGTGTCGCCCAGGGCGCTGCGCAGACCGTCCACCGTGAAGTGCGCGGGCACCATGGCCGGGCTGAGCTGGTAGCGGTGGGCCATCAAAAAGGCCTGGTCGCGCTCCAGGGACACCGATTCGCCGTTGCTCACGCTGCTGAATTGCGGCTCGCCGCGCAGCTTTTGGGCCACGGCTTTGGACAGGGCGGCGCGGGTGGGACCGTCGCTGCCCTCCACGCCCACCAGTACCAGGCGCGACACCAGGCCGTCGCGCAGCTGGTCCACCAGCAGCTGCTGCTCGGGCGTGGGGGCCTGGGGCAAAAAGGCCGACATGTCGGAGGTAAACCGGGTTTGGTGCACCACTGCGCCGCCCAGTAACAGGGCCACCAGGGCCAGCCACACCGGCAGGAAGCTGCGGCTGAATAGGCGTTGCGCCATGCTTTGCTTCACGGCGCGGCGGTGTCGATGCGCATCACCGAGCGGTCTTTGTCGGCCTGCTCCACCTCGATGCTACGCAGCTCGGCCCGCTCACCCTGCATGGTGATGCGCTGCACCACGGCCAGCATCTTGGGGTTCAGCGGGCGCAGCACCAGGGTCCAGCGGGCTTCGCTGCCATCCAGATTCAGCTGGTACAGGCGCTCCAGGGAGGCCCGGTCGCCCGCCAGCGTACCGCGGATGCTCTCCACAAACACGCCCAGTTCGGGGTAGTCTTTGACGCGCAGCACGTACTGGCGCTTGCCGCGCTCTACCGTCACGGTGTCGTGGTCCAGCACCAGGGTTTCGGGCTTGGGCAGCAGGGTGCGCTTTTCCAGCCGATCCGGGGCGGTGTAGAGCAGCTCGCCGGACGACAGCACAGGCTTGTCCAGCAGGGCAATAAACTTCTGCTCGGTGAAGGTGGCCCGCCCCGAGATGTTGCGGGCCAGGGATTGCATGAGTTGCTCCAGGTCCCACGCGTGTGCCGTCAGGGCCGCGCAGCCCAAGGCCCATACCGCCACAGATCGAAAAAATGTTTGCATCATGGGCTCAGGTGGGGGGTGGTCGGCGGCTGCCAGAAGTCGAAAAAATTAAACCAGTTGTTCGGGGCCGCATGGCAGTATTTTTCCAGCAGCTCCACATACCGCACCATGGCGGCCTGCACCGCGGCCTCGCGCCCACCCGCGGGGATCTGCGAGAAGTCGGCCACGGTTTCAAAGTGGATGTCGTAGCGGTTGCCGCCGCCGTACAGGCCCACCATGAACAGCACCGGGCGGCGCAAGATGGCGGCCATGCGAAACGGCCCCACCGGCAGTGCCGCCGGAGCACCCAGAAAAGGCAGGCTGCGGGTGCTGTCGCTGCCCAGTGAGCGGTCGGCCAGAATGCCCACCACCGCGCCGGATTCCAGCAGTTCGTGCACCACCATCATCGAATCCACCTTGCCCAGCGGCACGATGTGGCTGTGGGCGGCGGGGTTGATGGCCTGCAGCAGGGCGTTGATCTTGCGGGCGTTTTCTTCAAACATCACCATGGCCAGCCGCAGGCCTGGCTGCTGCTGGCCCACGGCGCGCAGCACCTCGAAACTGCCCAGGTGGGCCCCCAGCATGAACGCGCCCCGCCCCTGCTCCAGCACGCCATGGACCAGCGGCTGGCCATGCAGGCGGATATCGTACAGATCGAACTGGTCATTCACCAGGTAGACCCGGTCGTGGACCACCGAGGCAAAGGCCATGAAGTGCTGGAACTGTCCGCGCCACCCAATCCGCTGGCCGGGATGCACCCGGCACAGGTACTGTCTGGAAGCCCGCCGCGCCGCGGGCGACAGCAGCAGAAAATAGGCCGCAACGAAGTACAAAATGCCGCGCGCCACGCGCCGCCCCAGGCGCAGCGAGATCCAGGTCATCAGCCGCAGCATGGGCATGTTGCTGCGCTCCGGGCGCTGTTTCCAGTGGGTGGCGGGGTCGCTCATGGCAAACCGCGGGGCGTCAGCGCCAACTGCCCGGTCGCCACCTTGCGGCTGCCGCAGGCGATGTCGAAACGGGCGCTGCCGGGCGCAGTGCACACCAGGGACAGGCTCAACACCTCACCGGGGCGCACCGGGCTTAAAAACTTGGCGTTACCGATCTGGCTGGCCACGCTGTCGGTCACCGTCTCGGCCCACAGCAGCACCGTGTCCAGCAGCACAACGCCGGGCAGGATGGGTGCGCCGGAAAAGTGCCCGGCAAACGCGGGGTGGTCTGGCGCGACCGCCCAGGTGGTTTCAAACAGCATGCGGGGGCTTTGGAAGGCTCTGCGCCAGTGCCTGCAAGGCTTCGCGCGGCAGCTTGCCGGTGCTGTTGCGGGGCAACCGGTCCAGGAGCAGCAGCGGGCGCGGCAAAAAAATCGGGTCGATACGCCCGCGCAACGCAACCAGCAGAGCCGCCTGCGTCAACCCCGGGGCCACCACAAAGGCCATCAACCGGGTCACGCCGTCCTGCCCGCGCTCTTCGGGCATGTAGAAAGCGCCGTCCACCACGCCGTCGATGGCGTTGAGCTGGTGGTTCAGGTAGGCCAGCGAGCTGCGCTTGCCGGCGATATTGACCAGATCGCCCATACGGCCGTGCAGCAGAAAGTGCGTGGCGCTGAGCGACTCCAGGATGTCGCCCATGGGTACGGATTGCTCCACATGGGCACCCGAGACCCAGGTACCTCCGTCTTGCACGCTCAACTGCACGCCGGGAAACAGCTGCCATTCTGGCCCTTGCGCGGTGCGCCGGGTGGCGACCTGGCCGGTTTCGGTGGAGCCGTAAATTTCCAGCAGCGGCATGTGCAATGCGGCCTCGGCGGCCTGTGCCAGCTGGGGCGACAAGGGCGCAGTGGCCGACACCACCAGGTCCAGTGCCGGAACCTCCAGCCCCGCATCCAGCAAGGCCCGCAGGTGCACCGGGGTGGTGACCAGCATGCGGGGCCGGTCCACCTGGGCCAGCGCGCTGCAAATGTCGGCCGGGTAAAACGGGTGGTCAGCACTCAGCACCGAGCCGCTTTGCCAGGCCAACAGGACGGTGGATTCAAAGCCGTACATATGCTGCGGCGGCACGGTGCCGACGATGCTGTGCACCGAACCCAGCAGCCCCAGCCGCTCGGCCTCGGCGCGCACATTGCGCACCAGGGCACCCCAGGTTTTGCGGTGCGGCACGGGCAGGCCGGTAGAGCCGGAGGTGAACACAAAGGCCACGGTCTGGTCGGCCGGAATCTGCGGCACGTCGGCCACCGGCGCATCGGGGGCCGCCCAGGCTGCGGGGTAAACGCACTGCGGCAGATCGACGGTGCAGGGGCCATCGCTCAGGCAGAACACGTCGGGGGCAAACACCCGCATCTGGCGCACCATCTCGGGCGTGTGGGTGGACGGCAGCAGGCTGATCTTGCGCGCCACCATGGCGGCAGCCAGGCCCACGGCGAAGTGGTAGCGGTCGGCACAGGCGTTGAGCACGTGGCCGCCTGCGGGCAGCACGGCCACCAGTTGCGCCACGTCGGCCAGGAAGCGGGCCACGGTGACGCGGTGGTCGCGGGTAGCGCTGAAGCGGCGTTGGGCCACCACATCGGTCCGATGGGCATGTGCCACCAGGGGGAAAGTCAGCATCGGCGCCATCACAGCAAGGGCGGCGTGCCCACCTGCTGGTACGCCCGCACAGCCTGCCAAATGCCGGTGACCTGCTCGGGCGGCAGCACGCAGCGGCGTACCAGGTAGTCCCCCACAAACATCAGCGCCATCAAGGGCAGGCCCAGCAGATTGGCAAAGCCCGACCACCAGGCCATGGGCGCAAACGCAAACAGCAGCACCGACAGGCTGGCCATCAGGCCGAAGTACAGCGTCCAGGCCCAGGTGACGCCACGGGTGTAGCGCTGCAACGCGGGCGTCAGCGGGCCGTGCACCACGGCGGCGAAGCGCGACACCAGGGGCGTCTGGCCCGCGGCCAGCGTGCGGCCAAAAGCGATACACAGCAGGCTTTGCACGCCCGCGTGTTCCAGAAAGAAAACCCATTGGTAGTGCAGCCGCAGCCAGTCACCCATGCTGGCCAGGCCCACGGCGGCGGCCAGGCACAGGGCCAGCATCTGGGGCCGGTGCGCCGAGCGCCAGGCCAGCGACACGGCCAACAGCGTGACCCAAAACAGGGCGACCAGCACCGGCCAGACACCGGGCGCGGGGTGGACGGTGGCCAGGTGCGCCAGCAGCGAATAGGCCAGGCACAGCCCTGCGCCCCCGGCGACCTTGGCCCAACGCATCCAGCGGGCGAAGGTCTGCGGAATCACTTGGTGCGCTGGGCGGCGATGTGGTCGCTCAGGCTGCGCAGGGAGCTGAAAATCTGGGCGTTGTCGGCGTGGTCGGCGCGCAGTTGCAGGCCGTATTGCTTGGACACGCTGAGCGACACCTCCAGGATGTCGATCGAATCCAGGCCCAGGCCGTCACCGTACAGCGGCGCGTCGGGGGCGATGTCGGCGACGGCAACTTCCAGGTTCAGCGCGGTCACGACCAGTTCGGCCACTTCCCGCAACAGGGCGGCATCGGCAAGGGGCAAAGAAGTTGCGGGCGCTGGGGGGACGGGGAATGCGGACATGGGGAGCTTTTGGAAAGAGACGAACGGGCCAGACCAGAGGCACGGATATGCCCAGGATTTTAACTGGCCGCCCTCCCCATCCGTTCAATCCACGCGCATCTGCGGCGGGCTGATGTCGCCAAAGCCCCGGGAGGCGGTAGGTGCCAGGCTCTTGGCAACACTGGCCCGCGGCGGGCACGCGCCGCTCTGGATAAAGCCCAAAGCGGCGGCGGTGCGCGACTCGGCCGGGTCACCCAGCGGGTGGTCCAGGTCGTCGGCGACGGCGCAGGTGGGGGCAAACCCGGCGCTGAAGTCCGAGAAGTTCAGCGCATTGGCCACCACGATATTCACCGCGTTGTAGGTGGTGCCGCAGGCATCCACCGGCTGGAACGCATACGGCTTGCCGTAGGTGGTGTCGCCGATGGTGACCACGGTTTTGTAGGGCCGCAGGGCGTTGATCACCAGTTCGCTGGCCGACGCAGTGCTGGGCGAGGTGATGACGATCACCCGGGCCAGATTGTCCAGCGGCGCGGTGGGCAGGCCGCCGCTGGTGCCCACAAAGTTCTGGGTGAAGTTGCTGGCGGTGTGCTTGGCGTTGAACTGGTACTGGGCAAACACCTTGCCGGTCTGTGCCGACCCGGCCACCAGGCCCGCCAGGTAGCGCGCCTGCTGGGTGCTGCCACCGCCGTTGTAGCGCAGGTCGAGCACCAGTTCGGTGATGCCCGCCGTACGGAATCGGTCAAACGCCGCACCCATCGCCGCAGCCCCGGAAGCAATGAACTCCTGGTACATCAAATACCCGGTTGCGGCCCCGTTGGGGGCCGTGAGCACCGCCACGGTGTTGACCGGGCTGAGCGCATAGGTGGCCGAAGGCACGGTGAAGCTGCGCTGGGTACCCGCCGCGTTGCGCACCACGAATGTACGGGCCACGCCGGTGGTGTCCACCGCGGCCAGCCCGCCATTGGCAATCTCCACCGAGGTTTTGCCGTCGATGCTGACGATGCGGTCACCACGCTGCAAACCTGCCAGGCCCACCGGGCTCAGCGGCTCCACCAGCCGCACAGCCAGCGTGGTGCGGGCGGCGTCCAGCCAGTCCAGCGCGTAGCCATAGCCGGTGCGGGTGCCGTCCACGTAAAACTGGTTGGCGCTGGCCGTGGTCTGGCTGTAGCTGTAGCGGTCGGTGGGCTGGTACAGCAGTGCATCAAAGTACGCGTCCATGCTGGTGGCGGCCGCGTTGGGCACGCCCTGCCTGTCGTACCAGAAATACGCGTCGGTCATGTAGTCGCGCAGCCAGGCCCGCTGGCCCGACACATCGCAACTGGCCGGGTTGCCGGGGTAGCCCGACGCGACCGGGGCCACACTGCCACCGCTACCACTGCCACTGCTGCCACCGATGTCACCACCGCCTCCACAGCCCGCCAACACCACCAGACCCACCACGCCCGCACAAGCCAAACTACGCATAGACCCTGCCTTCAAAATAAATGGAGATCGCAGTGTCGTATACATCCACCCTTCAAGATTCAGTGTGTCGATGATGTAACGCGCAAGCAGAACAACCAGGCCTCCATACAGTTTTGTATTTTTAGGCCATTTTTCAGGCATTAAATAAGGCCTCTGCGCTCATGGATAAAGCGTGAAAAGCTATCTATTTTTTACCTAAATACCATAGCAATCAGGGCGGAAGAACGCGACAAGGCCAAGCCGCATTCATCCCCCATTTGGAGGATGTTTGCCGCCCAGCCCCCATCCCTGGGTGCAGCAGGACAGCGGAAATCCGCCACCCCATAAAATCGTCTCCCCTGCTTGATAACTACAAGCCACCCGGCTACCCCCATGATCCGCATCTCCGAACTCAAACTCCCGCTGGCCCACGCCGAAGAGGCCCTGCCCGCCCTGGTGGCCCACACCCTGGGTCTGGCCCCCGCGCAGATTGCGCACTTCAGCGTCTTCAAACGCAGCTTCGATGCCCGCAAGGCCGAGCTGTTGACGGTCTATATCGTGGATGTGGCGCTGCACAGTGCCGTCCAAGAGGCTGAGCTGCTGCGCCAGCACCCCGACAACCCGCACCTGCGCCCCAGCCCCGACATGGTCTACCACCCCGTGGGCCAGGCACCTGCGGGGCTCGCCATCCGTCCGGTGGTGGTCGGCTTCGGCCCCTGCGGCATCTTCGCGGCGCTGGTGCTAGCGCAGATGGGCTTCAAACCCATCGTGCTGGAGCGCGGCACCACGGTGCGCCAGCGCACGCAAGACACCTGGGGCCTGTGGCGCAAGAACGTGCTCAAGCCCGAGAGCAATGTGCAGTTTGGCGAAGGCGGCGCAGGCACCTTCTCCGACGGCAAGCTGTACAGCCAGATCAAGGACCCGCGCTTTCTGGGCCGCAAGGTGATGCAGGAGTTTGTGAAAGCCGGTGCGCCCGAAGAAATCCTGGTGGCCGCGCACCCGCACATCGGCACCTTCAAGCTGGTCAAGGTGGTGGAGCATCTGCGCGAGCAGATCATCGCGCTGGGCGGCGAAGTGCGGTTTGAGCAGCGCGTGACCGACGTGGACATTGTGGATGGCCACATGCGCGGCCTGACCGTGCTGAACCAGGCCACCGGCGAAACCTCCGAGCTGCGCGCCGACCACGTGGTGCTGGCCCTGGGCCACAGCTCGCGCGACACCTTCGCCATGCTGCATGCGCGCGGTGTGTACGTGGAGGCCAAGCCGTTTTCCATCGGTTTCCGCATCGAGCACCCGCAAAGCCTGATCGACCGCGCCCGTTGGGGCCGCCACGCGGGCCACCCGCTGCTGGGCGCGGCCGACTACAAGCTGGTGCACCACGCCAGCAACGGACGTGCCGTCTACAGCTTTTGCATGTGCCCCGGCGGCACCGTGGTGGCCGCCACCAGCGAGCCGGGCCGCGTGGTCACCAACGGCATGAGCCAGTATTCGCGCAACGAGCGCAATGCCAATGCGGGCATTGTGGTGGGCATCACCCCCGAAGACTTCCCCGGTACCCACGCGCTGGCCGGCATCGACCTGCAGCGCCAACTCGAATCCCACGCCTACGTGCTGGGCGGCAGCAGCTACGAAGCCCCCGGCCAGCTAGTGGGCGACTTCATCGCCGGGCGCGCCTCCAGCCAGCTCGGCAGCGTGGAACCCTCGTACAAACCGGGGGTCAAGCTGGGCGACCTGCACAGCGCCCTGCCCGCCTACGCCATAGCAGCCATCCGCGAGGCCCTGCCCGCCTTTGGCCGCAAGATCAAGGGCTTTGACCTGCCGGACGCCGTGCTGACCGGTGTGGAAACCCGCACCTCCTCGCCCATCAAGATGACCCGCGGCGAAGACTTCCAAAGCCTGAGCGTGCGCGGCCTGTACCCGGCGGGCGAAGGCGCCAGCTACGCGGGCGGCATTTTGTCGGCCGGGGTGGATGGCATCAAGGTGGCCGAGGCGGTGGCGCGGAGCCTGCTGGGACAAAATTTATAAGGAATTGGCCCCTGACGCCCATTCCTAGAGCGTGAGCAGCTCCTAAAAACAGAGCAACCATTGCCCACCCTGGCCCCGATGTTGCTAGTGGTAAACCTCTCCACATGGTTGCGGGTATGTGCCAGGGGGCCAGTCGGGCCAGCGCCGCGCAGACGCAAGACACCAGGCAGGTGCCGGGCATGTCGTGCTCGACCGGGTTCAAGCCCCGGTCGCCAGGCATCGCGGTACGCCATACCATCACACACCACACCGAGGCGAAGGTGGCAGACCATGGGAGCCCTGCCCTGTTATCGTAGTCCCATGCCCGCAAAACGCACTTCTCCTCCGGCCTCCGCCGCCTCCACGCCGCCCATGGTGCGCTACCAGCACATCAAGGACTTTGTGGCCGGCAAGATCCAGGACGGCACCTGGTCCCCCGGCGACCGCCTGCCGTCCGAAAACGACCTGGTGCTGCAGTTCGGCATGTCGCGCATGACCGTCAACCGCGCGCTGCGCGAGCTGCAGGAGCAGGGCCGCATCCGCCGCGTAGCCGGGGTGGGCAGCTTTGTGGCCGACGACAAACCCCAGGCCAACCTGCTGCAGATCGCCCGCCTGGCCGACGACATCCGCCGTCGCGGCCACGACTACCAGTGCCAGATGGTCACCCACGAGCGCATTTCGGCCACGCTGGAAGTGGCGGCCGCTTTGGGCCTGCACACCGGCGAGTCGGTGTTCCATACCGTCTGCGTGCACCTGGAAGACGGCGTGGCCATGCAGCTCGAAGACCGCTTCGTCAACCCGCGCATGGCCCCCGAGTTCGGCAACCAGGATTTCAGCCAGGAGCAGCCCTCCGACTACCTGGTGCGCACCGTGCTGTTCGACCAGATGGAGCACGTGGTGGACGCCGTGCTGCCCAGCGCCGAGCAGGCCGCCCTGCTGCAAATGGATGCACACCAGCCCTGCCTGCTGCTGACCCGCCGCACCTGGATGCGCGATGTCCCCATCACCCTGGTGCGCTGCCTGCACCCCGGCGCACGCTACCGGCTGGGCAGCCGTTTCCGTACCGATGGGAATGCGGTGACCAGCTGAAAAGGAGATTTCTCCTTTTTTGCGTGAGCTGTATATACAGGATTAGACAAGTTATTTAAAATTGCTGCACCACCGCTCTAGTGCCCCCTTTTTAATTAGGAATTGCCGCCATGACCACCACCCTTCAAGACCCCCGCTTCGATGCCAGCCGCGTCATCCGCGCCCCGCGTGGCAGCACACTGACCTGCAAAAACTGGATTGCCGAGGCGGCCTACCGCATGCTGCAAAACAACCTCGATGCCGAGGTGGCCGAAGACCCGAAAAACCTGGTGGTCTACGGCGGCATTGGCCGCGCCGCCCGCAACTGGGCCTGCTTTGACCAGATCCTGGCCTCGCTGAAAGTTTTGGAAGAGGATGAGACCCTGCTGATCCAGTCTGGCAAGCCGGTCGGCGTGTTCAAAACCCACGCCAACGCCCCCCGCGTGCTGATCGCCAACTCCAACCTGGTGCCCCAGTGGGCCAATTGGGAGCACTTCCACGAACTCGACCGCAAAGGCCTGTTCATGTACGGCCAGATGACGGCAGGCAGCTGGATCTACATCGGCAGCCAGGGTATCGTGCAAGGCACCTTTGAGACCTTTGTCGAAGCGGGCAAGCAACACTACAACAACGACTGGGCGGGCAAATGGATTTTGACCGCGGGCCTGGGCGGCATGGGCGGCGCGCAACCCCTGGCCGCCACGCTGGCCGGGGCCGTGTCGCTGAACATCGAATGCCAGCAAAGCAGCATCGACTTCCGCCTGCGCACCCGCTACGTGGACAAGCAGGCCCGCGACATCGACCATGCACTCGAACTCATCGCGCAGCATTGCGCCGCCAAGGAAGCCGTGTCCATCGCCCTGCTGGGCAACGCCGCCGAGGTGCTGCCCGAGCTGGTGAAACGTGCAAAAGCGGGCGCTATCCGCCCCGACCTGGTGACCGACCAAACCTCGGCCCACGATCTGGTCAACGGCTACCTGCCCACCGGCTGGAGCGTGGCCGACTGGAAGGCCGCGCAAAAAGACCCGGCCCAGCACGCCGCCTTGACCGCCGCCGCCGCCCAGGGTTGCGCCGTGCACGTGCAAGCCATGCTGGACTTCCAGGCCATGGGCATCCCCACGGTGGACTATGGCAACAACATCCGCCAGGTGGCCTTTGACACCGGCGTGAAGAACGCCTTCGACTTCCCCGGCTTTGTGCCCGCCTACATCCGCCCCATGTTCTGCGAAGGCAAGGGGCCGTTTCGCTGGGTGGCCTTGTCGGGCGACCCGGAAGACATCTTCAAGACCGATGCCAAGATCAAGGAACTCTTCCCCGACAACCACCACACCCACCGCTGGCTGGACATGGCGCGCGAACGCATCGCCTTCCAGGGTCTACCCGCACGCATTTGCTGGCTGGGCCTGGGCGAGCGCCACATTGCCGGTCTGGCCTTCAACGAGATGGTGAAAAACGGCGAACTCAAAGCCCCCATCGTGATTGGCCGCGACCACCTGGACACGGGTTCTGTCGCCAGCCCGAACCGCGAAACCGAATCCATGATGGACGGCACCGATGCAGTGAGTGACTGGCCACTGCTGAACGCCCTGCTCAACACTGCGGGTGGTGCCAGCTGGGTCAGCTTGCACCACGGCGGCGGGGTGGGCATGGGCTACTCGCAGCACTCGGGCATGGTGATCGTGGCCGACGGCACGGATGCCGCCGCCAAGCGCCTTGCCCGCGTACTGGTCAACGACAGCGGCAGCGGCGTGATGCGCCACGCCGATGCGGGCTACGAGATCGCCATTGCCACGGCCAAGAAGCAGGGCCTGAACCTGCCCATGGTGAAATAAGGCATTTGCTCTTTTATTCATAGCTACTCTCGACCACTCCATAAGCGCTAGCGGCCTATTTGGTTTAAAAATGTCCTCCATCACCCTTGGCGATACACCCCTAGGCTTGCGCGATCTGGTGGCCGTGGCCCGCGATGGTGCGCGGCTGGAGATCTCCGCCGCCGCCTGGAGCCGCATCGCCAACGCCCAGGCCATCGTGCAGCGCATCGTGGCCAGCGGCGAGCGGGCCTACGGCATCAGCACCGGGCTGGGAGCCTTGAGCCAGGTGCTGTTGCACGGCGACCAGTTGGCGCAGTTATCCCGCAACACCTTGCTC
Source organism: Comamonadaceae bacterium OS-1 (assembly GCA_027923965.1). Lineage (NCBI taxonomy): Bacteria > Pseudomonadati > Pseudomonadota > Betaproteobacteria > Burkholderiales > Comamonadaceae > Comamonadaceae bacterium OS-1. Next base: position 3,947,939 of record AP026969.1, read on the forward strand.
AGCCACGCCTGCGGGGTCGGCCCGTTGCTGAGCGAGGCGCAAACCCGCGCCATCCTGGTGGCGGCGCTGGCCAACTTCTGCCAGGGCTATTCGGGTCTGCAGCCCAAGGTGGTGGAAGGGCTGCAGGCGCTGCTGAACCTGCACATCACCCCCTGCGTGCCCTCGCAGGGTTCGGTGGGCTACCTCACCCACATGGCCCATATCAGCGTGGCGCTGCTGGGCGTGGGCGATGTGCGCTGGCAGGGACGCACCCTTCCCGCCGCCGAGGCACTGGCCGCCAATGGCCTGCAGCCGCTGGTGCTGGGCGCGAAGGACGGCCTGTGCCTGGTCAATGGCACGCCCTGCATGACCGGCCTGGCCGCGCTGGCTCTGGCCGACATCGAACGCCTGGCCGACTGGGCCGACGTGACCGGGGCCATGGGTTTTGAAGCCCTGAAGGGGCAAATCGCAGCATTCGATGCCGACATCCTGGCCCTCAAACCCCACCCCGGCATGCAGCACGTAGGCCAGCGTTTGCGCAGCCTGCTGGCGGGCAGCGAGGTGATCGCCAGCAGCTACGGGCTGCGCACGCAAGACGCACTCAGCCTGCGCTCCATGCCGCAGATCCACGGTGCCTGCCGCGACCAGATCGCCCATGCGGCGAAACAGATCGAAACCGAACTCAACTCCGCCACCGACAACCCGCTGCTGCTGGGCACGCCCGAGGCCTACCGCGTGATGTCGCAAGCCAACCCGCACGGCGAGTCGGTGGCCATGGCCTGCGACCTGCTGCGCATTGCGGCAGCCGAGCTGGGCGGCGTGGCCGAGCGGCGGCTGGACCGGCTGGTGAACCCGGTGCTCAGCGGCCTGCCTGCGTTTCTGGTAGCCGAGCCGGGCGTGAACTCGGGCCTGATGATTGCGCAGTACACCGCCGCCTCGCTGGTAGCCGAAAACCGCCGCCTGGCCCAGCCGGTGGTGGTGGACAACTTCGTCACCTCCGGCGGGCAGGAAGACCACCTGAGCCTGGGCACCACCGCCGCGCTGGACCTGCACCGGTCGCTGGAAAACCTCACCCAAATCCTGGCCATCGAATACCTGCTGGCCGCCCAGGCGCTGGAGTTTTTGAAAGACCAACGTTTTGGCGAAGGCACAGGCCGGGCCTGGCAGTGGCTGCGACAGCACGTGCCCTCTTTCGATGCCGACCGTTTTTTAGCCCCCGATATTGCGCAAGCCGCCACGCTGCTGCGCACGCCCTTCGCATGATCCACACATTCGACACTGCCGCCCTGCCCGCCACACCGTGGAAGAACGGCGGCGGCACCACGCGCGAGATCGTCTGCCAACCCATCGGTGCGGGCATGGACAGTTTTGACTGGCGGGTGAGCATCGCCACCATCGCCGCCGCCGGTCCGTTTTCGGCCTTTCCCGGTGTGGACCGGGTCATCACGTTGCTGGACGGTGCGGGTGTGCGGCTGTTTGGCGGTGGCATCGACCACCGGCTGGACACGCCCTGCGTGCCGTTTGCGTTCTCGGGCGACGTGGTGCTGGGCTGCGAACTGCTGGGCGGTGCATCGACCGATTTCAATGTGATGGTGCGGCGCGGGCGGGTGCGGGCCGAGGTGCGGGTGCTCAGCGCCGCGGAAGACATTTCCGCCCCCAGCGGCCTGCTGCTGGCGGTGCGCGGTAAATGGCAACTGGGCAATTTCCAATGTGCCCCCGGCCACGGGTTGTGGTGGGATACGCCTGTGCAATTCGCCGCCACACCGCAGACCGCCGACGTGCTGCTGGTCGCAGTCCATTTAAGAAAAATAGGCCCCTAGCGCTTATTCCATAAGCGTAAGCAGCTCTTTATTCCATAGTACATACCATGCAACACCTCCCCTCTGTCGACGGCATCTGGCACCACCTGCGACTGGCCGATGGAGGTACGGCCAACGCCTTGGCGGTGCAGCACGGCCAGATCGTGTGGATGGGCGACATCGCCTCGCTGCCCGCCGACTTGCAAACCCTGCCCCGCACCGATGCCCGCAATGCGCTGGCCACGCCAGGCCTGGTGGATTGCCACACCCACCTGGTCTACGGCGGCCAGCGGGCGAATGAATTCGCGATGCGCTTGGCGGGCGCGAGCTACGAAGAAGTGGCGCAAGCCGGTGGCGGCATAGTCTCCAGCGTACGGGCCACCCGCGCCGCGAGTGAAAACGATTTGTACGCCCAGTCGGCCCCCCGCCTGCAGCAGTTGCTGGCCGAGGGCGTGTGCGCCATCGAGATCAAATCCGGCTACGGCCTGGCGCTGGAACACGAGCGCAAGCAGTTGCGCGTAGCCCGCCGTCTGGGCGAAGACTTCGGTGTGACCGTGCGCACCACCTTCTTGGGCGCGCACGCCCTGCCGCCCGAGTACGCGGGCCGCAGCCAGGAGTACATCAACGTCGTTTGCAATGAAATGCTGCCCGCCCTGGCCGCCGAGGGGCTGGTGGACGCGGTGGACGTGTTCTGCGAGCGCATCGGCTTCTCGCTGGCCGAGACCGAGCAGGTGTTCCAGGCCGCGCAGCGCTTGGGCTTGCCGGTGAAGCTGCATGCGGAGCAACTCTCCGACATGGGCGGCTCGGCCCTGTCGGCACGGTATGGGGCCTTATCAAACGATCACATCGAACACCTGTCTGTGGAAGGCATTGAAGCCATGCGCGCATCCGGCACGGTGGCCGTTTTGCTGCCCGGCGCGTACTACACGCTGCGCGACACGCACCTGCCGCCCATTGCCGCCCTGCGCGCCGCCGGTGTGCCCATGGCCGTATCCACCGATCACAACCCCGGCACCTCGCCCACCCTGAGCCTGCTGCTGATGGCCAACATGGCCTGCACCCTGTTCCGCCTGACCGTGCCCGAGGCGCTGGCCGGCATCACCACCCACGCGGCCCGGGCCCTGGGCCTGCAAGACACGCACGGCACCCTGGCCGTGGGGCGGCCTGCCAACATCGTCCTGTGGGACCTGCAAGACCCCGCCGAGCTGGTCTACTGGCTGGCGCACCAGACTCCCCGCACCGTGATTCGGCAAGGGCGGGTGGCGGTGGATACCCTTGGGTTGCTGCAGCCATGACGGGTGTAGCCAATGAGGGTCAGATCCCAATTGCGCGCGGGCTGCTGGCTGGAGAGAACCGGTGCTTCACGCATTTGGGCTCTGACCCTTATTGGCGGGTTGGCGTTAACAACGATCCCTGGCCGGGATGTGCCCCCGGCAGGGCAGTAACTTTTCTTTGCTTGGCTGTATGGACCGGAGACATAGGAAACAGGTGTGCGAAGACATAGTAAACACCTCCTGTGCGCGTTCAGCGCAAGGAGACCTGAATGCCTTGGACACCGAAAGACCTAATGGACATAAAGCAAGAATTCGTTGAGCTGGCCCGCAAAGAAGGAGCCAACCGGCGCGAGCTGTGTCGCCGCTTTGGCATTAGCCCCAAGACTGGCTATGCGCTGCTGGCACGTTACGCCCAGGAGGGGGTAGGTGCGTACGCACCCCGCTCCCGCAAGCCTTTGCACAGCCCTGCGCGCACTTCGCCCACGCTGGAGCTTGCCGTCACGCAACTGCGCGTACAGCATCCTGCATGGGGTGGACGCAAGATTGCCCGCCGCTTGGCCGAGCTGGGCCATGCCGATGTGCCTCCGCCCAGCACTGTCACGGCCATCCTGCACCGCCATGGCTTGATCACCCCCCAGGCCAGCGCGGCCGCCCAGCACTGGCGGCGCTTCGAACACGAGCAACCCAATGCGCTATGGCAAATCGACTTCAAGGGCGACTTCGATACCTTGCAAGGGCGCTGCTATCCGCTGACCTTGCTGGACGACCATTCGCGCTTCAACCTGGTACTGCAAGCCTGTCCCAGTGTGGCCACCACCAGTGTGCAGCCCCACTTGGCCCAGGTATTCGAGCGCTATGGCCTACCGCTGCGTGTGAATGCCGACAACGGAGCCCCTTGGGGCAGCCCTCGCCAGCCCGGGCAGACCTTGAGCGAGCTCAGTATCTGGTTGATCCGCCTGGGTATCCGGGTCAGCCACAGTGCGCCGTACCACCCGCAAACCAACGGCAAGATCGAGCGCTTCCACCGCTCGCTCAAAGCCGAGGTACTGGCAGGGCGCAGCTTTGCAGGCTTGGCGCAAGCGCAATTGGCTTTCGAGCACTGGCGCGGCATCTACAACCACGAGCGGCCCCACGATGCGTTGGAGCTACAGACCCCGGCCCAGCGCTACCAGAGCAGCCCAAGGAGCTATTGCGCCACGCTGGCACCGATCGAGTACCCCCAAGAGGACACGGTGGCCATGGTCAACTGGAATGGAGAAGTCCGTTTCAAGGGTTTCAAGCTGCGGGTATCCAGTGCGCTGTTCAAGCTACCGATTGCCTTCCGAGAAGACCCCGAACAGGTCGGCTGCTACAACGTTTTCTTCTGCCACCAGCGCTTCATGCAGGTCGACTTGAAAGCTTTGCAGGCTACCACCTGAAGGACCATTGTGTTTACTATGTCCCTGCACACCTGTTTCCTATGTCTCCGGTCCATACACTTGGCCAAAGAAAAGGAACCAAAAGAAAGGCCACCCCCACTACCTGCGCCCCGCCGCTTGCGCGTCGGGGAACCTGCGGTGCTCGCTTTGGGCGGGGTCTGGCTAAACTCGCCTGCGGCTCAAACAACGCCAGCCCTGATCCGCCCAAAGCTGTGCTCCTCGGCGCATCTAGAGGGGGACCCCGGATACGGGATCGGCGGCGCAAAGCGCCGCGTCGCGCCTAGGGCGCGAACGAGCAGCCGTGCGCCAGCCGTGTGCCGTTCGGATTCAACCCTTCTCAACACCACCCCCATCTCGCGCCCTAGGCGCGATGCCCGGCTGCGCCGGGCCGTTCCCGCTCCCCGGGGTCCCCATCTGTATGCGCCGAGGAGCGCAGTGGCAGGCGGATCAGGGCTGGCGTTGTTTGAGCGCAGCGAGTTTAGCCAGACCCCGCATTCCACGAGCACCGCAGGTTCCCGCAGCGCCAGCGGAGGGCGCAGACAGTTGGGGCGCCTTTCTTTTGGTGACTTTTCTTTTGCGCAAAAGAAAAGTTACTGCGCCGCCGGGCGCAACTCCCGGCCGACGATGCACAGTGACGAGCCCAACCGATGACAAGCCTTTACACAAAAAGCGCCCTACTCCCCACAGGCTGGGCCACAAACGTCCTCCTCCAATGGAACGTCAACGGTGAACTCACAGCAGTCACCCCCAACTCCACCCCTGGCAGTACGCCCCAAGCAGCAGGCCCCGTCCTCCCCGGCCTGCCCAACCTCCACAGCCACGCCTTCCAGCGCGCCATGGCCGGTCTCACAGAATTCCGGGGTGCCGCCCAAGACAGCTTCTGGAGCTGGCGCACGCTGATGTACCAGTTCGCCGCCCGCCTCTCCCCCGAACAGGTCGAATCCATAGCCACCTGGCTCTACATCGAAATGCTGGAAGCGGGCTACACGTCGGTCTGCGAATTCCATTACCTGCACCACAGCGCCGACGGCACGCCCTACGCCGACGATGCCGAGCTGTCCAAAGCGCTGCTGCGCGCTGCAAAAACGGCAGGCATCGCCATCACCCTGCTCCCCGTGCTCTACCAAACCAGCGGCTTCGGCGGCACGCCGCCCACCACCGGCCAGCGCAGATTCATCCGCTCCACCGACTCCATGCTGCGCCTGCTGGAAACGCTGAAACCCCTGTGCGATGCCCAAGGCGCAAGGCTGGGATTAGCCCCCCACTCCCTGCGCGCCGTCCCCCCCGACAGCCTGCGCGAGGCCGTGGCCGGGCTGCACGCCATGGACGCATCCGCGCCCGTGCACATCCACATAGCAGAGCAAACCGCCGAGGTCGATGCCTGCCTGGCCTGGAGCGGTCAGCGCCCGGTGGAGTGGCTGCTGGACCACGCGCCGGTCGATGCGCGCTGGTGCCTCATCCACGCCACCCACATGGTTGACGCCGAATACCAGCGCGCAGCGGCCAGCGGCCCGGTGGCGGGCATCTGCCCCAGCACCGAGGCGAACCTGGGCGACGGCCTGTTCGACATGCCACGCTGGCTTGGTGCAGGCGGGGCCTGGGGCCTGGGCTCCGACAGCCATGCCTGCGTCAACGCCGCCGAAGAGCTGATGCTGCTCGAATACGGCCAGCGCCTGCAGTTCCGCCAGCGCAATGTGCTGGCCAGCGCCGACCACAGCCAGGTCGCCACCGCCACCCTGCTGCAAGCCGTGGCGGGAGGCGCGCAGGCCTCGGGCCGCGCTGCGAAGGGGCTTGCCGTAGGTCAGCGCGCCGACTTCTGCGTGCTCGACGCGCAGCACCTGGCGCTGGCAGGGTTGAACGCGCCCGAGATGCTGTCAGCCCACATCTTCGCCAGCCACCGCACATCGGCGCTGGAGGCCGTCTGGGTCGGCGGTCAGCAACGCGTTAGCCAAGGCCGCCACCCGCTGCACGACGCAGCCGCCGCTGCCTTCGTCCAAGCCCGCACCCAACTCACGCAAGGTTAACCATGCAAGCCTTCACATTCATCCCCGGCACCCAGCCGCTGCTGATCTCCATGCCCCACGTCGGCACCTACCTGCCGCCCGCGCTGGCCGCGCGCCTGACCCCCACCGCCCGGCAGGTGCACGACACCGACTGGCATCTGGAGCGCCTGTACAGCTTTGCCCAGGAGCTTGGCGCGTCGGTCCTCATCGCCACCCATTCCCGCTACGTGATCGACCTGAACCGCGACCCGTCGGGGGCCAGCCTCTACCCCGGCCAGAGCGTCACCGGCCTGTGCCCGGTGGACGACTTCGACAACCAACCGCTGTACCAGGACCCCGCCGATGTGCCCAGCACCGCCGAGATCGCCCTGCGCCGCGACACCCTATGGCAGCCCTACCACCAGCAACTGCACGCCGAGTTGGCGCGTATCAAAGCCGTCCACGGCAAAGCGGTTTTGTGGGACGCACACTCCATCCGCTCCGTGGTGCCGCGTTTCTTCGACGGCAAGCTGCCGGATTTGAATCTGGGCAGCGGCAACGGCAGCAGTTGCGACCCCGCGATGTCCGCCGCGCTGCTGGCGATCGCACAAAACGCCCCCGGCTACACCGCCGTACTCAATGGCCGCTTCCAGGGCGGCTACATCACCCGCCACTACGGCCAGCCCGCGCAGAACATCCACGCCATCCAGCTGGAGATGACCCAAAGCAGCTACATGCAGGAAGCCATGCCCTTCGACTACCTGCCCGAGGTGGCGGCGGGCATCCAACCGCATCTGCGGCGGATGGTGGAGGCGGCGCTGGAGTTTGGGTTGAACAACGGACGGTAGCCCAGTGGGGTCAGACCATCCATGCGCGCCGAAAAACTGTTTCGGAACGCCCCTAAACCGCATGCGTGTTCTGACCCCTCTGGGCGGTTAAACATCCCAAAGACGACCACCACGCAACAGGCATGGCGGGTCGCCATCGGGGCAGCGGATGTTCCGAATGCCTCGGAATACAGCACGCTAAATCCAGCCCCTGTGCCAATAGATGTGGCACAAGCAGCTCTACTTTGGCGGGCGCGCAAGACAAGGCTTCGATTGCCATCTTTGACGGCAGCACCCCGTTTTTGCCCCAGGGCATGGCCCCGGCGTGGCCCAGTGCGCACAGACTATCCGCCAGTACAGCGCCAGTGCCGCCCTGGACCTGCGGGCCTTCGCGCAGTGGATTTTCTTCAACCTCTACGTGGGCAACAACGACAGCCACGCCAAAAACCTCTCGGTCTACGAGCGGCCCGGCGAAGGCATGCGCCTCACCCCGTTCTATGACCTGATGTGCACCCGCATCTACCCCGGCCTGTCCAGAGAGTTCGCCTTCAACATGGGCGGCACCCTGCTCCCGGGTGACATCGGCAAAGCCCAGGTGCAGGACCTGGCGGTGCAGATCGGCATGGGGGCGAAATACCTGCAATCGGTGGCACTGGAACTCGCGGCCAAGGTGCCCGATGCTGTCGATCAAGCCACCCAGGACATCGCCCCCTACCTAGGCAAAGGCGGGCAGAGCTTTGCAGACAAACTCGCCATGAAGGTGAATTCGATGACCAAACGCACAGCCGCTCGCATTGGCGCTTAATCTGGCGGCGGATGTGGCGGCGCTGGAGTTTGGGGTGACTTTCCGTTAAGCCCCCACGGGACGGTCGCCCAGTGCGACCACCCATGCGCGCCGAAAAGTGGGTGGACAGGACGGCCTTATACAGCGCACCCAATCGCCAATGGGGGGGAGGAATTCAAGCGCACACCATCCAGCACCCCGTTCAAACCGCCAGTTTGGGTCATACGTCACAAAAACTTCCAGAAAATCGTATACAACTGAATGCATAATTTTGGGGCTTGATGACCCATGCCTTTGCAAACCGCCACCAGCGGTATGTAAAGGCTTTTTTCTAGGCACAAGGCTCCTACGCCTTTGTCATCGGCGAATCCCTCAAAACACCAACCCAGGAACATTTCCCGTGAAGTCTCTCTACCTCTCCGCAGCAGTTCTCATGCTCTCCGGCTGCGCATCCGTCATGAACGACACCACCAGCCCCGTCAAAATTGAAACAAAAACCGAGACAGGCGAACTGGTCAAAGGCGCGGAGTGCACGCTCACCAATGACAAAGCATCCACCACCGTCAAATCCGGTGAAATCGCCAATGTTCGACGCTCCAATGCCGATCTCGACATCACATGCCTCCATCCTGCCAACCCAGATGCCGTCGCCAAAGCCACGTCGCGCGTGAACGGCGGAATGTTTGGCAATATCCTGCTCGGTGGCGGTATCGGCATGATCGTCGACCACAACCGCGGCACGGCGTACTCCTACCCGGCCTGGATTCAATTGGTTTTCGGCAAAACACTGGCATTCGACCGGCGTGACGAAAAAGACGGCCAACCCGTACCACCGGTGCCCGCACCCGCAGTCACAGCGACCAAGGCGCCCTGATCGCATAGTCCGTCAACACGATGCCGTATCGGGTCTGCGGCATCGTGCCCTGCCAACTGGCAGACTTGCAATCCTCCACTTGGGTGCCAGCTAGAGCAGAGATATGGACACCCCCACCGCCACCTTCCTAGCCCTCCTGCTCCTCGCCACCATCTGCATCCTGGGCTGGTTCACCCCCCAATGGTGGGTGGCGCGGCGCAGGCGCAAGATCCGGCAGCAGCCTTTCCCGGCTGCCTGGCGCACCATCTTGCGCCGCCGCGTGCCGCTGGTGCGGCGTATGCCCGCCGAACTGCAACTCCAGTTGAAACAGCAGATGCAGGTCTTCATCGCCGAGAAGGCGTTTCTGGGCTGTGCCGGTTTAACCATCACCGACGAAATGCGGGTGGTGATTGCCGCCCAGGCCTGCCTGCTGGTGCTGAACCGGCCTACCGGCCTGTACCCGCACCTGCGGCAAATTCTGGTCTACCCGGGCGCGTTTGCGGTGCAGCGCACGCACAGCGATGGCGTGGTGCAGCGCGAAGAGCGGCAGGCGCTGCTGGGCGAATCCTGGTCGCAAGGACAGGTAATCTTGTCGTGGTACGACGCGCTGGAGGGCGCGACCACACCCGGCGATGGGCGCAACGTGGTGATCCACGAATTTGCCCACCAACTGGACCAGGAAAAAGGCCATGCCAATGGTGCGCCGCACAGGAGCCGTAACGCCGACCCGGCCCGCTGGTCCCAGGTGTTCCACGCGGCCTACGCCAAACTACGGCGCGAGGCCCATGTGGGCGAACCCGGCCTGCTGAACCACTACGGCGCGCAAGACCCGGCCGAGTTCTTCGCCGTGGTGTCTGAGGTGTTCTTCGAACAACCGGCGGAGTTGCAAGACTACGACCCGGCGCTGTACCAGGAGCTCAGCGGCTACTACCGGGTAGACCCGGCGGGCTGGTGACAACAGCTTTCAAACAAAACAACCTCCCGTGCTGATCCCATCAGCACGGGAAGCTCTCATTTAAATAGCACGCCTCACTTCGCCGCTACAGCTTCCCCCGTCCAGCCCCCACCCAGCACCTTGTACAGCGTGACCTCGTTGGCCAGGCGGGACAGCTGTGTGCCGATCAACCCCTGCTGCGCGGCATACAGACTGCGCTGGGTCACCATCACGTCGAGGTAGCTGTCTACGCCGCGCTGGTAGCGGGCGTTGGACAGTTGGAAGCTGTCCGCCGTGGCATCCACCAGGGCTTGCTGGGCGCTGAGTTGGTCGCCCAGGTTGCTGCGCTGGGCCAGGGCATCGGCCACTTCGCGGAAAGCGGTCTGGATGGTTTTTTCGTACTGGGCGATGTGGATGTCGCGGGTGACGGTGGCGATGTCCAGGTTGGCCTGGTTGGCACCGCCGTCGAACAGCGGCAGGGTGATTTGGGGCACAAAGCTCCAGGCTCCGGCACCGGCTTTGAACAAACCGGCCAGATCGGTGCTGCTGCTGCCCGCCGACGCGGTGAGGCTGATGCGCGGGTAGAAGGCGGCGCGGGCTGCGCCGATGTTGTAGCTGGCGGCTTGCAGCGTGTGCTCGGCCTGCAGGATGTCGGGGCGGCGCTGCAGCAAGTCGGACGGCAAACCCGCAGGCAGATCGGGCAGCGCGCTGACGCGCGTGGCCAGGCCGGTGGGGGCCAGGTCCGCAGGCACGGCGGTGCCCAGCAGCAGGGCCAGGGCGTTCTGGTCCAGCGCCACCTGGGCGGTGTAGCTGGCCACATCGACGCGGGCAGATTCGACACTGGTTTGCTGCTGGCGCAGGGTCAGTGCCGAGTCGGTGCCCAGCTCGAAGCGGCGCTGGGTGAGGCCATAGGTGTCGCTCTGGCTTTGCAGGGTTTGGCGGGCCAGGGCCAGGCGGTCCAGATCGGCCGACCAGGTGAGGTAGGCGCTGGCGACTTCGGCCACCAGGCTGATTTGCGTGCTGCGCCGGGCCTCGGCGGTGGACAGATACGACTCCAGGGCCTGGGCGTTGAGGCTGCGCACGCGGCCAAACAGGTCCAGCTCGTAGGCACTGGTGCCTATGCTGGCGCTGTATTGGTGGCCCACCACGGCCTGGCCGGTGCCAGAGAGGCTGGCCGGGGTGCGGCTGGCGCTGCCACTGCCGGTGGCGTTCAGGGTGGGCCAGGCGGCCGCATCCTGCACCCGGTACTGGGCGCGGGCCTGGGCGATGTTCAGCACCGCCACGCGCAGGTCGCGGTTGTTGGCCAGGGCCAGGTCGATCAGGCTGCGCAGCTTGGCATCGGCGAAGAAGTCGCGCCAATCGATATCGGCGGCCTGGCCGCTGGCCGAAGCGGTAGGGAATACCGCAGGCACGGGGGCCGCCGGGCGTTCGTAGTGCGGTGCCAGGCTGCTGCAGCCCGCCAACACGATGGCGAGTGCAAGGCTGGTCAGTTTAAAAAATGGCATCTCAGTGACCTTCCAACAAAACAGGTGCGGCAGTGGGCTTGCGCTTGAACAAACGCACCACCACCACATAAAACAGCGGCACAAAGAAGATGGCCAGCACGGTGCCCGACAGCATGCCGCCGACCACCGCCGTGCCCAGCGCGTTCTGCGCACCGGCACCGGCCCCGGAGCTCAGCACCAGCGGCAGCACGCCCAGCACAAAGGCCAGCGAAGTCATCAGAATCGGGCGCAGGCGCATGCGGGCGGCAGTGAGCGCGGCTTGCACCTCGTCCATGCCTTGGGCCACCAGGTCTTTGGCAAACTCCACGATCAGAATCGCGTTTTTCGACGCCAGGCCCACGGTGGTGAGCAGGCCCACCTGGAAGTACACGTCGTTCATCTTGAAGGTCAGCATGGCGGCCAGCAGCGTGCCCAGCACGCCCAAAGGCACCACCAAAATGACCGACAGCGGGATGGCCCAGCTCTCGTACAGCGCCGCCAGGCACAGGAACACCACCAGGATGGACACGGCGTACAGCATGGTGCTTTGGCCGCTGGAGGCGCGCTCTTGCTTGGACAGGCCGGTCCACTCGTAGCCTATGCCCGCGGGCAATTCGGCGGCGTGTTTCTCCACCAGGTCCATGGCCTCGCCGCTGGACAGCACGCCCGGCAGGCCCTGGCCCAGAATCTCCACCGAGGGCACGCTGTTGTAGCGCTCTAGCCGGGGTGAACCAGAGGTCCAGCTGGCGGTGGCGAACGCGCTGAACGGCACCATGGTCCCGCTGCTGTTGCGCACGAACCAGCGGTCGATGTCGCTGGGCAGCATGCGGAACTGCGCGTCGGCCTGCAGGAAGACTTTTTTCACCCGGCCCTGGTCGATGAAGTCGTTCACATAGCTGCTGCCCCAGGCGGCAGAAAAGGTGGCGTTGATGTCGGCCATGCTCAGGCCCAGGGCACCGGCTTTTTGCGCGTCGATTTCCAGCTTGAATTGGGCCGTGTCTTCCAGCCCGTTGGGGCGCACGCCGACCAGGCCTTTTTCTTGCGCCAAGGCACCCAGCAACTGGTTGCGCGCCTGCATCAGGGCGGCATGGCCCACGTTGCCGCGGTCTTGCAGCATCAAATCGAAACCGGTGGCGTTGCCCAGCTCGGACACGGCGGGTGGCACCACGGCAAATACCGAGCCGTCGCGGATGCTGGCAAACGCGGCCGAGGCTTTGGCGGCCACGGCGCTGACCTTTAGCGCAGCGGCAGTACGCTCGTCCCAGGACTTGAGCTTGACGAAAGCCAGGCCCGCGTTTTGCCCGCTACCGGCAAAGCTGAAACCGGCCACCGAGAAGACGGATTCGACCGCGTCCTTCTGGTCTTCCAGAAAGTGCTTTTCTACCGTGTCGATCACCTTCAGCGTGCGCTCTTGCGTGGCACCGGGCGGCAACTGGATCAGGGTGAACAGGCTGCCCTGGTCTTCGTCGGGCAAGAAGCTGGCCGGGATCTTGGTGAAGCTGTAGCCCACAAAAGCCACCACCACCGCATAGCCCAGCATGTAGACCTTGCCGCGCCCCAGCATGTGGCGTACCACGCCCTGGTGGCGCTGACTGCTGCGGTCAAACACGCGGTTGAACCAACCAAAGAAGCCGGTGTTGGTCAGCGCATGGCCCTTGGCCACGGGCTTGAGCAGGGTGGCGCACAGGGCGGGCGTGAGGATCATCGCCACCAGCACCGACAGCGTCATGGCCGCCACGATGGTGACGGTGAACTGGCGGTAGATCACGCCAGTGGAGCCACCAAAAAACGCCATAGGCACAAACACCGCCGCCAGCACCAGGGCCACGCCCACCAGTGCGCCGGTGATCTGGCCCATGGATTTGCGCGTGGCCTCCAGCGGCGTGGAGCCGTCTTCGGTCATCACGCGCTCCACGTTTTCCACCACCACAATCGCATCGTCCACCAGCAGGCCGATGGCCAGCACCATGGCCAGCATGGTCAGGGTGTTGATCGAATAGCCAAACGCCGACAGCACGCCAAAGGTGCCCAGCAGCACCACCGGCACGGCGATGGTAGGGATCAGCGTGGCGCGGAAATTCTGCAAAAACAAATACATCACCAAGAACACCAGCACCACGGCCTCAACCAGCGTCTTGATTACCTCCTGGATGGAGATGCGCACAAACGGCGTGGTGTCGTAGGGCTTGTAGGCCTTCATGCCCGCGGGGAAAAACTTGCCCAGCTCGTCCAGCTTGGCATCCACACCGCGCACGGTGTCGAGCGCATTGGCACCGGTGGCTAGCTTGATGGCCAGACCGGTGGCGGGCTTGCCGTTGAAGTGGGCCACGCTGCCGTAGTTTTCGCTGCCCAGCTCGATGCGGGCCACGTCGCGCAGGCGCACGTTGGAGCCGTCTGTCTGGGTACGCAGAATGATGTTTTCAAACTCTGCCGCGGTTTGCAGCCGGGTTTGTGAGGTGATGGTGGCGTTGAGCTGCTGCCCGGCCGCCGACGGCAAGCCGCCGAGCTGGCCCGCCGACACCTGGGCGTTTTGCGCGCTGATGGCGGTGCTCACGTCCGCAGGGGTGAGCTTGAAGTTGTTCAGCTTGCTCGGGTCCAGCCAGACGCGCATGGCGTACTGCGCGCCAAACAGCGTGGTGTCGCCCACGCCCTGTACCCGGCTGATCTGGTCTTGCACGTTGGCGGCCACGTAGTCGGCCAGGTCGGCGCCGTTCATCTTGCCGTCTTCGGACACAAAGGCGATCACGCTCAAAAAGCTGGCGGACGATTTGGTGACCTGCACGCCCTGCTGCTGCACCTCTTGCGGCAGCAGCGGCGTGGCCAGGGCCAGCTTGTTCTGCACCTGCACCTGGGCGGTGTCGGGGTTGGTGCCGTTCTCAAACGTCAAGGTGATGTTGACGCTGCCCGATGCGTCGCTGGTGGACGATATGTAGTCCAGGCCGTCCAGGCCCTTCATTTTTTGCTCAATGATCTGGGTGACGGTGTCCTCCAGCGTTTTGGCGGACGCGCCGGGGTAGCTGGCGCTGATGCCCACCGACGGTGGGGCAATGGTGGGGTACTGCGCGATGGGCAGACTGGTGATCGACAAGATACCGGCCAGCATCACGACGATGGCCAGTACCCAGGCGAAGATCGGGCGGTCGATGAAAAAACGGGCCATGGATAGTCTCCGGAATTAGTTCGTGGCCACAGCGGCACTGGCGGCAGCAGCAGGTTTGGCCGCCAGGGGTTGGGCATCGACTGCCGCGCCGGGCTGGGCTTTTTGCTGGCCTTCGACCACCAGCTTGTCGCCTGCCTGCAGGCCGCTGGTCACCAGCCACTGGTCGCCGATGGCGCGGTCGGTCACCAGCGTGCGCTGCTCCAGCTTGCCGTCGGCAGTAACCACAAAGGCCACGGGTTTACCGGTGCTGTCGCGGCTTACTGCGGGCTGCGGCACCAGCAGGGCCTGCTCGGCCACTGCCTGGGCCAGCACGGCGCGCACGTACATGCCGGGCAGCAGCTCGGCGTGGGGGTTGGGGAACTCGGCGCGCAGCGTGACGGCACCGGTGCTCTGGTCCACCGTTACATCGGTGAATTTGAGCTTGCCTTCCAGCGGGTAAGTGCTGCCGTCTTCCAGCCGCAGCGTGACCTTGGCCGTGCCGCTGCCCAGCGTGCCCTGGGCCAGCGCCCGCTTGAGCGCCAGCAAGGCGCTGCTGGACTGGGTGATGTCCACGTAGATGGGGTTGAGCTTTTGCACCGTGGCCAGCGCGGTGGTCTGGTTGGCGGTGACCAGCGCCCCCACCGTCACCGCCGACTTGCCGATGCGCCCGCCAATCGGCGCAACGATGCGGGTGTAGTCGAGGTTGATCTTGGCGGTTTGCAGCGCGGCCTTGGCCGAGGCCACATCGGCCTCGCCCTGCAGCTCGGTGGCGGCGGCGTTGTCTGCCTCTTGCTGGCTCACCGCCTTGATGGCCACCAGCTCTTTGTAGCGGCTGGCCTGCAGCTTGGTGGACACCAGCGTGGCCTGCGCCTTGGCCAGCGCGGCCTGGGCGCTGTCGACGGCGGCGCGGTAGCTGGCCGGGTCTACCTGGTACAGCAGTTCACCGGCTTTGACCTCGCTGCCTTCCACAAACTTGCGCGTCTGCACCAGGCCGGTGATCTGGGGCCGCACATCGGCCACTTCCACCGGCGCGGTACGCCCGGGCAGCTCGCTGGTCAGCGCCACGCGCTGGGGCTGCACCACGATGTAGCTGACCTGGGGTGCTGCCGGGGCGGCTGCCGGGGCGGAAGTCGAAGCCGCCTTGCCGCAGGCGGCCAACGCCAGCACCACGGCCAATGCCGACACGGCCATCCAGGCCGCCGTGGGCCGGTGCGAAAAGTAAGGGATCTGCATGGAAAAACTCCTGGGGGACAAGGCATCTGCCGATGGCTTGCGATGGATCAAAACACTATCTATAACTGTACTGTACGGTTTATTTTAGATTTGACAATTGCCGCCTGTCAAGCAAAAATGTACAGATGAGTACACTTAAAAGAAGCACCCCATGAAAGTCCGCACCGATGCCAAGCGGGATGCGATCCTGCAAATCGCCGCCGAGGTGTTCCGCGAAATGGGCTACGAGCGCGCCTCGATGGCGGCCATTTCGGCCCGCGTCGGCGGCTCCAAGGCCACGCTGTATGGCTACTTTCCGTCCAAGGAAGCCATCTTCCTGACGCTGGCGCGCCAGTTCGGGGCCGAGCACATCGACCCGGCGCTGGAGGAGCTGGTCACCTCGCAAGACGACGACCTGCCCCGCCTGCTGCAGCGCTTTGGCGAGCGCCTGCTGGTGTTTCTGGCCTCGACCACGGCCATGTCGTCCTACCGCCTGGTGCTGGCCGAAGCCGGGCACTCCGAGGTGGGCCGCCTGTTTTTTGAGGCGGGCCAGCAACAGGGCGAACAGGCCATGGCCACCTATTTGCAGTCGGTGATGGACCGCGGCCTGCTGCGCCAGGCCGAGCCACTGGTGGCCGCCCGGCACTTTGGCGCACTGATGCATTCCGAGATCGACCACCGCTACTTCTACCGCGAGAGCCCCGAACTGACACCGGCGCAGATCACCGGCATGGCAGAACGGGCGGTACGGGTGTTCATGGGCGGATACAAGCGCGGGTAAACACGGCCCAGGCATTTTTATATCTTTTAGGCCTCTCGTGCTGATTCCACAAGCACGAGCAGCTATCTAAAAGATAGTGCAGCACAGCCTGCGGTGGTCCTCTACACTTTGGCTATTGCCCGCCACCGAGTGCCCACGATGAACACCGTAACCCAGGCTGCCGCCCCCACCCAGCCCCCTGTTGTCGAACACTTCCGCCAGGTCTTGCTGTGGCCGGTACGGCTGATGCCGGTGCGCGGCAGCGAGGGCACGCACGCCAAGCCCTGGCAGGTGCTGGCCGACATGGGCGAGGCCTCGCCCTGGCGCGAGGTGGTGGACGAATTCACCGGCGACAGCAGCCGCTTCCACGAGCGGCATTACAACGAATTTGTGTCTTTCCTGCCCTATGTGCAGCGCTTTCTGTACGGCGAGGGCCTGCCCAAGCACGGCGCGCCGTCTGCGGCCCAGGGATCGCCGATGCGCGTGTTCCGCCGCCACGACATTGCCGCGGTGCGCGTGGTGCCGCGCCCCGGTGACGCGCCGGTCACGCTGGACACGGTGCATGTGGACCTGTACTTCTTCCTCGACGTGGACCTGGTGCTGCTGAACGTGGAAGTCACCGCCAACCACCTGCCGCTGGAGACGGCGCAGGAGTTGATGTACCGCTTTGGCCGCGCCTACCCCGCCGGCTGGGACGCGCACGGCCAGGCCCTGCACTGCCTGGCCCAGGCCGAATGGCTGGACGCCCAGGGCCAAGTGCTGGCCGCGTCCGACGCCAACCAGCGCGATGCCTTTCTCGCTCAGGTCAGCACCCGGCGCGCGCCGCGCATCTCGGCCCACTGGGATTTCCTGATGCGCCCGCTGGTGGGCGACCACTCGGACCACCCCGGCCTGCTGCGCTTTCGCCAGATCGAGTACTACCGCATGCCGCAAATGGCCTACCTGGCCATGGACCGGCCCCGCGACCTGACCCGCAGCGACTTTGTGCGCCTGGGCCTGGTTACCGGCTCTGGCGCGCGCGACCCCGCAGGCGGCTGCGCCCTGCCCTATGGCGAGCAGCACCTGGCCGAGTTTGAAAGCAAATACTGCTACGACCGATTCTGGACCGAAGGCGGCGCCGCCCCCAACACCCGCTACCTGTGCAACGGCCACGCCATGGTGGTGGTGGGCGACGCGGGTAGCCAGTTCTACGGCTGCCGCGACCGGGGCGTGCTGGCGCAGTTTCGGCACCAGCATTTTTTGGTGTTCCTGATCGCCCACTTCCAGAAAGCCGCGTTGCTGATGTATTCGGACCGGCTGGCCGAGACGCTGAAAAACCTGGACATCTCCGACCCGGCCAGCGTGCGCCACTTCAAGCGCGCCATCCGCAACGGCTTTGCCAGCTTCTTGCGCTTCACCCACCGCTACTGGTTCCACGAGGTGTCCGAGCAGGCCCAGGTGCGGGCCCTATTCCACATGTGCACCCAGCACCTGGAGATCCAGCCCTTGTACGCCGAGGTGAAAGAGCGCATTGCCGAGATGAACCAGTACCTGGAGGCCGACAGCCTGCGCCGCCAGGCCAACACCGTGGTGCGCCTCACGGTGGTCACCATCTTCGGCCTGATCGGCACCGTGACCACCGGCTTTTTGGGCATGAACCTGCTGGCCGAGGCCGAGGCCCCGATGGAGCGGCGGCTGATGATCTTTGCCATCACCTTCGTCCTGACCACGGCGCTGACGGTCTACACCATGGTCAAGTCCAAACGCCTGTCCGATTTTCTGGACGTTTTGTCCGACGAGCGCATGTCGTTCTGGAACAAATGCAAGGCACTGGTCGGCGTGTGGGCCCACCAGGACGACTGAGCGCGACCCAGCAAGGGCGACGAAAAGCGACTAACCCGGTCCCTGGGCCAGCACCCGGGCAAACAACTCGTTGCGAAAGTGGATACCCAGCCGCGCAAAGGCCCGCTGGCGGTAGGTTTTGACCGTGGGCAGGCCCAGGCCGAGCTGGCAGGCAATGCCGTCCAGCGTCAGCCCTTGCAGGATACCGGCGCACACCTCGCACTCGCGCAATGTCAGCCCCGGATGCAGACGCTGCACCTGCTGCACCTGGGCGGCAAAGCCCGCATCCCGCGCAGGCGCGGCGGGTGCAGCGTCTGGCAGAAGCGGTTGCCGCAGCAACAGGTGCTTGTGCGCCAGTGCCAGCAGGGCCGGGGCCAGTTGGGTGAAGTCGGCAATCTGCGCGTCGCTGAAAGGCCGCTGGTGCTGGTGGCGATAAAAGTTGATGGCAAACAGCGCACCGTTCGCCTGCGGCTCCACCACCGACACCCGCTCGGCCATGCCATGCGCCTCGTACACCTTGGCGCGGTGCTCGGGCGGCACCTCTTGCGCGGTGATGTGGCTGACCTGGTGGCCCGACATGGGGGAAGGCTGGCACAGCGTGTTGTCGCCCACATACGGGCCCGACAGATAGGCGCGCCAGCAGTCGCGGGTGGTGTCGGGCACGCCATGGCTGGCCGACATGTAGATCACCGGCGGGCATAGCGGCCCGGTGCGGTACACCGCGCACGAGGCGGCGGGCAGCAGCGGGTACAGGCTGTCCAGCAGCGCCTGCTCAAAATGGCTTTCGCCCAGACGCGGCACCGCCTGGGTCAGCACATGCAGCAGCTCGCCGGGGGTGGCGGCATTGGCAGCCCACTGTCGCATCCTCACACCTTTCAGGTCCTATAGGGTTATCACGTCGTCTTCAAGGATGACAGCATACGGGCAGGCCGGGGCCTACGCTATGCAGCATTACACCTAGTCCGGAGACAACCCCATGCGCATCCCTTCCCGCCGCAGCGTGCTCGCCACCCTGTTCACCGCCCTGGCCTGCACCGCCGCCAGCGCCCAGACCAGCTATCCCCAAAGACCGGTACGCCTGGTGGTCGGCTTTGCGGCGGGCACCGGGCCCGACATCGTGGCCCGCCTGGTCAGCCAGAAGCTGGCCGAAGGCTGGGGCGTAGGCGTGGTGGTGGACAACAAACCCGGTGCCGGGGGCCTGATCGCCGCCACCGAAGTGGCCCGCGCCGCACCCGACGGCTACACCCTGCTGCTGGGCGAAACCGGCCAACTGGCCATCGCCCCCAGCAGCTACACCAAGCTGCCCTACGACGTGCAGCGCGACTTTGCCCCGGTCAGCCAGGTGGCCAGCGTGGACTTTGCCTTTCTGGTGAATCCGCAAAAGGTAGCGGCCCGCAACGTGAAAGAGTTTGTGGAAGCAGCCAAGACGCAAAAAGGCCTGTTCATGGCTACCTTTGGCGCGGGCACGCCGGGGCATTTCGGGGTCTTCATGCTGGGCGACGCGCTGAAACTGCAGCCCGAGCCAGTGCACTACAAATCCACCGGCGATGCGCTGACCGGCCTGTTTGGCGGCGACGTGCAGGGCGTGTTTGCCAGCATCGGCCTGGCCGCACCCAACGTCAAAGCGGGCAAGCTGCTGGCCCTGGCCACCACCGGTGCCGTGCGCACCACCGGCCTGCCCGACGTACCCACCTTCAAGGAGCAGGGCTACCCCGAGCTGGAATTCAACTCCTGGTTTGGCGTGGTGGCCCCGGCCAAAACACCCGCCGACGTGCTGGCCAAGCTGAACGCCGACATCGTCAAGGCAGTGCAGTCAACGGATGGCAAAAGCAAGCTGGAAGCCGCCGGTTTCCGCGCCACCGGCACCAGCCGGGAAGACTTCACCCGCAGTATCGCCGCCGACACCGCCAAGTGGGGCAAGGCCGTAGCGGCCACCGGCTTCAAGGCCGATTGAGTACCGACAAAAACACGCCAGGAGACACCATGCACACCCCTTTGCCCAAACACCCGGTCTTGCTCGCCAGCCTCGTGGCCAGCCTGGTCACCGCCTGCGGCGGCAGCGATGGCAACCCCGTGGCCGCGCCGCTGGATGCCACGGCCTCGGCGGCGGCCTGCAGCAAGCTGGCCGCCCAGTCCGGGCTGTCGGCCACCACCATCACCGGCCAGTACACGCCCGCAGGCACCAAGCGCCCCGGCACCGCCACCACCGGCGACTTCTTGCCCGGCCACTGCACGCTGGTGGGCAGCATCAACCCGCGCGTGGGCGTGGACGGTAAAAACTACGCCATCGGTTTCCAGCTCAGCCTGCCCGACAACTGGAATGGCCGCTTTCTGTACCTGGGTGGCGGCGGTAACGACGGCACGCTGCGCGACACCAGCCTGAGCTCCAGCATCTCCATCGGCACGCCCTCGCCGCTGGGCCAGGGCTATGCCGTGGTGTCCACCGACGGCGGCCACAGCGGCACCAGCGCACTGTTTGGCCTGGACCCTCAGGCCCGCATCGACCACGCCTACAACGCCCACGACAAAACCGCCGTCAGCGCCAAGGAGCTGATCCGCCAGCGCTATGGCCGCCAGCCCGACAAGTCGTACTTTTCGGGCTGCTCGGGTGGTGGCCGCCAGGGCATGGTGTTCTCGCAGCGCTTCCCCGACTACTTTGACGGCATCACCGCCGGGGCCCCGGCCATGCGCGTCTCCAGCGGGGCCACGGTGGCCGCCATGTGGAACAACCGCAAGCTGACCGACATTGCCCCGCCAGACGGCGCGGGCCAGCCCATCCTGTCACAGGCCTTCAGCAACGCCGATCTGACGCTCACCGCCCAGGCCATCACCACCGCCTGCGATGCTGCCGACGGCGTGGCCGACGGCATGGTCAACAAGGTGCAGGCCTGCACTTTCGACCCCGCCGTGCTGCAGTGCGCCGGGGCCAAAACCGCCAGTTGCCTGAGCAGCGCCCAGGTGGGGGCCCTGAAAGACGTGTTCGGCGGCCCCAAGAACACGGCGGGCGTGGCCCTGTACGCGGGCCAGCCCTGGGACCCCGGCCTGGCCGCCCCCGGCTGGCGCGCCTGGACGCTGGGCAGCTCCACCACCGCCATCCCCGATTCGCGCTACAACACCTTGATGCGCGATGCGCTGGTGCACGAGTTCTTCACCCCGCCAGACCCCACGTTCAGCGCCTTGAGCTTCAACTTCGACACCGATCCGGCCCGCATGGCCTGGTTCTCGGCCATCTACGACACCTATGCCGATGCCACCCTGAGCGCCTACAAGAAGCACGGCGGCAAGCTGCTGCTGATCCACGGCATGTCGGACCCGATCTTCTCGGCCACCGACACGCTGGACTACTATGCCCGCCTGAGCGCCAACAACGGCGGCCTGGCCGCCACCCAGAGCTTTGCCCGGACCTTCCTGGTGCCCGGCATGAACCACTGCTCGGGCGGCCCGGCCACCGACAGCTACGACTCGCTGCAAACCATGGTGGACTGGGTGGAAAAAGGCATCGCCCCCGAGACCATCCCCGCTGTGGCAACCGCCAGCAACAGCTACTACCCGAACCGCAGCCGCCCGCTGTGCGCCTACCCGCAGTACGCCCAGTACAAGGGCTCGGGCAACATCGAAGAGGCCGCCAACTTCCGCTGCGTGGCCCCATGAGCCACGATGCGCTGATCGCCCCCACTCTGGCTTTCTTTGCCGACCTGTCGGTAAAAGTGGCCACCCCGCAGGAAGTGGGGGCCACCGCCTACGGCCAGCGCCGCCTGATCCCCATCCTGGGCGGCAGCGCCCGGGGCGATGGCTGGACGGCGCGGGTACTGCCCGGCGGGGCCGACGCGCAGCTGGTGGTCAACGCCACCCTGACCGAACTGGATGCGCGCTACTGCCTGGAAACCGATTGCGGCGACCTGATTTACGTGCACAACCGCGCCATCCGAACCGGCCCGCCGGAATTGATGGCCCGGCTGGTGCGCGGCGAGCCGGTGGACCCGGCGCAAATCTACTTCCGCTGCCTGCCGCACTTCGAAACCGCCGCCCCGGCCCTGCAGTGGATCAACGAGCGGCTGTTTGTGGGCAGCGGCGCGCGTTACCCACAGACGGTGGAGATGCGTTTTTTTACCGTGGGCTGATGCCGGGGGCAGGACGGCAGGCTGCCAGCAGCAGCTTGCCCATCTATTTTCAGCCTATTTTTTGGGCTCTAGCGCATATTTGACCAGCATCAATAGCTACAAATTAGATAGCAAACTGATCTTCTTTTGGCTACCGCGAGTTCACCGCACAATAGGCTCCACAGCATCCCCGGAGCCCCCCATGCAACCGATCCAACTTTTCGACGCCGCCACCAGCACCTACACCTATGTGCTGGTGGACCCGACCAGCCATGCCGCCGCCATCATCGACCCGGTAGACACCCAGCTGGACCGCGACCTGGCGCTGCTGCAGTCCCAGGGCCTGTCGCTGGTATGGACGTTGGAAACGCATGCCCACGCCGACCACATTACCAGCGCGGGCCTGCTGGCCGAGCACGCCGGAGCCCAAACAGCGGCGCCTGCGGGCTGCGGTATCCAGGGCGCGGCGGTGCAGTTGCAGCATGGGGAATTGCTGCACTTTGGCGCTGAAACCCTGCAGGCCCTGCACACGCCCGGCCACACGGCGGGGAGCATGAGCTTTGTGTGGCGCGACCATGTCTTCACCGGCGACACCCTGCTCATCGGCGGCTGTGGCCGCACCGATTTCCAGTCGGGCAGCGCCGAGGCCATGTACCACAGCATCACCCAGATTCTATTTGCCCTGCCCGACACCACACGCGTCTGGCCGGGCCACGATTACCACGGCAAGACCCAGTCCACCATCGGGGCCGAGAAGTCGCTCAACCCGCGTATCGCCCACAAAACCCTGCCGGAATTCATCGCCACCATGGCGGCCCTGCACCTGCCCCGCCCGCAGCGCATGGACGAAGCCGTGCCCGCCAATCGGGTCTTGGGCCTGCCCCACGAAGCCAGCCCGCTGGCCCCCCTGGTCCGCCCCGCCGAGGGCTACGCGGGCGACGTATCGCCGCAACTGGCCTGCCAGTGGTGGCAGGCAGGCGAGGCGGTGCTGATCGACGTGCGCACCGATGCCGAACGCGCCTGGGTCGGCGAGGTGCCGGGTGCCGTGCCCTTGGCCTGGAAGCAGTGGCCCGGCATGGCCCTGAACCCCGATTTCGACGCTGGGCTGCAGGCCGCGCTGGCAGGCGGCAAAAAAGGCGTGCTGCTGTGCCGCAGCGGCGTGCGCTCCGTGGCGGCCGCCAAGCGCGCCACCGAGCTGGGGCTGCAGGCCTACAACATCCTCGAAGGCTTCGAAGGCGACCCGGATTCAGAAGCCCACCGGGGCCGCAAGGGCGGCTGGCGCTTCCACAACCTGCCCTGGCGTCAGGGGTAACCACACGCGTGCCCCTGCGTTGGCGCATAGATAATGCGGGGAAAAATACCGGAGACGCAGGATGAGTTTTCTCGCCATCGACATTGGCAACACCCGTCTCAAGTGGTCGCTGTACGACACACCCCGCCCCGGGGCCACGCTGCTGGCCCATGGTGCCGAGTTTCTGGAAAACATCGACAAGCTGGCCGACGGCCCCTGGGCCAATCTGGCCGCGCCCAGCGCCATCCTGGGCTGCATCGTGGCCGGCGATGCCATCAAGCGCCGCGTGCTGGAGCAAATGGAGCTGTGGGACGTACACCCCCAATGGGTGGTGTCCAGCGCCGCCGAGGCCGGTTTGACCAACGGCTACGACCACCCCACCCGCCTGGGTGCCGACCGCTGGGTCGCCATGGTGGGCGCGCGCCACCGCATGCTGGCCCAGGGCCCCGAGCGGCCCATGGTGGTGGTGATGGTGGGCACGGCGGTGACGGTGGAGGCGGTGGACACCCACGGCCGCTTCCTCGGCGGGCTGATTCTGCCCGGCCACGGCATCATGCTGCGCGCGCTGGAGTCCGGCACCGCCGGCTTGCACGTACCCACCGGCGAGGTGCGGGTGTTTCCCACCAACACCAGCGACGCACTGACCAGCGGCGGCACCTATGCCATCGCCGGGGCCGTGGAGCGCATGGTGCAGCACGTGCGCCAGCACTGCAAAGCCGAGCCCGCCTGCTACATGACCGGCGGTGCGGGGTGGAAGATGGCGCCCAGCATGTCGGTGCCGTTCGAGCTGGTGGACAACCTGATTTTTGACGGTTTGCTGGCCATGGCGGCGGGCCGGTTCGTGAATTAGATTTTCAAGCTTTTTAGGCCTCTAGCGCTTATTCTGTAAGCGTGAGAAGCTCTTAATTCAATAGCAATCGTTTATAGCGGCTTGAGCCAGGCCTCGGCCAGCCGCACCCAGTAGGTGGCACCCAGCGGGATCAGATCGTCGTTGAAGTCGTAGCTGGGGTTGTGCAGCGTGCAGGGGCCTGCGCCGTGGCCCAGGGCGCGGTGGTCGCCGTCGCCGTTGGCAATGAAGCAGTAGGCCCCCGGCTTGGCCTGCAGCATGTAGGCAAAGTCTTCCGCGCCCATGGTGGGCTCCTGGGTGACCACGTTGGCGGGGCCGACGATATCGGCCATCACCTGGCGGGCGAAGGCGGCCTCGGCGGCGTGGTTGATGGTGGGCGGGTAGTTGCGGGCAAACTCAAAGTCGCAGCGGGCACCGAAAGCTTCGCACAGGCTGTCGGCAATCTGGCGCATGCGGGCTTCGATCAGGTCCAGCACCTCCAGCGTGAAGGTGCGCACCGTGCCCTGCAGCTCCACGCTGTCGGGCACGATGTTGGTGGCCGAGCCGCCGTGCACCATGGTGACCGACACCACACCTGCGTCGATGGGCTTTTTGTTGCGGCTGATGATGGTCTGGAAGGCCAGCACCATCTGGGCCGCGATGGGCACGGGGTCGATACCCATGTTGGGCATGGCGGCGTGGCTGCCCTTGCCGTGGATGGTGATCTTGAACTCGCTGCTGGAGGCCATCACCGGGCCGGGACTCAGGGCAAACTGGCCCACCGCCATGCCGGGCCAGTTGTGCATGCCAAACACCGCGTCCATGGGGAAGCGGGTAAACAGGCCTTCCTGCACCATCTCACGGGCACCGCCGCCGCCTTCTTCGGCGGGCTGAAAGATCAGGTAGACCGTGCCGTCGAAGTCGCGGTGCTCGGCCAGGTACTGCGCCGCCGCCAGCAGCATGGCGGTGTGGCCGTCGTGCCCGCAGGCGTGCATCTTGCCGGGGTGTTGGCTGGCGTGGGCAAAGGTGTTGAACTCCTGCAGCGGCAGCGCGTCCATGTCGGCACGCAGGCCAATGGCACGCGGGGAGCTGCCGTTTTGCAAAATGCCCACCACGCCGGTGCCCGCCAGGCCCCGGTGGATGGGAATGCCCCATTCGGTGAGCTGGCGCGCCACCAGGTCGGCGGTCAGCACCTCCTGGAAGCTCAGCTCCGGGTGGGCGTGCAGCTCGCGGCGCAGGGCGGCAATGCCGGGGGCCTGGGCCACCAATTGGTCGATCACGGGCATGGCGCAGCTCCTGGATTTATCATCCAGCCATTCTGTCAGAAGGCCCCCATCGGATGAATAAACCCACCCACACAGTACGTGGTGCCTGCCCGCACGACTGCCCCGACACCTGCTCGCTGCTGACCACGGTGCAAGACGGCATCGCCATCAAGGTGCAGGGCAATCCGGCCCACCCGCACACCGACGGCGTGCTGTGCACCAAGGTCTCGCGCTACACCGAGCGCACCTACCACCCGGAACGCATCCTGCAGCCGCTCAAGCGCAGCGGCCCCAAGGGCTCGGGCCAGTACACGCCTGTAGGCTGGGACGTGGCGCTGGGCGACATCGCCGCCCGCCTGCAGGCCATTGCCGCCCGCAACCCCGAGGCCATCCTGCCCTACAGCTATGCGGGAACCATGGGGCTGGTGCAGGGCGAAAGCATCGCCGCCCGCTTCTTCCACACCCTGGGCGCGTCGCTGCTGGACCGTACGATCTGCGCGTCGGCAGGCGGCGAAGGCCTGATCCACACGCTGGGCGGCAAGGTCGGCATGCAGGTGCAGTTTTTTGCCGAGTCGAAACTCATCCTGATCTGGGGCAGCAACTCGATCGGCAGCAATCTGCACTTCTGGCGCTACGTGCAGCAGGCCAAACGCGACGGCGCGCGGCTGGTGTGCATAGACCCGCGCAAGACCGAAACCGCCGAAAAGTGCCACGAACACATCGCCCTGCGCCCCGGCACCGATGCCGCGCTGGCCTTGGCCCTGATGCACCAGCTCATCACCCACGACTGGCTGGACCACGCCTACCTGGCCGAGCACACCGTCGGCTGGCCCGCACTGCGCGAACGCGCCCTGCAGTGGCCGCCGGAGCGCGCCGCCGAGGTCTGCGGCATCCCGGTGGAGCAAATTACGGCCCTGGCGCGGGACTATGGTCGGTGCTTTGTATCCGGGCAGCCCGCCGCCATCCGCCTGAACTACGGCATGCAACGCACCCGCGGCGGCGGTAACGCCACCCGCGCTGTGGTCAGCCTGCCCGCGCTGATAGGCGCCTGGCGGCACCGCGCAGGCGGCGTGCTGATGAGCAGCTCGGGCCAGTTCCCGGTGCAGCGCGCGGCCCTGCAGCGCCCCGATTTGCTGGCCGGGCGCAGGCCCCGCACCATCAACATGAGCACCATTGGCGATGCCTTGCTGGACATCACCGCAGCACCGATCGAGGCGCTGGTGGTCTACAACAGCAATCCCGTCGCCGTGGCCCCCGATTCCGGCAAGGTGGTGCAGGGCTTTGCCCGCGAAGACCTGTTCACCGTGGTGCTGGAGCATTTCCAGACCGATACCGCCGACTACGCCGACTACATCCTGCCCGCTACCACGCAGCTGGAGCACTGGGACGTGCACAGCGGCTACGGCCACACCGATGCCTTGCTGAACCGCCCCGCGATCGCGCCGCTGGGCCAGTCCAAACCCAATACCCAGATCTTCCGGGAGCTGGCCGCCCACATGGGCCTGACGGACCCGTGCCTGGGCGAGAGCGACGAGGTGCTGTGCCGCACCGCCTATGGCGACCAGGTGGACTTTGGCGCGCTGCTGGAGCACGGTTTTGCGACGATTCCCCTGCCCGACGCGCCATTTGCCCACGGGCAGTTCCCAACCCCCTCGGGCAAGTGCGAGTTTTTCAGCGATAGGCTGGCAGCGCAGGGCCTGGATGGCTTGCCAGACTACCTGCCCAACTACGAGGCGGCAGGAACATCCACAGAGTTTCCGCTGGCGATGATTTCACCGCCCGCGCGCAATTTCTTGAATTCCAGCTTCGTCAATGTCACCAGCCTGCGCCAGATCGAAGGCGAGCCGCTGCTGGAAATCCATGCCGACGATGCCCTGCCACGGGGCATTACCAGCGGGGCCGTGGTACGCGTCTTCAACCAGCGCGGCACCTACCGCTGCAAGGCCAAGGTATCGGCCCGGGCCCGGGTGGGCGTGGTGAATGGGTTGGGGGTGTGGTGGCGCAAACTGGGGCTGGATGGCAGCAATGTGAACCAGCTCACCAGCCAGCAGCTGACCGATCTGGGCCGTGCGCCCACGTTTTACGACTGCCGGGTGGAGGTGGCGCTGGACGCCCCCCCGGCAACGGATGGCCACTAGGCCGAAGTTGCCGACTTCTCGCTCTTGGTCTTCGCCGCTACGGGCGGTGCGCCCACCACTTGCCAGATGGTTTTAAACCCGGTATCAGGGATCTGCAAAGGTTTGGTACGCGCTGCTTCAGGAGGGGTCGCGACAACCGCGGGAGCTTTCTTAGCCATGGGCACTTTCAAATTTTTGGAGGGCCGATTGTCGCAGCCGCACCGCGTAAACCCCTACAAGATGCAGACACTTACGCGTCTCAGGGTCTGTGGCGTTGTTGATACGCGACAAACAAGCGCCTGCGCCAGGAAATCCTGCAAATAGGCCACTCCCGTTTTCGATGAAAATGGAGCCTGTTCGCGCACTCTTTGCGCCTGTTCCCCACCGCAGACCCACATCACCGTGACCACTCCCCTCGCCCCGAAAGCTCCCAACACCCAAGCGCGCAAGCCCCGGCCGCAGCGCGTCCCCCACGGCAGGGTGGTGCACCCCCTGCTGCACACGCTGTATGACCTGTATCCCAAGGTTTTTGGCGCACAAGCTTTACCGCTAAAACTTGGCATCTTTCACGAACTGGTGGCCAACCACCCCGATCTGCTAGAAGCCAAGGCCTTACGCGAAGCTCTTGGGCAACACACCCGGTCCACCCGTTACCTGGAACAAGTCGCCACCGGCGTACACCGCCACGACCTGCAAGGCCTTCCTGTAGAGCCCCTGGCACCCGAGCATGTGCACCAGGCCATCATGGAAGTCGCCCGCCGTGACCGTGCAGGCAATAGCCCCGCAGCACAGGCCAAGCTGCGTTTGCGCCTACGCAATGCCTTCGAGGCCTCTGGATTGAGCCGCGGTGCGTATGCAGAACAGGTCAAACCCCCTCTGGAAGCCTGGAACGCCCTGCTGGACCACGCCTATACCGAAGACGGTGCGGCGGCAGCGAAGCGCGAAGCCTTGTTGAAAGCCTTTGAAAGCAGCGGCCAGACCTTGGCGCAGTTTGCCGACATGTACGGCATGGACCTGGCCAGCACCGAAAACTCGCTGGAACAGGCCAAACAAGACCGGGCCAGCAAACAGGCCGAATAGGTCCCGGTGGACCGTAGCGGCACGCCTGCGCTACGGAGTCCAGTAACGTGCAGAGAAACCTCCGCTTAAGCCACAAGGTAAAAAGCCCCAGTCATCGCTGGGGCTTATTTACGAATGGCAGAAATTAAAAAACCCACACAAGGTGGGTTTTTTAACTCGTAACACCTAAGTGCTACTGATTGGTTGCGCGAGTAGGATTTGAACCTACGACCTTTGGGTTATGAGCCCAACGAGCTACCAGGCTGCTCCATCGCGCGGTATGTTTCTATTATAGCAGCTTATGCTTGGTCTGCAGATATTTCTACAGCTTCTTTTACATCAGCACGGTCAACCAGTTCGACGAATGCCATAGGCGCATTGTCACCCACGCGGAAACCCATCTTCAAGATGCGGGTATAGCCGCCTGGACGGGCCTTGAAATGGGGGCCCAGGTCGTTGAACAACTTGGTCACGCTGTCGCGGTCACGCAGACGGTCAAAAGCCAGGCGGCGATTAGCGACAGTCGCTTCTTTGGCCAAAGTGATCATGGGTTCGATCACGCGACGCAATTCCTTGGCCTTGGGCAAAGTGGTCTTGATGGCCTCGTGCTCGATCAGCGAGTTCATCATGTTGCGCAGCATAGCAAGGCGGTGCGAGCTGGTGCGGTTAAGTTTACGAAGTCCGTGTCCGTGGCGCATGGTGCATTCCTTTCAATTATTTTGACGCACAGCCGGATCAGGTACTGCGCGTTGCACGTGTCCTTTGCAGGACATTTTTAAAGACCGACGCAACACCGAAGTGCTGCACCGGCCCAATTTCCAATTAACGCTTGTCCAAGCCAGCCGGTGGCCAGCTTTCAAGCTTCATACCCAAGGTCAGACCGCGCGAAGCGAGGACTTCCTTGATTTCATTCAGCGATTTGCGACCCAGATTAGGGGTCTTGAGCAATTCATTCTCGGTGCGCTGGATCAGATCACCGATGTAATAAATGTTCTCAGCCTTCAGGCAGTTCGCAGAGCGAACCGTCAATTCCAGCTCATCCACAGGACGCAACAGAATCGGGTCAAACTGCGTGTTACCACGCGGTGCGGGCTGTTCAAACACGCCGGCCAATTCGCTGCCTTCCAACTGCGCAAATACTGCGAGCTGTTCGACCAGTATTTTAGCCGATGCGCGCACGGCATCTTCTGCCGAGATCGCACCATTGGTTTCGATCTCCACCACCAGCTTGTCCAGGTCGGTACGCTGCTCAACGCGAGCGCTTTCGACCGTGTAGCTCACGCGCTTCACGGGCGAGAACGAAGCATCCAGCACAATACGGCCAATCGACTTAGTCTGCTCATCCGCATACCGGCGCATGCTGCCTGGAACGTAACCACGGCCCTTTTCGACCTTGATTTGCATGTCCAGCTTGCCGCCTTGCGACAAATGCGCAATCACGTGGTCTGGGTTGATGATTTCAACATCGTGCGGAGTCTGGATATCAGCCGCTGTGACCACGCCGTCGCCGTCTTTACGCAAGCTTAGGGTGACTTCATCACGGTTGTGCAGCTTGAAAACAACGCCTTTGAGGTTCAACAAAATGTTCACGACATCTTCTTGAACACCGTCAATCGAAGAGTACTCATGCAGCACGCCTGCAATAGTCACTTCGGTTGCCGAATAACCCACCATGGACGACAACAGTACACGGCGTAGTGCATTACCCAATGTATGCCCGTAACCGCGTTCAAACGGCTCCAACGCAACTTTCGCACGGTTGTGGCCCAGTTGCTCAACGTTGATGGCTTTGGGTTTCAGCAAATTAGTTTGCATGCATGCTTCCTCTCAGTACCCCCAGCTCGTTACACCGGTAAGGCAAGTGTTGGTTCTAGACCGCAGTGCCCCGCAGCCTAGGAACAAAATCAAACGACAAATGCGGAATTAACGCGAATACAACTCAACGATCAGGGATTCGTTGACATCAGAAGCGAACTCATCACGGTCTGGTACCTTCTTGAAAATACCTTCGGTCTTTTCGATGCTGACTTCCACCCATGCTGGCAAGCCCACTTGTTGCGCCAATTGCAGAGCTTCAACAATACGGTTTTGCTTCTTCGACTTGTCGCGAACAGCCACTACGTCGCCGGTCTTGACCATGTACGAAGGGATGTTCACGCACTGGCCGTTCACCGTCATCGCCTTGTGCGACACCAGCTGGCGTGCTTCAGCGCGCGTGGAGCCGAAACCCATGCGGTAGACCACGTTGTCCAGACGCGATTCCAGCAGAAACAGCAGATTGGCACCGGTATTGCCCTTGCGGCGATCGGCTTCTTCGAAATAGCGGCGGAACTGACGCTCCAACACACCGTACATGCGCTTTACTTTTTGCTTTTCGCGCAGCTGCAAACCGAAGTCAGAAGTACGGGCACCAGAAGTGCGACCGTGTTGACCTGGCTTGGAGTCGAATTTAGCCTTGTCGCTGATCGAACGACGAGCGCTCTTCAGGAAAAGATCAGTACCTTCACGGCGGGAGAGTTTGGCCTTGGGACCGAGATAGCGTGCCACTTGAGCGTCCTTAAAATTTATCTTCCACGCAGAAACGTGGGAGCCATCTGCGCAATGCAGATGGCGGTGGGCTTATAAAAACCGGACCGAAATGAATTCCGGTGAGATTAGATGCGACGGCGCTTTTGAGGGCGGCAACCGTTGTGTGGAACGGGAGTCACATCTGCAATCGAGGTAATGCGGATACCGAGTGCACCCAGAGCGCGAACCGAAGATTCGCGGCCAGGACCCGGGCCTTTGATTTCGACATCAAGATTCTTGATACCTTGTTCAATGGCTGCACGACCAGCGACTTCGGAAGCAACCTGGGCAGCAAAAGGAGTCGATTTACGCGAACCCTTGAAGCCCTGGCCACCGGAAGAAGCCCAAGACAACGCATTGCCTTGACGATCAGTGATCGTGATGATTGTATTGTTAAATGATGCGTGCACGTGTGCGACACCGTCAGACACGTTCTTGCGAACCTTCTTACGTACGCGCTGCGATGCGTTGCTTTGCTGAGCTTTTGCCATAGTGATCTCTCAATCCCTTTATTTCTTCAATGAAGCTGCAGCCTTGCGCGGTCCCTTGCGGGTGCGTGCGTTGGTACGCGTACGCTGGCCACGCATGGGCAGACCACGACGGTGGCGGAAACCACGGTAGCAGCCGATGTCCATCAATCGCTTGATGTTCATCGTGGTTTCTCTACGCAAATCGCCTTCAATGGTGAAGAGAGCGATTTGGTCGCGGATCTTTTCCAGATCAGCATCGGTCAAGTCTTTGACCTTCTTGGAATATGCAATGTCGCAAGCTTCGCAAATCTTGCGAGCGCGGGTGCGACCGATACCAAAAATAGCGGTTAAGCCGATTTCGGAATGCTTTTGCGGCGGAATGTTAATACCAGCGATACGTGCCATGTGCGTCCTCTAAAACTTTTCTATCAACCTTGACGCTGTTTGTGGCGTGGATCTGTACAGATCACACGAACCACGCCCTTGCGCCGGATGACTTTGCAGTTGCGGCAAATTTTCTTAACCGAAGCTGAAACTCTCATTTAATTCTCCTAAAACTCTGAATACCGTGCGATTGAATTCTCTGGAACAAAACACCAGAACCCATGACCAACTTTTCACTTACCAATTACGCATTGGCAGAAGACTTGAAGTTAGCCTTTTTCAGCAATGACTCATACTGTTGAGACATCATGTAGTTTTGAACCTGGGCCATGAAATCCATGGTCACCACCACAATAATCAGCAGTGACGTTCCACCAAAATTAAATGGCACGTTGTATTTCAAGACCAATATTTCCGGAACCAAACACACAAAGGTGATGTACACCGCACCTGCCAAAGTCAACCTCAGCAATATCTTGTCGATATAGCGAGCAGTCTGTTCACCCGGACGAATACCAGGAATGAACGCGCCGCTTTTCTTCAGGTTGTCTGCTGTTTCGCGGCTATTGAAAACAAGGGCCGTATAGAAAAAGCAGAAAAACACAATGGCACTGGCGTAGAACAACACATATACCGGCTGTCCTGGGCTCAGCATACCTGCGACATCTTTCAACCAGCGCAACGACTCAGATGCACTGAACCAGTTCACAACTGTTGCAGGCAACAAAATAATCGATGAAGCAAAGATCGGAGGAATCACACCAGCCATATTGAGCTTCAAAGGCAAGTGCGAAGACTGTCCGCCGTAAACCTTGTTGCCCACCTGCCGCCGTGCGTAATTCACCAAAATCTTTCTTTGACCACGTTCAACGAACACGACAAAGTAGGTGACTAAGGCAACCACTGCAACAATAAAGATGGATGCAATGATGCTCATAGCACCGGTACGCACCAACTCCAGCAAGCCACCAATCGAACCCGGCAGACCAGCCGCGATACCAGCGAAGATCAGGATGGAAATTCCATTACCCAAACCACGTTCAGTAATTTGCTCGCCCAACCACATCAAAAACATGGTTCCAGCGGTCAAACTCACGACAGCCGTCATACGAAACCCAAAACCTGGCGACAAAACAAGACCTGGAGAACTCTCCAAACCTGTAGCAATCACCAACGACTGGAACAGGGCAAGGCCCAAAGTGCCATAACGGGTGTATTGGGTAATCTTGCGACGGCCAGACTCACCTTCCTTCTTCATCTGCTCAAACATCGGGACCACATAGCCCATCAATTGCATGATGATGGAGGCCGAGATGTAAGGCATGATGCCTAGGGCAAAGACGGTAAACCGGGACAAGGCGCCACCAGAAAACATATTGAACAAGCTCAATATGCCGCCTTGCTGGCCTTTAAAAAGCTGCTGCAGTTGCGTTGCGTCGATGCCAGGCACAGGAATGTGTGCACCGACACGATAGACAACCAGCGCAAGCAACAAAAACACCAAGCGACGACGCAGGTCGCCGAACTTACCCGTCTTTGCGATTTGAGCGCTAGTTGCCACCGAACGTTTCCTTCAACAAAAACTTAAGCCAGGCTGCCACCGGCGGCTTCAATAGCCGCCTTGGCTGCTGCCGTAGCACCAATACCAGTGAACTTGATCGCCTTGGTCAGTTCGCCGGTCTTGATGACCTTGATGACTTTTGCCATCTCAGCGATCAGACCTGCTTGCTTCAGTGCCAAACCGTCTACTTCAGACAGGCCCAGCTTTTCCAGCGCTTCCAGAGTGACTTCAGCGTTGTACTTCAGCAAATGCGATTTGAAACCACGCTTAGGCAACCGGCGTTGCATAGGCATTTGACCGCCTTCAAAGCCGACCTTGTGGTAGCCACCAGCACGGGATTTTTGACCTTTGTGGCCGCGGCCAGAGGTCTTGCCCAGGCCAGAGCCAATACCGCGACCAACGCGACGCTTGGCGTGCTTTGCACCCGCTGCGGGCTTAATGCCATTGAGTTCCATCGTCAATCCTTAGATGATTTTGACCAGATAACTGATCTTGTTGATCATGCCGCGGACTTCGGGCGTGTCTTGCAATTCGCTTACGCTGCGAATCTTGCGTAGACCCAAGCCACGAACGGTTGCACGGTGCGATTCTTTGGTACCAATCGGGCTGCGAACCAGCGTCACTTTGAGTGTTTGTTGCGTTGTCATTTGAATAACCTTGCTCAGACGAAGATTTCTTCGACGTTTTTGCCGCGCTTGGCAGCAATGTCCGAAGGAGTGGTCGAATTACGCAATGCATCCAAGGTGGCACGCACCATGTTGTATGGGTTCGACGAACCATGGCTCTTGGCCACGATATCGGTGATACCCATCACTTCAAACACTGCGCGCATAGGGCCGCCTGCGATGATGCCGGTACCCTTGGGGGCCGGTGCCATCATCACGTTGGCTGCGCCATGTTGGCCAGTCACTTTGTGGAAAACGGAACCGTTTTTCAGCGTGACCTTCACCATGTTGCGGCGGGCTTCTTCCATCGCTTTTTGCACAGCAGCAGGCACTTCTTTCGACTTGCCCTTGCCCATGCCAACGCGACCTTCGCCATCACCCACCACGGTCAAAGCTGCGAAACCAAGAATACGGCCACCCTTGACCACCTTGGTAACGCGGTTGACCGCGATCATCTTTTCACGCAGGCCGTCTTCAGGCCCTTCAGCCTTACCCTGCATTTTTCCTTGAACTTTAGCCATGATTTATTCCGATCTGCTTAGAACTGCAAGCCAGCTTCGCGGGCAGCATCGGCAAGCGCCTTGACGCGTCCGTGGTACGCAAAACCTGAGCGATCAAACGCTACTTTTTCAACGCCGGCAGCTTTTGCTTTTTCAGCAATCAGCTTGCCAATGGCTTGTGCTGCGGTGGTGTTGCCACCCTTGCCAGCGCCGCCCAGCTCTTTGCGCACAGCCGCTTCTGCGGTCGATGCGCTGGCCAGAATCTTGGCACCGTCGCCAGAAATAACGCTGGCGTAGATGTGCAAGTTGGTACGGTTCACCGTCAGGCGTGCAACGCCTTGGGTTGCAATACGGATGCGGGTTTGACGCGCACGGCGGAGACGCTGTTCTTTTTTGGTCAACATGTTGCGGCTCCTTATTTCTTCTTGGTTTCTTTGATCGTGATCTTCTCATCCGAATAACGGATGCCCTTGCCCTTGTAAGGCTCGGGGGGACGGATCGCACGAATCTCAGCAGCCACCTGGCCCACACGTTGACGGTCAGCACCCTTGATCAGAATTTCTGTCGGGGTGGGAGTTGCAACGGTGATGCCAGCAGGCATGTCGATATTGACGGGGTGGGAGTAACCCACGGCCAAGTTCAGCTTGGCACCTTGGGCGGCAGCTTTGTAGCCCACGCCAACCAGGCTCAGCTTCTTCTCGAAACCCTTGGTCACACCGACGACCATGTTGTTCACCAGCTGACGCATGGTGCCCGACATGGCATTGGCTTCACGGGACTCGTTGGCGGGGACAAACGTGAGTTTGCCAGCGTCATTGGTCACGGTAACCAGCGCATTTTGGGTCAACGACAGCGAACCGCCGGTGCCCTTGACATTGATTTGGTCGTCCTTGATTGCCACATCCACACCAGCGGGGATAGCAACAGGCATTTTTCCTACGCGAGACATTTGCTAGTTCTCCTGCTTAAGCGACGTAGCACAAAACTTCGCCACCGATACCGGTTGCGCGGGCTTTGCGGTCCGTCATCACGCCTTGCGGAGTGGTAACAATTGCCACACCCAAGCCGTTCATGACTTGTGGAATGGCGCCGTGGCCTTTGTAAACACGCAGGCCGGGACGGCTAACGCGCTCAATACGTTCGATCACAGGGCGACCGGCGTAATATTTCAAGGTAATTTCGAGTTCGCTTTTGCCAGCTTCGGTTTTCACCTGGAAGCCGTCAATGTAGCCTTCGTCTTTCAAGACTTGGGCAATCGCGACCTTCACTTTGGATGAAGGAATCGATACAGTCGTTTTGGCCACCATTTGCGCGTTGCGGATGCGAGTCAGCAAGTCGGCGATGGGATCACTCATACTCATGTTTAGGTTCTCCTGCCTTACTTACCAGCTGGCCTTGACCATACCGGGGATGTCGCCAGCAAAAGCCAGTTCGCGAATTTTTGCGCGAGCCAAGCCAAACTGACGGAATGTTCCACGAGGACGACCCGTGATGGCGCAACGGTTACGTTGGCGCGTCGGGTTTGCATTGCGTGGAAGCTTTTGCAAAGCCAAGCGGGCCGCAGCACGCTCGTCGTCGGTCTTCTTGGCATCGGTCGAAATTGCTTTCAACTCTGCGTGTTTTGCTGCGTACTTGGCAACCAATTGGTCACGCTTGAGTTCACGCTGAATCAGAGCTTGTTTAGCCACACGTCACCTCAGTTCTTGAACGGAAAACGGAACCCGGCGAGCAGTGCCTTGCACTCTT
This sequence comes from Comamonadaceae bacterium OS-1, assembly GCA_027923965.1. NCBI lineage: Bacteria > Pseudomonadati > Pseudomonadota > Betaproteobacteria > Burkholderiales > Comamonadaceae > Comamonadaceae bacterium OS-1. The sequence continues at coordinate 3,984,757 of AP026969.1, forward strand.
CGTCATTCTTGGCCGTTGTCGTGATGCTGATATTGAGACCGCGCAAGGCATCGACCTTGTCGTACTCGATTTCAGGGAAAATGATCTGCTCTTTCACGCCGATGTTGTAGTTACCACGGCCATCGAAAGCGCGACCAGAGATACCACGGAAGTCACGTACACGGGGCAGAGCCACGGTGACGAAACGGTCCAGGAACTCAAACATCTGCACGCCGCGCAAAGTCACCATGCAACCAATGGCCTGGCCTTCGCGGATCTTGAAGCCGGCGATAGCCTTCTTGGCCTTGGTCACGACGGGGCGCTGGCCTGCAATCTTGGTCAGATCGGCAACTGCGTTGTCCATGACCTTCTTGTCGGATACCGCTTCGCTCACACCCATGTTCAGGGTGATCTTGGTGAAGCGGGGAACCTGCATCGGCGAGGTGTAGCCAAACTTGGCCATCAGCTCGGGAGCAACTTTGTCGCGATAGAGTTGTTGTAGACGTGCCATGCTCATGCAACCTTGATTTCTTCGCCGCTAGACTTGTAAACGCGGGTGCGCTTGCCATCTGCCAGCAACTTGATTCCAACACGATCAGCCTTGCCGGTAGCCGCATTGAAGATGGCTACGTTGGACTGGTGAATGGGCATATTCTTTTCAATGATGCCGCCTGCCTCGCCCTTCATGGGGTTAGGTTTAGCGTGCTTCTTGACCATGTTGATGCCATCGACCAACAGGTAAGAGTCATCTTTGCGCAGCGCCACGGTGCCGCGCTTGCCCTTGTCGCGCCCGGTGAGCACAACGACTTGGTCGCCTTTGCGAATTTTGTTCATGGTGCGTCCTTACAGAACTTCAGGAGCCAGGGACACGATCTTCATGAACTTTTCGGTACGCAATTCGCGCGTCACGGGTCCAAAGATGCGGGTGCCGATGGGCTCCAGCTTTGCGTTGAGCAACACTGCTGCGTTGCCGTCGAATTTGACCAGCGAACCGTCTGCACGACGGATGCCTTTGGCCGTGCGCACCACCACTGCACTGTAGATCTCGCCTTTTTTGACGCGACCACGTGGAGCGGCTTCTTTGATGCTCACTTTGATGATGTCGCCAACGCTAGCATAGCGACGCTTGGACCCGCCCAGCACCTTGATGCAGAGAACGGATTTCGCGCCAGTATTGTCGGCAACATCTAACCGGGATTCAGTTTGGATCATGTCTATGTTTTCCCAACTTGCATCAGTTGAACCAGCTTGGAAGCCAACTCGCCTGATCAGTCTTGGGCCCGTCGTCCACGCTACAAACCACTCATAGCGCTTCCTTTGGGCAGAAGCATCGCTTTTTAGGAGCGAAGCCCACGATTATGCAGAGTATTTGGCGACACGTCAACACCCCACGTTAAAAAACACGCCCAGGCACTGTCAGCGGGCGGCCAATACGGCTGCAACCACCTCGGCAAAGCCTGCGCCCCGCTCGTTGGAGGCGATGTAGGTGGGCTTGCAGGCCATTTGGGCCTCAAAACGTCGCACATTGGCCACACCAACGCTGTGCGGCAAGGCTTCGAACATGCGCTGGTCATTGGTGGAGTCGCCCACGTAAGCCCAGAGGTCGCGCTCTGTGGCCAGGTCGCGCCCCAGCAAAGTCTGGACGATCCAGCACGCACCCACCCATTTGTCATGCCCACCAAACCAGCCATTGATATGGATAGAGCTGACCGTGGCGTGCATGCCCTCGGATTGCAAAATGGCTACGACCTGGGCGATCTTGGCGGGTGCCAGGTGGGTGAATTCGCTGTGGTCGAAGGCAATATCGGTTTCGCGCCCCGCCGAGTCTTGCGCCAGCAGGGTCCCGGGCACTTCGGCCAGCACCCGCCGTGCCACCTGCTGCATGCGCGCAAAGTTGGCGCTGCGTGTGCGGGCATCCTGGATATACAGTTTTGATAGCTGCTCATGCTTATGGGATAAGCACGGGAGGCCAATTTGGCTTGTATTTTGAAGAAGCGCCACCGCGCCGTTCTCTGCCACGATTGCATCCACCGGCCAGGTACGCGCAAACGGCTCGCTCCAACCCACAGGGCGACCGGTGATGGCAATCACCACCAAGCCTGCTGCCTTTACATCCGCGAGGGCCTGCAACGCATCGGCGGTGATGGCGCCATCGGTCGTCAGGGTGTCATCGATATCGGTGAGAACGCCCGCCAGTCCGCGCCGCGCTGCCAGCGGCCATTGCGCCAGGGGCTTCACGCGGGCAAGGTCAGATACAGTTGCGCCAAAGCAAGGAATTCATCGGTTTGAGGATCAACACCGTTTTCTTCCCGCAGGATGTCACCCACCGCGGGGGCCAACGTGGCGGCCAGGCCTGCGTCCAGGAATAGCAAGCGGCTGCGGCGAGCCAACACATCTTCCACGGTGCGCGCGTACTCAAATCGTGCCGCAAACCGCACCATGCCCTCGGTGACCCCGCCACCCAGCCAACGGTCTCCACCGGGCAAGGCTTGCACCGCAGGCCGCTCGGTGCCATACGCATGCAATCCGGGCGCATCGCTGATCTTGGGACGCTGTGCATCCACAGCCGTACCGGCCCCTATCAGACGCAAGGTGGAAGTCGTACCGGGCTTGCGGGGCTGCAGCAAATGCGCCACAAAACATTTGTCCAGCACGTCCTCAGCCATGGCGCGGTAGGTGGTCCACTTGCCGCCGGTCACGGTGACCAAGCCACTTTTGCTGACAAGCACCGTATGTTCGCGGCTGATGCCCTTGGTGTTGCCACCGTCCTCGTCCTGCGGCTTGACCAGCGGGCGCAGACCTACCCAGACGCTTTTCACATCGGCACGCGTAGGGGCGCGGCTGAGGTAGCGGGCGGACTCACTCAGGATGAACTCCACCTCTTCCTTGAAGGGCCGCGGCTCGCGGGCCAGGTCGTCGCGCGGGGTGTCGGTGGTGCCCAGAATGACCTTGCCCAGCCAGGGCACGGCAAACAACACACGGCCATCGGCGGTTTTGGGCACCAGCATGGCGTGGTCGCCGGGCAAAAATTCGCGGTCCACCACGATGTGCACACCCTGGCTGGGGGCCACCATGGGTTTGGCCACCCGGCCCGTGGCTTCGCCGTCCTGCTGGCGGAAGGCATCGACCCAGACACCGGTAGCGTTCACCACGCAACCTGCGCGCAAGGTGATCTTGGCACCGGTTTCGCGGTCTTCGCCGTGCACACCGGCGACCTTGCCGTCTTCGTGCAACAGGCCGGTGGCGGCGCAGTAGTTGACCACCACCGCACCATGGGCGGCGGCGGTACGGGCCAGCACCAGGGCCAGCCGCGCATCGTCAAACTGGCCATCCCAGTATTTCACCCCGCCCTTGAGGCCCTGGGCCTGGACGGTGGGCAGGTACTGCAGGGTTTTATTGCGGCCTAAAAATTCTGTGGGGCCCAGGCCCGCCTTGCCCGCCAGCGCGTCGTACATCTTCAGGCCAATGCCGTAGAACGGCGTATCCAGCAGCTTGTACGAGGGCATCACAAAGGCCAGCGGCTGGGCCAGGTGCGGCGCGTTGTTGAGTAGCGTGGTGCGCTCGTGCAAGGCCTCGCGCACCAGGGCGATGTTGCCCTGCGCCAGGTAACGCACGCCGCCGTGCACCAGTTTGGTAGCGCGCGACGAGGTGCCCTTGGCAAAGTCGTGCGATTCAACCAGGGCCACGCTGAAGCCCCGCGTGGCGGCATCCAGTGCCACGCCCAGGCCGGTGGCCCCACCACCGATCACCACGACATCGAAGCGGGCGGGGGCGGTCAATTGCGCCATCAACGCAGAACGCAGGGTAGCCAGGGGTGGGGATGCGAGTGTCATAGCCTAAATTTCACCAATCAAACAAGCCCACCAAGCGCGAAGCATGCCGGGCCTCAAAAAAAAAGCCGCGTGCACCCATGTCCACGCGGCGAGACGCATCAAGCTGATGGCATCTGTGTCAACGCAACCACGTTAACGGACCTTGCCATTCTTCCATGCGTTCAACAGCGTTTCGTAGGCGATGGTTTCACCCTTGGGCTTCTCATTGGCCAGCTTCTTCCACGGTGCACCCTTGTCGCTCAGGTACTTGTTGGGGTCACCCTTGGGATTGAGCTTGGGTGCGCAATGCGCCATGCCTGCACGCTCCAGCCGGGACATCACCTGGTCCATCTCTTCGGCCAGGTTGTCCATCGCGCCTTGCGGGGTCTTTTCACCCGTCACGGCCTGGGCCACGTTCTTCCACCACAGCTGGGCCAGCTTGGGGTAGTCGGGCACGTTGGTGCCGGTGGGGGTCCAGGCGACACGGGCGGGGCTGCGGTAGAACTCGATCAGGCCGCCGTACTTATTGGCGTTTTGCGTGAAGTAGTCGGCACGGATATCGCTGTCTCGCACAAAGGTCAGTCCGGTAATCGACTTCTTCAGCGACACCGTCTTGCTGGTCACAAACTGGGCATACAGCCAGGCGGCGGCCACTTTATCGGCATCGTGGTCCTTGAAGAAGGTCCACGAGCCTACGTCCTGGTAGCCGTTTTGCATGCCTTGCTTCCAGTACGGGCCGTTCGGGCCGGGGGCCATGCGCCACTTGGGGGTGCCATCGGCGTTCACCACGGGCAGGCCGGGCTTGACCATGTCGGCCGTGAAAGCGGTGTACCAGAAGATCTGCTGGGCAATCTGGCCCTGCGCAGGCACGGGACCCGACTCACCAAAGGTCATGCCCATGGCTTCCTTGGGTGCGTACTTCTTCATCCAGTCGATGTACTTGGTCAGGGCGTACACGGCGGGAGGAGAGTTGGTGGCACCGCCGCGCGAGACCGATGCACCGACTGGTGTGCACTTGTCGGCACCTACACGGATACCCCACTCGTCCACCGGCATGCCGTTGGGAATACCCACATCCGCCGTACCGGCCATGGACAACCAGGCATCGGTAAAGCGCCAGCCCAGCGACGGGTCTTTTTTGCCGTAATCCATGTGGCCGTAGATCTGCTTGCCGTCGATCGTCTTCACGTCGTTGGTAAAGAACTCGGCGATGTCCTCATAGGCCGACCAGTTCTGCGGTACACCCAGGTCATAGCCGTACTTGGCCTTGAACTTGTCTTTCAGGTCCTGGCGGGCAAACAGGTCGGCGCGGAACCAGTACAGATTGGCAAACTGCTGGTCGGGCAGTTGGTACATCTTCTTGTCGGGTGCAGTGGTGAAGCTGGTGCCGATGAAGTCTTTCAGATCCAGATCAGGATTGGTGTAGTCCTTGCCCGCGCCCGCCATGTAGTCGGTCAGCGACAGAATTTTGCCGTAGCGGTAGTGCGTGCCAATCAGGTCCGAGTCCGACACCCAGCCGTCGTAAATCGACTTGCCCGACTGCATCGAGGTCTGCAGCTTCTCGACCACATCGCCCTCCTGGATCACGTCGTGCTTGACCTTGATGCCGGTGATTTCTTCAAACGCCTTGGCCAGGGTTTTCGACTCGTATTCGTGCGTGGTCAAGGTCTCGGACACCACAGAGATTTCCTTCACCCCCTTGGCCTGCAGCTTCTTGGCAGCATCCATGAACCACTTCATTTCAGCCGCTTGCTTGTCTTTGCTCAAGGTCGAAGGCTGGAACTCGCTGTCGATCCACTTCTTGGCAGCCGCCTCGTCGGCGAAAGCGTGGCCGGTCAGCGCGCAAGCCGCTGCAATGGCCAGTATGGAATAACGCATCTTCATGTCTCGTCTCCTGATTGGTATGCACCCCCATGGAACACAAAGGCTTGCTCGGCTCTGGGGGAGAGTAAAGCCGAATCCTTGAACACCGATCAACCCTTACGCATGATGACGGCCAGCAGCACCATGGACAGCACAAAGCTGATCCAGATCGACGGGTCACCATCCAGGCCGAACCACTCGGCAAACTTGCCGCTCAAGCCCACAAAAATCAGGTTCACGTAGGCCGCACTCAGCAGGCCCATGAACAGACGGTCACCCCGGGTGGTTTCCATCGGCAAAAAACCACGCCGCAAGGTGGTGGGCGACTTGATCTCCCACACCGTCATACCCGCCAACATCAGCGCGATGCAAATAAAGAAAACTGCGACCGGCAAGGTCCACGCCATCCACTCAAACATAGCAACTCCTTCGGTTCAACTTCGCTTCAAACTCGGCCCATCGCAAAACCTTTTGCGATGTAGTTGCGCACAAACCAGATCACGATGGCACCTGGAACAATGGTCAGCACACCGGCCGCCGCCAGCGTGGCCCAGTCCATGCCAGAGGCCGACACCGTACGCGTCATGGTGGCAACGATGGGCTTGGCATTCACACTGGTCAAGGTGCGGGCCAGCAGCAGCTCGACCCAGCTGAACATGAAACAGAAGAACGCCGCCACGCCCACACCGGCCTTGATCAGCGGCAGGAAAATCGTGAGGAAAAAGCGCGGAAAGGTATAGCCGTCAATGTAGGCCGTCTCGTCGATCTCCCGCGGGATGCCGCTCATGAAACCTTCCAGAATCCACACCGCCAGCGGCACACTGAACAGCAAGTGCGCCAATGCCACGGCCAAGTGTGTGTCCATCAGACCCACGGTGGTGTAGAGCTGAAAGAACGGCAGCAAGAACACTGCGGGCGGGGTCATGCGGTTGGTCAACAACCAGAAGAACACATGCTTGTCGCCCAGGAAGCTGTAGCGCGAGAACGCATACGCCGCAGGCAGCGAGACGGTGAGGGTGATCACCATGTTGATGCTGACGTAGATCAGGCTGTTGATATAGCCCGAGTACCACGACGGATCGGTCAGGATGGTGTGGTAGTTGTCCCAGGTGAAGTGCTGGGGAAACAGCGAAAAGCTGGCCACGATTTCCTGGTTGGTCTTGAACGACATATTGACCATCCAGTAGATGGGCACCAGCGCAAAGACGATGTAGGCGAACAAAAAGATCGTCCGCTTTTGAAATTTGGGCTTATTCATGGCCGCCTTCTTTTTCTTGGGTGCCCACACGCTGCATCCAGTTGTAGAGGATGAAGCACAGCAACAGGATGATGAGGAAATAGATCAGCGAGAAGGCCGCCGCCGGGCCCAGGTCAAACTGTCCCACGGCTTTTTGCGTCAGGAACTGCGACAGAAAGGTCGTTGCATTGCCCGGCCCGCCGCCGGTCAGCACAAACGGCTCGGTGTAGATCATGAAGCTGTCCATGAAGCGCAGCAGCACGCCAATCATCAGCACGCCACGCATCTTGGGCAACTGGATGTAGCGAAACACCGCCAGCTTGCTGGCCCCGTCGATGCGTGCCGCCTGGTAGTACGCATCGGGAATCGAGCGCAAACCGGCATAGCCCAGCAAAGCCACCAGCGGTGTCCAGTGCCACACGTCCATCAACAGCACCGTGAGCCAAGCATGGGTAGCGTTACCGGTGTAGCTGTACTCGATGCCCATGCCTTGCAGCGCGGCCCCCAGCAAACCAATATCCGAGCGGCCAAAAATCTGCCAGATCGTGCCCACCACGTTCCAGGGGATCAGCAGCGACAGCGACACGATCACCAGCACCACAGAAGCCTTCCAACCATCGGCCGGCATGGACAAGGCCAGCAGGATGCCCAGCGGCAGCTCCACCGCCAGCACCGCCAACGAGAAGGTGATTTGCCGCAGCAGCGCCGCGTGCAACTCTTCGTCGCGCATCACCGCCACAAACCACTCGGTGCCCACAAACACACGGCGCTCGGGCGAAATGATGTCCTGCACCGAATAGTTCACCACCGTCATCAGCGGAATGATGGCGGAAAACGCCACGCAGATCAGCACCGGCAAGATCAAGAACCAGGCCTTCTGGTTCACCGGCTTCGTCGTAGTGCTCATGCCACAATTTCCTCGTTTTGGTAGAAGCAGGTGTGCTCGCCCAGCACCTGCAGCCAGACGCTCTCACCCACGGTAGGCAGTTGCACCTCGGGGCTCAAGCGGGCCTTGAGCAGTTGGCCATCCACCGTGGCGGTCAGCATCACATGGGTGCCCACGTCCTGGATCTTGGCCACCGTGCACAGCAGCGCGCCGGGGTCGGCGGGCGATGCCAAGGCCACGTATTCGGGCCGCACGCCCAGCTTGAGCGCACCCAGGGGCAAGGCACGGGGCAAGGCCCATTGCGTGCCGGCCACCTGCAATTGGTTGCTGGTGGCCTGCACGGGCAAAAAGTTCATGCCCGGCGAACCAATGAAGTTGCCCACAAAGGTGTGGCTGGGCCGCTCGAACAGCGCGTCGGCCGAGCCCACCTGCACCGCGCGGCCCCGCGTCATCACCACCACCTGCTCGGCAAAGGTCAGCGCCTCCACCTGGTCGTGGGTCACGTAGATCAAGGTGAGCTTGAGCTCGCGGTGGATTTGCTTGAGCTTGCGGCGCAACTGCCATTTCAGGTGCGGGTCGATCACGGTCAGCGGCTCGTCAAACAGCACGGCCGACACATCGGGCCGCACCAGGCCGCGGCCCAGCGAAATCTTCTGCTTGGCATCGGCCGCCAGGTTGGCTGCGCGCTGGTTGAGCTGGCCGCTCATCTCCAGCATCTCGGCAATCTCGCCCACGCGCTTGTCGATCTGCGCCTGCGGCACCTTGCGGTTGCGCAGCGGAAAAGCCAGGTTCTCGGCCACCGTCATGGTGTCGTAGATCACCGGGAACTGGAACACCTGGGCGATGTTGCGCTCTTGCGGCGAGGCACGGGTCACGTCCTTGCCGTCAAACAGCACCGTGCCCTGCGAAGGTGCCACCAGGCCCGACATGATGTTCAGCATGGTGGTCTTGCCGCAGCCCGAGGGGCCCAGCAGCGCATACGCACCGCCGTCGTTGAAGGTCATCTTCAGCGGCAGCAGCGCGTAGTCGCTGTCTTGCGTGGGGTTGGCACGGTAGGCGTGCGCCAGATCGAGTTCGATGCGGGCCATTAGATAGTCCCCTTGCGTGCCGGGGCCAACAGCAAGGCTCCCTGGGCATCAAACACATAGGCCTGGGTGGCGTGGAAGTACAGGTTCAAGGCCGTGCCCAGTTCAAAGTAATGCACCCCGGTGAGCTGGGCCACCAGCTCGCCGATGGGCGTGGAGACGTGGACAAAGGTGTCAGATCCCGAAATTTCGGCCAGCTCGACATGCCCAGCCAAGGCCACGTCGCCGGGGCGTTGCTGCACCCGCAGTGCACTGGCGCGCAGGCCTACCGTCAAGCCACCCGCCACGGTGGGTGGCAAGTCCAACGCCAGCAACGGCCCGGCCTGCAGCTGCACGCCACCCGATGCCGTGTGGCCCGCCGCCAGGTTCATCGGCGGGTCGCTGAAGGCCCGCGCCACGCGCAGCGATTGGGGCTGGTGGAACACCTCGGCCGTCGGGCCGTACTGCAGCAACTCACCGCCATCCATCACCGCGGTGTAGCCACCCAGCAGCAAGGCCTCGCCCGGCTCCGTGGTGGCATAGACCACGGTGGATTCCCCGGCGGCAAACAGCGAGCTCAGCTCGTCGCGCAGCTCTTCACGCAGCTTGTAATCCAGGTTGACCAGCGGCTCGTCCAGCAGCATCAGCGGCGCGGCCTTGGCCAGGGCGCGGGCCAGGGCCACGCGCTGCTGTTGGCCGCCCGACAGCTCGGACGGATAGCGGTCCAGGAACATCTCGATGTGCAGCTTCTCGGCCAGTGCACTGACCTTCTGGTCCATGTTCTTTTCGCCACGCAGCTTGAGCGGCGAAGCGATGTTGTCACGCACCTTGAGCGACGGGTAGTTGATGAACTGCTGGTAGACCATGGCTACATTGCGCTCGCGCACTGGCTGGCCGGTCACGTCCACACCGTCCACCTTGACCCGGCCATGGGTGGGCACATCCAGACCCGCCATGATGCGCATCAGGCTGGTCTTGCCCGCCTGGGTGGCCCCCAGCAGCACGGTGACTGCGCCAGGCTGTGGGTCAATACCCATCGCGTACAGCCACGTCTGCGCACCCACCTTTTTGCTGATGCCTTCTAAGCTCAACTGCATCATGTTCCTTCACTGAAATTTACATAAATCTTCGAATTTGATAATTATTGTTCGTTTGCGTTTCTTTTTTCTCAGTAACAACCCTTGGTATGTTCTTTGTCTTTCGTTTTAAAGTCGCCGTCACGACATTTACATAAACGAAACTTTGTGAACCCTAACCCCCGACAACTGCTGCTGCTGCAGGCCGTGCAAGCCCAGGGCTCGCTCACCGTGGACCAACTGGCGGACAAACTGGGTGTGACCCTGCAGACCGTGCGCCGCGACGTGCAGCGCATGGCCGACGACGGCCTGCTCACCCGCTTCCATGGCGGCGTGCGCGTGCCCAGCTCCACCATCGAGAACATCGCCCATCCGCAGCGGGAAAACCTGCACGCCGAGGGCAAGGCCCGCATCGCCCGCGCGGTGGCCGCCGAGGTGCCCAACGACTGCTCGCTGATCCTCAACATCGGCACCACCACCGAGGCCATCGCCAAGGCCCTGATGCAGCACAAGGGCCTGCGCGTCATCACCAACAACCTGAACGTGGCCACCATCCTCAGCGCCAACCCGCAGTGCGAAGTCATCATCGTGGGCGGCGTAGTGCGCGGGCGCGACCGCGGCGTAGTGGGCGAGGCTGCTATCGATTTCATACGCCAGTTCAAGGTGGACATTGCGCTGATCGGCATTTCGGCCATAGAAATGGACGGCACGCTGCGCGACTTCGACTACCGCGAAGTCAAGGTCTCGCAAGCCATCATCGGCCACGCCCGCGAGGTCTGGCTGGCGGCCGACAGCAGCAAGTTCAACCGCCCCGCCATGGTCGAAGTGGCCCGCCTGTCGCAGATCGACCGCCTGTTCACCGACGGCCCGGTGCCCGACCCCTTCACCGCCCTGCTGCGCGATGCCCAGGTGCGTAACCACATTGCCCTTGACTAGACCCCCAGCCCCACCATGACCTACCTCCTTGCCCTCGACCAAGGCACCTCCAGCTCGCGCAGCATCGTTTTCCACGCCGACGGCCACATCGTCAGCCAGTCGCAGCTCGAACTGCCACAGATCTTTCCGCAGCCCGGCTGGGTCGAACACGACCCGCTGGAAATCTGGCGCACCCAGCTCACCACCGCCCGCGCTGCCCTGGCCCAGGCCGGGCTGACGGCCAAGGACATCCGCGCCATCGGCATCACCAACCAGCGGGAAACCACGGTGGTGTGGAACCGCGCTACCGGTGTGCCCATCCACCACGCCATCGTCTGGCAAGACCGGCGCGCCGAACCCACCTGCGTACAACTGCGTGCCGATGGTATGGCCGACGTGATCCAGCGCAAAACCGGGCTGCTGGTGGATGCCTACTTCTCGGGCACCAAGCTCAAATGGCTGCTGGACCACGTGCCCCAGGCCCGCGCCCAGGCCGAGCGCGGCGAGCTGGCGTTTGGCACCATCGACAGCTGGCTGATGTGGCAGCTCACCGAGGGCCGGGTGCACGCCACCGATGTCAGCAACGCGTCGCGCACCATGCTGTTCAACGTGCACACCAACCAGTGGGATGCCGAGCTGCTGGCCGCGCTGGACATCCCCGCCAGCCTGATGCCCGTGGTTAAACCCAGCAGCGCGATCTACGGCGACATCAGCCCCGCCCTGCTGGGCCACGCCATCCCCATCGGCGGCGTGGCGGGTGACCAGCAAAGCGCGCTGTTCGGCCAGGCCTGCTTCAAGGCGGGCATGGCCAAGAACACCTACGGCACCGGCTGCTTCATGCTGATGCACACCGGCAACACCTTCCAGACCTCGCACAACGGCTTGCTCACCACCAGCGCGGCCCAGCCGTCGGCGCAGCCCGAATTCGCCATCGAAGGCAGCGTGTTCGTGGGCGGCGCGGTAGTGCAGTGGCTGCGCGACGGGCTCAAGGCCATCCCCAACAGCAGCGAGGTGCAAAGCCTGGCGCAAAGCGTGCCTGACTCGGGCGGCGTGATGTTTGTGCCCGCCTTCACCGGCCTGGGTGCACCCTATTGGAAGCCCGAGGCGCGCGGCAGCATCACCGGCCTGAGCCGTGGCACCACGCTGGCCCACATCGCCCGCGCCGCACTGGAGAGCATTGCCTTTCAGAGCGCCGCCCTGCTGCTGGCCATGGGCCGCGACGCGGTGCAGGCCGGGGGCACGCCGGTGGCCGAGCTGCGGGTGGACGGCGGGGCCTGCGTGAACGACCTGCTGATGCAGTTCCAGGCCGATCTGCTGGGCATCCCGGTGATCCGCCCCGCCGTGACCGAAACCACCGCCCTGGGGGCCGCCTACCTGGCCGGGCTGGCGGTGGGCGTGTACCGCAACACCGACGAGCTGGCTGCGCTGTGGCGAGCCGAGCGGCGCTTTCTGCCCACACTGGGCACACAACGTGCTACAGAATTGATGGCCCGGTGGGAGCACGCGGTGCGGCAGACGGTGCTGGAATAACCCCTTAGTTCTGAAGGGCAAAAGGCGCTAGAGGGTTAACCCTAGGACAAAGCATAGGGTTAACCCTATAATTCACTCCAACGTCAACCCGATGTCTAGGAGTAAACACCATGTCCACCAATACCCTGCAACTGACCCGCGCCAACCATGCCCCCGTCAGTTCTGCCCTGCAAGAATTCTCCGCCGCCGCTGGCAACCTGTTCGCCGCCCTGTCGGCCACGCTGTTCAAGACCGCCGAGCCCCGCGCCCTGACGGTGTTTGAAGAAGCCGAACAAGTCCGCAAGATGGCCGAAGCCTACGCCGACAGCGACCGTGGTTTTGCCGCCGACCTGTTCGCCGCCGCCGACCGCCACGAGATGGCCAACCGCAAGTAAGGGGTTCAACCCACAAAAAAGGAGGCAATCCTCCTTTTTTGTTGTGCTATTTTTTCAATAGCTTGTCACGCTTACTGAATAAGCGCTAGAGACACTTTTTCCATAAATTCACTACAGCACGCACACTTAGTGCTTGTGGCGGTGGTGGATGTCCGGGAAATGCGCGTGGCTGTGCTGTAGCGCTGCATGCGGGTGCGGATGGCTATGCGGCTCCACGCCGTCCCATGCAAAGTCGTGGTCGTGCTGGTGGTGCACGTCGTGCCGGTGCCGGTGGGCGTGCGAGATAGCCACATGGGTATGCACATGCGCGTGGTGCTCGGTCAGATGCAACCACACGCCCGCCGCCATAAGGGCTGCAGCCGCCCAAAACGGCCCGGTCGTAGGCTCGCCAAAAACCAGCACCGCAATAGCCGCCCCGACAAACGGCGCAACCGAGAAATACGCCCCGGTGCGTGCCGCCCCCAGCCCGCGCAGGGCCAGCACAAACAGCACCAGGCTCAGCCCGTAGCCGACAAAGCCGATGCCCAGCGCCGAGGCCCAAACCCCGCCGCGGGGCCACGCCGCACCCAGCGCCCAGCCCAGCCCGGTGTTCACCGCGCCGGCCACCAGCCCCTTGCAGCTGGCCACCCACACCGCGTCCGAAGCGGACACCTTGCGGGTCAGGTTGTTGTCGATGGCCCAGGCCAGGCAGGCACCCAGCAGCGCCAGTGGCCCCCAGCCCAGCAGCGCGGCGCTGCGGTCCGACCACGCCAGCACCGCCCCGCCCGCCACGATCAGCAGCATGCCCAGCACGATGCGGCGGTCGGCGTTTTCGCGGAATACCCACCAGGCCAGCACGGCCGTCAGCACCGACTCGAAGTTCAGCAGCAGCGAGGCGCTGGCCGCGGTGGTGTGCGCCAGCCCCCACATCAACAGCAGCGGCCCCAGCACACCGCCGAACGCGATGGCACCGGCCATCCACGGCCATTGCGCACGCGGCAGGTTGGCGGGCTGCCAGCCCCGGTCGCGCAGCAGCCGCAGCACAAGCAAGCCGCCGCCGCTGCCCAGGTACAGCAAACCCGCCAGCACAAAGGGCGACATGCCGCCGCCCACCAACTGCTTGGCCAGCGGCGTGCTGGCCCCGAACAAAATGGCTGCGCCCAGGGCGGGCAGGGCTGCGCGGTGCAATGGGTTCATAGTCAGCCCAAATGGGTGTGGCGTGCGGGCGAAGCCTCTACCTCCATCGCCGCCAGGCCTTGCAAGATGCCGCAGGCATCCACCGCCTGCTCCGATCCGCAGCGCTCGCGCAGGGCGCTCAACTGCAGCTTCAACTGCGCCAGTTCGCGGATGCGCTCGTCCACGTGGGCGATGTGCTGGTCAAACACCGCATTGACCGCGCGGCAATCGTCCGCCGGTCCATCGGCCAGCGCCAGCAGGGAATGGATTTCCGCGTGGCTCATGTCCAGCGCGCGGCAGTTGCGGATCAGGCGCAGCCGCTCCAGGTGCGCCGGGCCGTACACCCGGAAATTGCCCGTCGTGCGCGCAGGCGCAGGCAGCAGGCCTTCTTTCTCGTAGTAGCGCACCGTCTCCACGGAGCATTGCGCCACCTGCGCCAATTCACCAATCTTCATGGGGTCTTCCAAACAAAAGGGTTGACTCTATAGTAGCTTCAGGTTGCCTAATGGGCAAAACACCATCCCAAAAGCCCCATGTCCGACCACACCCACCACCACGAACACTCGCACGCCCATGGCCATGACCATGGCGAGGCAGCCTGTTGCGACAGCCACGCCGAGCCGGTGTTGGCCCCGCTGGGCGTACCGGTTACCGGCGGTGGTGGCGTGCAAACCCCCATCCGCATCCTGCAGATGGACTGCCCCACCGAGGAAGCGCTGCTGCGCGGCAAGCTGGGCGGCATGGCCGGGGTGACGGGGCTGGAATTCAACCTGATGCAGCGCGTGCTGACCGTCACGCACATCCCCGAGGCACTCGAACCCATCCTGGCCGCCGTGCGCTCGCTGGGCTACACGCCCGAGTTGGCCCAGGGCAGCGCGCCCCCCGCGCCCGAGCCCGCCAAACCCTGGTCACCGTTGGTCGTGGCCGGGGTGGCGGCCATCGCCTCCGAAGCCGCCCACTTCGCCGCCCTGCCCGCCTGGGTGCCCGCCCTGCTGGCACTGATGGCCATTGCCACTTGCGGCCTGACCACCTACAAAAAGGGCTGGGTCGCGCTGCGCAACCGCAACCTGAACATCAATGCGCTGATGAGCATCGCCGTGACCGGCGCGCTGCTGCTGGGCCAATGGCCCGAAGCCGCCATGGTGATGGTGCTGTTCACCCTGGCCGAGCGCATCGAGGCGATGTCGCTGGACCGCGCCCGCAACGCCATCCAGGGCCTGCTGCAACTGGCCCCCGAGCGCGCCACCGTGCAGCAGGCCGATGGCAGCTGGCTCGCGGTAGATGCCAAAACCGTGCCGCTGCAGGCCCGCGTGCGCATCCAGCCCGGCGAGCGCCTGGCGCTAGACGGCACCATCACCGATGGCCGCTCCACCATTGACCAGGCCGCCATCACCGGTGAGAGCCTGCCGGTGGAAAAAGCCACAGGCGACAGCGTGTTTGCGGGCACGGTCAACGCCGCCGGTTCGTTTGAGTACGTGGTGACCGCGCTGGCAGGCAACAGCACGCTGGCCCGCATCATCCACGCGGTGGAAGCCGCCCAGGGTGCCCGCGCGCCCACCCAGCGCTTCGTGGACCGGTTTGCCAAGGTCTACACCCCTATCGTCTTCGCCCTCGCGGTGCTGGTGGCCGTGCTGCCACCGCTGCTGGCGGGTGGCGACTGGTTTGCCTGGGTCTACAAGGCGCTGGTGCTGCTGGTGATTGCCTGCCCCTGCGCGCTGGTGATCTCCACCCCGGTGACCATCGTCAGCGGCCTGGCCGCAGCGGCGCGGCTGGGCATCCTGGTCAAGGGTGGCGTGTTCCTGGAGCAGGGCCGCAAGCTCGCCTGGCTGGCGCTGGACAAAACCGGCACGCTGACCCACGGAGAACCGGTGCAAACCGACTTGGCCGTGCTGGACGGCAGCACACAGCCCGAGGCACGCAGCATCGCCGCCAGCCTGGCCAGCCGCTCCGACCACCCGGTCTCCCGCGCCGTGGCCGATGCGGCGCAGCGCGACGGCATTGCCTTGTTGGAAGTGGCCAACTTCGAAGCCCTGCCGGGCCGCGGCACCCAGGGCGACATCCACGACCAGCGCTACCTGCTGGGCAACCACCGCCTCATCCACGAGCAAGGTCTGTGCTCCGACGCGCTGGAGACCCGCCTGTCCGCCCTGGAAACCCAGGGCAAGAGCGTGGTGCTGCTGGCACATGAAAAGCAGGTCGTCGCCCTGTTCGCCGTGGCCGATACCGTCCGCGACAGCAGCCGCCAGGCCGTCCAGGAACTGCAGGCGCTGGGCATCCAGACCGTGATGCTCACCGGCGACAACCCCCACACCGCCCAGGCCATCGCCACCCAGGTCGGCATCACCGAGGCCCATGGCGACCTGCTGCCGGAGGACAAGCTGAAGTTCATCGAGGACAAGATCGGCCAGGGCGTGGCGGTAGGCATGGTGGGCGACGGCATCAACGACGCGCCCGCCCTGGCCCGTGCCGACATCGGCTTCGCCATGGGCGCAGCGGGCAGCGGTACCGCCATCGAGACGGCAGACGTGGCCCTGATGGACGACGACCTGCGCAAGCTGCCCCGCTTCATCCGGCTGTCCCGCGCCACCCACACGCTGCTGGTGCAAAACATCTTGTTGGCGCTGGGCATCAAGGCGGTTTTTCTGGTGCTGACGCTGATGGGCAGCGGCACCATGTGGATGGCCGTGTTTGCCGACGTGGGAGCGAGTTTGCTGGTGGTGGGAAACGGCCTGCGCCTGCTACGGTTTAAATAGCTGCTCACGCTCTCCACACCAGCACGAGAGGCACTTTTTATATAAATTCCGGGTTACCGCACCCGCTGCAGTAAATCCAGCGCGGCTTCAAAGTCGTAGCCTGCAATGGCGGCCTGGAGGCTGTCGAACACGCCCGGCAGTAACTGTTTGAAAATGGCGGCGTGCTGGTGCAGCAGCTCGATGGCGTCGGCATCGTCGTCGCCCAACAAATGGACCAGCTGCTCGCACAGCGCCTGGGCATGCTCGGGGTCCACCGTCTCGGGGCTACCGGCTGGCAAACCTGCGGACGGCGCGGGCAGCAGCAGGGTGATGGCGGCAACCAGGGGGGCCAGCAGCTGGGTGGTGGCGGTGGCCAGGGCCTGGATGTCAGCCAACGGTTCTTGCCGGTAAATTGCGCGCTCCAGTTCGGAGGCGCTGGCCTGCAATGCCGTGGCACCGATGTTGCCCGCTGTGCCTTTGAGCGTGTGGGCCGTGCGCTCGGCGGCGGCGTAGTCGTTCTGGTCCAGGCGGTACAGAATTTCAGCCACGGCACCAGCCTGCCCGGCGGCAAATTTGTACAGAAAATCCTGGTACAGCGCCTGTTTGCCGAGGATGCGGCGCAGCCCCAAGTCAACATCCAGACCAGGAATACTGCGCAGGCTGGCCATGCCCCCCACGATGGCACCCGCCCCCACCGGCAGCGCGGCCACCGGTGCCGCCCGCGCGCTGCCCAGGCCACTGCGCGGCGCGATCCACTGGGCCAGGGCCTGCCACAACTCCTCGGGTTCGATGGGTTTGGCGACGAAGCCGTCCATGCCCGCATCCAGGCAGCGCTGGCGGTCAGCATGCATGGCGTTGGCGGTCATGGCCACAATTGGCAGCGCGGCGTTGCGCGGGTCCTGGCGCAGCAGGCGGGTGGCGCTGATACCGTCCATCACCGGCATTTGCATGTCCATCAGCACCAGGTCGTAGAGCTGCTCCATCTGGTGGCTGTGGCCCACCATGTCGATGGCGCGTTGGCCGTTGTCGGCTATTTCGACCACAAAGCCGGCCTCAAACAGCAGCTCACACGCGACTTGCTGGTTGAATTCGTTGTCTTCTACCAGCAGGATGCGGGCACCGCTGCGCGAGGCCAGGGTCTCCATGGTCCGGGCGGTAGCCTGGGTATCGGGCGCGTCTTCGGCTGGCACGCGCTTGCGCCCCATCGCCGCCAGCATGGTGTTGAACAGCAGCGAGGCGTTCACCGGCTTGACCAGCAGATCCTGAATGCCCGCGGCCTGCGCCCCCTGCACCACTTCTTCGCGCCCGTACGCCGTCACCAGGATCGGCTTCGGCGCGGGCTGCAGCCCCAGCGCGGTGATGGCGTGCGCGGTCTGCAGACCGTCCATGCCCGGCATCTGCCAGTCCAGCATGGTGATGTCAAACGGGTAGCCCCCGGCGGCGGCGGCGCGCACCGCCGCCACGGCTTTGGCCCCTGAATCGACCGAGGCCACTTCAAAGCCCATGCTGCGCAGCATGTCGACCAGCACCAGGGCGGCGTGGGCGTTGTCGTCCACCACCAGCACGCGCTTGCCCCGCATGTCCAGGTCGGCCAGGGCCGGGCGCTGGATGGCCTCGCCCAGGCCGAGCTGCGCGGTGAACCAGAAGCAGGAGCCTTGGCCGTAGCTGCTTTGCACCCCCACGCTGCCGCCCATGGCTTCGGCCAGGGCTTTGCTGATGGCCAGGCCCAGCCCGGTGCCGCCGTATTTGCGGGTGATGGAGCTGTCGGCCTGTTGGAAGCTTTGGAACAGGCGGCCGATTTGTTCTTCGGTCAGGCCGATGCCGGTGTCGCGCACTTCAAAGCGCAGCAGGGCGCTGTCGTCGGAGCCCGCCTGCAGGCGCACGGCCATGCTGATTTCGCCGCGTTCGGTGAATTTGATGGCGTTGTTGGCGAAGTTGATGAGAACCTGGCCCAGGCGCAGCGGGTCGCCGCGCAGGCTTTGCGGGACTTCGGGGGCCACGTCGCAGACCAGCTCCAGGCCTTTGGCGGCGGCTTTCTCGGCGACCACGTTGGCCACGTTTTCCAGCAGTTTGTCCAGCGCGAAGGGCAGGCTTTCGATGGACAGCTTGCCGGCTTCGACCTTGGAGAAGTCCAGGATGTCGTTGATCACGCCCAGCAGGTGCTGGCCGGACTGGCGGATCTTGGCCACGTAGTCGCGCTGGCGCGGGTTGAGCTCGGTTTTGAGGGCCAGGTAGGACATGCCGATGATGGCGTTCATGGGGGTGCGGATTTCGTGGCTCATGTTGGCCAGGAAGTCGGTTTTGAAGCGGTTGGCTTCTTCGGCCAGGTCTTTGGCCCGGCGCAGTTCGGCTTCGGCGTGTTTGCGCTCGCTGATGTCTTCCAGCACCCAGATGGCGGCGTCGGCAAACTCCCGCACCACCACCCGCTGGCCCACCAGGCGCCCGGTAAAGCGCCGCCCGTCGGCCGTCCGATAGTCCTGCTCCTGCACCATGCGCTGCCCCTGGTCCATCACCCGCCGGGCTTCGCTCCGGAACGCATCGTGCTCCTCGGGTGTGGGAAACAGCAGGCCCAGGTTGCGGCCGCGCAAGCGCTCCACCGGCAAACCGACGATGGCCGAAAAGCCGACGTTGCACTGGCGGATCTGCCCGTCGGCGGTGAAGATCAGGCCGGACGGAATATTGTCAAAAATCACCTGCTGCTGCTGCATCACCTCGTGCAGGCGGTTCTCGCGCTCCTTGATGCCATCGATCACCTGCAGGTAGCCGGTAGACAGCACCGAGCCATCGGGCAGCGCCCGCGGCACCGACGCGCAGTGCACCCAGTGCACCTGGCCGTCGGGGCGGCGGATGCGGAAGTCGCGCGAAAACGCGTGCATTTTGCGCAGCGACGCCGCCGAGGATTCGACCAGCCCCGCCAGATCGTCCTCGTGCACGGTGGTATCCAGGGTCCGCGCATTGCTCATGCGCATGATGGCAGTCGCCGGAATCCCCAGGATTTCCTGCGCCCGGTCGCTGACGTAGGTGTAGCAGCTGCGGCCATCGGGAAAGCGCTGCAGCCGGTACACCAGCAACGGCAGGGCCGAGGTGATCTCGAACAAATCCTCTTGCGCCGCACGCTGCACCGCCTCGGTCTCCAGTTTGGCACCGGCCTCCAGCAGGCGCAGCTGCTGGGCCTGGGCCAGCACCGCGGCGGCCTCGCGCTTGCGGTATTGCAGGTACAAGGCCACCACCAGGCCCAGGGTCAGCAGGCCCTGGAAAATGGTCAACCAGCGGGTGGTGGCCACCTGGCGCTGGGCCTCGACCGTGCGCCGGTCCATCATGGCCGACCCGGATTGGCGCGACTCCAGCGACAGCTCGCGGATCGGCACGTACAGCGCCGCCAATTTGTTCTGCAGCATCCGCAACTGGTCCGGGGTGGGCGCACGGGCCACCTGGTGATCGAACACCGGATCGGCCGCCGCCAAAAACGACTTGACATGCCAGTTGACATCCGCCAACCGGGCCTTGTCCTGCAGCAGAAAAAATGCCTCGCCCATCTCCAGGATGCTCGCCCGGCTATAAAACAGGTCGTAACGCAACTGCAGGTTTTCGTCGGTCTCGCTCTCGGGCGCGTACAGGCGGCGGTCCACCGCACCGGCCAAGCGGTGGTATTCCACCTCCAGCTGCGCCATGCTCCACACCACATTGCTGACGCTGCGGCGGCTGACGTTGCTCATGGTCTCTTGCTGGTGGTACTGGAATACGGCAATCGCCGCATACACGAGCGCCAAGACCACCGTCAATAGGACCAGAAGTTTGCTGCTGCGGTTCATGAAAGCGACTCTCACGGCATGGCATGCTGACGAGCTCTCACATCTATGGGTTTTCTTCCTGGCCGGGTGCCGCGTGAGCCAATTTCGTCAGCCGCAGGATTCACTATGTGGGTAGAGCCAAGGTCACAGTTTTACCGAAAAAATCTGCATCCACCTGTAGCAAGCTCACAACCGCATGTAACAAACGAAAACGTATGTTTCTCTGTACGATTCAATGGGCGCGGCGCGTAGGATGCCGCCACCACTGGGCATGATGGGGGTCCGAAAACCCGCTTGTCCCGCAGCCGCGTGTGGGGCATCCACTGGCCAGGAGCACAGAATCCATGAACGCAGATCTCCTACACCGTATGGCCCGCGCCACCCTCGCGGGCGACCTCCCCTTTCCCGAGATCGTGGGCCACCTGATGGCCGAGGGTGTGGAGTACTACCGGGTGGACTACGTTGCCCGGCACATGGCGTTTTACAACGCCGCAGGCAGCGTCGTCGTCGCCCCTCTGACGCTGGAGGGTCTGCCCGCCGTTGCCGCCGATTTCGATGCCCCGGCCCTCCAAGCCGCCATCCTCGACAGCCAGCGCCACGGCCAAAAATTCCGCCAGTTCTCCGACCGCGCCGTCCAGGCCGGCGTGCAAGGCTACTACGCCTTCCTGCGCGGCCAGCGGGTGGTGTACCTGGGGCGGCAGGGGGCGCAGCATACCGAATGGTTTCCGGGGGCGAAGCCCGGGGGGACATGATGGGTGGGGAGGAATCCAATAGGCTGGCTTGCCAGGACGCTATTTTTTCAATAGCTTCTCATGCTGACTGAATAAGCACAAAAGCCACTTTTTACGCAGAAACCACCGCCAGCACCGCCCCCAACACACTAGCCCCCAGCTTCTTCGATCTGGCCCCACTCCACCCGCCCCGCGCATCCGGCAGGTTCGCATTGTCTTTAAAAGGCATTTCAACCGTGAACGCCAGGCAGCCAAACGTCTGCCCCACCCAGTTGGTCGCCAGACTCAGATTGGCCTGGCCCGGCGCGGCGCGGGGGTAGCCGACGACCGTTTGGAAGTCCGGGCTGGCGGCCAGCCAGGCGGCTTTGAAGGTGTCTTGCAGGGCTTCGATGTGCGGGCTGTAGCCGGGGGTGGCTTCGGTGCCGACGACGAAGTTGTAGGGCAGGTTTTCGTCGCCGTGCGCGTCCAGGAACAGGTCCAGGCCGACCTGCTGCATCTTCTGGCGCACGTAGAAGACCTCGGGCGACTTCTCCACGCTGGGCTCTTGCCATTCGCGGTTCAGGTTGGTGCCGACGGCGTTGGTGCGCAGGTTGCCCAGGGCGGCACCGTCGGGGTTCATGTGGGGCACGACGAAGAATTCGCAGTGCTGCAGCAGGGTGCGGCTGGTGGGGTCGTCGCGGTCCAGCAGGCGCTGCAGGAAGCCTTCGGCAAACCATTCGGCCATGGTCTCGCCGGGGTGCTGGCGGGCGATGAGCCAGACCTTCTTTTTGGGGCCGGTGGCTTGCAGATCACGGATATGCAGCAAGGTGATGTCGCGGCCCTGGTGGGTGGAGCCCAGGTGCTGCACCTCCACCAGGTCCGACAGGGAGGCGGTGCCCAGCAGGTCCAGGTGGCGCTCGTAAGAGTAGGGTTCGAAATAGGCGAAGTAGATGCGGTTGGCGCTGGGCGTGGTGCGCACGGTCATGACCTGGCCGTCATACGTGGTGGGCACGCGGAACCAGCGGCGGCGGTCGGTGCTGGCAACCATCTGGTAGCCATCCCAGCCAGGCGGGTAGGCGCTTTGGCCGGCGTTCAAAAACTTCAGCACCACCGGCACGCCCGCAGCGCCTTGCAAGCAGAAATAAAACCACTGGGCGAAGGCACTGGCGTTGTCGGGGCGGATCTGGAGCTGGATGTCTTGCGGGTCGGCCAGGCTGACCACGGTGATCGCGCCCGCGTCGAACTGGCTGGAGATGTGCAGTTGTGTCATCTGTGGATTATGTCCGCGCCCCCGATAATCGACCGGATGGAATCCCCTTTGCCCCGCCCCTCGATCCGCCGCCCCACGGTGCGTTTTTTGCTGTCGCACCCGGCCCATTTCATCGCCCTGGGTTTTGGCTCGGGCCTGAGCCCGGTGGCACCGGGTACCGCAGGCACGCTGTGGGCTTGGCTGGCATTTCTCGTAGTCCAGCCGCTGCTGACGCAGGGGCAGATGGCTTGGCTGTTGGTGGCCGGGTTTTTCGTCGGCTGGTGGGCCTGCACGGTGTGCGCGCGCGATATGAACGTGGCCGACCCGGGGGCGATTGTGTGGGACGAGATCATCGCGTTCTGGCTGGTGCTGTGGCTGGTGATGCCCACGGGCCTGGTCGGGCAGTTGGTGGCGTTTGGGCTGTTCCGCTACTTTGACGCGGCCAAGCCGGGGCCGGTGGCCTGGGCCGACCAGGCGTTCAAGGGGCTGAACGCGCGCGGCGGCTTTGGCATTATTTTTGACGACCTGGTGGCGGCGTTTTGCACGCTACTGGTGATCGCCCTGTGGCGGTTTTTGTAGCACTACATTTTTAATAGCTTCTCATGCTTACCCTACCAGCGCTAGTGGCCGATTTGATGCTTGAAAAGAAGTGGTTTCTGGCTACCGCCGAAAGTTGCACCGGCGGCATGATCGCCGCGGCCTGCACCGATCTGGCGGGGTCGAGTACCTGGTTTGAACGTGGCTTCGTCACCTATTCCAACGCCGCCAAAACCGAGATGCTGGGGGTGGATGCCGCGCTGATCGCCCGGCACGGCGCGGTCAGTGAAGCCGTGGCAAGGGCCATGGCGGCGGGGGCGCTGGCCCATTCGCACGCCCAGGCGGCAGTGGCGGTGACCGGCGTGGCCGGGCCCAGCGGCGGCAGTGCCGACAAGCCGGTGGGTACGGTGTGGTTCGGCTTTGCTGTGGCCGGACAGGTGACCGCGGAGTGCCGACACTTTCCCGGCGACCGGGCCGCCGTGCGGGCGGCTACGGTGCAGCATGCGCTGGGGCGGCTGGTGGAGCTGCTAGGCCAGCGGCCTATTCCACAGCCTAGTCCGCGTCTGTCGCCAGGCGGCTGATGCGCTCGATGGCATCGGCCATCCAGTCTGGCTGCAGCGCAGCGGGTTTGCCGCCGGTGCGCAGAGACACCACCAGGCCATCGGGATGGGCCTCGACATGGACGCTGCCACCCCAGTACGACAACCACGCCAGCCAGGCCACGGTGGCCGCAGACGGCGGCTCGTGCGAGGCCGCATCCAGCAGCCAGGTGATGACCGGGCGGCTGGTGAGCCTGGCGGTATGGCCCTGCAGCAGCACCAGGCCCGGCAGCACATCGGCCAGTGCCTGCAAGGCTGCTGTGGCGTTGTCCACACCAGCAAAGCGTGGCTGCAGGCTGGCCAGGGCCTGGCCGATGGCGATGCTGCGCTGGGCTTCGTACTGCATCAGCTCGGCGTGGTCCATGCTGCGCCAGTCGATGGGCGGCAACGCGCAGCTGCTGAACTCGGCCGTCTGCAGGTAGAGCTGCAAGCCGCGCTCGTTGTCCACATGCAAAAAGCCCGCGCACACCACAGCCAGCTGCGAGATACGGCTGGCCAGTAGCTGCTGGCGCTGCACGGCCATTTTTTCGCGCAGCAGGTCGTCGCGCTCGCAGCGGGTTTCGGCCAGTTCCAGGGCGTTGCGCATGTCGGAGCGCAGCAGCTCCAGGTCCCAGGGCTTGGTGACGTAGCGGTAGATTTCCCCGGTGTTGATGGCCTCGATGGCCTCACCCAGCTCGGAGTAGGCGGTAGTGAGCATGCGCACCATCTGGGGGTGGTGCTCGCGGGCGTAGCGCAGCAGCTCGTTGCCTGTGGCACCCGGCATGCGCTGGTCGGTGATCAGCACGGCGATTTCGGCACCCCGTGCCCGCAGCACGGCCTTACCCTCCTCCACCGACAGGGCGGTAAGCACCGGCGCCATGGGGTTGATCAGACGCTCAAAGTATTTGAGGGCCATTGGTTCGTCGTCAACGTACAGGATCTTGTCGGGTCTCATAAGGTGCCTTGCCAGGTTTATCAACAGAGAAAGACTGGAAATACAGGGCTGCACAAGCCCCTGGTCCAGCCACGAAAGTCATCGCATTGCGCCGACACCGCACCAGGTCCATGCCGGTGCAATGCGGTGGAGTGCGGAACAAACGGGGCCCATTCAGACATTTTGGTGGGCCAGTCCGAGGTCAAACGCAAATTCGGTCCACGCGCCGGGCTCGCTGCTGACGCGCAGCGAACCGCCGTGGCGCTGCACGATGGCATAGCTCACGCTCAGGCCCAGGCCCAGGCCCTTGCCCACGTCGCGGGTGGTGAAAAACGGCTCGAACACCCGGGCCAGGTGCTCGGGCTGGATGCCGGTACCGTTGTCGCGCACGGTCACCTCCAGCCGGTCGCCCTGCCGCACCGCCCGCACCTCGATGCGCGGGTTGGCTCGGGCGGCTTTGTGCAAGGCCAGCGCGGCATTGCCCAGCAGGTTGATGAGCACGCCGATCAGCGCAGGCTCGTCGCCGCGCACGTGGGTGTCCATGGGCAACTCGACCGGCACAGCGATACCTTTGAGCTCAAACCCCGTCAGGCGCAGCGCCGATTGCAGGGCTTTTTCAAACAGGAAGATGCGGCTGCTACTGGCATCGCCGGGCTGCTGGTAGGCAAAGGTCTTCAGGTCGGAGACGATGCTTTGCACCCGCTGCATGCCCTCTTTGGCATCGCCCAGGCTTTCCTGCAGGTCGGCGTTTTTCAGCACCGCAGGGTCCATCAGCGACATGTTGAGGGCCATCAGGCTGTAGTTGACCGGGTTGTTGACCTCGTGCAGCAAGCCCGCCGCCAGGGTGCCCAGCGCGGCCATTTTTTCCTGCTGCATCATGTGGCCCTTGATGTCGGCCAGGGCCTGGTTGGTGTGCTGCAGCGCCGCGTTCTTCAGCTGGATTTCTTTTTTCAGCCGAAACGACAGCCAGCGCCAGCGTTCGTTGTAGACAGCCAAGGCAATACCGATGATGGCGTAGAACAGCATGAACAAGGCATTGCCCCCAAATGCATGAAAGTCCCGGATACCGCCCTGGCGCCAGACACAGGCCACGCAGTAAGCGGCCAAGGTCAAGGTACCAAAAAACACCGCTTCCATGAAAGAGATCGGCAAGAAAAAGGCCATGCCGCTGAGCACAAAGGTCAGACCGACAAAGTAGATCGACTGCTCGCCGTTGGTTTTATAAATCATCCAGGACACCATGGCCTGGGGGACGCATAGCCAGAAGTACGTCAGCATCTTGATGTGGTCACGGCCC
This sequence comes from Comamonadaceae bacterium OS-1, assembly GCA_027923965.1. Classification (NCBI taxonomy): domain Bacteria; kingdom Pseudomonadati; phylum Pseudomonadota; class Betaproteobacteria; order Burkholderiales; family Comamonadaceae; species Comamonadaceae bacterium OS-1. The sequence goes on from AP026969.1 coordinate 4,010,476, forward strand.
CAGGCGCACTGGTAGCTCAAGAGCACCAGCCCGATCACCACGCAGGCAGCGACGCGCAAACGCAAAAATTCCGGGGCGAACTGGGGGTAAAAAATATGGTCCAGCGCCAGCCCGGCCAACACCAATACGATGGTCATCAGGCAGGCGGCCCGGCTGTTGAAAATCAGGTAGCCGTGCAGCTCTTGCCGGTAGGCAGCATCTTTGCGCGGCTGTATGAAACGCATCATTGCGCCACGCCGCCGACGGTGGATTCGGAAAAAATATTCAGCCCGGTGGCATCGGTGTAGACCGTGGTGTCCTGCAGGCCCGGCGGCAAGATTCTTTGCACATCGGCCTCGTCGCGGCAAATCAAATGCCACTCCAGAAAGTGCTCCATCCAGCGCCGCTCGGGGTTGCTGGAATGCACATTGGTCAGCAGCAGTTTGCCACCCACGCGCGACTGGTTGGCCATGTAGCGGATCAGGCGGTTGCACACCTTGTCCGTCAGATAGTCGAACAGACCGGCGCAGTACACGTAGTCAAAACGCTCGGCCTCGGGCAGCGGTTGGGTCAGGCTGGCGCGTTTGAGCAACTGGTGGACCGAGGCGTGCTGCAGCGTGAGGTGCAGGGTTTTGCCGGTGCCTTTGTGCAGGGTGTCCAGCACCTGGCGGGTATGGTCCAGGGTTTCTTCGCTGAAATCCACCAGCACGAATTCCAGGCGATCGAAATACGGACTCGATTGCACCAGCCGCTGGATTTCCAGGGCCGGGCCACAGCCGATATTCAGCACCCGCATCGGGCGCCGGGCCTGTACAGCCTGCGCGGCCAGTGCCTCCAGCCGGTCGAACAAGAGGGCGATACGGTTGCGGTGGGCCTGCGCCACACCGGCCTGCAAAAACATGAAGTTGACCAGCTGGAAATAGCTGCTGGGGCCCTGCCGGGGGTCGCCCACGATCTGGTTCACCATCTCGTAGTCGCCCGCATAGCCCAGCGGCTTGGAGAAGGTGCGGTGCACGAACGGCGCGCGCAGGATCAGCGGATGGATGGCGCTCTGGGCAAAGCTGCGGTGCAGGGGTACCAGCGCATCGGGCACCAAGGCGGCCTCCCGGTCAAACCACAGCAGGTACTCGCGGCCCTTGTGCAGCAGGGGCGTGCCCAGCTCGACAAACACTTCGGGCGGGATGCGACCGTCGGCATCGCGCGGCAGGCGGCCCGCCACGTCGAGCTGGTCGATCCAGCGGGCCACCTCGAAAAAATAGGCCCGCATCTCACCCACCACCACCTGGTAGTCACGGCGCACGTTGAAGCGGCTGGCCCAGTCCTGCACAAAGGCAGTCGCAGCTTCCCCGGCGGCGGCGGGGCCGGCCTGGATGGGCCCCACCTCGTTCCACGCATCCATCAAGCCCACCGACACCACCACCATCAGGCCGGTGTTGACCAGACTGACGACGACGGCCCGGCCCTGGTAGACGATCTGCTGGGCAGCGCGTACGGTCAGATCGTGCAACATCTCACTCACCTGCACCAGGGCATCGGGGTTGTACACCTCCATCACCAAGGAGCCCCGCTGGTGGCTGATGAGGGTTGCGCGCACCGCTTCGTGCTTGCTGTTGCGGAAGCTGATCACCGGATGGATGGCGGTTAAGGACTGCACAGATTAGGGGCACCAGCAAGAGTTAGACCTGCAGGAATTCACGGCCTATCGGTCAAGGCGGAATGACCGTACTGGGGCAACATGTTGTACGTTCGGCACGTGAAAGTCAAAATGGACGCGATGGCCAACCGAATGGCAGTTGCCCGAATACAGCCTGTGCCCCACCCGATACGCCCATGTTTTGTCACGTTCAGCCTTCCGCAAAACCCCAAACAAGCTCCAAAATTCCCGCTTGTAGCGGCCCCACGAAATGCAAATTTCACCGGTAGTCTATACATTACCAATGCATTCAAAATGTAATAAATTGAAACTCGAATAAAGCCATGCACTCCCACCAAACCACGCTGGAACGCTTCTACACCGCCTTCGCCCAACTCGATGCGGACACCATGGCGGCCTGCTATGCGCCTGATGCGCAGTTTGAGGACGCGGTGTTTTCGTTGCGGGGCCAGCGGGAGGTCGGAGGCATGTGGCGCATGCTGTGTGCGGCCACCCGTACCCAGGGCCGGGATGTGTGGAAGCTGGAGTTCAGTGGCCTGCAGGCCGATGCCACCACCGGCCGGGCCCATTGGGAGGCGCACTACCGGTTCAGTGCGACCGGGCGACTGGTGCACAACCGGATCGACAGCACTTTCAGCTTCAACCCGCAGGGGCTGATCGTGAACCATGTGGACCGGTTTGATTTTTGGGCCTGGTCGCGCCAGGCCCTGGGCACGCCGGGGCTGTTGCTGGGCTGGACACCGTTTCTGCGGGCCAAGGTACGCCGAAAAGCTGCCGCCAATTTACAGAAGTTTTTGGCCAGGCCGTGAGCCTCAACTATCGCCAAAGGCAGTAGAGGCTCACAGCAAGCAAGGTACCGCGGCTCAGGTCATGCCGTGGCACTTTTTGTACTTCTTGCCGCTGCCGCAAGGGCAGGGGTCGTTGCGGCCCGGCGTGGCTTCGACGCGCACGGTTTCCACCCGCGGGCCGATGCTGCGCCAGAGCGCGCGCAGGTCGTATACCGCCCACAGGGCTTCGCCGAAGGCTTCCATGCGGGCCATGGACATGCTGGGGGGCGGCTCTTCGCCGCCCTCTTCGTCGGGGCCATAGGCAGACACTTCGGCCGGGCCGGTGTCGTCTTCGGTGAGTGCCACGATGGCCTCCAGGCCGGCATCCAGGGCCTTCACGGCTTCTTTGTCCTTGGGCGGGGCGACCCACTCTTCCGGCCAGGATTCGACCGCGAACATGAAGCCCAGGGCCCACACCTGGCCGAAGGCGGGCAGCGGGCCGTCCTCTTCCTCTTCACCCTGCAGGGCTTCGGCACGTTCTTCGGGGCTGAGCGACAGCATCATGCCGCGCACGTCCAACACCTCGGGGGAGTAGGCTTTCTCGTCCGACAGGTTGCGTACGTCTTCTGCGTCCAGCGCGGCGGTCACCTCGTCCCAACGGCGATTCCATAACGCCATGAAGGCATCCTTCTGCGCATCGTCGGCAAAACTGCCTTCGCCGTCTTCGCCGATGTCGAGCAGCACCGACAGGTATTCGCCGGGAGCGATGGGCTTGCGGCCACATACCAGGGCGGCCATGAAGCCTTCGCAAAATTCCCACTGCGGGGTTTCGTCAAAGCGCTCGCGCAGGTCTTCCAGGATCACGTCCAGGGCATCAAAGTCTTCGGGCTGCAGGGGGGAAAGAGGGGTCGAGGTCATAGAGATCACCGGTGGCAAAGCCCCAGTTTAGCCAGTAGCATCGCGCCCAGGAGAAATGTCTATGCTGGAATACTTGAATACGGTCTACCCCATCCGCTACACCGCCATGGGGCTGTGTGTGATGGGCCTGCTGCTGAGCCTGTTCAGCCTGGTGGCCTTCCACACCGGGTTGCCGGCACTGCTGGTATTTGGCGGGCTGGTGGCGCTGGGTGTTTTTGACCTGCGCCAGACCAAGAAGTCGGTGCTGCGCAACTACCCGGTGATAGGCCACATGCGCTACATGCTGGAGTACGTGCGCCCGGAGATCCGCCAGTACTTCATCGAGGCCGACAACGAAGCCAACCCCTTTTCGCGGTCTCAGCGCTCGCTGGTGTACCAGCGCGCCAAGAGCGACATCGACAAGCGCCCGTTTGGCACCCAGCTGGATGTGCTGGCCGAGGGCTACGAGTGGATCAACCACTCGGTCGCCCCCACCGTCACGCCCTCGCACGACTTTCGCACCACCATCGGGCTGGACAGCCGCACCGGGCTGCAGGCCAGCAGCTCCAGCTGCACCCAACCTTACAGCGCCAGCGTTTTCAGTATTTCGGCCATGAGCTTTGGTGCGCTGTCGGCCAATGCCATCCTGGCGCTGAACCAGGGGGCCAAGCAGGGCCACTTTGCGCACGACACGGGCGAGGGCTCCATCTCCGTGCACCACAAGACCCACGGCGGGGACCTGGTGTGGGAAATCGGCTCGGGCTACTTTGGCTGCCGCAACGACGACGGCACGTTCAGCCCCGAACGCTTTGCCGCCAACGCCGCCAACCCGCAGGTCAAGATGATCGAGCTCAAGCTCAGCCAGGGGGCCAAACCCGGCCACGGCGGCGTGCTGCCCGGCCCCAAGGTCAGCGCCGAGATTGCCGAGGCCCGCGGCGTGCCCGAGGGGGTGGACTGCGTCTCGCCCTCGTCCCACAGCGCATTCAGCACGCCCGTCGAGATGATGCTGTTCATCGCCCGGCTGCGCGAACTGTCGGGGGGCAAACCCACCGGCTTCAAGCTGTGCATCGGCCACCCCTGGGAATGGTTTGCCATGGTCAAGGCCATGCAGACCACCGGCATCACGCCCGACTTCATCGTGGTGGACGGGGCCGAGGGCGGCACCGGCGCGGCACCGCTGGAATTTACCGACCACGTGGGCGCACCGCTGCAAGAGGGCCTGCAACTGGTGCACAACACCCTGCGCGGCGTGGGTCTGCGCAGCCGCATCCGTCTGGGCTGCGCGGGCAAGGTGGTCAGCGCCTTCGACATTGCGCGGATGATGGCGCTGGGGGCCGACTGGTGCAATTCCGCCCGGGGCTTCATGTTTGCGCTGGGCTGCCTGCAGGCCCAGGCCTGCCACACCGGCCACTGCCCCACGGGCGTGACCACCCAGGACCCGGTGCGCCAGCAGGCGCTGATCGTGCCCGACAAGGCGGTACGGGTGTTCAACTTCCACCAGAACACGCTCAAGGCACTGAAAGAGATGGTCCAGGCCGCCGGGCTGATGCACCCGGGCGAGATCACCGCCCACCACATCGTGCGGCGCGTCAATGAAACCGGGGTCAAGCTGCTGGTCAGCATCATGCCGCCGCTGCCCATGGATGCCCTGCTGGACCGGGACATCAGCGCCCTGCCCAACGTCTTCAAGTTCTACTGGCCGCGCGCCAGCGCCGACAGCTTCACGCTACAAATTGAATAGCTGCTTGTGCCGATGTACCCAGCGCTAGCAGCCTTTTTTTCATGGAAAGCACGGCCTTGTCCTTGCTCAGCAGCAAGGCCTGGTGGGCCACGGCCAGGTCGATGAAGCACTGGTCGTCCGGATCTTTGCAGATGGCCGTGGTGCGCGGGGCCACCTCTACCAGGGTAGCGTAGCGGTCGAACCGGGCCAGCACATCGGCCTTGCTGAGTTGGTAGTAGGCCAGTTTGGGGATGAGGTGGGTGTAGTCCAGCACCCGCTCTAGCTCGTTGCGCATGTGTTGCGTGGCCAGCCAGCGCAGTTGGCCGCTGGCCAGCGCGGGCTGCAGCGGCTTGGAGGCCTTGTCGTCAAAGATGAATACGTCCAGCACGATGTTGGTGTCGATCACCACCGTGTGCGGGCCCGCGCCCAGCTCCAGCGGCTTATTTGGCATCGGTGTCGGCACCGCGCCGCGCCGACCCGGCCACCATGTCGAAGCGGAACAAACGGCATTCGATGGGGCCGTTCCACATCGGCACGCGGCGCGACTCTTTCAGGCGCATCTTGCCGGGCAGCTTCAGGTCGGGGGTGAGGATCCAGCCGGTCCAACCTGCGTAGTTGCGCTTCCAGTGGGTGGCCAGTTGGGGGAAGAAGTCACTACCACCATCATCGGTCTGTGCAGCTTCGCGGCGACCGGCGACACCGGCCACCTCGATCCGCTCGCCATAGGGCGGGTTCAGCAGCATCACGCCGGAGGGCGCGGGCGGCATGCGCTGCAAGGCATCGCCACCACGGAACTCGACCACACCCGTGACCCCGGCGCGCTCGGCGTTGCGGGTGGCGAAATCGACCATCCGGAAGGACACATCGCTGCCGAAAATCTGCGTCTGTGGCTCGTGCTCGGCCTCGGCCGCCTGGTCCTGGATAGCCGACCACACGTGGGGCTGGAACGGCAGCAGCTTCTCAAAACCAAAGCGGCGCAGGCTGCCCGGCGCGATGTTGCAGGCGATCTGCGCGGCCTCGATGGCGATGGTGCCGCTGCCGCAGCAGGGGTCGTAGAAGGGCGTGGTGCCGTCCCAGCCGCTGGCGGCAATCATGGCGGCGGCCAGGGTTTCCTTGAGCGGGGCATCGCCCTTGTCTTCGCGCCAGCCGCGCTTGAACAGCGCGTCGCCCGAGGTGTCAATGTAGATGGTGGCGTGCTCGGTGGTCAGGTGCAGGTAGATGCGCACATCGGGCCACTGCACGTTCACATCGGGGCGCACACCGGTCTTGAAGCGGAAGCGGTCGGCCACGGCATCCTTGACCTTCAGGGCGGCGAAGTTCAGCGAGGTCAGCGGGCTGTGCTGCGCGGTGACTTCGATCTTGAAGCTTTGCTTGGGCGTGAACCAGATCTCCCAGGCCACGTTGCTCGCCGCTTCGTACAGGTCTTGCTCGTTGCGGTAGGGTGTGCTGGACAGCTCGATCAGCACCCGCTGCGCCAGGCGGCTGTGCAAATTGAGCCGCATCGCGTCGCGCCACGACGAGCGCACCAGCACCCCGCCCCGGTGCGAGCGCAAATCCTCGCCCTGCAGCCCGGTAATCGCGTGCACTTCTTCGGCCAGCAGCTCTTCCACGCCAGCGGCGCAGGGTAAAAATAATTGGAGTTGGTTCATGGGATCGGTGCCAAAGTGGGACGCGGAGCGGGTCCGCTGGGAGGCGTGGAGTATCCCATAGGGGGTTGTGCGCTACTTTTATCTGCGGGAACCACCGTAACCCGGCTTTCTGCGCTGGTGGCGGACGACGACGATGTGGATACCCGCGTCCGCAGCACGATAGATCACCGAATACGGAAAAACCTGGAACGGAAACATGCGCCGCCCGCGTGCGCCTGGTGTGCCGATACCGGGAAATTCGACCAGTAGCGCCACCACACGTTCAAACTCGTCAAGGAAACGCCGGGCCACCAGCGGCCCCGCTTGGGAAGCGTAGAAATCCAGGGCATCCGCAATATCCTGCTCAGCCCCAGGATGGAGCGTGTAGCTCACGCGGGCCAGCGGGCACGCAGGCGGGCCATAGCCTCCTGCCCTGGCACGGCGATCACGTTGCCGGCGGCCACCGCGGCTTCGCGCTGGTCGGCCACCTGGTCCCAGGCGGCTTCTACGTCCGGGTCTACGTCAAGGCTGGCAATCAGCTTTTCCAGCAAATGCGCGCGGTGTGCGGGCGTGAGCTGCAAGACTTCGGCTTCCAGGATTTCGAGAGATGTGCGCATACCGTGAACCTCCAGAACTGCCACAGGTGGCTGATGCTAGCTTGCCACAAAGTGGCTTAAAGCGCCTTGCGCAGATTCGTCGGCGCAATCCGCAGGGCTTCGCGGTACTTGGCCACGGTGCGGCGGGCGCATTCGATGCCTTGCTCTTTCAGCATGTCGGACAGCTGGCTGTCGCTGAGCGGCTTTTTCAGGTCTTCGGAGGCGACGAACTGCTTAATGAGTGCGCGCACCGCGGTGCTGGAGGCATTGCCGCCGGTCTCGGTGCCCAGGGACGAGCCAAAGAAGTATTTCAGCTCGAAGGTGCCGTAGGGCGTGGCCATGTACTTGGCGGTAGTCACGCGGCTGATGGTGGATTCGTGCAGGCCCAGTTCGTCGGCAATCTCGCGCAGCACCAGGGGCCGCATGGCCAGCGCGCCGTGGCTGAAGAAGCTTTTTTGCCGCTCCACGATGGCGTTGCTGACCCGCAAAATGGTGTCGAAGCGCTGCTGGATGTTCTTGATGAACCAGCGGGCCTCCTGCAGGCGTTGCTGCAGGGCGGCGTTGTTCGACGCATCCTTGCCGCCGCCCTTGTGCTGGCGCAGGGCGTTGGCGTAGATGTCGTGCACGCGCAGGCGCGGCATGACCTCGGGATTCAGCACTACCCGGAACTTGGCGTTGGCACCCCGGCCCACCTTGGCGACGATCACGTCGGGCACCACGATATTGCGCTCCACGTCCACAAAACGGCGGCCGGGCTTGGGCTCCAGACGGGCGATCAGCGCGATCGCGGCCTTGATGTCGGCATCGCTGGCCTGGCAGAGCTGGGCCAGGCGCTTCACGTCGCGCCGGGCCAGCAGGTCCATGGGCTGGCGGCAGATACGCAGCGCGGTTTTGCGCACCGGGTCGTTGCCCATGGTGGATTGCAGCGCCTTGAGCTGCAGCACCAGACATTCGCCCAGGTGGGTAGCCCCCACCCCCGCGGGCTCCAGGCTTTGCAGCAGGCGCAGGGCCACGGTAAAGCGGTGCACCAGCTCTTCCTGGGCCTCCAGGTCGTCGCCCGCCAGGCCCTGGGCCAGGGTGGCCAGGTCGTCTTCCAGGTAACCGTCGTCGTTCAGCGATTCGATCAGGAAGCGCAGTGCCGCCTGGTCCACCTCGCCCAGGCGCAGCGCCAGCGCCTGGCGGTGCAGAAAGCTGGTCAGCGATTCCTGGTTGCGGGCCAGCTCGGTGGCATCGGCTTCGCCGTCTTCGCCCAGGTTGTTCTGGCGCGCGGGGGCGTCACCGCCCCACTCGCTGTCGTCGGGCTTCATCTCGGAGGTGCCGTCGCCGTCCCAGCTGGTATCGTCGCCGCCGGTCAGCGGAGATTCCGAATCATTTGAGCCCTCCGTGCTTGCCTCGCTTGTGTATTCAGCTACAGAAGTAGGAGCAGATTCGGTTTCGCGGTCGCCCGCGCTGACGGGCGTGTCGGCCTGGGCCAGACCGAACTCCTCGCGCGGCGCGTCGTCCAGGTTGCGCTCCAGAAACGGGTTGTCGTCCAGCATCTGGTCCACTTCCTGGCTCAGCTCCAGGGTGGAGAGCTGCAACAGACGGATGGACTGCTGCAACTGGGGCGTGAGCGCCAGGTGCTGGGAAACGCGTAGGGAGAGGCCTTGCTTCATCGTGCGATCACATGCGGAAGTGCTCGCCCAGGTAGACCCGGCGGACATCGGCGTTGTCGACGATCTCGGACGGCGTACCTTGGGCCAGCACGTTGCCGTCGCTGATGATGTAGGCGTGGTCGCAAATACCCAGGGTTTCGCGCACGTTGTGGTCGGTGATCAGCACACCGATGCCGCGCGACTTCAAAAAGCCGATGATGCGCTGGATCTCGATCACCGCAATCGGGTCGATACCGGCAAACGGCTCGTCCAGCAGGATAAACCGCGGCTGGGTGGCCAAGGCGCGGGCAATTTCCACCCGGCGGCGCTCGCCCCCGGACAAGGACAAGGCGCTGGACTGGCGCAGGTGCTCGACCCGCAAATCCTCCAGCAAGGCCGTCAGGCGCTGCTCGATGACCTCTTTGGTCAGCGACTTGCCGGCTTCATCAAACTGCAACTCCAGCACGGCGCGCACGTTTTCTTCCACCGTGAGCTTGCGAAAAATCGAGGCCTCTTGCGGCAAATAGCTCAGGCCCAGGCGCGAACGGCGGTGGATGGGCATGTGCTCCACCGGCTGGCCGTCGATGGAAATGCTGCCGCCGTCGGCCCGCACCAGGCCCACGATCATGTAGAACGACGTGGTCTTGCCCGCGCCGTTGGGGCCGAGCAGACCCACCACTTCGCCCTTTTTGACCGCCAGGGTCACGTCTTTGACGACTTTGCGGCTGCCGTAGGCCTTTTGCAGGTGGCGGGCTTCCAGACGGCTTTCTGCTGCGGCGAGCGGGCCCGTCACTTCTGCGCGCCCTCGAGCGTGGTGCTGGAGCGCAGCGCCGGGCTGGCGCTGCCCGCAGGGGCAGAGGCGGCCGGAGCCACCACCTTGGGGGTCAGCATGGCGCGCACACGGCCGTTTTGGCCGCCGGGGTTGTTGGCGGGGGTGCCGTTGTCCACCGTAAAGACATCGGTGGTGTTGTCGTAGACGATGACACCGCCGGTGACTTCGTCATTGACTTTGCTGCCCAGCAGGCGGCGCATCACCGCGCGCTTGATGAAACGCACGTTGTCCAGCTTGCTGCTGTACTCGATGGTTTCGCCCTCGCCTTCGATGTATTCGTCCACGCCGTCGCGCTTTTGCTTGAAGTAAGCCAGCTTGCCGGGCTCGGCGGTGACGATGCCGATCTGGTTGCCCTCGGCATCCTGGCGCACATCCACCCGGGCACCCCGGATGACGATGGTCCCCTTGGTCAGGACCACGCGACCCGTGAACACATTGGTTTGCTTCAGGTCGTCGTAGCGCATGGCATCGGATTCGACGTTCATGGGCTTGAGGCGGTCGGCTTTTTCAGCCCAGGCAGAGCCGCCCGCGCAAGCGCATAGCAACAAGAGGATGAGAGTGTGGTAGGCGTTTTTCATAGAGGCACGAATCTTGCAGATGATTGTACCGGTCGATTGGCTTGACCCAGAAAAAAGCCCGCAAAAGCGGGCTGGATTGTCCGGGCAAGCGGGGGGCGGTCAGGTTTTCTGCTGCGACACCAGGTAATCCACCACCGTCAGGCCGCGCTCCATCGACTGGGCTTGCGTGCCGTCGGTGTAGAAGCGCCCGGCCACGCCCATGGCGGGCACACCGGCCACTTTGTAGGCCTCTTGCAACTGCGCGGCTTTGCGCACCTTGGTGGCCACCGAGAACGAGTTGTAGGTTTCCACAAACTTGGCTTTGTCCAGGCCCTGCTTGATGGCCCAGTCGATCACCAGATTGTCTTTGTCCAGCTTTTGCCGCTCGACATGGATGGCGTTGAACACTTTTTCGTGCACCGCCTCCAGCTGGCCCATGGCTTCCAACGTGTAGTAGAGCTTTTGCGGCGGGATAAAGCTGTCCTGGAACACCACCGGCACGCGGCGGAAAGCCACGTTCTTGGGTAGCTTCTTGAGCCAGGCGACCAATGCAGGCTCAAAGGCAAAGCAGTGCGGGCAGGCGTACCAGAAGAACTCGATCACCTCGACCTTGCCCGCCGGGGCTTCGGTGGGAACGGGCTTGTCCAGCACCAGGTAGTCGGTACCTGCCACAGGCGGCTTGCCCTGCGCGTGGGCGCTGCCGAAAGGGGACAGAACCAGGGCCGAGCCCGCCAGAACGCTGGCAGAGGTCAGGGAAAACTCACGACGTTTCATTGCTAATCACTCCTTGTGGGGGTCAGAGGTGGCTGGGTTGAAAAAGTTCAGCCCGGATGTCACCGTTAGATACAACGCCAAACTAACGCTGTACGCGGACCAGGGTGGTGTCGCCACCGGCACTTTCCAGCTTGTCTTTGGCGCGCTCGGCATCGTCGCGCTTGGCGTAGGGGCCCATGCGCACGCGGTAGACCGTGCGGCCCGACTGTTCGCGCTCGGTCACCTTGGCTTCCATGCCCATCATGGCCAGCTTGGCGCGCTGGGCTTCGGCATCTTCGGTGGTGCGGAAGGCCCCGGCCTGCACAAAGTATTCAAACGGCTCGGCGGTGGGGGCCAGCGCGGGTGCGGCGGTGGACACTGTGGTTGGCGCCGCCTTGGCTTTGGCCTTGGCCAGATCGCCCAGGGGGTCGGCGCTGGTCGTGGGAGCGCTGGCAGCGGGTTTGGGGTCCGGCTTGGGCTTGGCCGCCACCGACACCGCCGGGGCTGCAGGCAGCACGGCAGGCGGTGGCACGGCCACGGTAGGCTCGGGGGCGGGTTCGGGTGTGGCCGCAGGCACGACCGGGCGCACCGGATTTTTGCCGTGCAGCGGGGTGTTGGGGTCCCAATCCTTGTTCTTCTGGGTTTCGGCGGCATCGTGGTCGGCACCGCTGATCTGGGTTTTGCCGCTCATGAACGGAATCGGCACCTTGGTGACGTACACCGCCACCGCCAGCGCCGACCCCAGGCCTACCACCACCCCGACGATGAAGCCGATGATGGTGCCGCCGCTTTGCTTTTGCTTTTTCATACGTGCTATTTATTACATGGGACTTGCGCAGCGCCCCTGTATCGCCCTTCGGGCTTACAGGGGGAGCTTGCGTAAGTCCTGTTACATTTTTTCTGGGGCACTCACCCCGAGTACCGCCAAACCATTGTGCAGCACCTGGGCGCAGGCGGCGACCAGGGCCAGGCGGGCCAGTTTGAGGGTCTCGTTGTCTACCAACACGCGCTCTGCATCGTAGTAGCTGTGCAGGTTGGCGGCCAGTTCGCGCAGGTAGAAGGTCACGTCGTGCGGCGCAAAGCCGTCGGTGGCATTGGTCAGCATCTCGGGGTACTTGGCCAGTTGCAGCATCAGGGTCTGGGCCTGGGGCACCAGCAGGCTGGACAGGTCTACGCCTTGCAGGCTGGCCACATCGCCCGCCCAGTCACGCAGCATTTTGCAGATGCGGGCATGGGCGTACTGCACGTAGTAGACCGGGTTGTCGTTGTTCTGCGAGCGGGCCAGGTCGATGTCGAAGGTGTATTCGGTATCGGGCTTGCGGCTGAGCAGGAAGAAGCGCACCGCGTCCTTGCTGGTCCAGTCGATCACGTCGCGCAGCGTGACGTAGCTGCCCGCGCGCTTGGAGATTTTGACCTCTTCGCCGCCGCGCACCACCCGCACCATGGTGTGCAGCACGTAGTCGGGGTAGCCCAGCGGGATGCCCACGTTGGCGGCCTGCAGTCCGGCGCGCACGCGGGCGATGGTGCCGTGGTGGTCGGTGCCCTGGATGTTGACCACCTTGGTGAAACCGCGCTGCCATTTGGCGATGTGGTAGGCCACGTCGGGCACAAAGTAGGTGTAGCTGCCGTCCGTCTTGCGCATCACACGGTTCTTGTCGTCACCGTAGTCGGTGGACTGCAGCCACAGCGCGCCGTCTTGCTCGTAGGTCTTGCCCGCGTCTTGCAGCAGCTGCACCGTGGCATCGACCTTGCCGCTGGTGTACAGGCTGGACTCGAGGTAGAAGTTGTCGAACTTCACCTGGAAGGCCTGCAAATCCAGGTCTTGCTCGCGGCGCAAATAAGCCACGGCGAAGGCGCGGATGGAATCCAGGTCTTCCACATCACCCGAGGCCGTAACTTCGCGGTCGTCGGCCTTGACGGTCTTTTGGGCCAGAAAGTCGTTGGCAATGTCGGCGATGTACTCACCGTTGTAGAAGTTCTTGCTGACCGGGTTGTCCGCCTCGGTAGGCCAGCAGGTGTCGCCCGGCTTGAAGCCCTTGGCGCGCAACTGCGTGCTGGTGGCCAGGGTGCCGATCTGCACGCCTGCGTCGTTGTAATAGAACTCGCGGTACACGTCCCAGCCCTGGGTGGCGTACAGGTTGCAGATGGCGTCGCCCAAGGCCGCCTGGCGGCCATGGCCTACGTGCAGCGGGCCGGTGGGGTTGGCCGAGACAAATTCCACCAGAATGTGCTGGCCATTGGCGGGCTGCACGCCAAAGCTGGCCCCGGCGGCCAGCACTTCGCGCACGATTTCCTGCTTGGCGGCGGGTTTTAGTTTGATGTTGATAAAGCCCGGCCCGGCGATGTCGATGGCCTCGACCCATTTTTCGAACGCAGGCTGTTCCAGCAGCGCTGCGCGCAGGTTTTCACCCAGTTGGCGCGGGTTCAGCTTGAGCGGCTTGGCCAGTTGCATGGCGGCGGTACAGGCGAAATCGCCATGGGCCGCGACCTTGGGAGACTCGAACGCGGCTTTGGCACCGGCGCCGGGGGCAATTTTTTCTAGCCCGACGGCCAGCGCCGCGAGCAATTCATGTTTGACTGAGAGCATGCAGCGATTTTACGGGGGCCGTCATCCGACTTGCGGGAAGCGCCGTTATAGGGTGCAATCCGTCGGTGCAGCGCTGCGCTGTACACAGGATTACTCCCATTCCACCTCTTCTGGAGCTTGCATGAAACAACTCTTTCCCCTGATCGCCGCCCTGGGTATGGCCTTTTCGCTGGGCGTGGCCCACGCCGAAGACAAGCCCAAGACCGCCCAGCAGACCAAAATGACCACCTGCAATGCCGACGCCAAGACCAAGGCGCTCAAGGGCGATGAGCGCAAAACCTTCATGAAGACCTGCCTGAGCGCCAAAGCCGAAGCCCCCGCCGCCGATGACGGCAAGACCGCACAGCAAAGCAAGATGGTCACCTGCAACAAGGACGCGACCGGCAAAAAGGGCGACGAGCGCAAGAAGTTCATGAGCGAGTGCTTGAAGGGCTAAGCCTCTTCTCTCCTCTCCCAAAAACCCGGTCAGCCGGGTTTTTTTACGTCCGCCCCGGTCCAGAACCCCGGCTGGCTGTAGTGCAGCTTCAGAAAATCGATCCACAGCCGAACCCGCAGTGGCAAATGCTTGCGCTGGGCAAAAACGGCGTAAATGCCGTTGGGCGGCGCGGCAAATGCGTCCAGCACCGACACCAGTTGGCCGCTGGCGATCTCGGCCTCCACCTCCCAGGTGCTGCGCCAGGCGATGCCGTAGCCCGCCAGGCACCAGTCGTGCAGCACCTGGCCGTCCGAGCAGTTCAGCGGGCCACTGGGTTTGGCGTAGAACACGTCCGGGCTGCCCGGCGCAGTGAACGCCCAGCCCCGGGTTTGCGAGGCCTCGCTGGACAGGGCCAGGCAGTCGAATTTGGCCAGGTCGGCGGGCTGCTGCGGCGTGCCATGCCGCTTTAAAAACGCCGGGGTGGCCACGCACAGGCGGCGGTTGTCGGCCAGGCGCACGCTGACCAGGCTGGAGTCGGGCAAATCGCCCACCCGCACCGCGCAGTCAAAACCCTCGCCGCCCAGGTCCACCACCCGGTCGCTCAGGTTCAGGGTCACGGTGACATCCGGGTGCTGCTCGCGAAACCACGGCACCAGCGGGGCCACATGGCGGCGGCCAAACCCGGCGGGCGCGGTGATACGCAGGTGGCCGCTGGCCTGCATGCCCCCGGCGGACACGCTGGCCTCTGCATTGGCCAGGTCGGCCAGCACGCGCTGGCAGTCTTCCAGAAACGCGCTGCCCTCGTGGGTGAGGCTGATGCGCCGGGTGGTGCGCAGCAGAAGCTTCACGCCCAGGCGCTCCTCCAGCGCGTCCAGCCGCCGCCCGATGATGGCCGGGGCCACGCCCTCGGCCTGGGCCGCCGCGGTCAGGCTGCCGCGCGCCACCACGGCAACGAAGGATTCCAGGGTTTTCAGGCGGTCCATGGCGATTTATAAAAAATAGGGCCCTAGCGCTTATTGCATGAGCGCAAGCAGCTATTTATTCAATAGCATCAAGGACTGGATCTCGGCATCGCCATAGCCCAGCTCGCGCAGCAGCTCGGCACTGTGTTCGCCCAGGCGCGGCGGGTCCAGGCGCAGGCCGGGGCGCTGGCCGTCCAGTGTCAAAGGCAGCAGCACGGTGTGGGTGGCGCGGCCATCGGGCAGGGTCATGGGGGCCAGGCCGCCGGTGGCTTGCAGGTGCGGGTCGTCCAGCAAATCGTGCGGGCGGGTGATGGGGGCAAACGGCAGCGCGTGGCGCTCAAACACCTCGGCGATATGGGTGGCGCTGAAGGCGGCCATACGCTCGCGCAGCAGCGGCATCATCCACTCGCGGGCGCGCACCCGGTCGTTGTTGCTGGCCAGACGCGCGTCGTATTGCAAATCGCCCAGATCAAAAGCCTCGCAAAACACCTTCCAGGCCGTGTTGCTGACCACGGCCAGAAAGATCTGCTCCCCGCCCTGCACGCTGAACACGTCGTAAATGCCCCAGGGAGAGATGCGGGCGGGCATGGGCGCGGCAGGCTGGCCGGTCACGGCGTACTGCAGCATGTGCTGGGCCACCAGAAACACGTTGTTCTCGAACAGCGCGCTCTGCACCTCCTGGCCCAGGCCCGTTTTCTCTCGCTGGGCCAGGGCCGCCATGGCCCCGATCGCACCAAACATGCCGCCCATGATGTCGTTCACGCTGGTGCCCGCGCGCAACGGGTCGCCGGGGCGGCCGGTCATGTAGGCCAGGCCGCCCATCATTTGCACCACCTCGTCCAGCGCGGTGCGGTGGTCGTAAGGGCCGGGCAGAAAGCCCTTGTGGCTGACGTAAATCAGGCGCGGGTTCAGTTTTTTGAGCGTGGCGTAGTCCAGCCCCAGCTTGGCCATGGTGCCGGGCTTGAAGTTCTCGCTGACGATGTCGGCGGTGGCGATCAGGCGTAGCGCGGCCTCCTTGCCCTCGGGGGTTTGCAAGTCCAGCGCCAGGCTTTTCTTGTTGCGGTTGAACAGGGCGAAGAATCCCGCGCCCGAGCCCAGCAGCTGCCGGGTGCTGTCGCCCTCGCGGCCATGGCCTATGGGTTCGACCTTGATCACCTCGGCCCCCAGGTCGCCCAGCACCAGGCCGCAGGTGGGGCCCATCACCATGTGGGTGAATTCGACGACGCGGATGTGGGCGTAAGGCAATGCGTTGGCTTCAGACATTCTGGAATCCTTGGGTGAAATTTTTGGGCAGCCCGGCCTCGGGGGTCATGCCGTAGATGGCTTCGCCGGGCAGCCCGGCCTGCAGCGGGGCGCGGGCCTGGAACAGCGTGGCCAGGTCGATGCCAGTGGCAATGCCCATGGCCTCGAACATGAAGACCAGGTCTTCGGTGACCACATTGCCTGACGCACCCGGCGCATACGGGCAGCCGCCCAGCCCGCCCAGCGACGCATCGAAAGTGCGCACGCCCGCCTCGTACGCGGCCAGGCAGTTGGCCAGACCCAGGCCGCGGGTGTTGTGCATGTGCGCCGCCCCGGCCTTGTCGCCAATCTCGGCCCGCAGCGCCAGGAACAAACGCCGCACCTGCGCCGGGTTGGCCATGCCGGTGGTGTCCGACAGACCCACCTCGTCCACACCCACCCGCACCAGCGCAGAAGCCAGCCACAGCACCTCGGCATCGGGCACCGCGCCCTGCAAGGTGCAGCCAAAGGCAGTGGACATGCCCACCTCAATGGGCACGGCGGGCGCGGTGGCGTTGCGCAACTCCACGATGCGCCCCACCTCGGCCACCATCTCCTCACGGGTTTTGCGCACATTGGCCAGGGAATGGGCGGCGCTGGCCGACACGGGGATGGTCAGCTTGTGCACGCCCGCTGCGAGCGCCGCCTCGGCCCCGCGCAGATTCGGCACCAGGGCCATCACCGTCCAGCCGGGCAAGCCCAGTGCGTGGCGCACCACTTCGGCCACGTCGGCCATTTGCGGCAGCAGCTTGGGCGGCACGAAGGAGCCCACCTCCACCTCGCGGATGCCGCTGGCGTGCAGAGCATCCAGCCAGCGCAGCTTGTGCGGTGTGGCCATGGTGGCTGCCACCGACTGCAGGCCGTCGCGCGGGCCGACTTCGCTGATCAACACGCCCAGCGGTGGGTTTAGCGTGGCCATAGACATCCTTCGTAGACGGGCCCGCAGGCCATTACCTTCAATTTTGTCACGTATAAATACAATTTAACCTTCTTAATGCGCCTTAAAGGTTGGAATACAGTAGGCCCATCGTTTGCTTTATTCTCCATCCCACACCATTCCCAAGGCACTCCACCATGACCGCACGCACCACCCGCCACCAGCTCCAGGTTGCCACCGTTCTCGAACGTTTCATTGACGAAAAAGTGCTGCCCGGCACCGGCGTGGACAGCGCCCGATTCTGGGCCGGTTTTGATGCCATCGTGGCCGACCTGGCCCCCAAGAATATCGCCTTGCTGGCCGAGCGCGACCGCCTGCAGCTGGAGTTGGATGCCTGGCACAAGGCCCACCCCGGCCCCATCACCGCAGGTGATCCGTCCAATCCTCGCGACATGACCCATTACCGCGCGTTTCTGGAATCCATCGGCTACCTGGTGCCCATGCCTTTAAATGTGACCGCCACGACCGCCAATGTCGATGCCGAACTGGCCCTGCAGGCCGGGCCGCAGCTGGTGGTGCCGGTGCTGAACGCCCGCTACGCCCTGAACGCCGCCAATGCCCGCTGGGGCAGCCTGTACGACGCGTTGTACGGCACGGACGCGATTCCCGAGACCGGTGGCGCCGAAAAGGGCAAGGGCTACAACCCGGTGCGCGGCGCCAAGGTCATCGCCTTCGCCCGCAATGTGCTCGACCAGGCCGCTCCGCTGGCCAACGGCTCGCACAAGGAAGCCACCGGCTACAGCGTGCAGCATGGCCAGCTGGTCATCAACCTGCACAACAGCAGCACCAGCCTGGCCCATCCTGAGGCCTTCATCGGCTACCAGGGCGCACCCGCAGCCCCCACCTCCATCCTGCTGCAGCACAACGGCCTGCACATCGACATCCAGATCGACCGCAGCACGACGATTGGCAAAACCGACGCAGCCGGTATCAGTGACGTGGTGCTGGAAGCCGCGCTGTCCACCATCCTCGACCTGGAAGATTCGGTGGCGGTGGTGGATGCCGAAGACAAGGTGCTGGCCTACAGCAACTGGCTCGGCATCCAGCTCGGCACGCTGACCGAAGAAGTGCAAAAAGGCAGCGGCAGCTTCACCCGCCGCCTGAACCCCGACCGGGTGTACACCGCAGCCAACGGCGGCCAGGTCACCCTGCATGGCCGTTCGCTGATGTTTGTGCGCAACGTCGGCCATTTGATGACCAACCCGGCCATTTTGTACGGCAACAACCAAGAAATCCCCGAAGGCATTCTGGACGCAATGGTCACCGTCACCATCGCCATGCACGACCTGCAACGCAAGGGCAACTCGCGCACCGGCAGCGTCTACATCGTCAAGCCCAAGATGCATGGCCCGGCCGAAGTGGCCTTTGCCTGCGAGCTGTTTGGCCGCGTGGAAGCCGTGCTGGGCCTGCCGGAAAACACCGTCAAGCTCGGCATCATGGACGAAGAGCGCCGCACCAGCGTCAACCTGAAAGCCTGCATCGCGGCGGCCAGCGCCCGCGTGGCCTTCATCAACACCGGCTTCCTGGACCGCACCGGCGACGAGATGCACACCGCCATGCACGCCGGCCCCATGATCCGCAAGGGTGACATGAAGTCCAGCACCTGGATCGCGGCCTACGAGAAAAACAATGTGCTGGTGGGCCTGAGCTGCGGCCTGCGCGGCAAGGCGCAGATCGGCAAAGGCATGTGGGCCATGCCCGACCTGATGCATGCCATGCTGGAACAAAAAATTGCCCACCCCAAGGCCGGTGCCAACACCGCCTGGGTGCCCAGCCCCACCGGTGCCACCCTGCACGCCCTGCACTACCACCAAGTCAAGGTGTCGGACATCCAGATCGGCCTGGAAAAAATCGATGCCAACGGCGAGCGCGACCACATCCTCAACGCCCTGCTGCAAATCCCGGTGACCGCCACGCCAAACTGGAGTGCCGCCGAGAAGCAGCAAGAGCTGGACAACAACGCCCAAGGCATTCTGGGCTACGTGGTGCGCTGGGTGGACCAGGGCGTGGGCTGCTCCAAGGTGCCCGACATCCACAACGTCGGCCTGATGGAAGACCGCGCCACCCTGCGCATCAGCAGCCAGCACATGGCCAACTGGTTGCTGCACGGCGTGGTGACCCAGGCCCAGATCACCGAAACCTTCGAGCGCATGGCCGCCGTGGTGGACGGCCAGAACGCGGGCGACGCGGTATACCAAAATATGGCGGGCCACTTTGGCACGTCGGCGGCGTACAAAGCGGCGTGTGATTTGGTGTTCAAGGGCCTGGAGCAGCCCAGCGGCTACACCGAGCCCCTGCTGCACGCCTGGCGCTTGAAGGTGAAGGCGGGTACGGCTTGAGGCAAATGCTATTGAATTAGTAGCTTCTTGCGCATATAGAATAAGCGCTGAATGCCGATTTGACAACTAAAAATGGCACCTGCGGGTGCCATTTTTGATGGAAAAAGGATGTGGAGTCGTCCACTACTGAAATCGTAGCTTCCTGTGCTGGCTGGATAAGCACAAAGTGCTGATTTTGTACCTCAATGCAAAACGGCAGCCTAAGCTGCCGTTGTACGGGGGTCTCACCGCGCCGGGTCTACCGGGCCACCGGGAAAAAGCCCCTGGTGTTTGGAATTTCGGTCAATCAGCGGGCTGGCATGCGGCGGCGATCACGGTCGTCGGAGGGCCAGTTGTATTCGGTGGTGTAGTGCATTGTGGTCATCGGGAATCTCCTTGTGCATCTACAACGAGGCACCCGGGGATTCGGTTGACAACTTTTTTCAGGCGACGCTGAATGAGTCTCCGCGAGGCGGCGCGCCCTGGATCGGGATGGGATGCAAGGCGCAAACCGCAGACATAGCTTGGGCTATGACGAGGATTTGCAACGCCGCAGACCGCTCGAGGCCAGGGATGCGCAGACCGCGAGGGACTTGTTCAGCGTTGCCTCAAGCCACTGCATCCTCGAATACATGGGCCTGGCCCATCACGGTAATTTCCACGGTGGAACCTACGGGCGGGATGTGGATGGCCGGGCTGCGTACCAGCAGCGGGGGGGTGGCCGATGGCGCGTCGGTCTGGGGATTGCCCAGCAGGCGCACCGTCAGGCCGCACAGCGCGCCGCCAAAGTCAATGTCTTCCACCACACCCAGGCAGGCCTCGGCATCGGTGTCCATGGGGTCCACCGGCACGGGGGTCAGTTGCAGCTGCTCAGGACGCAGCATGATCTGTACCGGGCCTTTGCGCTGGCTGTCGTCGGCGGCGATCACGCCCAGGGCGCAGGTGGCCCAGCCTTGCGACAGTTGTGCGGGCAACACAATGGTTTCGCCCAAAAACTGGGCCGTGGCGGCATCGGTGGGGCGCAGGTACAGGCTGTGTGGCGGGCCCACCTGGGCCAGGCGGCCTGCGCGCATCACCGCCACCTGGTCGGCAAACGACAGGGCTTCGGCCTGGTCGTGGGTGACCAGAATGGTGGTGATACCGGCGGCACCGAGCAGCTGGGCCACGGCTTTGCGGGTGCTGGCGCGCAGGCCGGTGTCCAGGGCCGAAAAGGGTTCGTCCAGCAGCATCAGGCGCGGCCTTTGGGCCAGCGCACGGGCCAGGGCCACGCGCTGCTGCTGGCCACCGGAGAGTTCATGCGGGCGGCGGGTGAGCATGGCGGGGTCGAGCGCCACCATTTGCATCAGCTCGGTAATGCGCTGGGCGCGGTCGGGCGCGTTGCGGGCCAGGCCGAAGCCGACGTTATCGGCCACGCTCAAATGCGGAAACAGCGCACCTTCTTGCGGCACAAAGCCGATGCCGCGCCGGTGGGCGGGGATGGCGTTGGGGCCGTCGGCCAGCGTCTGGCTGCCCAGGGTGACGCGGCCCACGTCCGGGGCTTCAAAGCCCGCGATGATGCGCAACAGCGTGGTTTTGCCCGAGCCGGACGGGCCGACGATGGCGGTACGGCTGCCTGCGGTGACCTGCAGATCGACACCGGCCAGTGCCACTTGGGGGCCGTAGCTTTTGCGCACGGCGTGTAATTCGAGAAAACCCATTGCCAATTACCGTCCAGCAGTTCGTTTGGATTGCACGTAGAGAAGCCAGGTCATGGGCATGGACAGCAGCACCATCATCAGCGCGTAGGGGGCGGCGGCGGCGTAGTCGATCTCGCTGCTGAAGGCCCAGAACGCGGTGGCCAGGGTTTGCGTGCCGGTGGGGGCCAGCAGCAGGGTGGCGGTGAGCTCGTTGGTAATGCCCAGCGCCACCATCGCCATGCCCGCGGCAGCCCCGGGTGCGGCCAGCCGCAGGGTAATGGACCACAGCGCCTGGGTAGGCGTGCGGCCCAGACTGCGGGCGGCGTATTCCAGCTCCACCGGGGCCTGGGAGATGCCGGCACGCAGGCTGACCAGCGCACGCGGCAAAAACATCAGCATGTAGGCCAGCAAAATGGTGGCCACGGTTTGGTACAGCGGCAGCGCCACCCGCACGGTGATGGTGACCAGGGCCAACGCCACCACCACGCCAGGCAGCGAGCCGACCATGTAGTTGCAGGCCTCCACCACACGCTGCAGCTTGCCGGGTTTGCGGATGGACAGCCAGGCCATGGGGACGGACACCACGGTGGTCAGCACACCGCCCAACACCGCCCACACCAGGGTCTGGCCCAGGGCCGCGCCCATCACGTCCAGCTGCCACACGCCCGCGCCACCGGCCACCAGCCAGCGCGCCAGGGTGTACAGCGGCACACCGAGCGCCAGCAGGCTGGTGAAAAACGGCAGCAGCCAGGCCAGCACCGTCCAGCGGCCCAGGCGGCTGCGCACCGGCATGCGGGCAGCCCCGGTGCCGACGCGGGCATAGCGCTCGTTGCCGCGCAGACGGTTTTCCAGCGCCAGCAAGACAAAGCAGCAGACCACCAGCACGCCCGCCAGCATATTGGCCGCCGGGCCGTTGTAGGTGGACTGGAACTGGTCGACGATGGCCGTGGTGAATGTGTCGTAGCGGATCATCACGTACAGGCCGTACTCGGCCAGCAGGTGCAGGCCCACCAGCAACCCGCCGCCGCACAGGGCCAGGCGCAACTGCGGCAACACCACGCGCATGAACACCGCCCAAGGCCCCAGGCCCAGGGACGCGGCCGCGTCTTCCATGCCCGGGTCGAGCCGCCGCAGCGCCGCCGACAAGGGCAAATACATGAACGGGAAATAGGCGATGGTGGACACCAGCACCGCGCCAAACAGGCCGTGCAGGCCGGGGGTGACCGTCATCCAGGCATAGCTGTGCACAAACGCGGGCACGGCCAGCGGCGCCACGGCCAGCGCGGCCCAGGTGCGGGCACCGGGCAGGTCGCTGCGCTCGGTGAGCCAGGCCAGCGCCAGGGCCAGCACGCCGCAGACCGGCACGGTGACCAGTTCCAGCAAGGCGGTGTTGACCAGCAACTCGCCAACCCGGCCGCGGAAAATCAGCGGTACGGCGGCTTCCCAGCCGGTCTGCCAGGCCACCCAGACCACAAAGCCCAGTGGCAGCAGCGCAAACAGCGACACCAGCACCGCCGCCGCCCCCACCCACGACAAGCGCCCGCCCCCGATGCGCTGCATGGCATCGGGCCGGGCCCCGGCCAGGGCCGGTGCTCGGGGAAGAGAGGATGGGACGGCGGACACGGTGGGTTTACAGCAAGCCCGCCTGGGTCATCAGGTCGGAGACTTTTTTGCTGTTCAGGTTGGAGGGCTCGACCTTGGGCGACTGCAGATCGGCCAACGGCACCAGCTTGGCGTTGGACTGCGCGCCCACACCCACGGCGTATTCATACGAGTCGCCGGTTTTCAGAATCTCTTGGCCCGCCTTGCCGGTGACCCACTTCACAAAGGCCTGGGCTTCCTTGGCACGCTTGCTGGTGGCCAACACGCCGCCGCCGGAGATGCTGACAAAAGCGCCCGGATCTTCGTTGCGGAAGTAGTGCAACGCACTGTTGTTGCTGTTTTCCGCCGTCTTGGCCTGGTCGCCAAAGTAGTAGTAGTGGTAGATCACACCACCGTCGATCTGGCCGGCGTTGACGGCCTTCATCACCGTGCTGTTGCCCTTGTAGGCGGTGAAATTGTCTTTCATGCCCTTGAGCCAGGCGGCAGTGGCGGGTTCGCCCTTCATTTCCAGCATGGCGCTGACGATGGCCTGGAAGTCGGCACCGGCCTGTGATGCGGCCCAGCGGCCTTTCCAGGCGGGGCTGGCCAGGTCCATCATCGACTTAGGCAACTGCTCGGGCGTGAACTTCTTCTTGTTGTAGACAAACACCGTGCTGCGCGCGGCCACACCAATCCAGCGGCCCGTGGCGGGGCGGAAGTTGGCAGGCACCTGGGCCAGCGTAGCGGGATCCAGCGGCGCAAACAGGCCAGCCGACTCCACCAGGCCCATGGCGGGCGAGTTTTCGGTCAGGAACACATCGGCGGGCGAGGCCTTGCCTTCTTGCACCAGTTGGTTGCCCAGCTCGCTGTCGCCACCATTGCGCAGTACCACCGGAATGCCGGTTTCCTTGGTAAAGCCCTTGGCCCAGGCCTGGGTCAGGCTGACGTGCTGCGCGTTGTAGACCACCAGCGGCTCGGCGGTTTGCGCAGAGGCTCCCATGGAGACAACCAACACGCCGGTAGCCAGCGCCACGGCACGAACCAGGAAAGGGATGGAAATTTTCATAACAACACTTTGAATGAAGGGGTGCACCGGGGAATAGTCATCCTGGTGCCACATTGCGAACAGTGCAAATAAGAATTAATTGCATCTGGATTCTAACCCCGCACTTTCCGTGGCCGGGGCAGCCCCTGCGGAACAGGGGGCTATTTGCAGATATTCAAGGCACTTCGTAGCCAGAGCGCACTCAGGGCCGGGCTTTGCGCGTGCTGCTGGATCTGCGGTGCCTGCGCCTGCGTTCCGACTTGCGGCGGCTGAGGGCCAGTATGGCGCGCAGGCCTTGCGCGCAACCCACCAGCACCGCCGCGCCCATAGCCCAGGGTATGACTTCGTGGGCCAGGGCCGATGCCAAAAAGGAGGCCTGCTCCTCGTCCAGCTTCATCTGCTCGGCCGAACGCACTGGCGCGTTGGCGTTGGCGGCATTGCCGCTGGTATCGCCGTTGGCGCGCCGACGCAGCACATTGTTGTCGGCTTC
Source organism: Comamonadaceae bacterium OS-1 (assembly GCA_027923965.1). Lineage (NCBI taxonomy): Bacteria > Pseudomonadati > Pseudomonadota > Betaproteobacteria > Burkholderiales > Comamonadaceae > Comamonadaceae bacterium OS-1. Next base: position 4,034,785 of record AP026969.1, read on the forward strand.
GGCATTGCCATCGGGTGCTTTGTCCGAGCCAAATTCGGTACTGAGGTATTGCTTGGCATCGACCGCACCGGTGTTGACCGCCAGGTCTTTGGCAGCCGTATGCAGGGTTTCACCTAAAGGTTGGGGATCGGATTTGCTGGCGGAAGCCGGACTGGCGGGTTTGGCTGTGGCATCGGTGCGGGGATCGGCGCTGGCCGCTTTGTCCGCAGACGCCTTGACAGGCATGGCAGACAGGGCTCGGAGCACCGAAGAACCGGAATGGGCATCGGCCATATCAGCCGCTTCCTGGGCATCCTGCGAAGTCCCCTCCGACAGATTGGGCAGAAGCGCAGCTGCTGCGGGCAAGCCCCAGCCAACAACTGCCACTGCGCACAGGGCACATAGCACCGCCCGCAGCCTCTTGACACCACGCCATTCCATAGCCTGTCTCCAACTCCAAAATACAAGCCCGCGCGCAACGCACGTAACAATTTGAATTAATTGATTTTATTTGCAATACGCATGGACTGGGGGCTTGTAGCGCACCCAGGGGAAACACTCTCCCCTCGCAAATGCTACTTATTTTATAGCTACACATACATATGACAGCGGCGCAGGATAGCGTTCTTTTATATGCGTCTGGGTGTCAAACTGTTTCATTCGGTAATGAACGCCGGTACCATGGCCCATGCCAAGTGCAGCCACCCCGCCCCGCCCCCAGACCGACCCTCAGCGCTGCCCGCTGTGTGGTCAGCCCAATCTTTGCGCCATGGAGCAAGCGCGTCGCACCGGACAGGCGCAGCCCCCGTGCTGGTGCCTGGCGGTGGATATCGCCCCGGCCACGCTGGCGGCCATTCCCCCTGCGGCGCGGGACCGGGCCTGCATCTGCTCTGCGTGCGCGGCGCAGGTGCCCACGGTCTAGGGCACCCCGCCACACCCGCCCATGACATCCTGGACCTCCGGACTGCTCTCCCCCGCTTTGCTGGCGCTGGCGCTGCTGGCCGCCCTGCTGGCCGGGGCCCTGCGCTTGCTGCGCCCCAACCACCAGCGGGCGCTGCGGGCCACCTGGGCCTTGCTCAACCTGACCTGGTGCGCCCAATTGCTGGCCCTGCTGGCGGCCAGCCAGGGCCACGCCCTGCTGGAGAGCATTTTGCGCAACACGGCCCATGTGTGCGCGGTGTGGGCCAGCATCCAGATCGGTACGCTGCTGGTGTTCCGGGTGCTGTTGCCCGCCCTGCGGGTGCACCTGCCGCAGATCGCCCAGGACCTCACCTTGACCGCGCTGACCCTGGCCTGGGGACTGGTATGGCTGCGGCTGGCCGGCGTAGACCCGACCCAGCTGTTTGCCACCTCGGCCATCATGACGGCGGTGGTGGCCTTTGCCATGCAGGACACGCTGGGCAATGTGATGGGTGGCGTGGCGCTGCAGTTGGACAACTCGCTGCGGGTGGGCGAGTGGGTGCAGTTGGACGACCTCAGTGGCCGGGTGGCGGATGTGCGCTGGCGCTACACCGAGATCGTCACGCGCAACTGCGAAACCGTAGTGGTGCCCAACAGCTGGCTGATGAAAAACCGCTTCAAGGTACTGCGCAAGCGCCCCGGTGAACCCCTGCTGTGGCGGCGTGTGCTGCACTTCCACATCGACCAGAACGCCCCACCCAACCAGGTGCTGCGCGCGCTGGAGCAGGCCATCTCGGATGCCAGCATCGCCAACGTGGCCGCGCAGCCGGGGCCCAGCGCGGTGCTGATGGAGATGGGCGCGGGCTACCACCACTACAGCCTGCGCTACTGGCTGACCGATCCGCAGTTTGACGACCCCACCGACTCTGCCGTGCGGGTACACGCCCTCACCGGCCTGGCCCGCGAGGGTATCCGCCTGGGCGTGCCGCTGGCCGAGCGCCTGGTCACCCACGAAGACGAGCACTCGCGCAACGCCCGCGACCAGCGCGAGCTGGCCCGTCGCACCGCCGCCATCCGCAGCATCGCCCTGTTTGCCAGCCTGCCCGAAGCCGAGCAGCACACCTTGGCTGCGCACCTGGTGCACGCACCGTTTGTGGCGGGCAGCACCATCACCCGCCAGGGTTCGGTAGCGCATTGGCTCTACCTGATCCTGCGCGGCGAGGCCGAGGTGGTGGTGGACAGCAGCGCGGGCCGGACCACCGTGGCCCGCCTGCACGACGGCGAATTCTTCGGCGAAATGGGTCTGCTGACCGGTGAACCGCGCAGCGCCACCGTGCGGGCGGTAACCGATGTGGAGTGCTACCGGCTGGACAAGGAGGGCTTTGGCCTGGTACTGGCCGCCCGCCCCGCTCTGGCCGAGGACGTGGCCACCCTGCTGGCCCAACGCCGCGCCGAATTCGCCGCCCGCATACAAAAGACCGCCACCGCCGTGCCGCCAGTGCGCAGCAAAGACCTGCTGGCGCGGATGCAGGCGTTTTTCGGGATGGAATAACCCACCCACCGAGTGGGGGCCTGCCCGGGCCCGGCTACCATGCACGGTTGTTTCTATGCCCACGCCATCTTGACCGCCCCCACCACAACCGCTGAACTCCAGGCCCGCTACGGCGAACGCTACCGCTGGCTGCTGCTGTTGGCGGTGATGGTGGGCACCATGGCCTCGGTCATGTCGTCCACCATCGTCAACGTGGCCATTCCCGACATGAGCCACCACTTCACCCTGGGGCCGTCACAGGCGCAGTGGGTCACTTCGGGCTTCATGGTGGCGATGACGGTGTCCATGCTCACCACGCCCTGGCTGCTGGCCCGCCACGGCTACCGCCGCGTCTACGCCGGGGCCATGTGGCTGCTGCTGGCGGGTGGCATCACCGGCGGGCTGGCAAGCGATTACGGCCTGGTGCTGGTCGCCCGGGTGGCCGAGGGGCTGGCAGCGGGCGTGGTGCAACCCATTCCCGCCATCATCATCCTGCGGGCCTTCCAGCCGCACGAGCAGGGCCGGGCCAGCGGTCTGTTTGGCATGGGCGTGGTGCTGGCCCCGGCCATCGGGCCCAGCATTGGCGGCATTCTGGTGGATATGTTTGGCTGGCGCTCCATCTTCTTCATGGTGGTGCCGTTTTGCCTGCTGTCGCTGTGGCTGGCGCGTAAATTCGTGCCCACCACGGCCCCTGGCGGCGCTGTCGCCCAGCACAGCGTGGGTCTGGACTGGCGCGGTCTGCTGCTGGCCACCGCAGGTACGCTGTGCCTGCTCAACGGCATGGTGCAGTTGCGCGGCGGCAGCCCGTCCGTGGCAGGCACGCTGCTGTTGCTGGCGGTGCTGGCTCTGGTGGGATTTATTGGCTGGCAGCGCCGCCTGGCCGCCCAGGGTGGCGCACCGCTGATGGAACTGGCCCTGTTTGGCTACCGCCCGTTTGCCATGGGCAGCATCGTGGCGGTGATTTACGGCACGGCGCTGTTTGGCTCCACCTACCTGCTGCCGGTGTACATGCAGGTGGGGCTGCAGCTGTCGCCCTCGTACGTGGGGGCCATCCTGCTGCCCGCCGGGCTGATGCTGGCCGCCACCATCGCAGTGGTGGGCCGGCTGGCTGACCGGCAGCCCACCTACCTGCTGGTCAGTACCGGGCTGGCACTGCTGGCCACCTCCTTCGGGCTGATGGCCACTATCGGGCTGGGTACCCCCATCTGGGTGCTGGCCGTGTGGGCGGTGCTGGGGCGCATCGGGCTGGGCTTCATCCTGCCGTCGCTCAACCTGGGGGCCATGCGGCCGCTGGACAAAGCCCTGATCCCGCAAGGTGCCAGCGCCATCAACTTCTTGCGCATGCTGGGCGGGGCTACCGGCGTGAGCCTGTGCGCCATCGTGCTGGAGTGGCGGCTGGCCGCGCACGGCGATACGCTGGACAACCCGCTGACCAGCCCGGCCCGGTTGGCAGCCTTTAACGAGTCATTTTTCATGCTGGCCGCCCTGTGCGCCCTGGCCCTGGGGGCCGCCTGGCAACTGAAATCCAACAAGGAATAAGCATGTGCCAACTGCTGGGTATGAACTGCAACACCCCCACCGACGTGGTGTTCAGCTTTAGCGGCTTTGCCGAGCGCGGTGGCCGCACCGACCACCACAGCGACGGCTGGGGCATTGCCTTTTTTGAAGGCCGCGGCCTGCGCCATTTTGTCGACCACCAGGCCGCCTGCGATTCGCCAGTGGCCGCGCTGATCCGCAACTACCCCATCAAAAGCCGCAACGTCATTGCCCACATCCGCAAGGCCACGCAGGGCGTGGTGGCGCTGGAAAACTGCCACCCGTTCGTGCGCGAGCTGTGGGGCCGCTACTGGGTGTTTGCCCACAACGGCGACCTGAAAAACTTCCACCCGCGCCTGCACAGCAGCTTTCGGCCCGTGGGCAACACCGACAGCGAACGCGCGTTTTGCTGGATCATGCAAGAGCTGGCCAAGTCGCACGCCGGGGTGCCCAGCGTGGCCGAGTTGACGCTGACCCTGCGCGAGCTGAGCCAACGCATCGCCCGCCACGGCACCTTCAACTTCCTGCTCAGCAACGGCGAAGCGCTGTGGGCGCACGCCAGCACCCAGCTGCACTACGTGGAGCGCAAACACCCGTTTGCCCATGCTTCGCTGAAAGACGAAGACCTGAGCATCAACTTCGCCGAACACACCAGCGCCCACGACCGCGTGGCCATGGTAGCCACCGCGCCCCTGACCACCAACGAGGCCTGGACGGCGTTTGCGCCCGGGGAACTGAAGGTGTTTGTGGACGGCGCCTTGCTATTGATTGAATAGCTCGTTGCGCTTATGGAATAAGCGCTGGAGGCCGATTTGGCTTAAGCCTTCAACGCCGCTTCCAACGCATCAATAAACAGCGCCGCCACGTCGCAGCCGGTCTGGTCGAAGATCTCCTGGAAGCAGGTGGGACTGGTCACGTTGATCTCGGTCACACAGTCGCCGATCACGTCCACGCCCACCAGCAGCAGGCCGCGTGCGGCCAGGATGGGGCCCAGGGTTTCGCCGATTTCGCGGTCGCGCGCGGAGAGCGGCTGCGCCACCCCCTTGCCGCCCACCGCCAGGTTGCCACGCACCTCGCCGCCCTGCGGAATGCGCGCCAGGCAAAACGGCACCGGCTTGCCGCCGATCACCAGCACCCGTTTGTCGCCCAGGGCGATTTCGGGCAGAAACTTTTGCACCATCACGCTCTGGGCACCGTCCTTGTTCAGCGTCTCGATGATGCCGCCCAGGTTCAGGCCGTCGTCCTTCACCCGGAAGATGCCCATGCCGCCCATGCCGTCCAGCGGCTTCAAGATGATGTCGCGGTGCGTGGCGTGGAAGGCGCGGATGGCCTCGGCGCTGCGCGTGACCAGCGTGGGGCCGCTGAACTGCGGGAACTCCATGATGGCCAATTTTTCCGGGTGGTCGCGCAAGGCCCGTGGCTTGTTGAACACCCGGGCCCCCTCGCGCTCGGCCTGCTCCAGCAGGTGGGTGGCGTAGAAGAATTCCGAATCGAACGGCGGGTCCTTGCGCATGATGACCGCGCCAAAGTCCTTGAGTGCGCGCGGGCTGCCCGCAAACAGCGGCTGGGCCACGCTGAACCAGGCGGTCTTGTCGCCCGCGGCATGGGACTCACCGGATTTACCGGTGAGGTGGATATCCCGCACCTGTGCCGTCACCACGCCGCCGGTCTGCCACTGCAAATCCTGCGGCTCGCAGGCCGAAATGGTGTGCCCGCGCCGCTGCGCCTCGCGCATCATCACAAAGGTGGTGTCCTTGTAGATCTTGAAAGATTCCAGGGGGTCGGCAACGAAGAGGATATTCATGAAAACCTTCAAACAGTGGAACGGCGGTACTGTTGCACAAACAGGGCAATGGCACCGGCCACCACCCCCCAAAACGCTGAGCCCACCCCGGCTATCACCACGCCGCTGAGCGTGACCAGGAAAGTGATGGTAGCGGCCTCGCGGTGCTGCGGGTCGTGCAGGGCTGTGGACAGCGCGCCGCCGATGGTGCCCAGCAGCGCCAGCCCGGCGATGGCGGCAATCAGCTCGCGCGGAAAGGCCGTCAGTACGCCGGTGATGGCCGCGCCAAAGATGCCGATCAGCACGTAAAAGATGCCGCAGGCGGCGGCGGCGGTGTAGCGCTTGGCCTTGTCGCTATGCGCCTCGGGGCCCATGCAGATGGCGGCGGTGATGGAGCTCAGGCACAGCGCAAACGCGCCGAACGGGGCCAGCACCAGCGTGGCCAGGCCGGTGATGGTGATGAGTTTGGAGATCGGCATGGCATAGCCCGCCGCGCGTATGGCCGCCACGCCCGGCAGGTTCTGCGATGCCATGGTCACCACGAACAGCGGCAGCGCCATGCTGACGGTGGCGGCCCAGCTGAACACCGGCACCACCAGCTCTGGTTTTGCCAAGGAAAATACGATGCCTGTGCTCACCAGCTGGCCACGGGCAGCTACGTAAACAATAGCAACCAGCAAGGTCAACACCACCGCAAAGCGCGGCAACCAGCGCTTGGCCAGCAGGTAGCAGCCCAGCATCAGCAGTACCAGCGGCAAGGCGGTCTGGGCGGCGGCAAAGCCGTTCAGCCCGAAGCGCGCCAGCACCCCGGCCAGCAGCGCAGCCGCCACCGCCACCGGGATGCGGTCCATCACTTTTTCAAACAGCCCGGTCACGCCGCAGAGCACGATCAGGGCCGCGCTGACCATGAACGCGCCAATCGCCTCGGGCATGCCAAAGCCGCCCGCCAGCGCCGCCGTGGCCACCACCGCCGCGCCGGGCGTGGACCAGGCCACCATCACCGGCTGGCGCAGCCACAGCGAGGGCAGCAAGGTGCACAACCCCATGCCCAGGCCCAGCGCCCACATCCACGAGGTGAGCTGCTCCGGCGTGGCGTGCAGGGCCTGCGCGGCCTGGAAAACAATGGCGACCGAACTGGTGAAACCGACCAGCACGGCCACAAAACCGGCGGTGGTAGCAGAGAGATTGATATCTTTGAAAAACGTCATGGACGCATTGTCCATGACACAAAAATTCCATCACCGCCCCAAAAAGTAGCCAACCAGGCGCACAGGCCGGGCGAACAGATGGCGAGCCCCCACGCCGCACAGGTCACAAATTCGGGGAACGACTTTATGCCTTTATGGCTGCTTGCGCTCTACCAACCAGCACAGGCAGCTATTTAAACCATAGCAAATGCTGCTACGGCGGGGTGCGCACCTATGCCATTGACCGCGGGAGGGGGGCCGGATGTCAATCACTTGCTGGCCCCTTTGTCGGCCATGCGCTGGGCGCGACGGCGATCTGCCTGTTTTTGGGCGCGGCGCTCGATGCCTTGCAGCGCATTTTTCTCTCTGGCTTCTACATGCGCCCGCAACGCCATGATCTGGGACTGCGTTTCCTCGTCGTAGGGCGGTTTGCGCTTACGGCCCACGAGGACCATGTACACCACTGCGATACCCACCAAGGCAAGTCCACAAGCCACCAGCAAACTCTCCATCACCGCCTCCCACTGTTCGTCCGTCGTCCCTCTTTCTACGGCGTGAAACGCGACTGGCACCTTTCTAAATATGACTTTTGTTGTAACCCATGTATCTTCCGGCACAAGAAAAAAACACGGTAAAAAATGCCTCCAGCGCAATATCTCTCAGCACAAGAAGCTCTTATTTATATAGCAAACACTCAGTGCCGCCCACCCAGCCAGCGCAGCAATTTCTGCAGGCGCGGCGTGTACGGCGGATACACCAGGCCGCCGCCCGACCAGCGCGACTGCTGGAACACCGGCTTCTCATGGCTGAACCGGCGAAAGCCCCATTCGCCGTGGTAATGCCCCTGGCCCGACGGCCCCACGCCGCCAAACGGCAGACCGTCTTGCGCCAGGTGCACCAGGGTGTCGTTGGTGCTCACCCCACCCGACTGCGTGTGTGCCAGCACCTGGTCGCGGTGGGCGGTGTTGCGGCCAAACCAGTACAGGGCCAGCGGCTTGTCGCGGGCGTTGATAAAGGCAATGGCCTCTTCCAGCGTGTCGTAGGGCACGATGGGCAGCACCGGGCCAAAGATTTCTTCTTGCAGCACGCGCATGCTGCTGTGCCCGCCTAGCAGCAGCACCGGAGGCATCTGGCGGCCCCCGTTTGACGGCTCCAGTTCTACCAGCCTTGCGCCCTGCGCCCGGGCATCGGCCACCAGGGCCTGCAGGCGCGCCAAGTGCCGGTCGCTGGCGATGCTGGTGTAGTCGGGGTTGCCCTGGAACGCCGGGTACAGCCGCAGCATGCTGGCGCGCAGGGCATCCACGAAGGCACTAACCAGGGGACGCGGCACCAGGGCGTAGTCGGGGGCGATGCAGGTCTGGCCTGCGTTGATCAGCTTGCCCCAGGCCAGCCGGTCCAGCGTCTTGCCCAGATCGCAGGATGTGTCCACCACTACCGGCGACTTGCCGCCCAGCTCCAGCGTTACCGGGGTCAGGTTCTTGGCCGCAGCCTGCGCCACCAGGCGGCCCACGGCGGTGGAGCCGGTGAACACCAGGTGGTCGAAGGGCTGGGCGCAAAACGCCTGGCCCAGCGCGGCATCGCCGGTGAGCACCGCCACCTCTTCGGCGGAAAAGAATTCGGCCACCGCCAGGCGCAGGCCCTCGGCAAAGCGCGGGGTGAGCTCCGACGGCTTGAGCAGCGCCCGGTTGCCCGCCGCCAGCACGTCCACCAGCGGCGACAAGGCCAGCAGCAGCGGGTAGTTCCAGGGGCTGACGATGCCCACCACGCCCAGCGGCTGGCGCAGCAACCGGCTGCGGCCCGGCCAAAACATCCAGCCGGTGGCCACGCGCCGGGGCCGCATCCACGCCCGCAGGTGCCCGAGCGCGTGGCGCAGGGCGCTGCGCACCGGCACGATTTCGGTCAGGGTGATCTCGGCGGCGGCGCGGGTGCCGAAGTCCTGGCCAATCTGGGTGGTGAAGGCTTCAGCGTGCTTGTCCAGCAAGGCCCCCAGGCGCTGCAGGCGGTCCCGGCGGGCGGCCTCGCGGGGCGCGGGGTCGGCGGCATGGGCCTGGCGCTGCAGGGCCAGCAGGCGCGAAAGTTCGGTTTCAGAGGTGTCCATAACCCCCATAGTGCCAGTACACGCAAACTACGGCGAAAATCAGCACGCCCCACTTTGACAGGTAGCGCGCGCGCCTCCAAGAACACCGCAGAACTGGCTTTGCCAGGCTGCTGGTGTTGCCCCCTGCAAGGGGGTTGGCGAAAACACGCAGTGTGTAGCCTGGGGGTGAGCCGTGACTACAGATGTGACACACTTCGGACCCCCGCCTGAGAGAGCTGTAATGACGACCCCGTTTTTTGACTTTTCCCCCGCCAGCATCGCCACCCTGGCCGCGGCCGACGTAGCCCGTGCCCTGGCCGAAGATGTTGGCCCCGGCGACCTGACCGCCGCGCTGATAGCCCCCGACCGCCACACCCGGGCCCGCATCCTGGCCCGCGAGGCCGCGGTGGTCTGCGGCGCGCCCTGGGTGGAAGCGACGCTGCGCCAGATCGCCCCCACCGCCACCTGGACCTGGCTGGTCCACGAGGGCAAAACCTGCGCCGCCGACCAGGTGGTGCTGGAACTGGAGGGCCCGGCCCAGGCCCTGCTGACCGCCGAGCGCACGGCGCTGAACTTCCTGCAACTGCTCAGCGCCGTGGCCAGCCGCACGGCGCTGCACGTGCAAGCGGTGGCCGGCACCGGCACCCACATCGTGGACACCCGCAAAACCCTGCCCGGCCTGCGCCTGGCGCAGAAGTACGCGGTACGCATCGGCGGCGGCACCAACCACCGCATCGGCCTGTATGACGCGGTGCTGATCAAGGAAAACCACATCGCCGCCGCCGGGGGCGTGACCGCCGTGCTGCAGCGCGCCCAGGCCCTGGCGCAGCAGGCCCGTTTCATCGAGATCGAAGTCGAAACCCTGGCCCAGCTCGACGAAGCCCTGGATGCCGGTGCCCGCATGGTGCTGCTGGACAACATGGACCTGCCCACGCTGCAGGAGGCGGTTCGGCGCAACACCGCGCGGGGTGACAAAAAGGCGGTGCTGGAAATCTCCGGCGGCGTGACGCTGCAAGGCCTGCGCACCCTGGCCGAAACCGGCGTAGACCGTATCTCCATCGGCGGCCTGACCAAGGACGTGAAGGCCACCGATTACTCCATGCGTTTCCAGGACCTGTGAGGAGCACCCCATGACCACGATGATGATGGAAGTTGAATACGAGCAGCCCGCACCCGATGCAAGCCAGGGTGCCACCTGCGCCCCGCGCCACGCCTGGGCCCGGGTGCCCGTGGAGCCCAGCCCCAGCGAACGCCTGGCGCTGAAAGACCGCATCCGCCGCCTGCTCAAGGAGCGCAACGCGGTGATGGTGTCGCACTACTACGTGCACCCCGACCTGCAGGACCTGGCCGAAGAAACCGGCGGCCTGGTCAGCGACTCGCTGGAGATGGCCCGCTTTGGCCGCGACCACGCCGCGCAGACCCTGGTGGTCTCCGGCGTGCGCTTCATGGGCGAAACCGCCAAGATCTTGTCGCCCGAAAAGCGTATCCTCATGCCCGACTTGGATGCCACCTGCTCGCTCGACCTGGGCTGCCCCAGCGCCGAGTTCAACGCCTTTTGCGATGCCCACCCCGACCGCACCGTGGTGGTTTACGCCAACACCAGCGCCGAGGTCAAAGCCCGCGCCGATTGGCTGGTCACCTCGGGCTGCGCGCTGGACGTGGTGCGCGCCCTGAAAGACCAGGGCCACAAGATCCTGTGGGCCCCCGACAAGCACCTGGGGGCCTACATCCAGAAGGAAACCGGGGCCGACATGGTGTTCTGGAACGGTGCCTGCATCGTGCACGACGAGTTCAAGGCCTTCGAGCTGCAAGCCCTGAAGGCCGAGCATCCCGAAGCCAAGGTGCTGGTGCATCCCGAATCGCCCGCCGACGTGATCGCCCTGGCCGATGCCGTGGGCTCCACCTCGGCCATCCTGGCGGCGGCGCGTACCCTGGATGCCACCACCTTCATCGTCGCCACCGACAACGGCATGCTGCACAAGCTGCGCACGCAAAACCCCGGCAAGGTCTTCATCGAGGCCCCCACTGCCGGTAACAGCGCCACCTGCAAGAGCTGCGCGCACTGCCCCTGGATGGCCATGAACGGCCTGGCCGGGCTGGCCCAAGTGTTGGAGCTGGGCACCAACGAAGTCCACATCGACCCCGCCCTGGGCCTGCGTGCCCGCCTGCCCATTGACCGCATGCTGGCTTTCACGGCGGCCCTCAAGAACGGCCAGCCCACCACCGGCCTGGTGCCGAACATCGGCGCGGCCTGATGGAGGGCATCACCGCGCTGATCGACTTTGCCGACCCGCACGGTGGGGAGCGGGTGCGCCATGCGTTTGGCACACCGCTGCAGACGCTGGTGGCGCACACGCTGGAGCAGGTGAAGCCGCTGCTGGATGCCGTGCAGGCCGCGTCGGCACAGGGGCAGTGGTGCGTGGGCTATGTGCGCTACGAAGCTGCACCAGCATTTGACTCGGCGCTGAAGGTCCATCCTGCCGACGGCCCGCTCGCCTGGTTCGCAGTGTTTGACACCCCCCTGCCCTGGCCCGAACCCAGCACCGCCAGCGCGCAAATCGACTGGCACAGCTTCATCCCCAGGCCCGACTTCGACGCGGCCATGGACGCGCTGCACCAGGCCATCCGCGCAGGCGAGCTGTACCAGGTGAATCTGACGGCGCAAATGGCAGGCGACTTCCAAGGCGACCCGCAGGCCCTGTTCGCCGCGCTGCAGCGCGCCCAGCCGGGCGGTTATGCGGCGCTGCTGGACACCGGCGATGCGCAAATCCTGTCCGTCTCGCCCGAGCTATTTTTCGACTGGCGCGACGGTGCCATCCTGGCCCGCCCCATGAAAGGCACGGCCCGCCGGGGTGCGGATGCGCAGGAAGACGTGGCCCTGTCGGCAGCGCTGCGCAGTTCGCCCAAGGAGCGGGCCGAAAACGTGATGGTGGTCGATCTGCTGCGTAACGACATTTCGCGCATCGCAGAGCCCTTCAGCGTGCAGGTGCCGCGCCTGTTCCACACCGAGGCGCTGCCCACGGTGTGGCAAATGACCTCCGATGTCACCGCCCGCACCCGGCCCGGCTGCACGCTGGCCCAGGTCTTTGCCGCGCTATTCCCCTGCGGCTCGGTCACCGGCGCGCCCAAGGTGCAGGCCATGCGCATGGTCAAGGCGCTGGAGCCCACCCCGCGCGGCGTGTACTGCGGTGCCATCGGCGTGGTGCAGCCCGGTGGTGCCACCACCTTCAACGTGCCCATCCGCACCGTCACCCTGCGCGGAACGCAAGCCCGCTGTGGCATCGGCAGCGGCATCACGTCCGATGCCCAGGCCGAAGGCGAATGGCAGGAGTGGGCCGCCAAGCAGGCCTTTGTGCAGCGCGCCAGCGCGCCGTTTGCGCTGCTGGAGACGCTGGCCATGGTGGACGGCAGCTTGCGCCACCGCGAGGCCCACCTGGCCCGCATGCAAGCGGCGGCGGCGCACTTCGGCACACCATGGAATCTGGAACACGTCCACCAAACCCTGCAAGCCATCGCCCGCCCCCAAGGCGCATGGCGCGTGCGTCTGCTGCTGGACGCGCAAGGCCAGGCCACGGCCGAGGCCTACCCGCTGGAAGCCAGCCCGGAGCGCGTGCGCCTGCAGCTGGCCGACCGCCCTTTGCTGGAAGCGCACAGCGAATTCGTCCGCTTCAAAACCACCCGCCGCGCCCACTACGATGCGTTCACCCCCACCCAGCCGGGCGTGTTCGACACCCTGCTGTGGAACACGGCCGGTGAAATCACAGAATGCACGCGCGGCAACATCGCCCTGCGACTGGACGGTCGCTGGGTCACCCCGCCGCTGGCCTGCGGGCTGCTGGGCGGCATTGGACGTGCAAACGCCCTGCAAGCAGGGCGTTTGGAAGAGGCAGTAGTGCGGGTAGCCGACCTGCCGCAGGTAGAAGCCCTGGCCTTCGTCAACAGCCTGCGTGGCTGGTTGGCGGCAGACCTGGGCTGAAAACTATCGTTTTGATAGCTGCTTGTGCTGACTCCATCGGCACGGGAGGCCCATTTAATGCATAAATTGGCCCTGTCCCCAGCTTAGCGCTCGTAAGCCACAAACTTCAGGTTGTTACCCCCTGTGGAAGTAACCACCCAGTTGGTATCGTCAAACACATTGACCCAGCCATAACCACTGGTCACGATGGGCAGGGTGTACTTGCTGCGGGGCAGTAGCCAGGTGACATCGGTCAGCGAGGTGGGGTTGTTGGCCACAAACGTGCTCAGGCCAAACAAATTGGTACTGCTGCTCCAGGTGGTCTTGATGCGGCGCTGGTTGAAGTCGGCAATCTGGGACATGGTGTACCAGTTGAAACGACCGCCGTTCTTCAGGTTTTCAGCCCGGTTAACAAAGGTTTTCAACACATTCAAGTGGTTGCGCACACCTGGGGGGTGGTTGTAGAACAGGCGGTTGGTGCGGTTGTTGACCACAAAACTTTGCAAGTCCACCAGCCACTGGGCCGATTGCCCATCGGTCACACCAGTGTCATCAAACTCCTCGAAGGTGGCCGAAACGCCACGGGGAGATACCGGCAAGGCCCACATGGTGTTGGCGACACGTGCACCGCTGCGCCATTCACGGGTGGATGCCGTGCCGGTGTTGCTGGCCGAATACATGCCCACAACGCCGTAGCTTTCCAGCCACTTGATAGCCCACAACGGATTGTTCCCCATGGGTGCCGAATACGAGCGGCTCTGCTTGCCCATGACGTTCTGCACCACGCCGACGTTGGCCTGTACCCAAGGCAAATAGGTGCTGGCATTGGTCTCGTTGGCGTTTGCGCCATAGATGTTGTGTATCCAGCCACCATGGGCACCCATCTCGTGCGTCAGGCTGCCGTTCGGGCGACCGATGTAGCGCACCAGCGCTTGGCCGGAGGGGTTATTCGCCAGGTTCATGCCCTCGCCGTCGCCGATTACGTTCACATCCGGACCTGCCGTGAATTCAAAGTTGAACGGGCCTTTGCCTTGCATGAACCACTGGCCCATGACATAGCCCAGGTCGCTATTCAGCGCCTGTCCGTCATCCACGTGCCAGTCGTAGACCAGGCCGCCCACACCCTTGGGCTGAACGGATATTTGCGGCATGACCACCTGGTCACGTGCGAAGTGGTTCAGGAAGCCGTGCAACAGCATGCCGTCGGATCCCACGGCGGTGAAGTAGCCCAGGGGGATGTTGACAAACAAAACCTTGCCGTTGCCGTAGGTACGCTCGCCGGCGACCAGGCCGTGGTCTGGCGATGACAGGAACACGTTGCCTGGAAAGGTGCCCGTGGTCACGTAAGAGTAGTAGCTCAGCGATGCAAACACATAGCCGCTGATGGTTTGCAAGGACTTGTCGTCTTCGGTCAACTGGGTAGAGACCCAACCCGTGGGTTTTTCTTGCCAGTAGCTACCGGTGCTATCTACCGTGGCCCCCACATCGTCGGAGTAGCGGTACGGGTAGCTGCCGGGCTGGCGCAAAGCGGGGGTGGCCGAAGCCACGCGTTGGTCGTAACGCAGCGGATTGAATGGCTGCGACCAGCCATTGCGGGCCCGGCCTTCCACCATGGCACGCATCGCATCCGCACCGCCCGGGTCCAACCGGCTGGTCGGCACAAAGGCGGTGGTCGCCGCAGCCACCGTGGGGGCGACGTAGGGCAGATATTTGCCAGGCGGCACCAGCAGATTGGTCAAGCGGGCCTTGCTGCCCACGATGGGGCCAAAGCCCACCACGCGGTCACGCAGGGCTTCGTACTGCACGTAGTCCACGCCCACCATATCGGAGAAGCGGGACTTGCCCGACAGGGCGTAGAAGCCTCCGTCGGTGAGTGCACCGGCATCGTAGGTCAGCATCAATTTTCCGCCGCCCGACACGTACTGCTTTACTGCCGCCACCAGCGCGTCACTGGCCTGGATGTGGGCGCTGTCGGGCATCACCAGTCCGGCAATCTTGCTGGCGGCTGTGGTGCCCAGTGCCAGGAAGGCCGAGTCGGTGATGGTCTTGATTTGGATGCCCTCCTCGGCCGCGGCATCGGTCCACACCTGGACCTGCCAGCTAGTGAGAACTGCGTTGTCGGGGATGAGCAGCGTCAGGTTGTCGCGCGAGGGCGCGGCCCAGGCAGAAGCCGTGGCCGCCGACAAGGCCACCAGGGCGAATGACACAGCCGCAAAACGCCGCCGCGCAAGAGAAAACAATTGCATAAAAAAACCTCCAAAGTGAAGTGAAGAAACCAATAACGAACACGAGAACACTTACAAACCAGTCCCCCCCGGCGCGGGCACGGGGTCGGCCAACCACAGCAGCCACTGCAAATCCGCCACCTGGAACGGCCAGGCAAACGGCGCATCCGGGCGCATCCAGGCGCTGCGGGCCCGGGCGACCCACGCCGCTGCAGCCGTGTCGTCACCCACGCAGCGCGCGGCCACCGCTACCGCAGGCCACCAGAAACCTTCCGGGTCCACATTGCGCTGCGGCCAACCCGCCGCCCCTTGCCACGGCGCGACCGCTTGTTTCCACACGGCTTGGGCACGCGCCGCGGCAGCAGGGCCCTCGGGAGGGGTGGCTGTAGCTGTAGCTGTAGCTGTAGCGGTGGCGGTGGCATCCATCCACAGCAGCGGCCAGGCCTGGGCCACGGTGTCGGGGTACCAGTGCCGGAAGTCGGGCTTGGCGGCATCCAGGCTGACCCGCCAGGTGTGGCTGGGGGCGTGCCAAAGGTTCTTGTGGATGGCTGCATCGGTGCGCTGCGCCATGGCCAGGCTGTTCTTGGCCGCCTGGGGGATGCCGTAGATGTCGCGCTGGAGCTGCGCCCAGGCGCGCCAGCCCGCCGACACCTCCACCGCATCCATCAGATAGGCCACCTGGTGGTCGGGCTTGGCCCAGGGCAGGCCGTTGGGCTGGGTGAGCCGCGCCAGGGTGGCCGCAGCCTCTTCCAAGGCCCGGCGCAGACTGGGTTCCCGCAGCAAGGGGCTATCGGGCACCGCCTGGGCGTAGGCCTGGGCCATCAGCAACAACGCTGCGGCCGTGCTGTCATAGGCATCCACCTGGGGGCACGCGCGCGGACTTTTGCCGGGTGGACAGGTGGACTCCTGCAAGTCACCGGCCCGCACCCAGTGGTCGAACACGACGCTCTCGGACGGTCCGGTGGGGGTAGTATGCGCAGCCTGCCAGCGCAGCCACTGGGCCGCGGTGGGTGCGAGCGCAGGGTTCACCCGCAAAGCCCCGATCAAGCCCAGATTGACCTGGTAAGCCGATACGTAGTGCCATACCCCGCCCTGCGGGTCCAGGTGTGCAGGCGAGTGGTGCACCTTGATGGCACCGTCGGCACTTTTGCCGGGGGCGCGCACCACCAGCCGGTCCAGCGCCTGCAAGGCCGCATCCCTAAACGCGGCATCCACCAGTGCCCCCGGGCGGCACGCCGCTGTACCGGCAGGTGCATCGACGGCCCCCGCAGCACCTACCCAGACCGCCAGCGATACCGTCACCGATACCGCCACCGATACCGCCACCGATACCGCCAGCTTGCACACCGCAGGTTTACGCATGTGCCGCCCCTGGCATTTTCCAGCCCATGGCCCAGCCGTAGATCGCTACAAAGCCGATGATGTCCAGCATCACACCAAACAGCAGATGCAGCAGCGGCATCACCAGCAGCCCCATGTGCTGGACCAGGGCCACATGCAGGGCATATTGCAGCGGGGTCAGTACCAACAAAAACAGCCAGCTCAGCAGCGTCACCAGCACGCGCTGCCACAGCGCAAACGGAAACAGGTAGTAGGTGGCGAAGTGGATCCAGGGTGCCAGCAGCATCAGATGCCAGGCCTGGCGCAGCCCGCTGCCGGTGTGCAGGTCCACCGAGTGCGGGAAGCTGGCGGGCCAGAACAGGAAGAACAACACCGATGCGCCGTGGATCAGCACCGCAAAGCGCAGCAGATAGGCCACCGGCTTGGCCGCATCCGACATCCGCCCTGCGGCCCACCACACGCACAAGACCACTAAAGCGTGCCACACCGGCACCCAGCCATTGGGGGCGGCTAGCTGCACGTCGATGAAGGGCACGGCCAGCGCCAGCGCGCCGTCACCCCCGCGCCCTTGCACGTCAAAGTGCCCGGGCAGCTCCAGCGCCCGCAGCCACCACACGATCTCCACCGCCCAGGCCTGCGCCACCCAGGGGCGCAGCACCAGCAACAACGCGGTCAAGCCGCTCGCCAGGACCAGGCCCACCCACAGGCGTTGCAGCGGCAGGTGCAGGCGCGAGATCGCCCGGTGCTGCGCAATCGCGCCGCCCAGATGGCCGCGCAGGTGCAGGCCCAGGATCGGCCTCCCAGGCGTGGCGGGGTGGGGGTGGTCGGTCTGGTGGGGCTTGGACATTGCCAGTCCTACCACTGGGCAAACAGTCCCACACCCAGGGTTTTACGCTGGTAGGTGGGGTTGCGGTAGTGCTCGGCCTGGGCGGTAAAGCCCCACTGCGGGCCGATCCACTGCCGCCAGGTGGCACTTTGGCTGCGGCTGCGGAAGTTGACCAACTGGGTCTGCAAGCCGATGGCCTGGTAGGCCTCGGAGCCGCTGGTGGCGCGCAGGCTGAGGTATTGCTGGCCCGCGCGGCCCACAGTGGCGCTCACGTAGGGCATCGCGGAGTGGACGCGGCCCGGCTGGCTGACGTTAAAGGTGGTTCCCGCCTCCAGCACCGCAGGCAGCACCGTGGGCAGTACCGCAGGCAGCTCTGTGTACCAGGTGGCGGCCAGGCGCAGCCCGGAGTCACTGCGGCCCGCATCGAACTCGGCCCGGTACAGCGCCGCCGAAGTCACCAGTTGGCGCTGCTCCAGCCATTTGGTGGAGACCTGCGCATCGGCCCGCGCATTGGCCCAGTTGGGGCCGCCATTGCCGCCCACCAGCGTGCCCGTGGCGAACCAGTCCGGACCCAGGGTTGCGGTGTAGGCCAGTGCCACGACACCGCCCTTGGCACCGAATTTGCGCTCCTGCATCAGCTCGGCATTCAAGCTGCTGCCTTGCGGCAGCGCCACGCTGGCACGCACCGACAGGGATTCACCGTCCGGTAGCCCCGCGGTCAGCTGGCTGTGGGTGGCGGCCACATCCCAGACCACCGGCGGCAAGGCTTGCGCCCGCACTGCGCCAGTGCCCAGGGCCAGGGTCAGGGCCAGGGTCAGAGCCAAGCCGCCCCCTGTGGAGATGGGGTTTACACGCATGTGGGGCTTTCCAGGTCGCTGGTGGAGGCGGTGTGCGGGGTGTGCGGGGTGTGTGGGATGTGTGGGATGTGTGGGATGTGAAGGTGCAGGTCACGGGCCAGCACATCGGCGATACGGGCGGCGGTCTGCCCATCGCCAAACGGGTTGACAGCCTGGCGCATGCACTCCAGCAAGCGGCCATCGCCCAGCAGTTGGTCTACGGTGCGCACGATGCGCTCGGTGTCGGTGCCCACAATCATCCCGGCACCGGCCTCGACCAGTTCGGGGCGCTCGGTGGTGTCGCGCAGCACCAGCACCGGGCAGGACAGGGCCGCGCCCTCTTCCTGGATACCGCCCGAGTCGGTCAGGGCCAGCGCGCTGCGGTGCAGGCACCACAGCAGGGCCGGGTAGTCCAGCGGCGGGCACAGGGTGAGCCGCCCACCCAGCTGCTCGGCCAGGCCGCCCAGCTCGGCGTGCACGGCATCGCGCACCGCCGGGTTGCCGTGGACCGGCCAGACCACGGCCAGGTCATCGTGCTGCAGGAGCAACTGGGCCACGGCACGGGCGATGTTGGTGATGCCTTCGCCCCAGTTCTCGCGCCGGTGGGCGGTGACGGTCATGAGTTGGCAGTGCGCCAGGTGGGGCTGTAGGGCTTGCAGTTCGGCAGGCAGAGCCAGCGTGCCATCGGCCAGCAACTGCTCCAGGCGGGCAGTGCCTGCCAGGGCGGCATCCACGGCGGAGTTGCCTACGGTGTGCACCGCAGGGGCGGGTACACCTTCTTTGGCCAGGTTGGCTGCCGCTCCGGCGGTGGGGGCAAAGTGCCAGCGGGCCAACCGGGCGGTGAGTTCGCGGTTCTTCTCTTCGGGGAAGGGCTCGCGCGGGTTGCCGGTGCGCAGACCGGCTTCCACGTGGCCAATCGGGATGTCCAGGTAGAAGGCAGCCTGGGCCGAGGCCAGGGTGCTGGTGGTGTCGCCGTGCACCAGCACCGCGCAGGGCTGGACCCGCTCAAACACCTCGGACAGGCCTTCGAGCAGCAAGGCGTTCAGATGCGCCAGGCTGGCGTTGCGCCGCTCCAGCACCACTTCGTGCTGGGGCTGGATGCCGAAGAAGGTGTACAGGGTGTCGGCCATTTCTCGGTGCTGGCCGGTGTGCACCCAGGCCACGGGCAGGCCGCGGCGGTGCAGCTCGGCGTACACCGGGGCCATTTTGATAATCTCCGGGCGGGTGCCCACTGAGATGAGGATGGGGCGCTGGGGAGGGCGCGAGTAGGCGAGGTCGGGGGTGGTCATGGTTGTTTCAAAGGTGCGGAAAGGGGTTGGCTGGCGGGGACCGTCTGTGCAGGTGCCGTCTGTGCAGGTGCCATGTTTGCGGGTGCGATGTTTGTGGGTGACTGCAGGCGCAAGGTGGCCGAGTCCCCGGCCACCACACGCCAGTAGCTGCCGTCGTTATCGATCTGGGCCGTGCCTTCGAGCACGACGGGCTGGGCGTAGCGCTGCATCGGCAACAGCCAGGCCATATGGGCCAGCGATTGCGGGTGGCTGGCGCGGAGCTGCTGGGCTCCCGGAGTCTGTGTACCGGAGTCCTGTGCATCCGGGGTGATCGCCCACTGCACCTGCAGCCGCTGGTTGGCAAAGTCGGCGTACTGGGCCATGGTGATCCAGCGCAGGGTTTTGCTGCGCAGCAGGCTGGCCGTGTGTTGCATCCACTCCTTGAAGGCGAGCGGAAACATGGCGATGCCGGGGGGGTGGAAGTACACCAGGCGCACGGTGCGGTACTGGGCGCAGTAGTCGGCCACGTCTTTGAGCCAGGCGGCAATGTCGCGCTCGGACTGCTGCGCGGCCTGGGCGTCTTCAAAGGTGCCGTAGGTGCCGTAGCTGAGCACCGGGAAGGCCCACATGTCGCCCGGGCCGCGCTGTTCGCCCTGGTAGCTGCGGGTGGGGGCCATGCCGATGTCGCCGGTGGAGTAGTAGGCGCGGATGCCTTGGTTGTGCAGCCACTGGGTGACCCAGGCCGGGTGGTTGCCCACCGGGGCCGAGTATTCGCGCACGGGTTTGCCGCTGGCGGCCTGCACGCTGGCCACATTCTTTTGGATCAAGGGAATCGACACGGCCTGCGGTTGTTTGTCCACCTGCTGGCCAAAGGCGTTGTGGATCCAGCCGCCGTGGCTGCCGACTTCGTCACCACGCTCGGCAAAGCGGCGTACCCAGGCCTGCATGCGGGGGTTGTTATCCAGGTCCATGCCGTCGCCGTCGCCTTCGGTGTCCACGTCGGGTCCGGCAGTCAGGTCCACGGAGTACGGGCCTTGCTCGAAGATGCCCAGGGCTTGCAGCTTCTCCATCGCGGGCTCGGCTTTGGCCGAGTCGATGTGCCAGTTCATGATGAGCGCGCCTTGGGCTTCGGGCAGGGCCGAGAGCTGGGGCAACTGGGCCATGTCCTGCGCAAAGTAGCGCAGGAAGCTGTGCAGGAAGAAGCCGTCGGTGCGCAGCTTCAGGTAGCCCAGCGGCAGGTTGACGAACAGTACTTTGCCCTGGCCCAGGGTGTGCACCCCGGCCAGCAGGCCACCGCCTTCAAAGTGCATCAGGCGCTGGCCGTCAAACGCGCCGCTGGTGGCAAACACCGGGTAGCGCAAGCGCCCGTAGTTGTAGCTGACCACGGCCAGTTCTTCGTCGGCCTGGGGGGCGGGCTGGGTGCTGACCAAGGGGCTTTCGCTGCCTTCGCGCATGAGTTTGCCCGGGGGCAGGCGCAGCAGCGGCACCGCCGCGCCATCGACCCAGGCGACCTGTTCGCTGAGCATGTCCGGCCCGAGCTTCTCGTACAGCCCGTAGCCCACCCCGGCCAGGGTGGACAGGCGGGACTGTACGGGGTGGTAGTTGCCGTCCATGTCGGAGACACCGGCGTCGTGCACCAGCATGAGCTGTGCACCGGCCCGCACCCGGGCTTCCAGGTGGGCCACCAACGTGCTGTTCATTCGGCGGTGCACGGTGTCGGGCACTACCAGGGCGGCATCCAGCGGGTAGCCGCCCGGGCGCAGCAGGGCCGAGGCCCGTACCACGGCCAGGGGGAAGCCGGTTTCTGCCGCCGCGTCCTGCCAGGCCTGCACCACGGGGTCGTCGCTGGCCACGTCGTCGGGCACCAGCAAGGCCAGGTGGGTCAGTGCCGTGGCCTGGGGCGCACCCCATTGCCACCAGGCCCACAGCGCCAGCCAGGCCAGCAGGCCGGCCCCAATCGCTGCGCGCACTATCCGCCACACGCCGGTCATACCACCACCCCCAGCACTGCGGATGGGGACAGCTCTGTCCATGCAGCCTGGTCCGGCGCGGCATCGGCTGCCATGGTGGTCTGGCCTTTTTCTTCGGCCCAGAGGGTGCCGTAGACGGTGGCCCCCGGCGCGATGGCGAGGCGCGGCGCGGTGACAGTTGCCAGGGTGCCGGGCGCGCCCACGGTGCAGTCGGACCCGAGCACGATCGCGGTCTCGGACAGGACCGAGCCCCGCACCACACATCCCGCGCCCAGGTGGATGGCTCCCCCGGCCACGACGTTGCCGCGGATGTAGCTGCCCGGGCCCACGTGCAGGTCGCCGCGCGCCTTCAGGCTGCCGTCTGCCTGGCAATGCCCGCCCAAGGCCAGGTCGGCCAGGCACACCACGTCACCGTGCCAGGCCCGCCGGGCCTCGATCTGCAGCGCAGACCGCGCAAAGGCGCGGCGCACCTGCGGGTTCCACACCACACCGGCTGGCCAGTCGCTGGGGGCCAAGGTGGTGGAAGTCCATTCGGTAGACACCGAATCGGTGAGCGTTTTGCGGGACGACTCCGCAAAGTCGATGCGCGGCGCATGCAACAGCATGAAGGACACTTGCGGCGCAACGCGCAGGGTGTGCTGGGCCGTGACCCGG
The DNA here is from genome assembly GCA_027923965.1 of Comamonadaceae bacterium OS-1. Taxonomy (NCBI): domain Bacteria; kingdom Pseudomonadati; phylum Pseudomonadota; class Betaproteobacteria; order Burkholderiales; family Comamonadaceae; species Comamonadaceae bacterium OS-1. Next base: position 4,056,853 of record AP026969.1, read on the forward strand.
CCGGCCAGGTGGCAGCCCGTGCCGACATGCACCTCCTGGCCATGGGCCCAGCGCAATACGGTGCAGAAGGGGGCCAGGGTGGCCCGGCCACCGGCCCACACGGCGCGGTAGAGGCTGTGCGCGGCCGTGTGCAGGTCGGCCGAGGCCGATACTTCGGCATAAAAGCCCATGCCTTCGGGCAGCTGGACATCGCCCTCGATGTGCCACAGGCGGTCGGTGCGTCCAGCCGCCACTTCGGCCGCCAACAAGGTCACACCACCCACCCTACTCGCCTCATGCGCAATAACCGAGCCGCCCAGGTGCGTGGCTCCCGCCTGGACAGCCTCGGCCAGCAGGGCTGCAAAACGCTGGGCCAGATAGGGCGGGTCCAGGGCATCGGCCTCGTCGATCTGCAGCGGCACCACATCCTGGGGCCGCAGCCATTCCCGCAGCGCGGGGATCAGCGGCACCGCCAGCACCGACACGGTCAGCACAACCAGCAAGGCCAGCATCATGGGTGCATCTCTGCCGCGACCGGCGTGTGGGTAGATACGGGTATGGCTACAGGCACCGGTGCGGGCATCGGTGCGGGCGTAGCCATAGATGCCGATGCCGACATCGCCGCAGCCGCCACCGGCACCGCCGCACGCCGGTAGCGCACGGTCTTGTCCCAGTGGAAGCCGCGCCCGGGCAGGCGGTCCCACAGCAGTTGCTCCAGCACCGACTGGGCGATGGCCACTGCGCTGACGATGAAGCCCATGAAGGTGAAGGCCAGCAGGTGGATGCGCTGGCGCGAGCGGTCCAGGTGGACGGCGGTGGCGATCTCGAAGAAGGCCGCAAAGTTGCCCAGCGCACTATGGGCCATGAAGGCGATTAACAGGAAGGCCGGGGCCAGCACCTGCATGGAGACGGTGAAGTACATCAGCAGGCTGAGCACCCAGCCAAACAGCAGGATGGGCGACATCATGTACACGCCCAGCAACAGGAATCCGTCCACCCGCTCGGTCAGGCTGAGTGCGGGGTTGCGCAGCAAGGCCCCGCTATGGCGCACCAGGGCCTGGTTGTGGCCTTTGGACCAGCGTTTGATCTGGCGCATGCGCACAGCCCAGTTTTGCGGGACCTCTTCGTAGCATTCGGCCCGGTTGTGGTAGACGGTGAGCCAGCCCCCCAGCAGCAGCCGGTAGGTGAGGTCGGTGTCTTCGGCCAGTACGTCGTCGTGCCAGCCGCCCACCGATTCCAGGGCGCTGATGCGGATGCCGCCCACCGTGCCGCCGTATTGGGGGACCAGGCCCAGGTTCATGCGGGCTTGTTGGTCGACCTGGTAGCCGCCAGAGCGCTCCAGATCCAGCAGCCGGGTGAGCAGGTTGGCACCGACGTTGTGCGGGACCACGCGGCCCATCACCGCGCCGACTTCGGGGTCGAAGAAGGGGGCCATGAGGCGGCGGATGAGGCCGCGTGAGGGCATGTAGTCGGCATCGAAGACGATGATGAAGTCGGTGTCGATCAGCGCCGTGGCATCTTTGAGGGCGGCGGCCTTGCCGGGCTTGCCGCTGACCCGGTGGAACGGGGTGATGCGCCCCGGAAAGCGCGCCACCACCGCATCAATGATCTCGCGGGTGCGGTCGCTGGAGCGGTCGTTGACCGGCATGATGACCATGCGGTCCGCCGGGTAGTCCACCCGCATCAGGTTCTCCAGGCAGTCCTGGATCACGTCTTCTTCGTTGTGCGCGGCCACAAAGATGGTCACCCTGGGCCAGTCGGCGCTGACGATGCTGGCGTACGGGTGGCGTTGCTTGCCAAACAGCCGGTTCAGCGAGAACACGTAATGCCGCAGCGTGTACACCGTCAGCAGCACCATCACCAACCCCATCAAGCCCACCAAACTCCACGCCCATACCGCACCGAATGGGCTCGCCAAGGCGTAGCCCATGCCACCGCCTGCGGCGGCCTGTGCGCCAGAGGCGGCGAAGCCAACCGCCAGCACCGTACGCAATACACCCATGGCAGCCTTAGCGAGCGGACGAGCCAAGGCAAGATAAAAAGTCATCGTGGAACAAAGTAGGTGAACGAAACCCCGCCCACCCTTGGAGCACACAGGACGGACCCCATGCAAGGCGGTACCGACGGGTGTGCCGCCTTTGAAAGTGGAGAGGATGGAATGCAGAAAATGCCGCAGAGCTGAAGCCCGGCAGACAAACCAATAACTAACTACATTGACTTTATCAACATGATAAAAAATGTAAATGACATTTCTTAATGTAAATTGTGTACAACGTGATTAATTTAACAATTTGCCCACCAAGAACAATCTGAAAAATTCACCCCCCGCCCACAACCGTCCAAATCGGTGCCTGAATGTGGGTGTGCAGTTTGCAATCAAAATTTACTTTTGCTATTCATTTTGAAGCAAACAATACAGAAAGGACTGGCGTACAGCGACATCCAGGCTCAAAAACTGGATAACTGGCCTGCGTTTGACACGGCGTGGCAGCCCCATCCCAAGGCCAAGACGGAGCACGCGTACGTGAGCCTTTTTAAGAAAGCAGGCTCAAAAATACTTCTCAAGAGTTACGATTTTTCCGGCACCAGGACCGTGGCTTCGGCTGTGGCGGCCAGCTCCGGGTAGTCACGGCTGAAGTGCAGGCCCCGGCTTTCCTGGCGGGCACGGGCGCTGCGCACGATCAGGTCGGCCACCTGGACCAGGTTGCGCAGTTCCAGCAGGTCGCGGGTGACGTGGTGGCGGGCGTAGAACTCGTCGATCTCGCTTTGCAGCAGGGCGATGCGGTGGGCGGCGCGGTCCAGTCGTTTGTTGGTGCGCACGATGCCCACGTAGTCCCACATGAAGCGGCGCAGCTCGTCCCAGTTGTGCGAGATGACCACCAGCTCATCGCTGTCGATCACCTGGCTGTCGTCCCAGGCGGGGAGCTGGGGCGCTGGGGCGCGGTTCACCGCGGCCATGGCCTGGGCGGCGGCGCGGGCAAACACCATGCATTCCAGCAGCGAGTTGCTGGCCAGCCGGTTGGCACCGTGCAGGCCGGTGCAGGCGGCCTCGCCCAGGGCGTACAGGCCGGGCACGTCGGTGCGGCCTTCCAAATCCGTCAGTACGCCGCCGCAGGTGTAGTGGGCAGCGGGCACCACGGGGATGGGCTGGCGGGCGATGTCGATGCCCAGCTCCAGGCAGCGGGCGTAGATGTTGGGAAAGTGCTCCAGCAAAAAGGCCTTGGGCTGGTGCGAGATGTCGAGGTAGACGCAGTCGAAGCCGCCCTTTTTCATCTCGAAGTCGATGGCGCGGGCCACCACGTCGCGCGGGGCCAGCTCGGCGCGCGCATCGTGTTCGGGCATGAAGCGGCTGCCGTCGGGGCGCAGCAGGCGGCCGCCTTCGCCGCGCACGGCCTCGGAGATCAAAAACGACTTGGCGTGCGGGTGGTACAGACAGGTCGGGTGGAACTGGATGAATTCCATGTTCGCGGCCCGGCAACCCGCGCGCCAGGCGGCGGCAATGCCGTCGCCGGTGGCGGTGTCGGGGTTGGTGGTGTAGAGGTAGACCTTGCCTGCGCCGCCGGTGGCCAGGATGGTGTTGGGGGCGCTGAAGGTGAGCACCTGGTCGGTATCCGCGTCCAGCGCGTACAGACCCACGCAGCCCTGCTGGGGCAGGCCGAGCTTGCTGCCAATGATCAGGTCCACCAGGGTGTGGTTTTCAAACAGGGTGATCTGCGGATGGCTGCGCACCTGGGCCATCATGGTGGCCTGCACGGCCGCGCCGGTGGCATCGGTGGCGTGGACGATGCGGCGGTGGCTATGGCCGCCTTCGCGGGTCAGGTGCAGCGCGCCGTCTTCCTGCGAGAACGGCACGCCCAGGGACTGCAGCCAGGCGATGCATTCGGGCGCGTGCTCGACCACGAAACGGGTGGCCTCCACATCGCACAGACCGCCGCCCGCGACCAGGGTGTCGTCCACATGCGAGGCAAAGCTGTCGCCCTGGCCCAGCACGGCGGCAATGCCGCCCTGGGCCCAGGCGCTGGCACCGTCGGCCATACCGCGTTTGGTGAGCACTGCGACGCGGTGGGTGGGGGCCAGCAGCAGCGCGGCACTGAGGCCTGCCAGGCCACTGCCCACGATCAACACATCAAAATTCAGGTGGGTAGGAGCATCGGAAGCGGACAATTTATATCTCTATTTTGGAACCCAGCTCCACTACCGCGTTATTGGGTAGGCGCAAAAAGTCGGCTGCGGCGCTGGCATTGTGGTGCATTTGCGCAAACAGCTTTTCGCGCCAGGGGGCCATGCCTCCGCCCAGGGTGGGAATAACGGTATCGCGTGACAGGAAATAGCTGGTGGTCATGACCTCCAGCTCGCAGCCCCGGCCCCGGATGTGCTGCAGCGCCTTGGGGATGTCGGGGGTGTTTTTGAAGCCGTAGTGGATGATGACCTGCCAGCATTTGTGGCCCAGGGCTTCGACTTCGATGCGCTTGCCCATACCGATCCAGGGGATGGGGTGGTTATTGACGGTAACGAACAGGTTGTGCTCGTGCAGCACCTTGTTGTGCTTGAGGTTATGCAGCAGGGCGTTGGGCACGGTGGAGGCTTCGGCGGTCAAAAACACGGCCGTGCCTTCGACGCGCACCGGAGGGCTGATGAAGACCGAGTCCAGAAATTCCTTCAGGTCCATGGCGCTTTCACGCTGCTTTTCGGCCAGCAGGCGGCGGCCATCCTTCCAGGTGGACATCACCACGTACAGGCCCAGCGCCATCGCCAGGGGGAACCAGCCGCCCTGCAGTATCTTGAGCGAGTTGGAGGCCAAAAACACGGTGTCCACCAGCAAGAAGAAGCCGGTGGCCGCAATGCACAGAGGCAGCGAATAACCCCAGCCGTAGCGCACCACGTAGAAGGTCAGTATTGTGGTGATCACCATTAGCAAGCTGACCGAGATACCGTAGGCAGCGGCCAGGGCGTCCGACGAGCCAAACATCAGCACCGCGGCGATCACCCCGGCCAGCAGCAGCCAGTTGACGGCAGGCACGTAGATCTGCCCGGTGTCGCGCACGGAGGTGTGCAGGATGGTCAGACGCGGCAGGTAGCCCATCTGGATGGTTTGCTTGGTGGCCGAAAAGGCCCCCGAGATCAGCGCCTGCGAAGCGATCACGGTGGCGGCGGTGGCCAGCACCACGGTGGGGATGAGCGCCCAGTCGGGGAACATCAAAAAGAACGGGTTTTCGGCCGCGGTAGGGTCCAGCAGCACCAGGGCGCCCTGGCCAAAATAGTTCAGCACCAGGGCGGGCATGACCACTGCAAACCAGGCCAGCCGGATCGGGTTCTTGCCGAAGTGGCCCATGTCGGCATACAGCGCCTCGGCCCCGGTCAGACACAGGAACACCGCGCCCAGAGTAATGAAGGCTATGTGCAGGTTGGCAAAGGCAAATTGCAGTGCGTACACCGGCGATAGTGCCCACAGCACCACCGGGTTGCGCACGATCTGGTGGATGCCGGCGATAGCCAGGACCGCAAACCACAGCAGGGTGATGGGACCAAAAAACTTGCCAATATCGCCCGTGCCACGGCGCTGCACCATGAACAGCAGCACCAGCACCACCAGCGCGATGGGCTTCACATACGGAGCCGCACCGGGGGTGATGATTTCCATACCCTCCACCGCCGACAGCACCGAGATGGCGGGGGTGATGACCCCATCGCCAAAAAACAGCGCCAGGCCAAAGATGCCCAGCATCAGCAGGCCGCGCCGCAAGCGGGGGCTGTCCTTGACCGATTCCGCCGCCAGCGCCAGCAGGGCCATCAGGCCGCCCTCGCCCTCGTTGTCGGCGCGCATGATGAGCACCACGTACTTGAGCGACACCACCACCATCAACGCCCAGAAGAAGAGCGACAGCACGCCAATCACATTGGCCTCGGTGACCTGGACATGGCCGTGGGCGAATACTTCTTTGAAAGCGTAAAGGGCCGAGGTGCCAATATCGCCGTACACCACACCTAGCGCACCCAAGGTGAGCGCGGGCAGCGAAGATTTTGAACTTTGCACAAACGAGGCCCCGTCTGAATGACCCCAGAGGGGTCGGCGGGGTTCCATGAACTTTGGGAAACGTATTTTGCGCTCCAGAATCCCGCGTGCAAGCGGAGTGGAGCCCCTAGAGCCGATTTATGTTGCGGTGCAGCAACTTATTCAAATTGTGTTATTTAGTCGTAAATTTCGGCATCGGGATCGGTGGCTTCCAGCTCGTAACTGGCCGCAGCCATGGCCAGGCGGCCCACCACGCCGTACATGTAAAACCGGTTCGGCGCACTGGCACCGGGGCGCATGCCAACCTGCGGCAGGTGGGCGTTTTCGGCAAACGCCAGCGGCACGTAGCTGGAGCCCGGGGCGTTGAGGCTCTCATCCACCCCGCGCTCGGCGTGGATGCGGTAGAAACCGCCCACGACGTAGCGGTCCATCATGTAGACCACCGGCTCGGCCACCGCGTCGTTGATGCGCTCGTTGGTCAGCACGCCTTCTTGGATGATGGCATCCAGCACCTGGGGCGCGCCCTTGGTCAACGTGGTTTTGGCCCGGTGGTGCAGCACCGCCAGGTCTTTCACGTCGCGCACCGTCATGATGCCCATGCCGGGCGCGCCGCTGTCGGACTTGACGATCACAAACGGCTTCTCGTTGATGCCGTATTCCTTGTATTTGCGGCGGATCTTGCCCAGCAGCGCGTCCACGTTGGTGGTCAGGCATTCCAGGCCCTGGCCCTGCGCCATGTCCACCGCGCCGCACTGGTTGAACATCGGGTTGATCAGCCAGGGGTCTATGCCCAGCAGCTTGCCAAGGCGCTTGGCCAGCTCTTCGTAGCTGCGGAAATGCTTGCTTTTGCGGCGCACCGAGCCCCCGGCGTGCAGCGGCGGCAGCAGGTACTGCTCGTGCAGCTCTTCCAGGATGCCGGGCGGGCCCGCCATCAGGCTGTTATTCAGCAAGATGGTGCAGGGGTCAAAGTCTTTCAACCCCAGGCGGCGCTTGGTGCGGATCACCGGCTCCAGCGTCACCTGTTCGCCATTGGGCAGGTTGATGACCGTGGTTTCCTTGATGTCGGGATTGATCGAGCCCACCCGCACGTTCAGCCCGGCCATGTGGAAGATGCGCTGCAACTGCGCTACGTTGGACAGGTAAAAGGTGCTGCGGGTGTCGTTTTCGGGGATCAGCAGCAGGTTTTTGGCCTCGGGGCAGATCTTCTCGATGGCCGCCATGGCAGATTGCACCGCCAGCGGCAGCATTTGCGGGGTCAGGTTGTTCCAGCCGTGGGGGGCCAGGCTGGTGTCTACCGGCGCCAGCTTGAAGCCCGCGTTGCGGATGTCCACCGCGCTGTAGAACGGCGGCGTGTGCTCCATCCACTCCAGCCGGAACCAGCGTTCGATAGCGGGCATGGAGTCGAGGATGCGCTGTTCCAGTTCGTTGATCGGGCCGGTGAGCGCAGTGATGAGATGGGGAACCATGGAGGCCCTCTGGAAACTGAATGAGTTACGGGATGTAAGGGCAGTTCGCCCAATCTCAAGAGCCGGTCAAGACCTGCTTGGCTAAATGCGCACTTCGCCCTGGCCCAGCACGACGTATTTCAACGATGTCAGCCCCGCCAGACCTACCGGCCCACGGGCGTGGAACTTGTCGGTGCTGATGCCGATTTCCGCCCCCAGGCCGTATTCGAAGCCGTCGGCAAACCGGGTGCTGGTGTTGACCATCACACTGGCCGAGTCCACCTCGCGCAAAAACTGCTGGGCGTGCATGTGGTCGCGCGTGAGGATGGCATCGGTGTGGTGGCTGCTGTATTTGTTGATGTGGGCAATCGCCTCGTCCAAGCCTTCCACCACCTTGATGCTGATGATGGGTGCAAGGTATTCCTCGTACCAGTCGTGTTCGGTGGCGGGCACAATTTTCGCTACATCTTTAATAGCTGCTTGCGCCGACAGGATAAGGGCCGCAGCCGGATCGCATCGCATTTCCACCCCTTTGGCGGCGTAGATGGCACCGATCAACGGCAGGAACTCGGCCGCCACGGCACGGGCCACCAGCAGGCCCTCGGTGGCGTTGCAGGGGCTGTATTTGCTGGTCTTGGCGTTGTCGGCCACTTTGACGGCCATGGCGATGTCGCAGGGGTCGTCCACGTACACATGGCAGTTGCCGTCCAGATGCTTGATCACCGGCACCTTGGCATCGCGGCTGATGCGCTCGATCAGGCTCTTGCCGCCGCGCGGGATGATCACGTCCACATACTGCGGCATGGCGATGAGCTGGCCCACCACCTCGCGGTCGGTGGTTTGCACCAGTTGCACCGCGTCGGCGGGCAAACCGGCTTCCAGCAGCGCCTGTTGCACCAGCAGTGCCAGCGCCTTGTTGGAGTCGATCGCCTCCGAGCCGCCACGCAAAATACAGGCGTTGCCGCTCTTGATCGACAGGCTGGCGGCCTCGATGGTCACATTCGGGCGGCTCTCGAAAATCATGCCAAACACGCCAATCGGCACCCGCATCTGGCCCACGCGGATACCGCTGGGCTGCTGCTGCAGGCCGATGATCTCGCCAATGCTGTCGGCCATGGCGGCCAGCTGCTCACAGCCCTGGGCGCAGGTTTCCAGCGTCTGCGGGCTGAGCTTGAGCCGGTCTACCAGGGGCGCGGCCAGCCCGGCGGCGCGGGCACGGTCCAGGTCTTTGGCGTTCTCGGCCTGCAGTGCAACAGTGTTCTCGCGCAGTAAGCGGGCCAGGCTACGCAGCGCTACATTTTTGGTAGCTGCCGTCGCCCTAGCCATAAGCGCAGAGGCCGCTTTTGCTTGTAAACCTAGAGCGTGGGTGTATTCGGCGATGTTCAGGGCGTTCATAGCGGTATTTTGTCACGGCCTACACGCCCGGCGGGCATCAAGAATGTCCTAACGCCCCGCCGGTACCGCACATGCCGCGCACAGCATGCTCGCCAGACGGTGCAGGGCCTGCCAGGGGTCGGCGGGCCAGTCGGGCTGCTTCAAACCTTTGACAATGCCGTCCACCAAGTGGGCCGACTGCAGCAGCTGGGCGATCAACGGGCTGGGCATGCGTGGCAGCACGCGTTCGAACAGGCGCTCCTTGGCTCCCCAGACGCGGTTTTCACGCAGGGCCATGGGCAAGGGCTTGCCCGCGTCCATGGCGGTTTTGACGCGTTGCAGGGCGCGGATGTCTTCGGCCAGGGCCCAGTGCACCAGCACCTCGGCCTCGCCCTCGGCCTGCAGGCCGTCGAGCATGCGCTGCACCCGCAGCCGCTGGCCGCCCAGCACGGCTTCGGACAGCTTGAACACGTCGTAACGGGCCACGTTCAGCACGGCGGATTCCACCTGCGCCCACTGCAGCTCGCCCGCCGGGTACAGCAGGGCCAGCTTTTGGATCTCTTGGTGCGCGGCCAGCAGGTTGCCTTCGACCCGGTCGGCAAAGAATTGCAGGGTTTGCTGGCCTTCCACCCCGGCCTGCACCCGCTGGCCCTGGGCCTGCAGGCGCTGGGCGATCCACTGCGGCAGCGCGCCGCGCTCCACCGGCTCGACCTGGATGGTCACGCCAAATTTCTCCAGCGCCACAAACCAGGCGGCGGATTTGGCCAGTTTGTCCAGCCGGGGCAGCACCACCAGGGTCAGGGTGTCGGTATTGCCCTCGGCCTGCTGGGCCAGGTGCTGCAAGGCGGTGCTGCCGTCTTTGCCGGGCTTGCCGGACGGCACACGCACTTCCAGGATTTGCTTGTCGGCAAACAGGCTGAGCGAGCCGCCTGCCGCCAGCACCTCGCTCCAATCGAAATGCGCCCCCGCCACCACATGCACCGTGCGCTCGGTAAAGCCCTGGGCGCGGGCGGTGGCACGGATGGCATCCAGCGCCTCCTGCACCAGCAGCGGCTCGTCGCCGTGCAGGGTGTAGAGCGAGCGCTGGCCTTTGGAGAGCTGCGCGGCAAGCTGGCCGGGGGCGAGTTGCATTTACAGCGCTTGTACAGCCGACAGCCTGCGCATGATCTGCTGCACGATGTCGGTCTGCATGTTGCGGTACAGCAGTTGCTCTTCGGCTTCTTTGGACAAGGCCTGGGTTTCGGTGTAGCTGATGTCGCGCTGCTGCAGGATTTCGGTGTCCGGAATCAGTTCCTTGCCCTGCGGCGTGCGCAGGCGGAACTTGACGCGTACGCGCAGCTGGAATTCCCGCACCTGGCCCGCAGACGTGGTGGATGCCACGCTCTTCTCGCGCTGGTCGGTGGTGATTTCCAGCACCACCTCGACGCTGTCCAGGCGTTTCGGGTCGGCCACCACCTCCAGCTTGCCGCCGCTGGCCAGGTTGCGCTTGAGCTCGTTGCCCAGGGCCGAGGCTTCGGCCACGCGCACGAAGATGGTGGCAAACGGGTAGTTGGGGGCCTGGCGCAGGGCAAAACCGCAGGCGCTCAGGCCCACGGCGGAGATGGCGGGCACGCTGAGGAGGAAGGCGCGGCGCAGCATCACAGCACCAGGTTCACCAGGCGCCCAGGCACCACGATGACTTTCTTCGGCGTAGCCCCGGCCGCCGCCTTGGTAAAGGCTTCGCAGGCCACTGCGGCGGCTTCGATCTCGGCCTTGCTGGCGGTGGCGGGAACAAAGATGGAGCCGCGCAGCTTGCCGTTGACCTGCAGCATCAGCTCGATCTCGTCCTGCACCAGGGCCAGCGGGTCCACCGCCGGCCAGGGCGCGTCGAGCAGGTCGCCGAAACGGTCGGCATACCCCAGCTCGGTCCACAGCGCGTGGGTGATGTGCGGCGTGGCCGGGTACAGGCAGCGCAGCAGAATGCCGAAGCTCTCAATCAGCGCCACCTGGGCACCGGCAGTGTCCAGCGCCTTGAAGTCTTCCAGGGCGTTGAGCAGCTTCATGCCGCCGGAGACCACGGTGTTGTACTGCATGCGCTGGTAGTCGTAGTCCACCTGCTTGAGCACGGTGTGGACCTCAAAGCGCAGGGCCTTGGCTTCTTTGCTGAATTCAACATCTTCCAGGCTGCTTGCGCTCACTGCGCTTGCGTGGGCAGCTGCGAAATCTGTAGCAGCCAGCTTGACGCCGAAGTTCCACACCCGGCGCAGGAAGCGGTAGCTGCCTTCGACCGACGCGTCGTTCCACTCCAGCGTGGCCTCGGGCGGCGCGGTGAACATGGTGTACAGGCGGGCGGTGTCGGCACCGTATTTTTCAATCAGGTCTTGCGGATCGACACCGTTGCTCTTGCTCTTGCTCATGGTGGTGAGCTCGTAGTTCAGCACCGTGCCGTCGGCCTTAAGCGTGCCGCCGACGATCTGGTCGCGCTCGTTGCGGGCCACATCGACTTCGCTTTCCCAGTGGTACTGCACACCGCCGCCCGCGGGCTTGTGTGAGAACGCCCCGTTGAGCACCATGCCCTGGGTCAGCAGTTTGCTGAAGGGCTCGTCGCACTTCACCAGGTCCAGATCGCGCATGACCTTGGTCCAGAAGCGGGCGTACAGCAGGTGCAGGATGGCATGCTCGATGCCGCCGATGTACTGGTCCATGGGCATCCAGTAGTCTGCGCCCTCGCCCACCATGCCGTCCGTCTTGTGCGGGTCGCAATAGCGCATGAAGTACCAGCTGGAATCGACAAAGGTGTCCATGGTGTCGGTTTCGCGCCGGGCGGGCTTGCCGCAGACCGGGCAGACCACACCGGCGTGGAAACCTTCGTGCTTGTGCAGCGGGTTGCCCGAGCCGTCGGGGATGCAGTCCTGCGGCAGCACCACGGGCAAATCCTTCTCGGGTACCGGCACCGCGCCATGTTCTTCGCAGTGGATGATGGGGATGGGCGTGCCCCAATAGCGCTGGCGGCTCACGCCCCAGTCGCGCAGGCGCCAGGTGGTCTTTTTCTCGCCCAGGCCCTTGACCTGCAGCGCGTGGGCCACGGCGTTCACCGCATCCTGGAAGGCCAGGCCGCTGAAGCTGTCGGAGTTGATGGTGACACCGCGCTGTTTGTCACCGTACCAGTCGTTCCAGTGGTGGTAGTCGTAGTGCAGGTGGTCTACATGCACCACCTGGACGATGGGCAGGTCGTATTTCAGGGCGAAAGCGAAGTCGCGCTCGTCATGGGCCGGAACGCCCATCACCGCGCCGTCGCCATAGCCCATCAGCACATAGTTACCGACCCACACGTCGATCAGGTGGCCGTTCAGCGGGTGGATGACCTGCAGGCCGGTGGGCATGCCTTCTTTCTCGCGCACCGCCAGCTCGGCCTCGGTGGTGCCGCCCTGCTTGCAGGCTTCGATGAAGGCGGCCAGTTTCGGGTTAGTCTGCGCCGCGTGGGTGGCCAGCGGGTGCTCGGGGGCCACAGCGCAGAAGGTCACGCCCATGATGGTGTCGGCACGGGTGGTGAAGACATACATCTTGCCGCCGTCGATCAACTGGCCCTTGCTGTTCTTGATGGTGTGCGGGAACGCAAAGCGCACGCCCTCGCTCTTGCCGATCCAGTTTTCCTGCATCAGCTTGACGCGCTCGGGCCAGCCGGGCAAGGCATCCTTGACCTGGCCCAGCAGCTCTTCGGCGTAGTCGGTGATCTTCAGGTAGTAACCTGGGATTTCGCGCTTTTCCACCACCGCACCAGTGCGCCAGCCCTTGCCGTCGATCACCTGCTCGTTGGCCAGCACGGTCATGTCCACCGGGTCCCAGTTGACGACCTGGGTCTTGCGGTAGGCAATGCCTTTGTCCAGCATCTTCAAAAACAGCCACTGGTTCCACTTGTAATACTCAGGGGTGCAAGTGGCGACCTCGCGGCTCCAGTCGATGGCCAGGCCCATGGCCTGCATCTGCTGCTTCATGTAGGCGATGTTGTCGAAGGTCCATTGCGCGGGCGGCACGCCGTTTTTCAGCGCGGCGTTTTCGGCCGGCAGGCCAAACGCATCCCAGCCCATGGGCATGAGCACGTTGTAGCCCTGCATGCGCAGCTGGCGCGCCAGCATGTCGTTGATGGTGTAGTTGCGCACGTGGCCCATGTGCAGCTTGCCACTGGGGTAAGGCAGCATGGAGCAGGCGTAGAACTTCTTTTTGGACCGGTCTTCGGTAACGCGGTACGCATCGGCAGCGGTCCAATGGGTTTGGGCGGCGGCTTCGATTTCGAGGTGGTTGTATTTTTCGAGCATGGGAAAATTCGGATGCACGCCTCAGGCGTGACGGAAAGGATTGCGGATAGAGAGCGTCAGGTCCCCAGCCATGGGGGGCATTTTGACATTGAGGCCGTCTTGCATGTCTTCGCTGTACAGCACCGCACAGCCCGACAGCCCTGCCGCCGCCACAATATTTGCATCATAAAGCGACAAGCTGTAGCGGCCCATCAGTGCCAGCGCGGCCTGGTGGGTGCGCAGACCCAGATCAAAGACCGTGCAAATCTCCACCAGGGTATCGCTCAGTTCTTGCACATCTGCCAGCGGCATCTTCCGCTTTTTCAGCAGCACATTGGCAAATTCGTTCAGTACCTGCACGCTGAGGGCGCAGTCGGCGGCCAGCAGTTGCTCTACCGTGTCGGCGCGCGGCCCGGCATCCACCCAATAAATCAGCACGTTGGTATCGAGAAACACCATCACCGGGCATTCGCCTCGTCACGGTCAAACACAAAGTCAGCGGGCCAGGGCGCACGGTGGCGGCGCATGGCTTGCAGGCGTTCGAGCTTGCTGGGTTGGCGTTGCACAGCCACCGTGGGCATGCCGCCGCTGGACGGCAGGACAGCCCGCAACTGCACTTCGTCGCCGTCGCTGATGCCCAGCTCCTGCACCAGCGCCACGGGTAAACGTACGCCCAGGCTATTGCCCCATTTAGCGACTTGCATGGCGGATCTCCAGATGGATATACATTTTTATAAGTATATCCAGGAAACGCAATTTTAGGGCGCGGGCGGCTGGGCCACAAAGCCGATCTTGCTCAGCCCGGCCTTCTGCGCCACGCCCATCACTTCGACCACGCGGCCATAGGGCACGGTGGTGTCGGCGCGCAATTGCACCTCGGTGCCGGGGTTCTGGTCGGCAACCACGGCGAGCTGGATGGCCAGTTCGGCGGTGGTCACGGGCTGGTTGTCCAGAAAGAGGTGCCCGGTCTTGTCCACCACCAGGGTGACGAACTGGGGCGCGCTTTGCGACTTGGCGGCATCGGTTTGGGGCAGGTCCAGCGGGATGGAGCTGGACAGCAAGGGTGCGGTCAGGATGAAGATCACCACCAGCACCAACATCACATCGACCAGCGGGGTCATGTTGATGTCGCTCATGGGCTCGGAAGCCTTGGTGCGTTCGAGGCGACCGAAGGCCATGTCAGGCCGCGCTCAGCAGTTCGCGCAGGTCGCGGGCAAAGCCTTCCAGGTCGGCTTCGATGCTGCCGATCAGGCGGCCATAGACGTTGTAGGCCAGCACGGCGGGGATGGCCACGGCCAGGCCGGCGGCGGTCATCACCAGCGACTCGCCCACCGGGCCGGCCACTTTGTCGATGCTCATCTGGCCCGCCACTGCAATCGCGCCCAGCGCGTGGTAAATGCCCCAGACGGTGCCCAGCAGCCCCACAAACGGCGCGGTAGAACCCACGGTGGCCAGCATCACCTGGCCGAACTGCAGCTTGTGCAGCACGGCGTGCAAGGCGTTGCGCAGCACACGGGTGAGCTGCTGCGAGCGGTCGCCCGCGGCGGCCAAAGTGCCGGTTGCTTCTATTTTTGTAGCTAGAACCAAAGGCAGGACGAGCGCAAGGGGGTCAAAAGATGCCAAGCGCTGCTGGGCCTCGGCCACCGTGGGGGCCTGCCAGAAGGCGGCCACGCTGCGGGCCACGTCGGTGCGGGCGCGGCGCAGCATCCAGCCCTTCCAGACGATCACCGCCCAGCTGCCCACCGACATGGCCAGCAGCACCAGCGCCACCGCCCGGCTGACGACATCGCCCTGGGCCAGCAGCAGCAACGCGTCCATGGGTTTACTTCAGGCCCAGTACGTCGAACATGTCGAACAGGCCGGTGCGCTTGTGGGCCAGAAAGCGCACGGCGCGCAGGCTGCCCTGGGCGTAGGTGGCGCGGCTGGACGACTTGTGGCTGATCTCGATACGCTCGCCCGTGCCCGCGAACAGCACGGTGTGGTCGCCCACGATGTCGCCACCGCGGATGGTGGCAAAACCAATGCTGGACGGGTCGCGTTCGCCGGTGATGCCATAGCGCTCGTAGACGGCGCATTCCTTCAGGTCGCGGCCCATGGCCTCGGCGATCACTTCGCCCATTTTCAGCGCGGTACCCGAGGGTGCGTCGATCTTGTGGCGGTGGTGGGCTTCGACGATTTCGATGTCGTAGCCGGTGGACATGGCTTTGGCGGCCATCTCCAGCAGCTTGAGGGTGACGTTCACGCCCACACTCATATTGGGGGCCATCATGATGGCGATGTGCTGGGCGATCTCGGCAATCTCGGTCTTTTGGTCGTCGCTGAAACCGGTCGTGCCGACCACGGCGTTCACGCCCAGGCTGCGGCACATGCGCAGGTGCGCCAGCGTGCCTTCGGGGCGGGTGAAGTCGATCAGCACGCGGGCATCTTTCAGGCCCTGGTGCAGGTCGGCAGTGATGGCGACCCCGGTCTTGTGGCCCAAAAACGCGGCGGCATCGGCACCGATCTGCGGGCTGCTGGCGATGTCCAGCGCACCGGCCAGCACGCAGTCGTCGGCATCGCGGATGGCTTCGATCAGCATGTGGCCCATGCGGCCCGAGGCTCCGGCTACGGCAATGGCGTGCGGCAGGGGCGCGGCTGCGCCCAGGGGGGATGAGGTGTCTGTCATGGCCGAAACTTAGGGGGCAGAAGGGGCTTCAAGCGGGGGGTAGGAAGTGGCGGGCACTGCCGCAGTGGCCGCCGCCGTGGCCACGGGTGCCACCGGGGCGGCAAACGACTTCATGCGGTCTTCGCTGGCTTCCAGCAGGGGCACGGATTTGACGGGGTGCGACTTGGCCAGCAGGCCAACGAACTCGCTCTCGCTGGGCATGGTGTCGCCTTCCACGTGGTCCATCACGTCGGCCTTGAAGAACACGGTGAACTTGCGCGCCTGCGGCTCGGTGCCCTGGCGGCGCATGGTGAACACGTAGTCCCAGCGGTCGGCATGGAACACGTCTTGCAGCAGCGAGGTGCCCAGAATGTCTTTCACCTGCTCACGGGCCATGCCGGGCTTGAGGGCTTCAACCTGCTCTTTGGAGACGAAGTTGCCTTGCACCACTTCCATCTTGTACGGGGCCAGCGAACCGACGAATTGCCGGGTGCGGGTGTCGATGCTGCTGCAGGCCCCGAGGGCCGCGCACGCCACGAGGGCCAGGACGGTCACGGAGCCGCGCAAGGAGGGTTCAAACATAGGGTGAGACTCAGGCGATATGATCCGACGATTGTACTGGGAGCCTTAGAACGTACTTGCGTTCCTACGCCGCCGCCCGACTCCTGAAAGACCTGCCTCCATGGCCAATATCGACGAACTCAAGAACACCGGCCTGAAAGCCACCCTGCCCCGCCTGAAAATTCTGGAGATTTTCCAGACTGGCGAACTGCGCCACATGACGGCGGAAGACGTGTTCCGGGTGCTGCTGCTAGAGCACTCCGACATCGGCCTGGCCACGGTGTACCGGGTGCTGACGCAGTTCGAGCAGGCGGGCATTTTGTCGCGCAGCCATTTTGAATCGGGCAAGTCGGTGTACGAGCTGAACGAAGGCCGCCACCACGACCACTTTGTCTGCACGTCCTGCGGCAAGGTGGAAGAGTTTTTTGATGCCGAGATCGAGCAGCGCCAGCAGATCGTGGCCAAGGCCATGGGCTGGACGGTGCAGGACCACGCGATGTCGTTGTACGGCCTGTGCGCGGATTGCTCGGCTAAATAACTCCCCCGCAACACGCTATTTATTAGATAGCTGCCACCGCATATGGAATAAGCGCCAACAGCCTAAAGAGCCAAAACCCAAGGTAGATGCATCCCTTCCAGGGATACCGTGGAACCGGCTCCGCCGGGCCACTGGTATCGCCCCCTGCAAGGGGGTTGGCGAAAGATGCGAAGCACTGCAGCCTGGGGGTGTGCCCTATTCCGCAGCTTCCATCGCCTTGCGGTGGCGCTCGACGAATTCCTGGTAGGTGTCGATGCCACGCAGCTGCAAAATCGTGTTGCGCACCGCGGCTTCCACCAGCACGGCGATGTTGCGGCCAGCCACCACCTGGATGATGACCTTGCGCACCGCCACGCCCAGCACGTCCTGGGTCAGCGGCTCGTAGGGCAGGCGCTCGTACTCGCGCTCCATGGTTTCCTTGCGCACCAGGTGTACGATGAGCTTCAGGCGCATCTTGCGGCGCACGGCGGTTTCGCCAAAGATGCCGCGGATGTCCAGCAGGCCGATGCCCCGCACTTCCAGCAGGTTTTGCAGCAGCTCGGGGCAGCGGCCTTCGATGGTGGTCTGGTTGATGCGGTACAGATCGACCGCGTCGTCGGCCACCAGACCGTTGCCGCGCGAGATCAGCTCCAGGCCCAGCTCGCTCTTGCCCAGGCCGGATTCGCCGGTGATCATCACCCCCAGGCCCAGAATGTCCATGAACACGCCGTGCATCGAGGTGCGGTCGGCAAAATGCTTGGACAGGTAGGCGCGCAGCACGTCGATCACAAAGGCCGACGAGTCCTGCGTGGCAAACATCGGGATCTGGGCCCTCTCGCACATCGACAGCAGCGCATCGGGGGCGACCTGGCCGTCGGCCATGATCAGCACCGGCGGCTCCAGCGTGACGATGCGGGCGATGCGGCGGGCGCAGTCTTCGGGCGTGGCGCTGGTCAGGTAGGCGATTTCGCGCTCGCCCATGATCTGCACGCGGTAGGGATGGATGTAGTTGAGATAGCCGACCAGATCGGCACCGGAGCGCGCAGCGCGTACCGCGATTTCGTCAAAGCGCCGCTCGGAAGCGCCCAGGCCCGCCACCCACTCCCAGCGCAGCAGGGAGCGGAAGGCCTCGAACAGAACGTCGGCACTGACGACGGTGGGCTTCAAAGCAGTCTGGGCTCTGGAAAATCAGGCCGTTAAGCGGTTAAGCAGGCTGGGCCGACTGCCAGCCGCAGATCAGACCGTGCAGGGCTTCGGCATCGGCGGCGCCCTTGATTTTTTCGCGCAGGGGCGCATCGCTGAGCAGCTCGGCGATTTCCGACAGGATTTCCAGATGCTTCTGGGTCGCCGCCTCGGGCACCAGCAAAAAGATCAGCAGACCCA
Source organism: Comamonadaceae bacterium OS-1 (assembly GCA_027923965.1). Lineage (NCBI taxonomy): Bacteria > Pseudomonadati > Pseudomonadota > Betaproteobacteria > Burkholderiales > Comamonadaceae > Comamonadaceae bacterium OS-1. Next base: position 4,075,043 of record AP026969.1, read on the forward strand.
CGGGCTGCTCATCGGGCGCGTCAAAGCCAATCGGCTGGGCCAGTTGCACCACGGCGGCCATCGGGGCTTTCAAGCCCTTGATGCGGCCATGCGGAATCGCCACTCCGTGGCCCAAACCGGTAGAGCCCAGGCGTTCGCGGGCGAACAGGCTGTCGGTGATCAGGGCCCGGCTCAGACCATGCAGGTTTTCAAACAGCAAACCGGCTTCTTCAAAAGCACGTTTTTTGCTGGACGCATCGACGCTCACGAGCACTTGAGCGGAGGGCAGGATGGAGGCGAGGCGGTTCATAGAGAGGCGAATTATGCACGTGCGCTTGGCTGTCGGCATGCGCCAACAAAAAAGCCGCCCCGTGGAACAGGCGGCTTTGGCAGTGGGCGCGATTGCGCAGAGCTTACATCAGGCGCTTGGGCGCTTCATGGTGGTGGTCTTGCACCCGGTCTTTGTGGCGGACCACCTGGCGGTCCAGCTTGTCGACCAATTCGTCTACTGCGGCGTACAAATCCGCGTGAGAGCTTTCGGCGAACATGTCATTGCCTTTGACATGGATGTTGCATTCTGCGCGTTGTCGGCCTTGCTTTTCCTTTTGCTTTTCAATCGTCAGTAGCACCTTGACATCTACCAACTGGTCGAAATGGCGGGTTATTCGGTCCAGTTTGGTGGTCACATAGGTACGCAAGGCGGGGGTCACATCCAGATGGTGTCCGCTGATCGTCAAGTTCATGTAGTTCCTCCTAGAGCAATACTTTCACCGTTGAAAGTCATTTCACTATGCGCCCGATATCCCCTGAACGCAACCCTTTCCCAGGCCTTTCGAATGGGTGTTACCCCGTGTAACCAGCGGCCCAGAGACTGAGCCTCACCTGTATAGATCGGCGGCAGCGGTGCCATAATTCAGGCCTTCGCCACGTCCGAGAAAACCCCATGGAAAGCGCCCCTAGTCGCTAGCTTTCACCTCCCTGCGTTGCACGGGGGCTGAAAGCCTAGCCCCACCCCCCGTCTTTGCCTATCCACCCCAGGGAGTGCCCCATGCTGAATATTTTCTCGCTGGCCAATGGCCGATTGTTTCAAGAAGAGATCGAGTCGCTCGAAGAGCTTTCGCGCTTCCAGCCCATCTGGGTAGACCTGGAATCGCCCACGCTGGAAGAAAAACGCTGGATCAAACAGTATTACGGCCTGTCCATCCCCGAAGACGCGATGGACGAAGATATTGAAGAATCGGCCCGCTTTTACGAAGAAGACAACGGCGAACTGCACATCCGCAGCGACTTTTTGGTGGCTGACGAGTCCGACCCGCGCACGGTACGCGTCGCCTTCATCCTGAACCAGCACAACGCCGAGCTCAAAAGCCGCGGCGTGCTGTTCTCCATCCACGACGAAGACGTGCCGGTGTTCCGCCTGCTGCGCATGCGCGCGCGCCGGGCGCCAGGACTGATCGAAGACGCCAAGGAAGTTTTACTCAAACTTTTCGATGCCGATGCCGAATACTCCGCCGACACGCTGGAAGACATCTACGTGGACCTGGAAAAGGTCAGTCGCCGGGTGCTGGCCGGCAACATGACCGACGCGCTGGCCGGGGAGGTGCTGGGCTCCATCGCCCGCCACGAGGATTTGAACGGCCGTATCCGCCGCAACATGATGGACACCCGCCGCGCCCTGAGCTTCATGATGCGCAGCAAGATGCTCAACGCCGAACAGTTCGAAGAAGCCCGCCAGATCCACCGCGACATCGATTCGCTGGACTCGCACACGGCCTTTTTGTTCGACAAGATCAACTTTTTGATGGATGCCACCGTCGGTTTCATCAACATCAACCAGAACAAGATCATCAAGATCTTCTCGGTGGCCAGCGTGGCCCTGCTGCCGCCCACCCTGGTAGCCAGCATTTACGGCATGAACATGAAATTCCCCGAGCTGGAGTTTCTGGGCAGCTGGTCGTACCCCTATGTGGTGGCCATGATGACGGCCAGTGCGCTGGTGCCCATGTGGTACTTTTACAAGCGCGGCTGGCTCTCCTGAAGCCACACCACGGAAGGCACACCATGCGCGACATCCTGGTACTGTTGGAAACCGGGGCCGACGGCCAGCCCACGGCGCTGGCCCAGCGGCTGCGCAGCCAGTGGCAGGTGGCGGCATCGTTGCCGCCGCGCCTGCTGGTGTTGCGGCTGCCCTCTTACAAGGTGGCGGCCATCCCGGGTGTGCTGCCATTGGCCCAAGCCGATCCACCGCTGACCGAGAGCGAGCAGCTGTTTGCCGCCGCCTGGGCCGCGCAGGGGCATAAATCCGCCCCGCGCCCCGGCGATGGCGCGGATTGGGACGCGCCAGGCTTCACGCCACCGGGTTAATAGGCCCCCTAAACCCCCATCGGCCACCAGCCGTGCCACCAGTCGGTGAAGGCCGGTTCCCAGGCCGCCGTGTAGATACGGCTGTCGCCCCCCACCACAAACGCATCCAGCTTGTTCGGCGCACGCGATACCGCGGTGACCGCCGCACCCAGCGCCGCCGCCCCACCATTCAGCCGCCACCAGCCGTGCCAGCCATCGGTAAACGCGGGCTCCCAGGCCGCGGTGTAGATGCCCCGGTCGGTACCGGTGACAAAAATATCCAGCTTGTTGGCCGAGCGGGACACCGCGTGGAGGGGCGCACCAGGCCGCCCGCGCCCGCCCTGGATATGCCACCAGCCATGCCAGCCATCGGTAAACGCGGGTTCCCAGGCGGCGGTCAAGGTCTCGCCGCCGTTGGCCACTGCAAAAATATCCAGCTTGTTGGCGCTGCGCGATACCGCGTTGATATGGCCGCCCGCCGGGAAGCGCGCCGCGCCCACCCGCCACCAGCCATGCCAGCCGTCGCTGAACGAGGGTTGCCAGGCGGCGGTATAGGCAAAACCATCCATACCCACCACAAAAATATCCAGCTGGTTCGGCCCGCGCACCGCCGCCCCCACGGGCGCACCCGGGGCCGCCATGCCGCCCTGGATGTGCCACCAGCCGTGCCAGCCATCGGCAAAGCTGGGCTGCCAGGCGGCCGACATCACCCGGCCCGACGTGTCGGTGGCAAAAATGTCCAGATGGTCGGCGCTGCGCGACACCGCGCTGATCTGGCTGCGGTGCGGCACGCTGATGTCGCCGATACGCCACCAGCCCCGCCAGCCCGTGTCGGGCCGCCACGCGGCGGTATAGACGTGGTTGTCCATGCCCACCACAAAGATGTCCAGCTTGTCAGCCCCGCGGCTGACCGCCGTCACCGGCGCGCCCGCCGCCGCCATGCCGCCCTGGATATGCCAGAAACCCTGCCACCAGTTGGGCATGGCCGGCTCCCAGGCAGCGGACATGACGCGCCCGTCCTGGTCGGCAAAGAAGATGTCCAGCTTGTTGGCCGAGCGGGATACCGCGTGCACCGGTGCGCCCTGTGGCACGCGGGTGCTGCTCAGCCCCCAGCCCAGGTGGCGGCGGGTCGAGGCGCACATGGCCCAGTCGTTGGCCTTCATCAGGCAGGCAATGCCGCCGCCGGGCGCACAGGTGGCGCAGTTGCGGTTGGGCTCGTTGTAGATGCCGTGGGTGCTGGTGCAGTTGCAATTGGCGGCGGTGTATTCATCCGGGCATGAAAAGATGTGGCCGGTTTCGTGGGCCACCACGCGGTCGATGTTGTCCGGCCCCCAGCCATCATTGGCGTAGTCCATCACGATGCGCGGCACGCTGGCGTAGGCAAAGTGCCACAGCGGATAGCCTTTCACGAAAAAGATGCAGTAAGCCCAGCGCGTGCCCAGCCGGGTGCGCAAAGCGCTGACGTAGTTCACCACGCCCTGCCAGTTCTGCGTCTGGCCCAGCGCGCCCATGGCGGGGTTGCGCCAGCGGGATTCATCGTCGGCGGCCGTGGCCGTGGTGCTGGTGGAAATGCTGACGTTGTTGATCTCGTAGTGCCAGCTCACCCCGGAGGCCGGGTCCTGGTTGCCCAACCAGGTCAGCCCGGCTTGCACCTCGGCCACCACCTTGACCCGCTCGGCCGCGCTGAACCGGGTGGCTGCCGTGGGACCGTTGACGATGATGATGCCCACCGCCACCGAGCCCGCCAAAAACGCATCGCCCACGCCCCGCTGGCCGGGCGCGGCGGCACCGATGGCCTCCAGCGCATCCCGGCCCACGGGCGCTTCGGGCGCGCAGCCGTGCATGTCCCAGTCTTCGCCGTCACGGGGGCGCTTGGCCTTGGCGGCGCGGTACTTGGCGCTACGGCGCAGGGTAAAGGCCGACAGCCCCAGCTTCTCGGTCAGGTTCAACACGGCCGTCGTGGCTTTGGGCAAGGTAGTGACGGCAAAGGGCTGGCCACCGATCTCGGCGGGCTGGGCGCGGCGGATTTGCACATTCGGCCCGTAATCGTGCAGCAGGCCGCCATCGTTATCGGGCGGCTGCCCGGCGCTGCGGGCCTTGGTGATGCTCCGCGTGCCCGGCGTGGCCAAGCGCTCGTACGCGGTGTTGATTTCGGTCATGGATGGGGCTCCTGTGGGTGCTCCACATCTGCGGAGCGCACTTCAGAATAGGTGCCCGATGCGCAGACCGCATCATCGAAAAGGGGGAAAACCCGCTACAGCCGCTGCACCAGTTCCGCCAACACAGCCTGGGCATAGCGGCTGGCCACCGTGCGCACGAAGCCGGCAAAGTCGGTGTGGGCCGTGTCGTCGGCCCGGTCGGAGATGCTGCGCATGGCGGCGAAAGGCACGCCGTAGTCATGGCAGACCTGGGCCACCGCCGCCCCCTCCATTTCCACCGCCAGGGCCTCATGGCCATGCGCGCGCAGGGCAGATTGCAAGGCCTGCACTTCGCTGGCGGCAGACACAAAACGGTCGCCGCTGGCCACCAGGCCGTGGTGGATGCGCGGCGGCAGAGGATTTAAGCCAAATCGACCTCCAGCGCTTATTCCACTGGCGTTAGCAGCTATCAAAAGTGTAGTAGTGAGGTTTTCATCGCAGGCAAAGCGCGCCTGGCCGTACAGGGGCACTTCATACGGTGGGAACAGCGGCGCGGCGTTCATGTCGTGCTGGATGAAATCTGCCGCCACCACCACGTCGCCCGCCTGCACGCCCGCGCCCACCCCACCGGCCACGCCGGTGAACACGATGCGGCTGGCACCAAACTTCTCGATCAAGGCCGTGGCCGTGGTAGCCGCCGCCACCTTGCCGATGCGCGACAGCGCCAGCACCACCGGCTGGCCGTGCCACAGGCCCAGGCCGAAGCTGCGCCCGGCGTGCTGCACGCGACGGGGTTGCTCCAGTTGCTCGTAAATGCCCTGCTGTTCTTCGGCCAGGGCACTCAAAATCGCCAAGTTCATGCCTTGGTGCGCAGTTCTCGACGCAGGATTTTGCCCACCGGGGTTTTCGGCAAGTCGGCGCGGAACTCCACCACGCGGGGCTGCTTGTAGCCGGTGAGGTTGGCCTTGCAGTAGGCGCGCACCTGCTCCTCGGTCAGGGCCGGGTCTTTCTTGACGATCACCACCTTCACCGCTTCGCCGGTTTTCTCGTCCGGCACGCCCACGCAGGCGCATTCCAGCACGCCAGGCATGGCGGCCACCACGTCTTCGATCTCGTTCGGGTAGACGTTGAAGCCGCTGACCAGCACCATGTCTTTCTTGCGGTCCACGATCTTGAAATACCCCATCGCGTCCATGGTGCCGATGTCGCCGGTCTTGAAGTAGCCGTCGGCTGTCATGGCCTGGGCGGTTTCATCCGGGCGCAGCCAATAGCCCGCCATCACCTGCGGGCCCTTGATGGCGATTTCGCCGGGCTGGCCCATGGGCACTTCTGCGCCTGCATCGTCCAGCAGCTTGAAATAGGTGCTGGACAGCGGCACGCCGATGGTGCCGGTGTAGTCGGTACGCGTGGGCGGGTTGCAGCTGGCGGTGGGCGAGGTTTCGCTCAGGCCGTAGCCCTCACAGATCGGGCAGCCGGTTTTCTCCAGCCACAGCTTGGCCACGGCGGCCTGCACCGCCATGCCGCCGCCGATAGACACCTTCAGGTGGCTCCAGTCCACGGTCTTGAAATCGGGGTGGTTGGCCAGGCCGTTGAACAGCGTGTTGACCGCAGGCAGGCTGTGAATGCGGTGCTGGGACAGTTCTTTCAACACGGCCTTCAAGTCGCGCGGATTGGGGATCAGGATCAGCTTGCCGCCGGTGCGCATGGACAGCATCATGCCCACGGTGAAGGCGAAGATGTGGTACAGCGGCAGCGCGCACACGCTGGTGGGCTGCTCGCCTTTGGGCACCTTGTCCATCACCGGCTGGTTCCAGGCCTCGGACTGCAGCACGTTGGCGATCACGTTGCGGTGCAGCAGCACGGCCCCTTTGGAGACACCGGTGGTGCCGCCGGTGTACTGCAGCACGGCGATGTCGTCCGGCTGCACCGGTACCGGCGTGAACACGCCACGTCGGCCCCGCGCCAGCGCCGTGTTGAAGCGCACCGCGCCGGGCAACTGGAAGGGCGGCACCAGCTTCTTGACCTTGCGCACCACGTAGTTGACCAGCGCGCCCTTGAGCAGCCCGAGCTGATCGCCCATGGCGCACAGCACGATGTGCTTGACGGGCGTGTTGGCCAGGCATTGCTGCAAGGTGGCACAGAAGTTTTCCAGAATCACGATGGCCTTGGCCCCCGAGTCTTTCAACTGGTGCTCCAGCTCGCGCGGGGTGTACAGCGGGTTCACATTGACCAGCACCAGCCCGGCGCGGAGCAAGGCAGCCACCGCCACCGGGTACTGCGGCACATTGGGCATCATCACCGCCACGCGGTCGCCCTTGGCCAGGCCCAGGCTTTGCAGGTAGGCGGCAAACTGGCGGCTCAGCGTGTCGGCCTCACCGTAGCGCAGGTCCTTGCCCATGAAGCTGTAGGCAGTGCGGTCGGCATACTTCTGAAAGCTTTCTTCCAACAGCGCCTGCAGCGACGCGTAGCGCGACGGGTCGATGTCCGCGGGCACGCCCGGGGGGTAGCTGCTGAGCCAGATGCGCTCGGTCATAACAGGGTTCTCCACACGGCTACTCAATCGCCTTGCCCATGTCTTCGACAACCTTTTTGGCATCGCCGAAGACCATCATGGTCTTGTCCATGTAGAACAGCTCGTTGTCCAGCCCGGCGTAGCCTGCGGCCATGCTGCGCTTGTTGACGATGATGGTCTTGGCCTTGTAGGCCTCCAGGATGGGCATGCCGTAGATGGGGCTGCCCTTGACGTGCGCGGCGGGGTTTACCACGTCGTTCGCGCCCAGGATGATGGCCACATCGACCTGGCCGAATTCGCCATTGATGTCTTCCATTTCAAACACCTGGTCATAAGGCACCTCGGCCTCGGCCAGCAGCACGTTCATGTGGCCCGGCATGCGTCCGGCCACCGGGTGGATGGCGTACTTGACGATGATGCCCTTGTCGGTGAGCTTTTGCGCCAGCTCTTTCACCGCATGCTGGGCGCGCGCCACGGCCAGGCCGTAGCCGGGCACGATGACCACGGTTTCGGCATTGCCCAGCACAAAGGCCGCGTCGTCGGCGCTGCCGCTCTTGACCGCGCGCTGCACGGCAGAACCCGCTGCTGCGGCCGTGGCATCACCGCCAAAGCCGCCACCGATCACGTTGAAGAACGATCGGTTCATGGCCTTGCACATGATGTAGCTCAGGATGGCACCAGAGCTGCCCACCAGCGACCCGGCAATGATCAGCATGCTGTTGTTCAGGCTGAAGCCGATGCCCGCCGCCGCCCAGCCCGAGTAGCTGTTCAGCATGGACACCACCACCGGCATGTCGGCCCCACCGATCGGGATGATCAGCAGCACCCCCAGGGCAAAGCCCAGCCCAATCACCAGGCACATGTCGGTCCAGCTCTGCGAATGCCAGAAGCCAAACACAAAGAACACCGCCGCCAGGCCCAGCACCAGGTTCAGCTTGTGCTGGCCGGGAAAGCTCACCGGCGTGCCCTGGAACAGGCGGAACTTGTACTTGCCCGACAGCTTGCCAAACGCAATCACCGAGCCGCTGAAGGTGACCGCGCCGATGAAGGCACCCAGCGCCAGCTCGATCCGGTTGCCGCCGGGAATGGCCATGCCCTTGGCGGCAATCGCGAACGCCCAGGGTTCGGCCACGGCCGCCACGGCGATGAACACCGCGGCCAGGCCGATCATGCTGTGCATGAAGGCCACCAGCTCGGGCATCTTGGTCATCTCGACCCGCTTGGCCATGATGGTGCCCACCGAGCCTCCGACCAGCAGCGCGCCCAGTACCCAGGCCATGCCCTCCATGCCGTTCTGTCCCATCTGGCCTGCCAGCTTGAAGATCAGCGCAATGGTGGTAACCACCGCCACCGCCATGCCCAGCATGCCGAAGAAGTTGCCCCGGATCGAGGTGGTGGGATGGCTCAAGCCCTTGAGCGCCTGGATGAAGCAGACGCTGGCGAACAAATACAAAAGTGTGACGAGGTTAAGGCTCATTTGGCTTCCTTCGCGGGAGTCTTTTTCTCTTTCTTCTTGAACATCTCCAGCATGCGCCGGGTGACCATGAAGCCACCGAACACATTGACGGCAGCCAGCGCCACGGCCAGCACGCCCATGGTTTTGCCCAGCGTGGTTTCGGTTAAAGCGGCGGCCAGCATGGCCCCGATGATGACGATGGCCGAGATGGCGTTGGTCACCGCCATCAGCGGCGTGTGCAGTGCAGGCGTGACGGTCCAGACCACGTGGTAACCCACGTAGATGGCCAGCACAAAAATGATCAGGTTGGTGACCGTGGGGGAAAGTATGTCCATGGTGTGGTTTCCTTGTGTGGGGCTTATTTGCGCGTGACAGCACCGGCCTGGGTGACGAGGCAGGCGGCCACGATGTCGTCGGCCATGTCCACGTTCAGCGTGCCTTCTTTGGTCAGCACCAGCTTCAAAAAGTCGAGGATGTTGCGGGCGTACAGGGCGGACGCATCGGCGGCCACCAGCGCGGGCAGGTTGGTTTCGCCAATCAGCGTCACGCCATGTTTAACCACGGTTTTGTCGGCCTCGGACAGCGGGCAATTGCCGCCGCCGTTCGGGCCCTTGCCTGCGGCGATGTCCACGATCACCGAGCCGGGCTTCATGCTTTTGACCATGTCTTCCGTGATCAGCGTGGGCGCGGCGCGACCAGGGATGAGCGCGGTGGAGATCACCACATCGGCCTGGGCCACGCGCTTGGCCACTTCCACCTGCTGGCGAGCCAGCCAGCTCGGCGGCATGGGCTTGGCGTAGCCCCCCACGCCCACGGCGGCTTCCTTTTCTTCGGGTGTGTCGTACGACACCTCGATGAACTTGCCGCCCAGCGACTCGACCTGCTCCTTGACGCTGGGGCGCACGTCGGATGCTTCGATCACCGCGCCCAGGCGCTTGGCGGTGGCAATGGCCTGCAGGCCCGCCACACCCACGCCCAGAATCACCACGCGGGCGGCCTTGACGGTGCCCGCAGCGGTCATCAGCATGGGGAAGAAGCGCTGGTATTTGTCGGCGGCCATCATCACCGCCTTGTACCCGGCGATGTTGGCCTGGCTGGAGAGCACGTCCATGCTCTGGGCGCGGCTGGTGCGGGGGGCGGCTTCCAGCGCAAAGCTGGTCAGGCCCGCCGTGGCCAGGCGTTGCAGGCCCTCGGCATCAAAGGGGTTGAGCATGCCCACCAGGGTGGTGCCGGGGCGCATCTGCGCAGCCTCTGCATCCGACGGGTTGCGCACCTTGAGCACCAGGTCGCAGGCCAAAGCGCCTGCGGCATCGGTGATCTCGGCACCGGCTGCCGTGTAGGCCGCGTCGGTGGCACTGGCGGCAACGCCAGCCCCCGATTGGATGCGGACCGTATGGCCCTGGGCTGCCAGCTTTTTGGCGGTTTCGGGGGTGACTGCGACGCGGGTTTCACCGGTCGCCGTCTCTAGCGGCACACCAATCAGCATGGGGTCTCCTCGATGGTTTTAAATATTCTTGAAAATGTGCGACTTTTGGCTTGAAAAATCGGAATCTTTGCCTTCCAAGCTTAACTGACTTTACCCAGGCCCCTTCCGCCCACAAACGCCTGGGCGACAGAGCCAAGACCTTCTCCATAATGCGGGCATGAAGCATCGATGGAAACCCAGCGTCACGGTGGCTGCCGTGGTGGAGCACGAGGGCCGGTTCCTGCTGGTCGAGGAACACACGCCCGAGGGGCTGCGGCTGAACAACCCCGCGGGGCACCTGGAGCCCGGCGAATCCCTGGCCCAGGCCTGCGCCCGCGAAACCCTGGAAGAAGCCGCCTACACCTTCACCCCCACCGCGCTGGTCGGCGTGTACCAGGCCGCTCTGGGCGACACCACCTACCTGCGCTTTGCCTTTTGCGGCACGCTGGGCGACTTTCACCCCGACAGGCGACTGGACCACGGCATCAAACGCACCCTGTGGATGACCCCCGCCGAGATCCGCGCCAGTACCCACCGGCACCGCAGCCCCATGCTGCTGCGCGGCATAGAGGATTACCTGGCCGGGCGGCGGTTCCCGCTGGACCTGGTGTACACCGCCCCATAGACTTTAAGTTTTAAGGCCATTTTTCTAGCATTGAATTGGCATCCGGTGCTTATTCAATAAGCGCAAGCAGCTCTCATTTTTAACATCGAAAATAAGAGCAAACACAGCAACGCGGCCAGGTTTTTACAATCGGGGCATGGGAACACACAGCAAACAACGGGTCGTGGTCGGGTTGAGCGGCGGGGTGGATTCGGCCGTCAGCGCCTATCTGCTCAAGCAACAGGGCTATGAGGTCATCGGTATCTTCATGAAAAACTGGGAGGACGACGACGACAGCGCGTACTGCTCCAGCAACATCGACTTCGTGGATGCCGCCGCCGTGGCCGACGTGATCGGCATCGAGATCGAGCACGTCAACTTCGCCGCCGAGTACAAAGACCGGGTGTTTGCCGAGTTTCTGCGCGAATACCAGGCGGGCCGCACGCCCAACCCCGACATCCTGTGCAACGCCGAGATCAAGTTCAAGGCCTTTCTGGACCACGCCATCCGCCTGGGTGCGGAGAAAATCGCCACCGGCCACTACGCCCGGGTGCGCGAAATGAATGGCCAGTTCCAGCTCCTCAAGGGGCTGGATCCCAGCAAGGACCAAAGCTACTTCCTGCACCGCCTGAACCAGGCGCAGCTGGGCAAAACCCTGTTCCCGGTGGGCGAGCTGCACAAGACCGAGGTGCGCCGCATCGCGTCCGAGATGGCGCTGCCCAACGCGGCCAAGAAGGACTCCACCGGCATCTGCTTCATCGGCGAGCGCCCGTTCCGCGATTTTCTGAACCGCTACATCGCCAAGGAGCCCGGCCCCATCAAGGACGAAAAAGGCCGGGTGCTGGGCAAGCACGTGGGCCTGAGCTTCTACACCCTGGGCCAGCGCCAGGGCCTGGGCATCGGCGGCATCAAGGAAAAAGGCGCACAGCGCGGCGGCGGCGAGCACGCGCCCTGGTTCGTGGCCCGCAAGGACATGGAACGCAACACCCTGTGGGTGGTGCAAGGCCACGACCATCCCTGGCTGCAGTCGCACACCCTGGTGGCCGACGACGTGAGCTGGGTGGCGGGCCATGCGCCCGCCCCCGGCACCTATGCCGCCAAAAGCCGCTACCGGCAGGCCGATGCGCCGTGCACCCTGGCAGCAGCAGAAAGCGGCTTCCGCCTGGACTTCCCGGACGCGCAGTGGGCCGTGACACCGGGGCAGTCGGCGGTGGTGTATGACGGGGAGGTGTGCCTGGGTGGTGGGGTGATTGGGGTGGCCCCAGGGGTTTAATGGGCACCCCCTTCGACCTGGATGGCTGCCGCCTCAAGCCCCCCAGGAACGCCCGCGAAACGCCTCGACCAGAAAGTCCACCAAAGCCCGCACTTTAGGGGTGAGGTGCTTGCGGCTCGGGTACAGGGCATAGACCCCTAGTTCGACCGCGCGGTATTGCGGCAGCACCTCGACCAGCGCACCCGAGGCCAGATGCGTCTCGACCATGAATGCGGGCTGCAGCACGATGCCCTGGTGCCCCAGGGCTGCAGCGCAGCAGGTGTCGCCGCTGTTGGTGCGCATGCGCGGCTGCACCTTGACCTTGACCGGGCCCTGCGGCCCCTCGAACTCCCAGTAGTCGCCCGAGGCCAGCAAGGTGTAGGTGATGACGGCGTGGTGCGCAATTTCGGATGGATGGGTCGGCGTGCCCTGGCGCCGCAGGTATTCGGGGGAGGCGCACACCACCAGGCGTGTGGAGGTGAGAGAACGGCTGACCAGAGATGAACTCGGCAGCCTGGCGATGCGCACCGCCAGGTCGTAGCCCTCCTCCACCAAATCCACCATGCGGTCGGCCAGCGACACCTCCAGCACCACCTTCGGGTGCAAGGCCATGAATTGCGGCCACAGGGGGGACAGGTGCACCATGCCGAAACTGACCGGCGCGTTGACGCGCAGCTGGCCAATGGCCTCGCCGGTGTGCGTGCTGAGCTCGGCCTCGGCTTCTTCGATGCCGTCCAGCAGTTCCTTGCAGCGCTCGTAGAAAACCTCACCTTCTTGCGTCAGGGAGAGCTTGCGGGTGGTCCGCTGCAGCAGGCGCGTGCCCAGGCGGGCCTCCAGATCGCCCACCAACCGGGACACCGCCGTCTTGGAAAGATCCAAGGCGTCCGCCGCACGCACAAAGCTGCCCTCGTGGACCACGTGGGCGAAAGCGCGCATTTCCTGGAATTTGTCCATGGCCCAATTGTGCCGATATTCGGGATTATGTGTGCAATGAATAGCCGTTTATCTTTTAAACCGGGCCTTTTACAGTTCACTCCACCGCAGCGTTTCGCTGTAATCACTAGGAGAAAACCATGAAAGTAACTGTTATTGGTGCCGGCAATATGGGCTCGGCCTTCGTCAAACAACTCGTCCGTGCGGGCCACCAGGTCAGCGTAACGGCCCGCGATGCAGCCCGGGCCGCGCTGGTGGCCGCCAACCACCCCGGTGCCCGGGCCGTTGCCACGGCGGGTGCTGCCGCCGATGCGGATGCCATCGTGCTGGCCACCGGCTACGCCGATGCCACCAGCGCCTTGCGGGCCGTGGGCGATCTGCAAGGCAAGGTGGTGATTGACATCACCAACCCCCTGACACCCGACTACATGGGCTTGACCCTGGGCTACGACACGTCGGCTTCCGAAGAAATCGCCAAGGCCGTGCCGGGTGCCGAAGTGGTCAAAGGCTTCAACACCGTGTTTGCCCAGGTACTGGCCGAAGGTGCCGATTTCGGCAACGGCCAAAAGGTCAGTGTGTTCGTTGCCAGCGACAGCACCCGCGCCAAGCAGACCGCCACCGCACTGGCCCAAAGCATGGGTTTCGAGGTGGTGGATGCCGGTGGCCTGCGCAACGCGCGCTACCTCGAACCGCTGGCCGGTTTGAACATTTACCTGGGCTACGGCGCAGGCCTGGGCACGGCGATCGCGCCGACCTGGATCCACAAAGCCTGAAGACCTTTTAACCCATGCATCGAAAGCACACTATGACCATCCGTACCATTGCCACCACCGCACTCGCCGGCCTGGCCTTTGCCGCCCTCAGCGCCAGCGCACAAACGCCCGCCGAAAACCCCACCACGCCGCCGCCCGCCCATGAGCACCAGGCACCCAGCGTAGAAAAGAAGCTGAAGACCTTCGACACCCTCGATTTCGATGTTTTCAGCAACCAGAAGTGGGACCGCCTGCGCGAAAGCCACGCCAAGGACATCGTCGTGACCTGGCCCGATGGCCACGAGACGCGGGGCATCGACAAACACATCGACGACCTGAAAGCGATGTTCGTGTTTGCGCCCGACATCGCCATCAAGACGCACCCCATCCGCTTCGGCTCGGGCACATGGACCACGGTCACCGGCGTGATGACCGGCACCTTCACCCAACCCATGCCGCTGCCCGACGGCAAGTCGATCCCGCCCACCGGCAAGCGCTTCGCCATCGGCATGGCCACCATCGGCCACTGGAAGAACGGCACCATGGACCATGAATGGCTGTTCTGGGACAACCAGGACTTCATGAACCAGCTGGGCCTGGGCGGCAAATAGGCCTCCAGGAGCCAGGTCGGCCGCAATGGGACGGTCCAGGATGGCGTGTTTACCGCGCCTGCTCCAGCCGTTCCAGTGCGGTTTCAAAGTCGTACTGCGCCACCGCCGTCTCGATCTCGGCGTAAGTGCCGTGCAGCGCCTGCTGGAGCAGCGAGGCGTGCTCTTGCAGCAGCTCGATGGATTCCGCATCGTCTTCGCGCAGCAGGTCGGCCAGCCGGGTGCAGATGGCATCGGCCTGGGCCACATCAAAGGAACCGGCGGCCTCCACCACCGCGATGGGCGCAGGCAGCTGCCGGTCGATGGCAACCACCAGCGGGCCCAGCAGTTGGGCCGTGCGTTCGGCCTGGGCCTGTATCTCGTGCAACGGCTCTTGCAGGTGGATGGCGCGCTCCAGTTGGGCGGCGCTGGCCTGCAGCAGGCTGGCACCGATGTTGCCCGCCACGCCCTTCAGGGTGTGGGCGGTGCGCTCGGCGCTGGTGGGGTCGCCGCTGTCCAGGCTGTGCAGCAGGTCGGCCACGGCACTGGCCTGCCCGGCGGCAAACTTGCGCAACATATCCTGGTACAGCGGCTGCTTGCCCATGATGCGGCGCAGGCCCTGGGCCACGTCCAGGCCGGGAATGCGGCGCAGGCCATCCATGGTGGCCTCGGTGTGCGGGGCTTTGGCGGGATTGGAGGCGGTACCGGCGTGCGGCACCCCGCCCAGGCCGCTGTGGGGCGCGATCCACTGGGCCAGGGCCCGCCACAACGCCTCGGGTTCGATGGGTTTGGTGACAAAGTCGTTCATGCCCGCATCCAGGCAGCGCTGGCGGTCCGCGGCCATGGCGTTGGCGGTCATGGCGACGATGGGCAGGTCTGCGTTACGACGGTCCTGGCGCAGCAGGCGGGTGGCGGTCACCCCGTCCATCACCGGCATCTGCATATCCATCAGCACCAGGTCGTAACCTGCGCCGGTGTGCAGATGGCTCTTGGCCACCATGTCCACGGCGATCTCGCCATTGTCGGCAATCTCGACCACGCAACCCGCCTCGAACAGCAGCTCGCAAGCGACTTGTTGGTTGAGCTCGTTGTCTTCCACCAGCAGGATGCGCGCACCGCTGAGCGGCACCATGGCCTCCAGCGCCGAAGCCTCGCTCGCACCCGCCGCCGCGCCGGGCGCGGTGCCCCGGCCTATGGCCGCCAGCATGGTGTTGAACAGCAGCGAGGCGTTCACCGGCTTGACCAGCAGATCCTGAATGCCCGCGGCCTGCGCCCCCTGCACCACTTCTTCGCGCCCGTACGCCGTCACCAGGATCGGCTTCGGCGCGGGCTGCAGCCCCAGCGCGGTGATGGCGTGCGCGGTCTGCAGACCGTCCATGCCCGGCATCTGCCAGTCCAGCATGGTGATGTCAAACGGGTAGCCCCCGGCGGCGGCGGCGCGCACCGCCGCCACGGCTTTGGCCCCTGAATCGACCGAGGCCACTTCAAAGCCCATGCTGCGCAGCATGTCGACCAGCACCAGGGCGGCGTGGGCGTTGTCGTCCACCACCAGCACGCGCTTGCCCCGCATGTCCAGGTCGGCCAGGGCCGGGCGCTGGATGGCCTCGCCCAGGCCGAGCTGCGCGGTGAACCAGAAGCAGGAGCCTTGGCCGTAGCTGCTTTGCACCCCCACGCTGCCGCCCATGGCTTCGGCCAGGGCTTTGCTGATGGCCAGGCCCAGCCCGGTGCCGCCGTATTTGCGGGTGATGGAGCTGTCGGCCTGTTGGAAGCTTTGGAACAGGCGGCCGATTTGTTCTTCGGTCAGGCCGATGCCGGTGTCGCGCACTTCAAAGCGCAGCAGGGCGCTGTCGTCGGAGCCCGCCTGCAGGCGCACGGCCATGCTGATTTCGCCGCGTTCGGTGAATTTGATGGCGTTGTTGGCGAAGTTGATGAGAACCTGGCCCAGGCGCAGCGGGTCGCCGCGCAGGCTTTGCGGGACTTCGGGGGCCACGTCGCAGACCAGTTCCAGACCTTTGGCGGCGGCTTTCTCGGCGACCACGTTGGCCACGTTTTCCAGCAGTTTGTCCAGCGCGAAGGGCAGGCTTTCGATGGACAGCTTGCCGGCTTCGACCTTGGAGAAGTCCAGGATGTCGTTGATCACGCCCAGCAGGTGCTGGCCGGACTGGCGGATCTTGGCCACGTAGTCGCGCTGGCGCGGGTTGAGCTCGGTTTTGAGGGCCAGGTAGGACATGCCGATGATGGCGTTCATGGGGGTGCGGATTTCGTGGCTCATGTTGGCCAGGAAGTCGGTTTTGAAGCGGTTGGCTTCTTCGGCCAGGTCTTTGGCCCGGCGCAGTTCGGCTTCGGCGTGTTTGCGCTCGCTGATGTCTTCCAGCACCCAGATGGCGGCCTCTTCGAAGGCGGCCACCGCCAGGCGCTGGCCCACCAGGCGGCCATCAAACCGGCTGCCGTCGGCACGGCGCAAGCTGCACTCCTGCACCACGCGCTGACCCTGGCCAAGCGCGGTATCTACACCGGCATGGAAAGCCATGTGGTCTTGGGGCGTGGGAAACAGCATGGCGAAGGTGCGCAGCACGCCGTCTTGCAGGTTCAGCCCAGGCAGACCAACGATGGCCGCAAACCCGGCATTGCACTGGCGGATCTGCCCGTCGGCCCAAAAGATCAGACCCGAGGGGATGTTGTCAAAGATCACCTGCTGCTGCTGCGTGACTTCGTGCAGGCGGTTTTCACGCTCCTTGATGCCGTCGATCACCTGCAGGTAGCCGGTAGACAGCACCGAGCCATCGGGCAGCGCCCGCGGCACCGACGCGCAGTGCACCCAGTGCACCTGGCCATCCGGGCGGCGGATGCGGAAGTCGCAGGCAAACACCTGCATGGCCTGCAGCGCCTCGGCCGAGGTGCGCAGCATATCGGCCCGGTCGTCCTCGTGCACCGGGGCATCCATGGCACGAAAGTCCTGCAACACGGCCGTGGCAGAGATGCCCAAAATTTCTTCCACCCGGGTGCTGATGTAGGTGTAGCGGCTGCGGCCATCGGGGTAGCGCTGCAGCCGGTACACCACCAGGGGCAGGGCCGAAGTGATTTCGGAAAGGTCATCCTGCGCGGCACGCTGCACCGCCTCGGTCTCCAGTTTGGCACCGGCCTCCAGCAGGCGCAGTTGCTGGGCCTGGGCCTGGGCCCCGGCGGCTTCGCGCTGGCGGTATTGCAGGTACAAGGCCACCACCAGGCCCAGCGTCAGCAGGCCCTGGAAGATGGTCAGCCAGCGGGTGGTGGCCACCTGGCGCTGCACCTCGACGGTGCGCCGGTCCACCATGGCCGACGAGGACTGGCTGGACTCCAGCGACAGGCCCCGGATGGGGTCGCGCAGCTCGGCCAACCGCGCCTGCACCATGCGCAATTGGTCCGGGGTGGGCGGGTGGGCGGCATCGCGGTCAAACACCGGGTCGGCCACCACCAGAAACTCCCGGATCGCCATGCGCACCGATTTGAGCAACGTTTGGTCGTGCAACAGGATCGCCGACTGGCCCAGGTCCAGCGCGGCCACCCGGCTGTAAAACAGGTCGTAGCGCAGTTGCAGGTCTTCGGTGCTCAGGGTCTCGGAACCCAGCAGGCGGGCATCCAGCGCCCCGGCCAGGCGGAAGTACTCCACCTCCAACTGCACCACGTTCCACACCACATCGCGGTCGGTGCGGCGGCTGACCTGGTTCAAGCCCTCTTGCTGGTAGTACTGAAAGACCGCAATGGCCGCGTACACAGACACCAGCACGGCCACCAACAGGGCCAGGAGTTTGCTGCTTCGGGTCATAGGAGGGGGATCAACGACATCACAATGCGCTTACAAAAAAACACATTGTGGCGCATTTAAACCTGCTAAGCCACCGCCCCCACCGGTGCACGACGTCCGTTCTTTTGCTATGCTTTACAGAGCTGCTTACGCTGTAAGCATAAGCGTGAAAGGCACTTTTTATATAAAATTTTTAAAGCTGTCGCGCCTGCAGCACCACGCAGTGGATGAACTGCAGCTTGGCCACCACCGGGGTGGTGAGCACAAAGGGGTAGAAGTCGTGCTCGCCCATGCTGCGCGACATCTCGTTGAGCACGCCGGTCAGCTCGACCCAGGCGTTGGCGATTTTCAGGAAGCTGTCGGCGCTGGGGTCGTCGGGCCGCCACAGGGCTTCGCGGGTGAAGGGGGCGTAGGGCAGCTCCACGTCCTCGGCATCCAGGCCAAAGCGCATGGCGGTGCCCAGGGTGTCCACCATGTGCAGGTAGTGGGCCCAGGTTTCGGCCCAGTCTTCCCAGGGATGGGTGCTGGCGTAGGTGCTCACATAGCGCTGCGCCCAGTCGGCGGGCGGGCCTTCTTCGTAATGGTGCTTGAGGGCGGCGGCGTAGTCGGCACGCTCGTCGCCAAACAGGGCACGGTAGTCGTTCAGCCAGGGGGTATCCACCACCAGCCGGTCCCAGTAGTAGTGCCCCACCTCGTGGCGGAAGTGCCCCAGCAGCGTGCGGTAGGACTCGCCCATCTGCGTGCGCACCTGCTCGCGGCGGGCATCGTCGGCCTCGTCCATGTTCAGGGTGATCAGGCCGTGGTCGTGGCCGGTGAGCACCGGTTTGTCGGGGGCCGGGCGCAAGAAGTCGAAGGCCAGGCCCAGCACTTCGGGCTGGTGCGCCAGGCGCGGCTCCACCGGCAGACCCATCACCATCAGCTGGGCCACCAGGTGGCGCTTGGCGATTTCCAAGGCCCGCCAGGCGGCCAGGTTCTCGGGCACGGTGGGGTCGGAGACGGTGCGGTTCAGGCTACAGGCCAGGCACACCGCACCGGCGTTGGCCTCGCCGGACAGCAGCCAGTTGCAGCCAATGGCGTGCAGGTTGGCACAGCGCCGGTAACGGGGGCCGTCGGGGGCCTTCCACAGCGTCCACAGGTCGGGCTGGTCCGCTACGGCGGCCAGGGGTTCCAGGCGGGAGGTGTGGGTCACAAAACCCAGCGGCGTGTGGCAGGCCAGGCATTCGCTGTTGCGAAAGAACACCGGGCGGCCACACTGGCACACATAGGCGCGCGAGCCCCGGATAGCACCGTAGTCCTCCTGGGGCAGGGTCCAGAAACTCTCGAACAGGGCGAAGGGGCGAAATACAGCGGTAAAAAAGTCCATGCGCAAGTCTATGTGCAGACAGGCCCGATTGTCTGTGCGCAGGAACACAGAGCAATGCACGGGCCACCCCGGTAGATTCCCTATGGGTCTGGCACGGTGGTTGCTATATCGTTTGCACTTCTTGACCGTTTGGTCAGGATTTATTGGTTTTTGAACATCCCCAGCCAACGCCGGGCCCCGCGTGCCGCACTTTGGTGCAGTGCCAGGGCCCGAATGCCCCAGCCACAGGAGTTACCGTGCCCGCCACCTCCCCCCCGGACATCCGCGCCGGCCGCCTCAGTGCCGCCCAGTACGCGCAGCACTTTGCCGATGCCACCCCGCCGCTGAACGCATCGCAGGCCATGCTCGAATCCGAGCGCTGCCTGTACTGCTTTGACGCGCCCTGCCAGACCGCCTGCCCCACCGACATCGATGTGCCCAGCTTCATCAAGCGCATTGCCGACGGCAACCTGCGCGGCGCGGCCCGCACCATCCTGGAGTCCAACCCGCTGGGCGGCATGTGCGCCCGGGTCTGCCCCACCGAGGTGCTGTGCGAGCAGGCCTGCGTGCGCAACACCCAGACCGACACGCCCATCCCCATTGGCCGCCTGCAGCGCTTTGCGGTGGACGCGCTGATGGCCAGCCCGCAGCCCCAGGTGTTCACCCGCGCCGCCCCCACCGGCAAGCGCATAGCCGTGGTCGGCTCCGGCCCGGCGGGCCTGGCCTGTGCGCACCGCCTGGCACGCCTGGGCAACGACGTAGTGATCTTCGATGCCCAGCCCAAGGCGGGCGGCCTGAACGAATACGGCCTGGCCACCTACAAAACCGTGGACGACTTCGCCCAGCGCGAAGTGCAGTGGCTGCTGGACATCGGCGGCATCCGCATCCAGCACGGCTGGCGCTTTGCCGGTGCGGCCTCGCTGGACACGCTGCAAACCGAATTCGACGCGGTGTTTCTGGGCCTGGGCCTGTCCAAGGTGCAGGCGCTGGGCCTGCCGGGTGAAGACCTGGCCGGGGTGGGCAACGCGGTGGACTTCATCGCCGAACTGCGCCAGGCCGAGGATGTAGCCACCGTGCCCATCGGCCACCACGTGGTGGTGATCGGCGGCGGCATGACCGCCGTGGATGCCGCCGTGCAGGCCAAGCTGCTGGGGGCCAAGGTGGTGCACATGGTGTACCGCCGGGGTGTGGAAACCATGGGCGCATCTGCTGCCGAGCAAGAGTGGGCGCTAACCCACGGCGTGGTGCTGCACCAGTGGATGGCCCCGGTGGAGATTGTGGGCGCGGAGGGCCACGCCACCGGCGTGCGCTTCGCCCAGCAGGCGCTGGTAGACGGCCACGTGCAGCCCACGGGCCGCGAGCTGACTTTCCCCGCCGACATGGTGTTCAAGGCCATCGGCCAGAAGCTGGACGACAGCCCGCTGCAGGGCACCGGCCTGGTGCTGCAAGGCGGGCGCATCGTCACCACCGCAGACGGTGCCACCAACCTCGCCAAGGTCTGGGCAGGCGGCGACTGCCGCGCCGGGGGCCGCGACCTCACCGTGGAAGCCGTGGAGCACGGCAAACGCGCTGCTGAATCCATCCACAAGGAACTGAGCCATGGCTGATCTGTCCACCGTCTTCGCCGGGGTCAAAACCCCCAACCCCTTCTGGCTGGCCTCTGCGCCGCCCACCGACAAGGCCTACAACGTCCACCGCGCCTTCGAGGCGGGCTGGGGCGGCGTAGTCTGGAAGACGCTGGGCGAGGCCGGGCCGCCTGTCGTCAATGTGAACGGCCCGCGCTACGGCGCGCTGCTGTCCAACGACCGCCGGGTGCTGGGCTTCAACAACATCGAACTCATCACCGACCGGGACCTGGAACTCAACTTACGCGAGATCACCGAGGTGAAACGCCTGTGGCCCGACCGCGCCATGGTCGTCTCGCTGATGGTGCCCTGCGTGGAAGAGGCCTGGAAAGCCATCCTGCCGCGCGTGGAAGACACCGGTGCCGATGCCATCGAGCTGAACTTCGGCTGCCCGCACGGCATGAGCGAGCGCGGCATGGGCGCGGCCGTAGGCCAGGTGCCCGAGTACATCGAGATGGTCACGGCCTGGTGCAAGCAGTACAGCAAACTGCCGGTGATCGTGAAGCTCACGCCCAATATCACCGACGTGCGCCTGCCCGCCCGCGCCGCCCAACGCGGCGGGGCCGACGCGGTGTCGCTGATCAACACCATCAACTCCATCATCGGTGTCGACCCCGACACCCTGCTGATGAGCCCCAGCACCGGCGGCATGGGCTCGCACGGCGGCTACTGCGGCCCGGCGGTCAAACCCATCGCCCTGAACATGGTGGCCGAGATCGCCCGCGACCCCCTCACCGCAGGCCTGCCCATCAGCGGCATTGGCGGCGTGGGCAACTGGCGCGACGCGCTGGACTTCATCGCCCTGGGCGCGGGCACGGTGCAGGTGTGCACCGCCGCCATGGTCTTCGGCTTCAAGATCGTGCAGGAGATGACATCGGGCCTGTCGGACTACATGGACAGCAAGGGCTTCACCAGCCTGGACGACTTCCGGGGCCGCGCCGTGCCCAAGGTGACCGAGTGGCGCAACCTGAACCTGAACCACGTCAGCAAGGCAGTGATCAACCAGGACAGCTGCATCTCCTGCGGGCGCTGCCACATCGCCTGCGAAGACACCTCGCACCAGGCCATTACCAAGGTGAAAGACGGCGTGCGCCACTTCGAGGTGATGGAAGACGAGTGCGTGGGCTGCAACCTGTGCGTGCTGGTCTGCCCCGTGCCCGACACCATCCATCTGCGCGACCTGCAGCCCGGCGAAAAAGACTTGCGCACAGGTAGGGTCGTGAGCGATAAACACGCGGATTGGACCACCCACGCCAACAACCCCCTGCGCGCCTGAATTTATAAAAAATCAGGCCCCCACGCTCATCCATCTAGCACAAGCAGCTACTTTTTTAGGAGCAACCATGTCCAGTGTCTTGATCCGCGGCGGCACGGTCGTCAACGCCGACCGCGCCTTCCGCGCCGATGTTTTGTGTATCGACGGCCAGATCGCCGCCGTGGGCGACAACCTCGTTGCCCCCGCCGGTGCCCAGGTGGTGGATGCCGGGGGCCAGTACGTGATGCCCGGCGGCATCGACCCGCACACCCACATGCAGCTGCCGTTCATGGGCACCACCACCATGGACGACTTCTACAGCGGCACGGCGGCGGGCCTGGCCGGCGGCACCACCACCATCATCGACTTCGTCATCCCCAACCCGAAGCAGCCGCTGATGGAGGCCTACCAGACCTGGCGCGGCTGGGCCGAAAAAGCCGCGTCCGACTACAGCTTCCACGTGGCCGTGACCTGGTGGGACGAGAGCGTGCACCGCGACATGGGCACCCTGGTGCGGGACGAGGGCGTGAACAGCTTCAAGCACTTCATGGCCTACAAAAACGCCATCATGTGCGACGACGAAACCCTGGTGAACAGTTTTAAGCGATCGCTCGAACTGGGTGCCATGCCCACCGTGCACGCCGAAAACGGCGAACTGGTCTACCTGCTGCAGGCCGACATGAAGGCCAAGGGCATCCTCGGCCCCGAAGCCCACCCCCTGTCGCGCCCGCCCGCCGTCGAGGCCGAAGCCGCCCAGCGCGCCATCGCCATCGCCAACGTGCTCAACGTGCCCATCTACGTGGTGCATGTGTCCTGCGCCGAATCGGCTGGGGCCATTGCCCGCGCCCGCGCGGCAGGCCAGCGCGTGTATGGCGAGGTGCTGGCCGGGCATTTGACGGTGGACGACAGCGTTTACCGCAGCCCCGATTTCGCCTACGCCGCAGGCCACGTGATGAGCCCACCGTTTCGCAACAAGAGCAACCAGGACGCACTGTGGCACGGCCTGCAGGCCGGGCACCTGCACACCACCGCCACCGACCACTGCACCTTTTGCGCCGCCCAAAAAGCCGCAGGCAAAGACGACTTCAGCAAAATCCCCAACGGCTGCGGCGGCGTGGAAGAGCGCCTGGCCGTGATCTGGGACGAAGGCGTGAATACCGGCCGCCTCACGCCCAGCGAGTTCGTGGCCGTCACGTCCGCCAACGCCGCCAAGCTGTTCAACATCTACCCACGCAAAGGCTGCGTGGTGGCCGGGGCCGATGCCGACCTGGTGGTGTGGGACCCGGCGGGCACCAAGACCCTGTCGGTGAAAACGCAAAAGTCGCTGGGCGACTTCAACATCTTCGAGGGCCGCACCGTCACCGGTGTGCCCAGCCACACGCTAAGCCAGGGCAAGGTGGTGTACGCCGCGGGCGACCTGCGCGCCGAGCGCGGAGTCGGCAAATACGTGAAGCGCCCGCCCTTCGGCCCGCAGTTCGATGCGCTGGCCAAAAAGACCGCACAACAAGCGCCCCACCCCGTCGCCCGCTGAAACAGGAACGCACCATGACCCCGAACCTTGAATCCCTGCGCATCAACGGCCCGCGCCTGTGGGACTCGCTGATGGAACTGGCCCAGATCGGTGCCACGCCCAAAGGCGGCGTGTGCCGCCTCACCCTCACCGACCTGGACAAACAAGGCCGCGACCTGGTGACCCGCTGGGCCACCGAGGCTGGCATGTCGGTCACCATCGACAAGATCGGCAACGGCTTCATGCGCCGCCCGGGCCGCAACAACAGCCTGCCGCCCATCATGACCGGCAGCCACATCGACACCCAGCCCACCGGCGGCAAGTTCGACGGCAACTACGGCGTGCTGGCGGGCATCGAGGTGGTGCGCACCCTGAACGACCACGGGATAGAGACCGAAGCCCCCATCGAAGTCGCGTTCTGGACCAACGAGGAAGGCTCGCGCTTTGTGCCGGTGATGATGGGCTCGGGCGTGTTCGCCAAGGCCTTCACCCTGGAGCACGCCTACGCCGCCACCGACCTGGAAGGCAAGACGGTGCAAGGCGAGCTGGAGCGCATCGGCTACATCGGCCTGCAAGAGCCGGGCGACCACCCCATCGGCGCGTACTTTGAGACCCACATCGAGCAAGGCCCGGTGCTGGAAGACCATGACATCACCATCGGCGTGGTGCAGGGCGTGCTGGGCATCCGCTGGTTCGACTGCACCGTCACCGGCATGGAAGCCCACGCCGGCCCCACGCCCATGGCACTGCGCAAAGACGCGATGCTTGCCGCCACCCGCATCATGCAAGACGTGGTGGCCGCAGCCCACCGCCACCCGCCCCATGGCCGGGGCACCGTGGGCATGGTGCAGGTGTTCCCCAACAGCCGCAACGTGATTCCAGGCCGGGTGAAGTTCAGCATCGACCTGCGCAACAGCACCGATGCCCTGGTGGACCAGATGGCCGCAGAAGTCAAAGCCTTCGCCGCCACCGTGGCCCAAGAGCACGGCGTAGAGGTAAAAATCGAGATGGTTTCCAGCTATTCGGCCATCGGCTTCCACCCCGACTGCGTAGACGCCGTAGCCCGCGCCGCCGCCAAGCTGGGCTACTCGAACATGCCGGTCGTCTCCGGCGCGGGGCACGATGCGGTGTACATGGCGAAGCTGACATCCAGCGGCATGATCTTTATTCCCTGCAAGGACGGGATAAGCCACAACGAGATTGAAGATGCGAAGCCTGAGCACATTACGGCGGGGTGCAATGTGCTGCTGTATGCGATGTTGGAGCGGGCGGGGGTGGTTTGATGAACCTTCGCGGAAAGAATATGAAGCTCATTGACCTCTAACCTAAGTATTCATTGCGCAAGGAGATCATGATTTGATAGCAAATCAGAAACATCCTAACCCTCGAAAGAAGTCTTGTTTCATTGCCTATGCCGTTTGCACAAACTGAGATAGCTTGCTAGAGACGAAATGATTGGGACGCCACCCAGTGAGTAGCTTCTCCACAAAGAAATTGTCGACAAACCCAGCTACAAATCCAGCAGCGGGATATGTCGCATCTAATGCCTGGGTCAGCACGTATCGCATACTTTTCGCCGGTAAGCGCTGTATCCAGTCCTCAGAAGATATGTCTCGCATGTAGGTTCGCACTAGGTTCTCGTCGGGATTCACCGCTTTCAGCCAATCCTTAAATCGCCCGGCACGGTCAAGCAACTTTAGAAACTCACTGAACGAACGCTCTCCCGAGTCAACGACCTCTGCAAGACTCGGTGTGTCGGGCAGGACGATGTCGGAAAAATGTTGGAGTGACTCACTGTTAATGTTTGACCTCCGCAAAAACTCCACGTGTCTCGCTCGAATAATCGATGACGTTGCCGCCGAAGTTACGAAATCACCACCGTAAAACGAGGCCAAAGCTAAGTCGGCACGGGCATCCAAGATATTGCTTAACAAATGCGCAATTGTTAGTGCTTCTACCGGCGGGGTGGCCTGCACACGCTTCCGATTTATCGACGGAAGATCGATATCGGTAAAGACGTAAAAGCCCAAGTCAGTATCGACAACCTCAAATTTCAAGTTATCCCCGACGGAATAGCCACCTTCAGTTGCGGCGACAACATTACGCAGTGCTCGTTTTGCAAAGTCGAGATCCAGTACGTCACGCATTGCTGCTGCCGTAATGCCTCCTTCAAGAAAGTGATTTCCCGAAAATTTACGAACAGGAACTCTCTCAAGGAATTGTTTGATGAACCGTTTTACTTCGCCTTTACTAACATCTTGGCGCTCCAGCTCGTACTGCAGTCGTTCTGCAGGCGATTTGAGTTGGATTCCGTCATTACTGCCAGACAGGGTAAAAGCTACAAAGTTGTGATGCTGAGATACCCCAACCGATGTGGTACTTGTACCTAACATCTCTTCGCAATAGACAGCTGACACTTCGGGTCGGTGCAACAAAGCCAAAACCCCACCAGTACCAATTTGTTTGATGAGCTGAAATAGCGTCATGCGATCAATAAAGATGTGCAATCGCTGGTAATAAAGCAGAGCTTCTGCAATTTGCCCAGCTGAAATTGGTGAGCCTCGCTCCGCTCGGCGTAAAACGATGTGTTCGAACATTGAAAGCTCCGTTAATTTCTTCGCTTCAGCCGCAGTTGACGTTACCTAATTTGACACTAGATGTCGCTTCGCCACACCTTGAGCCTATCCAACAGCGTGGCCTTCAAATCGTCGTTAGCAAAGCTCGCATCAATAGATGTGTGTGCCACTGCCCGCGTCACCTCATCGGTCCACCCAAACGCCCTTCGGCACAGCGCGTACTCCCCCACCAAACTCGCACCCAGCAGCGCCGGGTCATCGGTATTGACGGAGACGCGAACACCCGCCTGCCGCAAACGCTCAATCGGGTGCGCCTCAATCGACGGATAAACCCCCAGCACCAGGTTTGACGTGGGGCACACACCCAACGGGATCTGCTGGTCGGCCAGCATCTGCACCAGCGCAGGGTCTTCGATGGCGCGCACGCCGTGGTCGATGCGGTCTGCACCCAGCAGGTTCAACGCGTCCCACACACCCTCGGGGCCGCTGGACTCGCCCGCATGCACAGTGCGGCGCAGGCCGGCACTGCCGGCCTTGCGGAAGGCCTCTGCAAACCGGGGGCCGGTGCGACCAGCGGTGGCCTCGTTGCCGTCTACCGATAACGCCACCACACGCGGGTGGCGAAGCGTGGTGAGCGCGTCCACCAGCTCAATGGCGGCATCGGCCGACTGGGTGCGCAGCAGGCTGACGCACAGGCCCACACCGGGTAGGCCGTCCTGCTCTGCCGCTGCGAAGCCCGCGTGGATGGCATCAAGCAGGGCACCCAGGCGGCCGTGCCATGCATGCCAGTGGGTGGGGTTGAAGATGACATCGGCATAGCCCGTGCCATTGGCCGCCAGCCGCTGGCTGAGGCTGTAGCTCAGCTCCACCAGCCGGTCCTGGGTGCGGGCCAGGCCGCAGGCCAGATCCAGAAAACCCAGAAAGTCCGCCAGGCCCGAGAACTTGAACAATTCCTCTTGCGAGCGGGGCAAGGCCACGCCCTCGGCCTGCGCCCATTGCGCAATCAGGGCGGCTTCAAAGCAGCCCTCCAGGTGCAGATGCACTTCGGCCTTGGGCAACGCCTTCAGGCGAGTCTCTTCAGCGGATGTCGAGGGCTGGCTCATGGTTTTGCCTGGGCCAAGCAATACGCCACGATCGCATTGGCGTGGCCATGGCCCAGGCCGTGCTCGGCCTTGAGCCAGTTCACGATCTCCATGTGCTTCAGACCCGGCTGCTGCCGCACCAAGGCAAACCAATGCGCCATGGGCTGACCGTAGGTTTTCTCGATGGACGGGAAATACGAAGCTGGACCTTTGACCTTCTCGGTTGCTGCCATGGTGGACTCCTTGGAATAGGGCTTGCTGTATGGTTCCTATTGTTACCACACCCAAGGTACACCGCGTCCCAAAGAACCGCATGGGAAGGTAGTCCCGCTGGCCCGGTAGGGCTCACAAAACCGGCCTCCGACGCAGCTGACACAGCGGCTCAGCCGCAGGCATCTTTGAAAACCCCTATCCGATACATAAATTTTATTAAGTCCTTATTTTCATAGTAATTAATTACCATGATGGCTCGTGTCAGAGATTTACGGCACGATGTATCCGCAGTCCAGCCCCCCCAAAGAAAACACCCAGGAGCTCCCCATGACCACCGAAGCCAAATGCCCCTTCCACCACGCCGCAGGCGGCGGCACGACCAACAAGGATTGGTGGCCCAAGCAAGTGCGGGTGGATTTGCTGAACCAGCACGCCAACAAGTCCAACCCGCTGGGCGAGACCTTCGATTACGCCGAAGCATTCAAGAAGCTGGACTACAAGGCGCTCAAGGCCGATCTGGTCAAGCTGATGACCGACAGCCAGGACTGGTGGCCGGCCGACTTTGGCCACTACGGCCCGCAGTTTGTGCGCATGGCCTGGCACGCTGCGGGCACTTACCGCACCCAGGACGGGCGTGGCGGTGGCGGGCGCGGCCAGCAGCGGTTTGCGCCGCTGAACTCCTGGCCCGACAACGTCAACATCGACAAATCGCGCCGCCTGCTCTGGCCCATCAAGCAGAAATACGGGCAGAGCATTTCCTGGGCGGACCTGTTCATCCTCACCGGCAACGTGGCGCTGGAGTCCATGGGTTTCCGCACCTTTGGCTTTGGCGGTGGCCGTGCAGACGTGTGGGAACCCGACATGGACGTGAACTGGGGCGCAGAGACCACCTGGCTGGCCACCGACAAGCGCTTCAGCGGCGACCGCGATCTGGACAACAACCTGGCCGCCACCCACATGGGCCTGATCTACGTGAACCCCGAAGGCCCCAACGCCAGCGGCGACTACCTGGCCGCGGCCAAGGACATCCGCGCCACCTTCTACCGCATGGCCATGGACGACGAAGAGATCGTAGCCCTGATCGCCGGTGGCCACACCTTTGGCAAGGCGCACGGCGCGGCCCCTGAATCGCACAAGGGCCCCGAACCCGAAGGCGCGGGCATCGAGGCGCAGGGCCTGGGCTGGAACAGCAACTTTGGCAGCGGCCACGGCAAAGACACGGTGTCCAGCGGCCTGGAAGTCACCTGGACCACCACCCCGGCGCAGTGGGGCAACAACTACTTCGAGAACCTGTTCAAGTTCGAGTGGGAGCTGACGCATTCGCCCGCCGGTGCCAAGCAATGGGTGGCCACTAATGCGCCAGAGATCATTCCCGACGCGCACATCCCGGGCAAGTTCCACAAGCCCACCATGCTGACTACCGACCTGACGATGCGCTTCGACCCCGAGTTCGGCAAGATCTCCAAACGTTTCCATGAAGACCCACAGGCCTTTGCCGAAGCCTTTGCCCGCGCCTGGTACAAGCTGACCCACCGCGACATGGGCCCGAAGGCGCGCTACCTGGGCCCCGAGGTGCCCAAGGAAGACCTGATCTGGCAAGACCCACTGCCCGCCGCGACGCATCAGCCCACGGAGGCGGACATTGCCGACATCAAGGCCCGAATTGCCGCGTCCGGTTTGACGGTCAGCCAGCTGGTGTCGGTGGCCTGGGCCTCGGCCTCCACCTTCCGGGGCGGCGACAAGCGTGGCGGTGCCAATGGTGCGCGCCTGGCCCTGGCCCCGCAAAAGGACTGGGAAGTCAACCGCGTGGCGGTGCAGGCCCTGCCCACGCTGGTCGCGATCCAGCAGGCATCGGGCAAGGCCTCGCTGGCCGACGTGATCGTGCTGGCCGGCAGCGTGGGCGTGGAACAGGCGGCCAAGGCGGCGGGCGTTGCCGTAGAGGTGCCATTCGCACCGGGCCGCGTCGATGCCACGCAAGCCCAAACCGATGCCGAGTCCTTCGCAGCACTGGAGCCAGCGGCCGATGGCTTCCGCAACTACAAAAAAGGCCCCATCGGTGCCGCCACCGAAGCCCTGCTGATCGACCGCGCCCAGTTGCTGACCCTGACCGCCCCCGAGCTGACCGCACTGGTCGGTGGCCTGCGGGTACTGGGTGCGAATGCCGACGGCGGCCAGCACGGCGTGTTCACCGACCAGGTGGGCGTGCTCAGCAATGTGTTCTTCGTGAACCTGCTGGACATGGGCACCACCTGGACGGCAGTAGACGGTGAGGGCGAAGTGTTCGAAGGCCGCGACCGCAAGACCGGCCAGACGAAGTACACCGCCACCCGGGCCGACCTGGTCTTTGGCTCCAACTCGGTGCTGCGCGCCTATGCCGAGGTCTACGCCAGCGCCGACGGCCAGCAGAAGTTCGTGGCCGACTTCGTAGCCGCCTGGGCTAAGGTGATGGACCTGGACCGGTTCGATCTGGCGTAACTGGCAGGGGCCAAGGCACCGTGGGTGACGGCGCCCCGGGTGGAGCACATCGCGTGCGGCACCCGGGGCGCAGGCAGATTTCAAAGAAAATCAGGGCTTTGTGCTTATCCAACAAGCGTAAGAAGCTCTAAATTCTGTAGCAAATAAGTGCATCCGTTGTGCTTCGGCTATGCGCGCAGTTGGCGCAGCGCAGCGTTCTCGGCCTCCAGCGCCGCCACCCGCTGCTCCGCAGCCTCCAGAGCCAGCGTCAGGCGCTGCACTTCCGCCGCCAGCCCATCCGCCACCTCGGTCACCCGCTCCCGCGTGCCGTCGCGGGTGTGGGCCAGTTGGGTGCTCAGGCCGTCGAGCCAGTGCAGGATGTCGACCCGCGTGGTGTCTTTGTGCAGCGGGGTTTGCAGCGTGGCTTTTTTGACGTCGGCGCGGCGGCACAGCTCCGACTGGGTGACGCGGCCATGGTTAAAGGGATAGACGCCATGGTGCGCCGCGATCTCGGCCTCGATGTCGTGCATGGCCTGGCGCAGGCGCGCCAGCGCGGCAGCGGTGCGGGCGTTGGGTTTGTCGGCGGCAGGGGTTGGGGAAGCGTCGGTGGTCATGGCAAAAATTTAAACAAAATAGGCCTCTCGTGCTGATGGAATGGGCAAGAGCAGCTATTTATTTAATAGCACCACTCCCATCCATCAGACGGGTTCGGCCAGTGCCAGTTCCGCCAGCTGCACCGCGCCTTCAAAGCTGCGCGCGCCGCCGATGAACAGGTTCAGGTGGCAAAACACGCTGTCGGCCACGCCGGTCACTGCCGCCAGTTCCTGGTCGCGCAGGCCGGCCCAGGGGGCGGGCAGGTCTTTGCGGGTGTCGAACGAGCCAGGCTCCACCGGCACGGTCTTGATCTGGTACTGGTCGCCGTCGGAATCGGGGTAGACCACGAACAGCACCTCGGGCATTTCGTCTACCACCACGCGGGTCCAGGGCATGCCGCCCTCGCGCAGGTGCAGCAGCTTGCCGCCCAGCAGGCGCGGGGCCTGGCGCACGGTGTCCACAGCGCGGATTTGCGCAACCTTCTTGCCGATGGCGTGGTCCAGAAACTTGCGGGTGATGGCGATGGCCTCGCGGAAGCGGGTTTCCAGCAGCTGGGCCTTGGCGGCCAGGTCCAGGCCCTGCTCTTCCAGCCAGTGGGTGTTGAGCTGGGCGATCAGGGCCGACAGGCCAAAGATGCCGGCAGCCACGTCACCCTGGCCGGTGTCCACGATGTCCAGGTACTGCACCAGGGAATGGTCGATGGTGTGCACCACGCTGGCCACCGCCGCGTCGTCCAGCGCGTGGCCGTGGCTGGCGGCCCAAGCGCGGACGTAGGCGGCACCCTGGGCCGACCACACCAAACCGGCACTGGCGTAGCCCACGCCGGGCACGGTATGGCCATCGACCAGCCGGGCCGGGCGTGCGCCCTCGAAGCCACGCTGGTGGTGGTCAAACCGGCCCGTGGCCGCGTCCCAGGTGCCGCCCACGTCGACGACAAAGTCGGCGCTGGCGATGAGCTCCTTGTTGCGGGTGCGCAGCAGGGTGTGCGATGGGAAAACCCCCATCAAAACGCCCACGCCAAAAACGTCGTCGGCGTGGAAAGTACCACTGTGGGTGGCAATGCAGGTGGGGGTGGCGGTATCGGTCATTGACCGATTTTAAAGGCTATTCCAGGGCATATTTAGACCCAAAATGCCACCCAGACCAGACCGGTAAAGCGACAACAGCTACTGATTACATAGCAATCAAAAGTTGATCTTGGCGGTGTAAATGAAGCCGTCCTGGTAGGTGGCCGAGCCCAGCTTGTTCTTGGCGTAGCGGTAGGTGATGCCGGTGGTGAACATCGGTGTGGCGTTCCACCACAGCGAGACGGCACCGTTTTGGGCAGTCTTGTTGGCGGTCATCACACTCCCGTCGCGGGCCATTTGCAGGTACTGGGACTTGCGGCCCATTTCGGTTTCGTGCCAGTTGGTGAGCATGAAGGACTGGTCCATGGCCTTGAAGCTGTAACCCAGCACCCAGCCGCCCATCAGGCCGTTGTACTGGGTGCCCAGGTCGGTCTTGGTTTCGTAGTGCGCGCCCAGAAAAGGCTTGATCCAGAAGCCGCCACTGCTGATGGCCGTGCTCAGCCCGAACACATTGTTCTGGTCGCGGAAGCCGTCGTCCATGAAGTTGTAGATATGGCCGTAGAGCTGCACCGGCAGACCACCGGCTTCGGTCAGGTTGTAGTGGCCAACGACCTTCATCGCGTAGCGCAGGTCCTTGGCACCATCGGCGGCGTTGTGCGAGTCTTTGGTGGGGTTTTCCACGTCGAAGAAGCCATACACATCCCCCCACTTGCCGCCCGCCCCGCCCTCCAGTTCCAGGTAGGTGAAGTCCTTTTTGACGCCAAAGGACCCGGGGCCTTTGCCGGTTCGCTCCACCGTACGGCCCGTCCAGTCCAGATAGTTGATGCTGACGTTCTTGAACGACCAGTTGTCGTCGGCGTGCGCAGCGGGGACCAGGGCGACGGCAGCGGCCACGGTAGCCAGAATTTGTGGGAGTTGCATAGAAAGTTCCAAAACAAAAAAAGGGAACCGTTCGCTACGCAAAGCCCATGCCAAATACCTGACGAAGTGGTCAGTTTTTCTGCAACAAACTGTGCCCGCCTTCCCCGCCAGAGGCACCCCTGTTTTCAGCGCTCCAGCTGCTGGTAGGCTACGGCAATACCGGCGGCCAGGCGGGCGTTGTTCAGCACCAGTTGGATGTTCGAGGCCAGGCTGTGGCCGCCGGTGATTTCGCTCACGCGGGCCAGCAGAAACGGGGTGGACTGCTTACCCACCACGCCCTGGGCATGGGCTTCGTGCAGCGCCTGCTCAATCGCCGCGTCGATGCTGGCGCGGGGCATGGCATAGGCCTCAGGGATGGGGTTGGAGACCACCATGCCGCCGCGCAGGCCCAGGGCCCACTGTACGTGCATGGCCTGGGCAATCTGCGCGGCGCTGTCCAGCCGGTAGTCCACCTTGAAGCCGCTGTCGCGGGTGTAGAACGCGGGCAGCTTGTCGCTCTGGTAGCCCACCACCGGCACACCATGGGTTTCCAGGTACTCCAACGTCAGTTGCAGATCCAGAATCGACTTGATGCCCGCGCACACCACCGCCACCGGGGTGTGCGCCAGCTCTTGCAGGTCGGCCGACACATCAAAGCTGGTGGCCGCCCCCCGGTGCACGCCGCCAATGCCGCCGGTGGCAAACACGCGGATGCCCGCCATGGCGGCGATCAGCATGGTGGAGGCCACGGTGGTCGCCCCGGTCTGCCCTGCGGCCACGATGAAGGCCACGTCGCGGCGGCTGACCTTGGCCACCGCGCGTCCAACCAAGCCAAGCTGCTCGATCTCGGCGGGACTGAGCCCCACTTTGAGGCGGCCCTGCTGGATGGCGATGGTGGCAGGCACAGCCCCATGGGCGCGCACCTCGGCCTCGACCTGCAGGGCCGTGGCCACGTTTTGCGGGTAAGGCATACCATGGGCAATGATGGTGGATTCCAGCGCCACCACAGGGCGCTGGGTGGCCAGCGCTTGGGCCACTTCGGGGTGGATGTCCAGGTAGGGCCGTGGCTGCATGGTGGACGCTTTCGTCAGGTGTCTGCGGGGTGGGCGAAGGCCACAGCCACGGCACCGCTCAGGGCTGCAGCCCACAGCCGCGCAGCAGCAAGGCCACCACGTGTTCGGTGGCACGGGCCTGGTCGGCACGGGTCAGCTTGGGGCGGCCCAGCACGGCGCAAACCTGCACGTCAAAGTCGGCATAGGTTTGCGTGGCGGCCCACAGGGTGAAAAACAAATGGGTGCTGTCCACCGGGGCCATTTTTCCCTCGGCAATCCACTGGTCGATGACAGCGGCCTTGGCCCGCACCGTGGCACGCAGCTCGGTGGCCAGCAGCTGCTTGACTACGGCCGCGCCGTGCAGCAGCTCGTTGGCCCAGACCTTGGAGGCGTGCGGGCGGGCCGCCGACATGGCCATCTTGCTGCGGATGTAGCCGCCAATGGCGGTGGCCGGGTCGGCATCGGGGGTGATGCCGTGGGTGGGGGCCAGCCAGTCCTCCAGGATGCGGGCCAGCACCGCGCGGTACAGAGCGTCCTTGTTGCCAAAGTAGTAGTGCAGATTGGCCTTGGGCAGGCCGGATTCGTCGGCAATCTGGGCCATGGTGGCACCGCTGAACCCGGCCCCGGCAAACACGCGCTCTGCCGCGGCCAGGATCCGCTCTTCATTGGCCTGGCGGATCTGGCCTTTCGCATCCGCCGGGGCTTGCAGGGCTGGGGTTTTGGAGCTCACTTTTTGCTGGCCGCTTCCCAAACAATGTGGCTCATGGCGGCGGCACCGGGGTCTTTCTTGATCACCGGGGCGCTGCCGCCCGACAGCAGCACCTTGACCGTACGCTCGTAGGCGGCGGGTTCCAGGTAGCCCATCTTGGGGGTGTTGGCAGTGGTGATGAGTTTGGCCACGTTTTCCATCTGGCGCTTTTGCACGGCCAGGGTGGCGCTGCCCGACATGTCGTTGGACACCACAATCTTGGCGGCCTCTTCGGGGTTTTTCACCGCGTCGTTCCAGCCCTTGAAGGTGGCCCGCAGGAACTTGCCCATGCGGGCCACAAAGGCCGGGTCTTTCAGCTTGGATTCCAGCACGTACAGGCCGTCTTCCAGCGAGGCGGCACCCTGGTCTTCGTAGAAGAAGGTGACCAGGTCGCTTTCTTTCACGCCCGCGTCGATGATCTGCCAGTACTCGTTGTAGACCATGGTGGATACGCAGGCGGCCTGGTTTTGCAGCAGCGGATCGACGTTGAAGCCCTGCTTGAGCACCTTGATGTCCACGTCGGGCTTCAGGCCCAGCTTGGCCATCCAGTTCAGGAACGGGTATTCGTTACCGCCAAACCACACGCCCAGGGTTTTGCCCTTCAGGTCCTTGGGGCTGGCCACGCCGCTGGCTTTTTTGCAGGTCAGCATCAGGCCGGAGCGGTTGAACACCTGGGCGATGTTGACCAGCGGCACACCGGCTTCGCGGGCGGCCAGCGCGTCGGGCATCCAGTTGACGATCACATCGGCGTTGTTGCCCGCAATCACCTGCACCGGCGAGATATCCGGGCCACCAGGCTTGATGGTTACGTCCAGGCCCTCGGCTTTGTAGTAGCCCTTGGCTGCGGCCACGTAGTAGCCCGCAAACTGGGCTTGCGGCACCCATTTGAGCTGCACGGTGAGCTTTTCTTGGGCCTGGGCGGCGAAGCTGCCGACCGCCAACGCGGCGGCCAGCAGGCAGGTGCGCAACTTGGATAATTTCTGCATCGAATACTCCTAGGGTGGGAAACTTTACCGGGAACGAACGGAAGGGTGCCAGAACGCGAAGCGCCGCTCCAGCTGCACCAGCAAGGCGTAGGCCAGCGAGCCGGTCAGGGCTGCCACCACAATCGCGCCCCACACCAGCGGCATGTGCATCTTGGCCGCTTCGGTGGAAATGCGAAAGCCCAGCCCGGCTGTGGGCGAACCAAAAAACTCGGCCACGATGGCCCCGATCAGCGCCAGCGTGGCATTGACCTTGAGCGCACCAAAAATGAACGGCAAGGCACTGGGCAGGCGCAGCCCCAGCAAGGTTTGCCAGTAGCCCGCTGCGTAGCTGTGCATCAGCTCGCGCTCCAGCTTGCCGGCGGCTTTCAAACCGGCCAGGGTGGACACCAGCATGGGGAAAAAGGTCATCAGCACCACCACCGCCGCCTTGGACGGCCAGTCAAAGCCAAACCACATCACCGCAATCGGGGCCACCCCCACCAGCGGCACGGTGCTGGTGAGCGAGGCAATCGGCAGCAGGCCACGCTGCAGGAACGGCAGGCGGTCGATGGCCACGGCCACGGCAAATCCCAGGCCGCAGCCCAGCACCCAGCCGGTGAGCACCGACTTGAGCACGGTCTGCACAAAGTCGCCCCACAGCACCGCCCCGCCCTCGCCCATGGCCTGCACGATCAGCAGCGGCGACGGCAGCAGCACCCGGGGCACCTCATACGCGGTGACCAGCAACTGCCAGAAGTACAGCAGCCACAGGCCGAACAGCCCCGCCGTCACCAGCCCGTAGGCAGGCCGCCCGTCGAGCGCGGCGCAGGCGCGCACCGTCCACACGGCCAACAACAGCACCCCCAAAAATAAAGGCAAAAAAAGGCTGCTTGTGCTTATGGAATAAGCGTGAGAAGCTATAAAAACTGCAGCAATCAGCACACTGGCCACAACCAGGCCCAGCACCGCCTGCGGGCTGCGCGCCTTCATGCCCGACCTCCAAAGCGGCGCAGCACCAGCCGCTCCACGCCCAGCACGGCGGCGGTCAAGGCCAGCCCCAGCAAGGCCGACATCAGCAGCGCCGACCAGATGGCCACGGTGTTGCCGTAGTACGAGCCCAGCAGCAGCTTGGCCCCCAGGCCCGCCTGCGCGCCGGTGGGCAACTCGGCCACCATGGCCCCCACCAGGCTGGCGGCAATGCCCACCCGCAAGGCGGGGAACAAGAACGGCAGGGCCGCAGGCAGGCGCAGCAGCCAGAACGCCTGCCAGCGCGAGGCGGCGTAGGTGTACAGCAGCTCGGTGTCGATCTGCTGCGGCGATCGCAGGCCCTGCACCATGGCCACGGTGACCGGGAAGAAGCACAGGTACATGGCGATCACCGCCTTGGGCCACACGCCCGAGAAGCCCAGGCTGCCCAGAATCACCAGCACGATGGGCGCAATCGCCAGCACGGGAATGGTTTGCGAGGCCACGATCCAGGGCATCAGCGCCCGGTCCAGCGTGCGCGAATGCACGATGCCCGCCGACAGCAGCAGGCCGAACAGCGTGCCCATGGCAAAACCCAGCAGACTGGAATGCGCGGTGACGGCCACGTGGAACAGCAGGTTGCGCGGCGAATCCACCGGCCAATCGACCAGGCTGGACCAAAAGTCCACCGCTACCTGCTGCGGAGAAGGCAATACCGGGCGCTGCATGGACAGCGTGGTCTGGACCAGATCCCTCCAGCCCCAGGCCGTGCCCCGGGGGCTGAGCACACGCTCGATGGCACCCGGCGCGTTCAGCCACACGGCCCCCGCGTACCAGAGCAGCAACACGCCCAGCAGCACCGTGGCGATGGGCAAGGCGCTGTGGAGAGCAGAGCTGCGCTTAATGGTGGCCATCCGCCAGGGACTCGCGTACGGCGTGGGCCAGCGCCATGAATTCGGGCGTATCGCGCAGGCCCAGGTGGCGCTCGTCCGGCAGGGTGGAAGCGATCACCTTGACGATGCGTCCCGGCCGGGGCGACATGACCACGATGCGGGTAGACAGGTACACCGCCTCGGCAATCGAGTGGGTCACAAACACCACCGTGCGGCGCTCACGCTGCCATAGCTGCTGTAGCTGCTCGTTGAGGCGGTCGCGGGTGATTTCGTCCAGCGCGCCAAAGGGCTCGTCCATCATCAGAATGCGCGGCTCAAAAGCCAGCGCCCGCGCAATCGACACCCGCTGCTGCATGCCGCCCGAGAGCTGCCAGGGGTATTTCTTCTCGAACCCCTGCAGGCCCACGCGCGCCAGCTGGTCCATGGCGATGCGCTGGCTCTCGGCCTTGTCGCGGCCCTGGATGTGCAGCGGCAGCAGCACATTGCCCAGCACCGTGCGCCAGGGAAACAGCGCCGGGGCCTGGAACACATAGCCGTACGAGCGGGCCAGGCGTGCCGCGTGCGGGCTGACACCGTTCACCAGCATGGTGCCCGAGCTGATGGGCTCCAGGTCGGCAATGGCGCGCAGCAGCGTGGTTTTGCCGCAGCCCGAGGGGCCGATCAGCGAGATGAATTCGCCCGGCTGCACCGTGAGGTCGATGTCTTGCAGGGCATGCACCGGCGCGTCGGCAGCGGGGTAGATGACGTTGGCCCGACTGACCTGGACCGCCAGCGGCTCAGACGCTGGCATGGGCAAAGAAGGAAAGGAAATAAATCATATAAACCCACTATAAAGCTAACCAAACGGTCAGCTTCTTGGGGTTTAAGCTAGTTTTATGCCAATATTTTGGGGGCTCCCGCACCGCCGGGGTGCCGCAAGCTCAGGACGGACGGTCGGGGTCGGGAGCCTGTGCGGGCTCCACTTCCGCCCACTGCTTGCGGATGTCCAGCAGCTCGGGCAATACGCTTTGAAAGGCGTGGACCACCATGGGGTCGAAGTGCACTTCCACCCCGGCGTGGATGCAAGCCAGGATTTTATCGAGCGGCCATGGCTCTTTGTAGGGGCGGCGCATGCTCAGGGCGTCGAACACATCGGCCAACGCCACGATGCGGGCCGACTTGGGAATCTCTTGCCCGCGCAGACCCTGTGGATAGCCGCTGCCATCCCATTTCTCGTGGTGCCACAGGGCGATCTCGGCGGCGAGCTGGAACACCGGGGCTTCGCTTTTGCTGAGAATATCGTGGCCAATCTGGGAGTGGGTGCGCATGATCGCCCATTCCGCCGCGTCGAGTGGCCCAGGTTTTCGCAAAATCGCCTGCGGAACGCCCAGCTTGCCGGTGTCGTGCATCGGGGCGGCCAGCTCCAGCCGGGTGCTGCTGGCGGCATCCCAGCCGCAGGCCTGCGCCAGCACCCGGGCATAGGCCCCCATGCGCCAGATGTGGGCACCGGTGTCGGTGTCGTTGTAATGCCCGGCATGGCCCAGCATCAGGATCGCGTCGCGGTAGCTTTGCTCCAGCGCGGCGGCCCGCACCAGGGACAAATGGGCCGATACGCGCGCCAGCACGATGGGCGGGGACACCGGCTTGGTGATGTAGTCCACCGCGCCCGCCGCAAAGCCCGCGGCCTCGTGTGCGGTGTCGGCATAGCCGGTCACGAAGATCACCTGCACGTTCTGGGTGGTGTCGCGCTGCTTGATCTGTCGGCACAGGTCGTAGCCATTGGTGTCGGGCAGCCCGATGTCGAGCAGCACCAGCGCCGGACGGTGCTTGACCACGGCGGCCAGTGCCTCGGCACCGTTGCGGGCAAACGCCAGCACATAGGTTTTCTGCAGGATCTCGCGCATGATGGCCAGATTCGCAGGCTCGTCATCGACGACCAAAATAGTGGGAACGTACATGGTCTACTCCTTGGGTGCAATGCCGTATTGCCAGGCCAGTTGGCGGCTGCAGGCCTCGGCATCCCGAAAGTCGAAAGCGCGCACACAAGCCCGGATGGCCGCCAGATCCTGCTCTGGCACGTGCTCTGCCAGCTGGGACAATAAGGCCTCGACCGGCGCAGGGTTGTCGCTATCCAGGGCCACCAGCAAGCCCTCCATTTGCGCCTCCAGGGCCACACGGGTCTCGGGGGTATCGCGTTGCGCCATGGGCTCCAGAGAAGCGGAAGGTGCCACCGTGGGGGCAAAGCGTGCAATCACGTCCATGGCCTGCCGCAATGCCTCGTCCAGGCGGGCTAGCACGGGTATCGGATCGTATCCCATGGCCAACACCCGCTCCGCCTCGCTGGCCAGGCGGTGGGTGGCGGGCAAGGCCATGTTGGCTGCCACGCCGGCCAGCTTGTGCGCCAGTGCAGCCGCGGCGGGGCGTTCGTCTGCCGCCAGATGGGCATGCATCTCGGCCACCGCATGGCGGTAGCTCCCGGAGAAGCGCCGCAGGTAGTCGCGGTAGACCTGCAGATTCGACCAGATTTGCAGCCCCTGCGCGACATCCACCACCGAGGTGTCCAGCAGCGGCACCGACTCCACCACCAAGTCGGGCGACAGTTCGGAGGCCATGGGCATTGCACGGGGCAACACGCCAGATTTGCGCCGTCGCAGCCGCTGGATCAGCGCCACCGTGGACGGCACATCAAAGGGTTTGCTGATGAAGTCGGTCATACCCACGGCCTGGGCCGCCTCCTGCTGCGACTTGAAAGCCCCCGCGGTCAGCGCCACGATGGGCAGGTCGTCGAACTGCGGCATGCGCCGCAACTGGCGCGTGGCCTCGATGCCGTCCAGGATCGGCATTTGCACATCCATCAGTACCAGGTCCACACCGTCCGGGTGTACCCGCAACCAATCCAGGGCGGCCTGGCCGTCCTCGGCCAGCACCACGTCGGCCCCTTGCTGGTGCAGGATGCGTTGCGCCACTTCGCGGTTGATTTCGCTGTCGTCCACCACCAGCACACGCACGCCGGCCAACCCCTGGCCGACCGCCTGCGGCACAGGCCGGGGCACACCTGCGGAGTGCGCGCGCTTGCGCTGCGCGGCCATGACTGCGTTGTACAGGGTGGAGGTGGTCACGGGCTTGCTCAGAATCGCATCCACCAAATCGGCGCCCGGTTGGCTGGCCAGGCTGGCAGTCGAGTAGGCGGTGGACATGATCACGATCGGACAATCTTCTGGCGGCACGCTGTCGCGAATGGCCTGGGCAGTGGCCAGGCCATCCATACCCAGCATTTTCCAGTCCAGCACCACCACATGGGGCAACTTGCCATTTTTGCGGCTTAGCACCTGCGCCAGCACCGCCTCACCCGAATCCACCGCACTCACCTGCCAGCCCAGGCCCTGGGCAATATCCACCACGGCACGCAGGGCGATCTGGCTGTCATCGGCAAACAGGGCATCGATGCGAACCATGTCGGGTGACGAAAATTCGGTGCTGGGGATCTGCTGCATCGGCACGGTGAACCAGAATTCACTGCCCTCGCCCTGGGTACTGGTCAGGCCAATCTCGCCCCCCATCAAACCCACCAGCTGGCGGCTGATGGTCAGGCCCAGCCCGGTCCCACCAAAGCGGCGGGTGGTGGAGCCGTCCGCCTGGGTAAAGGCAGAGAACACGTCGTTTTGCAGTTCCGGTGCAATGCCAATGCCGGTATCCAGCAAGCTGAACCGCAGCACGATGGTGTCGTCTTGCACGCTGAGCAGTTCGGTGCACAGCTCCACCCGGCCCGCATGGGTGAACTTGATGGCATTGCTGGCCAGGTTGGTGAGTACCTGCTCCAGCCGCATCGCGTCGCCCCTCACCGCGCTGATACCCGCGGGCAGGGGCTGGATGATGAGTTCGATATTTTTGTTGCCTACCGCGATGCCCATGGTGCTGGCCAGGTTGTCCATCACATCGCCCATGCGAAACGGCGTGGACTCTATGGCCATGTGACCGGCTTCGATTTTGGAGACATCCAGCACGTCGTTGATGATGCCCAGCAGCGAGCGGCCCGAGGCCCGAATCTTGCGCACCAGATCGTGGGCACTGGGGTCCAGCTGCGCCTGCTCCAACAGGTAGGCCAGGCCCAATATGGCATTCAGGGGCGAGCGGATTTCGTGGCTCATATTGGCCAAAAACTCGGCCTTGCTGTGGTTGGCGGCCTCAGCCACGTCGCGGGCCTGCAGCATGGCGTACTCGGCTTGTTTCTGGGCCGAAATATCCTGGGCAAACACCAAGGTGGCCGGGCCGTCGGCCAATACCACCCGGGCGGTGGTTTTAAACACCGGCACCAGCGAGCCGTCCTTGCGCCGCCCTACCGCCTCAAACATCTGCTCCAGCGGCGAGTCGTCGAACAATAGGGCCTCCTCGCTGCGCAAGAGGGCACGAGACTCGTCCGAAAGCATGGCACTCCAGGGCAAGCCAACCAGGTCATCGGCGACCAAATAGCCGTGCAGCGCACGGTAGCGTGGGTTGGAATACACAAAGTGCCCGGCCCGCAACATGGCAATCGGCAGGGGCGCGTCTTCAATCAGCGTGCGGAACCGGGCCTCGCTCTGGCGCAGGGTGTGGGCCATGCGGCGCTCGGTCACGTCGCGGAAGGTCAGGATCACCTGGTCCAC
This sequence comes from Comamonadaceae bacterium OS-1, assembly GCA_027923965.1. Lineage (NCBI taxonomy): Bacteria > Pseudomonadati > Pseudomonadota > Betaproteobacteria > Burkholderiales > Comamonadaceae > Comamonadaceae bacterium OS-1. Next base: position 4,116,712 of record AP026969.1, read on the forward strand.
CTGCCCCATGGCATCCAGAATGGGCGCAGTGCTGTACTCCAGAGTCACCGACTGGCCGGTGTCCTTGCGGCGCACTGTCACCTCAGAATCGCGGACAAAATCAGCACCGCCCCCGCGCACGCTGATCCATTGCTCTGCAGGCACCACTTCCCCACTGGGCAGTGTGACTTCAATCTTGGCGCGCACTTCGTCTATCGGCGTTGCCGCGTCAAACAAACCATGGAGGCTGCGTGCGGCCAGGTTGATGCGCACGATCTGCTTGTGGCGGTCGAAGACGAAGACCCCCTCGGTCATGTTGTCGAAAACGGCTTGCAGGCCATTGCGCGCGCGCACCACTTCCTGCTCGGCGACTTTGGCCGCCGTGATGTCCATGTGCGTGCCCATCATGGTAATGCCCCGGCCCTGCGCGTCGCGCTCAATCGCCTGGGCCCGCCCCATGATCCAGACCCAGTGGCCCAAACGGTGCTGGATGCGGTAGCTCACCTCGTACAAGGGCACGCTGCCATCGATGCAGGCTTCGCGGGCCTGCGTATATGCAGGCAGGTCCTCGGGGTGGATCCGGCTGCGCCAAAACTCGGGGGCATTCTGGAAATCCTGCTGCCCGTATCCGATCATGCCCAGCGAGTTGTCGTCAAAGGTACGCGCCTGTGTAGGCGCATGGAAACTCCACAGGCCCATGTTGCCGCCACGCAGCGCCAGCTTCAGCCGGTCGGCGGCCTCCAGACGCTCGCTGTCGAGCTCAAACGCCAGGGCTTCCATGCGCGACCGCCGCGTTTGTGCCCACCACAGGCCACCACAGCACAGCAAGACCAAAGCGGCATACAACACGCCATTGGTGATCGCCTGGCCCTGCAAAGGCTGCTGGATAGCTTGCAGGTCGCGGCTCAGGCCAATCACCAGGCCCTTGTCCATCTGCAGCCCGGTCGAATGGATGGTCCGCAAGGCCATCAGACGCTGCTCGCCGGTTCGGGGCAGTGCACCCGTCAACACATTGCTGGCCTTGCCGCTGGCCATATGCCGGGCAAAAAAAGTCCCCGGCGTATTGAAATTGGTACCGTCAATATTCGCCCGGGACGGAAAGTTCAAAAACTGCAGCCCATCGGTGTGGACCATAAATCCCCAGACATCCGGGGCATACATCACCGGCCGAAAAATTCCGGTGAAATACGCTGGATCGAGTGTGGCGATCACCAACCCCGCAAACTCCCCCGCGGGGCCGGACACCATCCGACCCGTATTGACGACCAAATCATTGCGCAAAGACTTGTATGGCGCCGACACGAACAGAGTTGTTGGGCTCGGGTGCGACTGCGCGGTCTTGAAGTAATCCCGCTGGCTGAAATTGAAACCGACCAGATCGGGGCTGTTCGCCGCAATCGCCACGCCCTGCGCGTCCATCAAGACCATGGCCCGGATGCCCGGCATGGCATTCACCAGCGCGCGCAAGCGGCGGGACACATCCTTGGGATTGGCTGCACCCGGAACAATCAAATAGTCCTTGATGACCTCAGTCATCGCCAGGCTGATGACCTCCAGATTGCCCTGGATGTCGTTGGCAATCGCATTCGACTGCACCTGCAAGCGGTCTTGCTCGGTAGCCAGGGTGCGCTCCTTTTCAACGGAATGCACATAGGCAATAAAGCCCCCCACCAGGGCGAGTACCACCACCAGCAGCAGCCATTCAAGCAGTTTGCGCCGCGAAACCAAACGTCTGGTGTGGGTAAGCATCTGCCCCATGCTAGCCCACTTTGCCAAACAAACCGTTACAACCACGGATTTTTTGACCAAAAAAATGCGGAATCACCTCCTCTATTTGTATGAAAAACTGAGCCTATTGCCCACACACAAAAAAGCCCGCAAGCACAAGGCCAGCGGGCTTTTGAAAACGCGAAATCCCAGCAGGCGCTAGAACGGAATGTCGTCGTCCATGTCGTCAAAGCCGCTGGAGGCACGGGACGCTGGCGGAGGCGGCGCGGGGCGGGGCGCCGGGGCGGCCATCGGCGGACGGCTGGCGGGTGCCGGGGCCATGGGCCGACGGGCTGGAGCGGGGGCCGGGCTGTTGTCGTAGCCGCCGTCGTCGTAGCCACCGTCATTGCCACCCCCCTGCGGGCCTCCCATGCCCTGGCGGCTGCCCAGCATGGTCATCTCATTGGCAACGATTTCGGTAATGGACTTTTCCATGCCGGTCGCATCGTTGTATTTGCGGCTGCGGATGGAGCCTTCTACATACACCTGCGAGCCCTTGCGCAGGTACTGTTCGACGATACCCGCCAGACCGCCGCGGAACACCACACGGTGCCATTCGGTGGCTTCACGGCGTTCGCCGGTTTGCTTGTCTTTCCAGGTTTCGGTGGTGGCGATGGTGACATTGGCCACCCGGTCGCCACTGGGGAAGGTGCGCACCTCGGGGTCGCGGCCCAGGTTGCCGACGATGATGACTTTGTTGACGGATGCCATGGTGAATTCCTCTTAAGGGGATAGATTATGCGTTTACTTTGGCGGGCACCTGCATGGGCCAGGCCACCGCCAACCACGCCAGCATGGCCAGAGCGCAGGCGATAAACAAGCTATGCGGTCCACCCCATTTCAGCAGCGCGCCACCCGCCAGGCCCCCGGCAAAATAGCCCAGCGACTGCAGCGTGTTGTACACCCCCAGCGCGCTACCCCGCACCGGAGCCGGGGCCATGCGCGAGGCCAGACTGGGCTGGCTGGCCTCCAGCACGTTGAAGCCACAAAAAAACAAAAACAGCAGCGTCGCCATCGTGCTGACCTGCGGCGCATCCGCCACCCACAGCAGCCCCACCTGCACCAGCGCAATCAGCGCTATGGCCGCCAGAAACACGCCACGCAGGTAGCCGCGCCGCTCCAGCGGAAACAGGCTGCCGCCCATGACCACGAACGAGCCCAGCACGGCGGGCAGATACACCCACCAGTGGTGGGCTTTGTCCAGCCCGGCCTGCAACAGCAGCGCAGGCACGGCCATCCACATCGCCAGTTGCACGGCATGCAGCACGAACACGCCGAAGTTCAGCCGCAGCAGGCCCGGGTGCAACAGCACTTCGCTCAGCTTGCCGCGCGGCTGGTGGGTGTGCAGCAGCGGCTCGGGCGGCACCACCCACAGCACTACCGCCACACCGGCCAGCGCCAGGCCGCCGGTCAGGGCAAACAGCCCCGCCAGGCCGATATGCGCCACCAGCACAGGGGCCAGCACCAGCGACAGGGCAAACACCAGCGCAATGCTGCCGCCCACCAGCGCCATGGCCTTGGTGCGCACGGCATCGCGGGTCTGGTCGGCCAACAAGGCCGTCACGGCGGCCGAAATCGCCCCGGCGCCCTGCACGGCGCGGCCCAGCAGCAGCCCGTTCAGGCTATCGGCCATGGCCGCCAAAAAACTGCCTACGGCAAACAGCAGCAAACCCAGCACGATCACCCGCTTGCGCCCCAACCGGTCCGAGGCCATGCCAAAAGGCAGCTGCAGCAGCCCCTGCGTCAGCCCGTAAATACCCATGGCCAGCCCCACGCGGGCCGGGTCATCGCCACCGGGGAGCTTGGCCGCCTCCAGCGCGAATACCGGCAGCACCAAAAACAGGCCCAGCATGCGCAGCGCAAAAATCAGGGCCAGCGACAGGCTGGCGTGCCGCTCTGGCGGTGTCATGGCGACCGACGCAGAAGCCGAAGTGGTGGGAAGGGAGGCAGAGGGTGAGGGCACGCAAAAAACCGTTGGCAAGCAAACAGCCTGCAATTGTCTATCATTGCGGGTTACCCCTAGCTGGCTCCACCTTGAACTCTGCCCTCCCCGATACCGCTTCTGACGGCATGTACCTGCGCAATGCCTTACAGCTGCAGCGCATCAGCATCCGCGGCGCACGCACCCACAACCTGAAGAACATCGACCTGGACATTCCACGCAACCAGTTGGTGGTGATCACCGGCCTGAGCGGCTCGGGCAAGTCCAGTCTGGCGTTTGACACCTTGTACGCCGAAGGCCAACGCCGCTATGTGGAAAGCCTGAGCACCTACGCCCGGCAGTTTCTGCAGCTGATGGACAAGCCCGACGTGGACCTGATCGAAGGCCTGAGCCCGGCCATCTCCATCGAGCAAAAGGCCACCAGCCACAACCCGCGCTCCACCGTAGGCACGGTGACCGAGATCCACGATTACCTGCGCCTGCTGTTCGCCCGCGCTGGCACGCCCTACTGCCCCGACCACGACCTGCCGCTACAGGCCCAGACGGTGAGCCAGATGGTGGACGCGGTGCTGGCCCTGCCGGTGGACACCCGCCTGATGGTGGTGGCCCCCATCGCCCGCGAGAAAAAGGGGGAATACGCCGACGTGTTTGCCGACATGCAGGCCCAGGGCTATGTGCGCTTTCGGGTGGACGGCGAAACCTTCGAGTTCGATGCCCTGCCCAAGCTGAAAAAGACCGAAAAACACAATATCGACGTGGTGATCGACCGCGTGAAGGTGCATGGTGATACCGAGCCGCAGGCCATGGCCGCCCAGCGCCAGCGCCTGGCCGAAAGTTTCGAAGCGTCCCTGCGGCTGGCCGAGGGCAAGGCCATCGTGGTGGAGATGGGCACGGGCACCGAGCACCTGTTCAACGCCAAGTTTGCCTGCCCCATCTGCAGCTATTCCATCAGCGAGCTGGAGCCGCGCCTGTTCTCGTTCAACTCGCCCGTGGGGGCCTGCCCAGCCTGTGATGGCCTGGGCGCGCAAGAGCTGTTCGACCCGACCCGGGTGGTGGCCTTTCCGTCGCTGAGCCTGGCCAGCGGTGCCATCAAGGGCTGGGACCGGCGCAACGCCTACTACTTTGCCATGCTGGAGAGCCTGGCCAAGCACTACCAGTTCGACATCGAGCAGGCTTTCGAGTCTCTGCCCGCAGCAGCCCAGCACGCGCTGCTGCACGGCTCGGGTGAGGAGGACATCAAATTCAGCTACGTGATGGACTCGGGTGCCTCGCAAGGCAAGAAGGTCAGCAAGAAGCACCCCTTCGAGGGCATCATCCCCAACATGCAGCGGCGCTACCGCGAGACCGACTCCAACCTGGTGCGCGAAGACCTGGCCCGCTACCGCACCACCCAGCCCTGCACCACCTGCCTGGGCTCGCGGCTGCGGCGCGAGGCCCGGCACGTGAAGGTGGGCGAAGGCGACCAGGCCCGCGCCATCTTCGAGATCAGCCACACCACACTGCGCGACTGCTTTGCCTACTTCCAGACCCTGAAAATGGGCGGCGCCAAGGGCGAGATTGCCGACAAGATCGTGCGCGAGATCGGCCTGCGCCTGAAGTTTCTGAACGACGTGGGCCTGAACTACCTGAGCCTGGACCGCAGCGCCGAAACCCTGAGCGGTGGCGAATCCCAGCGCATCCGCCTGGCCTCGCAGATCGGCTCGGGCCTGACCGGCGTGATGTACGTGCTGGACGAGCCCAGCATCGGCCTGCACCAGCGCGACAACGACCGCCTGATTGCCACCTTGCAGCATCTGCGCGACATCGGCAACAGCGTGCTGGTGGTGGAGCACGACGAAGACATGATGCGCGCCGCCGACCACGTGATCGACCTGGGCCCCGGCGCGGGCGTACACGGCGGGCGGGTAATGGCGCAGGGCACCTTCGACGAGGTCAAGGCGAATCCCGATTCACTCACTGGCCAGTATCTGGCGGGCACGCTCAAGATCGAAGTGCCCACCGAGCGGCAAAAGCCCACCCACGGCTGGCTGTCCATCGTCGGCGCCACCGGCCACAACCTGAAGAGTGTCAACGCCGACATCCCGGTGGGTCTGTTCACCTGCGTCACCGGCGTATCGGGCTCGGGCAAGTCCACCCTGGTCAACGACACGCTGTACACCGCCGTGGCGCGCCAGCTCTACCGCGCCCACGACGAACCGGCCGAGCACAGCGAGATCCTGGGCATCGAGCAGTTCGACAAGGTCATCAACGTGGACCAGTCGCCGATTGGCCGCACACCGCGCTCCAACCCGGCCACCTACACGGGTTTGTTCACCCCCATCCGCGAGCTGATGGCCGAGGTGCCCATGGCGCGCGAACGCGGCTACGGGCCGGGGCGCTTCAGCTTCAACGTGGCAGGGGGCCGCTGCGAGGCCTGCCAGGGCGACGGCATGGTCAAGGTGGAGATGCACTTCCTGCCCGACGTGTACGTGCCCTGCGACGTGTGCAAGGGCCAGCGCTACAACCGCGAGACGCTGGAGGTGCTGTACAAGGGCAAGAACATCGCGCAGATCCTGGAGCTGACGGTCGAAGCCGCCTACACCTTCCTGCAGGCCGTGCCCACCATTGCGCGCAAGCTGCACACCCTGCTGGACGTGGGCCTGAGCTACATCAAGCTGGGCCAGTCGGCCACCACACTCTCGGGCGGCGAGGCGCAGCGGGTCAAGCTGGCGCTGGAACTGAGCAAGCGCGACACCGGCCGCACGCTGTACATCCTGGACGAGCCCACCACCGGCCTGCACTTTGCCGACATCGCCCTGCTGCTCAAAGTGCTGCACCAGCTGCGCAGCGCGGGCAACACCATCGTGGTGATCGAGCACAACCTGGACGTGATCAAAACCGCCGACTGGCTGATCGACATGGGCCCCGAAGGCGGTGCCGGGGGTGGCACCGTGGTGGGCGTGGGCACGCCAGAAGAGATTGCGGCCAACCCGGCCAGCCACACCGGCAAATACCTGGCGCGACTTTTATAAGCGAAATAGGCTGTTCGTGCTTACTCTATCAGCACGAGCAGCTATTTATTTAGTAGCAAAGTAGTTTTTGACGGCAACCACCTGGCGCACGATGTCCATGAACGTGCCCGGCTGCCATTGCTGTACGGCACGGAAGCCGCGCCAGATAAAGAAGCCGCGTTTGGCCCAGCGCCACACACCCTTGGGTTTGACCAGCACCAGGGCGCCCACCAACAGCGCGGCAGCCACAGGCCGCTGGCGCACGTAAGCCACGGCTTCGGCCACCAGGGCACTCAGCACGTTGCTGGCGTTGGATACGCGCTGCAGCGGGGCCAGTTCACGGGCCAGATTGGCACGCTGGGCCTGGATGCGCTCCGTCAGGCGGGCGCGCTCCTGGTCCAGCTCAGCGCGGGTCTTGGCCATGGTCGCTTGCGGCTTTAAGCTGGCGCAGGTCTTCTTGCAGCTCGGCCAGGCTGCCTGCAAACACGCCATTGAGGTTGCGGGTAGAGCGGCGCAGCTTGGCAAAGCAGACCAGCGCAGTCCCCAGAAACAGCACGATCAGGCCCGACAGCACCCACACCCGCTGGTCCCACAGCAAGATGATGGCCAGCCCCACCACCAGCAGCACGCCCAGCCCGGCGCAGGCCACCATGGCCAGCACCAGGGTCAGCTCGCGCAGGGCACGGTGCTTCTCGGTCAGCATCTCGTTGCCCAGCAGCTGCAGGCGCGTGTGCGCCATCGCCAGCAGGGAGATGGGTATGTTTTTCAAGGCGGCGAAAGGGCCGCCGCCCGATGCGCTACGCATACGGAACCCGTGGGGGTTCTCTTAGGCGCTTAGCGGCGACCGATGATCAGGCCGACCAACAGGCCCACGCAAGCGGCCACGCCCACGGCCGTCCAGGGGGACTCGTGCACGTAGTCGTCGGTGGCGCGGGCGGCCTTTTTGGTGTGGTGGCGCAGGGCGGCTTCCGCATCGACCAGGCGCTCGCGGGCATCGCTCAGGCGGGCCTTGACGCGGGCGCGCAGCTGGCTGATCTTGTCGCCAGACTGGTCGGCGGTGTCGTTCAGCATTTCTTCGGCCTCGGAGATCACAGACTTGATGTCGCTGACCAATTGTTCTTGGGTATCGATGGCGGCTTGGAAGGCTTTGGACATGTGCGTCTTTCGGTTAGGGTTGAAGAGGTGGACGGGATAAAGGTTAGCAGATTGAATTGGCGATTTTCGCGGCCACCTACACGATACTGACATTTAGAAACACTTTAAAACCACGAAAACCCGCTTGCTTAAAACGCAGTCCAGTCGTCGTCTTTGGACGCGCTGGCCAGCACGGGGGCGGCCAGCACTTTGCGGGGTGCGATGGGGGCTGATGGCTTGCGCACCGGTGCCGGGATTTTGGCGGCGACCGGCTGGTGGGCGGGTGCCGCCACCGGCCGGGCCGCAGCGACTGCGGGCCGCGCCGGGACGGCTGCACGGCTTGCGCCCGCATTCAACTTGAACACCGACACCGCCCCCACCAGGTCGTCGGCCTGGGTTTTCATGCTGCCTGCGGCGGCGGCCATTTCTTCCACCAGCGCGGCGTTTTGCTGGGTGGCCTGGTCGATCTGCACGATGGCCTCGCCAATCTGCGCCACGCCCGAACTTTGCTCATTGCTGGCGGCGCTGATTTCGCCCACGATGTCGGTGACGCGGCGGATGGAGCTGACCACCTCGCCCATGGTGGTGCCCGCCTTGTCCACCAGGGCGGTACCGCGCTCCACGCGCTCCACGCTGGTGGAGATCAGGCTCTTGATTTCTTTGGCCGCATCGGCACTGCGCCCGGCCAGACTGCGCACTTCGCTGGCCACCACGGCAAAGCCCCGTCCCTGCTCACCGGCCCGGGCGGCTTCCACGGCCGCGTTCAAGGCCAGGATATTGGTCTGGAAGGCAATGCCGTCAATCACGCCGATGATGTCGGCAATGCGGCGGGAGCTGTCGTTGATGCCCTGCATGGTGGTCACCACTTCGGCCACCACCTCGCCGCCCTGCACGGCCACGCTGCTGGCACTCAGGGCCAACTGGTTGGCTTGGCGGGCGTTGTCGGCGTTTTGGCGCACCGTGGAGCTGAGCTCTTCCATGCTGGCCGCGGTTTCTTCCAGCGCACTGGCCTGCTGCTCGGTGCGGCCACTCAGGTCGTGGTTGCCCTGGGAAATCTGGTGGCTGGCGCTGGCCACGCTTTCCGAGCTTTGGCGCACGTGGGCCACCAGCGTGACCAGGCTGGCCTGCATGGCCGCCATGCGCGCCACCACGCTGGTCTGGTCGCCCGCCTTGACGGCAATGTGGCGCGACAAATCGCCTTCGGCGATGGCGGAGGCATCGGCAGCCAGGTCAGAAGGCTCGCCGCCCAGGGGACCGGTGATGCTGCGCGCAATCGACATGCCCACCACCACCACCAGCACCACGGCCAGGCCAATCACCCCGATGCTGACATAGGTGGTGTGGTCCACCAGATCGGCCGAGGCTTCGCTGGTTTTTTTGCCCAAGGCCGTGTTGAGGTCCAGCAGTTCCGACAACAAATCGTCTACCACCCGGAAGACGGCCAGCGTTTCGCCGTTCATCAGCCCCATGGCCTCTTCGTTCTTGTCTTCATAGCTGAACTTCTGCACCTTGGCCGCGCTGGCCACGTAGGGCGGCCAGGCGGCATCGATCTTGCGCAGCAATTCCACCTCTGGGGGCGTGAGCTGGGTAGCGCGGTACTGGTCGAGGAGCACCTTCATTTGCGCCTCGTACTGCTTCATCTGCGCACCGATCTTGTCCATCTCCGGCGGTTTGGATTCGATCACGTACGCGTACAGCGCGCGGTTGTGGTAGATGGCATTCATGTTGGCGTTGCCAATATCACCCACGGGCACCAGGTTATTCTGGTACATGTTCACGAGCATGCCGTTGAGTTGGGACACGCGGGTCATACCAAACAGGCCCACCGAAAATGCAATCAGCGCACTGATTACGGCAAATGCCAACAGTCGAGTGTGGACTCGGGTACTTTCAAGAAACGGCATGGACGGTACTCCAATGGATTCAGGTGTGGTGCGGGCAAATACTGCATCGGCCATCGCAGAGTTTGGCTGTAAATATTTGTAAATTCATCATAACCATCTCGGCTAGAAAATCCAGCAATGCACCACTACACTGCGTTAAAACGTGTTCGCTGTTTCTTTGAGTGCCCCCCCAAGAAGCCCTGAAACCGTTCTTACAAGGTAGGCACCATGAAAAAGCAACAGCCGGAACGGTTTTGGGAAGTCGACCTAGTCGCACTGCTGCTGCTCTGGTGGAACGACATCTCCACGTTTGTCAAAACCGCCGTGATGTTCTGCGCGCTGTCGCTGCCGGTGGTGATTCCGTCACTGATCATGTGGTGGATGCTGGTCAACAACATCAGCTTTGAAACCCCGCCGTAGAGGACGCTACAAATTTTGCATAGAATATCCTGGAACAAAATAGGCCTCTAGCGCCCATTCCATCGGCACAAGCAGCTATTTAATGAATAGCGTTACGCCATAAACCCCAGGTTCACCGGATAGTCGGCCCGACCGGCCGCCGCGCCAAAGTGGCTGAGGTTGGGCAAGATGCCCGCCAGTTCGGTGGGTGCCACGCCAAACCAGGTAGCCAGGGTGGCGGCGTACTGGTCTACCGAGGTGCTGGGCAGCAAACGGCCCTGCCCCACATGCCACTGGTCGTCGGCTGCCGCGGTATCGCCCACGCTGATGGGCGGCGGCACCCCGTAAAACGCCTGGCCTTGCACCGCGCCGCCCACCATGAAGTGGTGGCTGCCCCAGCCGTGATCCGAACCGTCGCCATTGCTCGTCAGGGTGCGGCCAAAGTCGGACGCGGTAAACGCCGTCACTTTGTCCGCCACGCCCAGCTCCACCGTGGCGGCGTAAAACGAAGCCAAGGCATCGCTGACCCGCCCCAGGAGCGTGGGGTGCTTGGCGATCAGGTTGTCGTGCAGGTCAAACCCGCCCATGGACACAAAAAACACCTGCCGGGTGGTCCCCAGCGTGCCGCGCGCCGCAACCAGCCGGGCCACCATCTTCAGCTGGTCGGCCAGCGGGTTGCCACTGGTGAAGGGCGTGGCCAGCGTGGCCCCGGTCAGCGCACCGTTGATACGCGACTCGGCCCCCACGGCGCGCACCGTCATGGCGGTGTAGGCGTTCTCCAGCAGGTGGCTGCGCGGCTGCTGGGCCAGCGTGGCCAGCGCAGCCTGCACCGCGCTGGAGCCATACACCCGTGCGCCGATGCCATTGATGGGCACGGCTCCGCCGGTGCTGACCTCGTACTGCAAGGCGGTGTCGCCCGACAGGAAAACCGCATTCCCCGACACCGAGATGCAGGTGAACAAGCTGTTGCCGTTGCCCGCCAGCGCCAGATCGCCCAGATTGCCGCCCCAGCCCACGGTGGAGCCCTCGGGCGAGGACGATTGCCAGATCGACTGCTGGTCGTTGTGCGAAAACAGCCGGGGCGGCAGGGGGTACAGGGTGCGGCTGCCACTGTCGTACTGGGCACGCGTCAGGGGCACCACCAGCGGCCCCACATTCAGCTGCACCGCCGCTTTGCCGGTATTGAACAGGCCCGCCAAACCGGCCATGGCCGGGTGCAGCGCGTACTGGCGCCCCCCGGCCAGGGGCGTACGGGGCGTGAGCAAGGTGGCCGCCAGCGCGCCTTTGTCCAGCGCGATGCTGCTGCGAATGGCGCTGTATTGGGCGTAGTGCGGAGCGTCGTACGCCACCACCGTGTTGGCGTGGTCATTGCCGCCGTGCATGAACAGGCACACCAGGGCTTTGTAATCGGTGGCGTTAAAGGCGGCGGCCTCGCCCATGGCCGCCAGGTTCAAGGCCACCGGCAAGGCCGTGCCCGCCAATGCCAGCTGGCCGGAGCGGCGCAAGAATGCCCGGCGCGTGTGTTTTTGAAAGTCCAATGGATGCATGGCAGGCCCCTTATTTTTGTACCAGGTATTCGCTGGAGGCCATCACCAGCAGCACGGCGGCGGCCACCCGGTCGCGCCGGACACTGTCACTGCTGCTGGCGGTGACGGGGGTGGCGTTCAGCGCGTTGACCACCAGCGTTTGCGTGGCGGCGCTGAGCTGCCCGGCGCACAGCAGCAGGTTGAGCCGGGCGACCAGGGCGTTGGCATCGGTGGCCAGCGCCAACTCGGCGGTGTAACGGGCGGTGATGTCATACCCGTTGGTGGCGCTGTTGCTGGTGTCCTGCGACTGCTCGGGCGCCTGAACGTAAATGCCCTTGCGCACGACCACTTGCAGGTAGTTCAAATAGCCGCCCACACTGCTTTCGTTGACCAGCTGGAACTCGGGGGCGACCGAGCCGTTGGCAGCCAACGGTGTGCCCGGGGGTACGTAGCCGGGCCGAAAGAAGTTGAACACCGAGGGCGAGCGCAGCGGGCTCTGGCCCAGCTGGCTGGCCGGGTCGGTCAGCTCGCCGATCTTCCAGGTGCCGCGGGCCGAGGTGATGCCAAACGTGCGCCCCCATTGCACCAGCCGCAGCATGGGCTCGCGCAGTTTGCCAAAGCCTGGAGCCGTCAGGCCAGCATCGCCACGGGCTTCTTCGTCCAGCAAAATGGCCGACCACACGGCCTGCAGGTCGCCACGCACCCCGGCGGCATTGTGGTTGAACGCCGCCGCCACCCGCGCCACATAGGCCGCACTGGGGTTGCTGGTAACCAGCCGCTGGATCATCTGGCGGCCAAAAAACGGGCCGACGTTGGGATGGTTGAACAAGGTGTCCAGCGCGGTCTTCAGGGCCGTGGCCGCACCGGTGTTGGCCGCTACCGTCACGCCCAGAAAAGTGGCAGCCAGGTTCGAATGGCGGCCGGCGATCTGCACCATGGGCTTGCGCGCATAGGCGTTGTTGCCCATGGTGCGGCCGCCGGTGCCAGGCAGCACCGTCACCACATTCTGGCTTTGGTCCAGGTCGTAGCCGGTGAAGACCCGCGCCAGATGGCTGACATCGGACTGGCTGTAGGTGGGAATGTCCTTGCCATTGGTGTCTTTTTTCGGGCTGCCGTCGGGGTTGAGCTGGACCAGGCCAATGGTCATCAACTGCATCACCTCGCGGGCGTAGTTCTCGTCCGGCTGGCGACCGGTACTGGGGTTTTCCTTCTGGTTGCCGCAGGTGTTCAGGTACACGCCCATTGCCGGGTTCAGGGTCACCGCCTCCAGCAGGCTGCGGAAGTTGCCAAATGCCTGCGCGGCCAGCAAATCCCAGTAGCTCGCCATCGCGTAAGGCGACCAGAACAAGCCCAACCCCGTCAGCGACACCACAAAGACCTCGCTCAAGGCCAGGGCCATGCGCTGGCGCATGCCGTCCGGTGCCGTCATGAGCTGCTTCCAGACCATGTAGTCGCCGGGGTAGCTGGTGTCATAGAACCGGGTGCTGGTGCTGATGCTGTCGTAACCCCGGCTGTCCAGCCAATCCCAGCCCGTCGGCCCGGGCGCGGTGGCGTATTGGGTGGCCAGCCAGGCGGCGGTGCCCGATGCGCGGACGGCTGCAATCTCTGCATCCGATGCCGAGAGCTGGGCTTGCAGCAAAAACCGGGCGGCCTGGGTGTCGCTCAGCGGGGCCGGTGTGGGATTGGAAACCGAACCGCTATCGCCGCTACTGGTGTTGGTGTTGGTGCCACCACTGCTGGTGCTGGTGCCGGTGTCGGTACTGGCCCCAGTGCTAGTCCCAGTCCCAGTGCTAGTGCCTCCACTGCTGGTGCTGGTGCCCGTACTTGTACTGCTGGTGCCGGTACTGGCACCAGTGCCCGTGTCACTACCGCTACCGCCACCGCAAGCCACCAGCGTGCTGGCCGCAACCAGCGCCGCCAGCGACGGTGATGCGGCAGGGATGGGGGTAAGAACGGGGGCAGGAGCGGGGGCGGAACAGTCCAAGGCGGTGTCATCCATAGCGGATTCCTGCGAACAGAAAGATCCAGCCAGTGTAGCGACACCCGAAACGGAAGAGAGCCTACGAAAAAAGGCTCCAGCGCCCATCCTTCCAGCGCAAGAAGCTACTTAATTGATAGCGCTAGAGCGAACGCGCTGCCTGCAAGGTATCGCGCGTGTCCAGCGCCACACGGCGGGCCGCGTCGGCAAAGTCGTCGCTGCTGGACGCGTACAGAATCGCCCGCGAGGAATTCACGATCAACGGGCCGTTGGCCGTCCACCCGGCCTGCACCGTGGCGCGGGCATCGCCCCCCTGTGCCCCCACGCCAGGCACCAGGAGCGGCACGGTGGGCGCCAGGGCGCGCACCCGGGCGATCTCTTCCGGGTAGGTGGCACCCACCACCAGGCCGAGCTGGCCGTTCAGGTTCCACGGGCCCTGGGCCAGTTGGGCGATGTGTTCATACAGCAAAGGCTGGCCGGGCACGCTGGCCAGGCGCTGGTTTTGCAGGTCGTCACCGCCGGGGTTGGAGGTGCGGCACAGCAAAAACGCGCCCTTACCGGGGTACTTCAGGTAGGGCTGCACCGAGTCAAAGCCCATGAAGGGCGACAGGGTGACGGCATCGGCCTGGTAGCGCTCGAAGGCCTCGACGGCGTACTGCTCGGCGGTGGAGCCGATGTCGCCGCGCTTGGCATCCAGGATGATGGGTACGTGGGGCGCGACGCGGCGGATGTGGGCCACGATGCGCTCCAGCTGGTCTTCGGCGCGGTGGGCGGCAAAGTAGGCGATTTGCGGCTTGAAGGCGATGGCCAGGTCGGCCGTGGCATCGACGATGCGGGCGCAGAAGTCGGCAATCTTGCTGGCATCGCCACGCCATGCGCCTGGAAAACGGGCCGGATCGGGGTCGAGCCCGACGCAGAGCATGGAGGCATTGCGCTGCCCGGCGGTGTGGAGCATGTCTAGGAAGGTCATGGCGGCGGATTTTAAAGGGCTGGCTTGCACAATAGCCCGCCATCCCCATTTGTTGCCTTTACAGAAAGCCCCGCCATGTCCGCCATCCTGCAAGTCCAGCCCCTGGGTTTCCCGTGGGCCACCATCGACCCGTTTTTGTTCTGCGCCTACCACGACGATGCTTATCCGCAAGCCAACGCGCAGATGGGCCCGGCCACCTCGCTGGCGGGCCGCGCCATAGGCCAGGACTTCAGCCGCAAGGACGGCTGGAGCATGTACCACGGCGACGTGGTGCCCGGCTTTCCGCCGCACCCGCACCGCGGCTTCGAGACCGTCACCATCGTCCGCAAAGGCCTGGTGGACCACGCCGATTCGCTGGGTGCCAGCGCCCGCTACGGTGCAGGCGACGTGCAGTGGCTGACCACCGGGCGCGGCATTGTGCACGCCGAGATGTTTCCGCTGCTCGACCAGGCTGAGCCCAACCCGCTGGAGCTGTTCCAGATCTGGCTCAACCTGCCCGCGCGCAACAAGATGGTGGCCCCGCACTTCACCATGTTCTGGCAGCACGAGGTGCCGCGCACCACCTTCACCGACGCGGCGGGTTTGGCCACCGAGGTGCTGGTGACGGCAGGCAGGTTGGCGGATGCAGCCCCCCCGGCACCGCCGCCGGACTCCTGGGCCGCCCAGCCCGAGGCCGACGTGGCCATCTGGACCATCACCATGGCCCCCGGGGCCCGTTGGACCCTGCCTGCAGCCAAAGGCACCGACACGCAGCGGCAGCTGTATTTCTTCAAGGGCCAGTCGGTGGTGGTGGACGGCCAAGCCGTATCCAGCCATGCGGCCATCACCCTGCACGCAGGCTCCAGCGTGGAACTGGTCAACGGCCCGCTGGCCAGCGAATTCCTGCTGCTGCAAGGCCGCCCGCTGAATGAGCCGGTGGCCCAGTACGGCCCGTTCGTGATGAACACCCGCGCCGAGATCGAGCAGGCTATAGCCGACTACCGCCGCACCCAGTTCGGCGGCTGGCCCTGGGGCGATGCCGAGCCGGTGCACGGCAAAGACCCGGCGCGGTTTACGCAGATGCTGGGTGGGGAGAAGGTATTGGCAGACAAATAGGAAAAATAGGGGTCTGACCCCTATTAATTTTGATAGCTGCCTGCGCCGATGGAATGGGCGCTGGGGCCAATTTTTTATACTGGCTGTTTCGTCCACCACCGAGCCTACCCGCCATGGCCACCCTCATCCCCGCGCTCAGTGCCTGCGTGGCCCGCATGACTTCGGGCGAGCGGCGGCTGGCCGAGCGGCTGGAGGCCAAGCTGGATGCGGACTACCTGCTGTGGTTTGACGTACCCGTGGGGCCGCGGCAAAGCCACCCGGACTTCGTGGTGCTGCACCCCCGGCGCGGGCTGCTGATTCTGGAGGTGAAGGACTGGCGGCTGGCCACCATAGCCCGGGCCGACAAGTCCACCTGGGACATCCTGCCCGGCGGAGAACCCAAAACCGTGGACAACCCCGCCGAGCAGGCCCGCCACTACGCGCTGCAGGTGGTGGATGCCTTGAAGCGCGACCCGCAACTGGTGCACGCCGAGGGCCGCCACCAGGGCAAGCTGCGTTTTCCATGGAGCCATGGCGTGGTGTTCAGCCACATCACCCGCAAGCAATTCACCGATGCCGGGCTGGACCAGGCCATCGCCCCCAGCCGGGTGGTGTGCTCCGACGAGATGACCGAGGGCGTGGACGCCGAAGAATTCCAAAGCCGCCTGTGGGACATGTTTCCGTACGACATGCTGGGCGGCGTGCTGTCGCTGCCGCAGATCGACCGGGTGCGCTGGATTCTGTTTCCCGAGGTGCGGGTGCCAGCCCAGGGCACGCTCTTTGCCGACGATGATGCCGACCTGCCCGGCATCATGCGGGTGATGGACATCCAGCAAGAGCAACTGGCCCGCAGCCTGGGCGACGGCCACCGCGTGATCCACGGCGTGGCGGGCTCGGGCAAGACCATGATTTTGGGCTACCGCGCCGAGTACCTGGCCCGCGCCGAAGCCGAGGGCAAGCCCGTGCTGGTGCTGTGCTACAACGAGCCGCTGGCGGGCAAGCTGGCCGCCGCCATGGAGGCCAAGGGCATTGCCGACCGGGTGCACGCCCGCCATTTCCACAAATGGTGCCGCGACCAACTGGTGGCCTACGGGCAAACCTTGCCGCAAGACGGCACCGGCTTCTCGGACGAACTGGTAGACAAGCTCATCCGCGCGGTAGACCGCCAACAGATTCCCGGCGGCCAGTACCGCGCCATCCTGATTGACGAGGGCCACGACTTCAAGCCTGCGTGGTTCAAGCTGGTGACGCAGATGGTGGACCCGCTCAGCAACAGCCTGCTGGTGCTGTACGACGATGCGCAAAACATCTACGAGCGTGCAAGCTCACGCGATGGCATCAAGAAGTTCAGCTTCAAAAGCGTGGGCATCCAGGCGCAGGGCCGCACCACGGTGCTGAAGATCAACTACCGCAACACGCAGCAGATTTTGCAGACCGCCAGCCTGATCGCCGCCGAGCTGCTGTCCGCCCAGGACATGGACGACGACGGCATTCCGCTGGTGCGCCCGGTCAGCTGTGGGCGCGAAGGGCCGCCGCCGCAGATCATCCGCCTGCCCAGCCTGCGCGACGAGGCCACGGCCATTGCCGACCAGCTCAGCGCCGCCCACCAGGAGGGCCACGCCTGGGGCGACATGGCGATTTTTTGCCGCCACCACTGGATGCTGGACGAGCTGGCCCGCCCGCTCAAAATGCGCAAGCTGCCCTACCAGGTGCGCCGCGGCACCGGGCCAGGCAACTTCAACCCGCTGGCCGACAGCATCAAGCTGATGACCATGCACGCCTGCAAGGGGCTGGAATTTGCCGTGGTGGCCCTGCCCGGCATCGGCCAGATGCCCATGCGCAGCGCCGACGAAAGCGCCGAGGCCCGACTGTTTTACGTGGCCGCCACCCGGGCCACGCAGCGGCTGGTGGTGACCGTGAGCGGCGAAGGCAGCTTTGGCCAGCGGCTGGCCCCGGTGGAAGCGCAATCAAATTGATAGCTGCTCGTGCTTATCGAATAAGCGCCAGAGGCCAATTTGGCTTAAATTGATAGCCCGTCACGCCGGTGCGCGAAAATACGCGTTACCTCCCCTCCTATGCACCGACCGACTCCCTTATGAAAATCGAAAAAAACACCGCCGTCACCCTACGCTACAAGGTGGCGGATGCCAAAGGCCTGCTGATCGAAGCGCCCAAAGACCCGATGGTCTACCTGCACGGCGGCTACAACAACACACTGCCCAAGATCGAAGCCGCACTGGAAGGCCGCGTGGCGGGCTACTCGGTGACGCTGGATCTGCAGCCCGAAGACGCGTTCGGCCTGCGCGACGAGTCGCTGGCGCGCAGCATCCCCAAGAGCGAGTTTCCGCCCGGTGTGAAGGTCGGCGGCCAGCTCAAGGGCATCAACGACAACGGCAGTGAGCAAATCTACAACGTCGTCAAGATCAAGGGCGACCAGGTGCTGCTGGACGGCAACCACGCGCTGGCGGGCAAGGCGCTGCGCTTTACCGTCACGGTGACCGGCGTGCGGGCGGCATCCGAGGAAGAAATCACCCACGGCCACGTGCACGGCGAACACGGCCACCACCATTAATTGCAAGGAACCCGCACCATGACCAACCCCATCGCCCCCCGCGACAAGGCCGACATCCTGGCCCAGGCCCTGCCCTACATCCGCAAGTTCCATGGCAAGACCATGGTCATCAAGTACGGCGGCAACGCCATGACCGACCCCGCGCTGCAGCAGGCCTTTGCCGAAGACGTGGTGCTGCTCAAGCTGGTGGGCATCAACCCGGTGGTGGTGCACGGCGGCGGCCCGCAGATCGAGGCGGCACTGGGGCGGCTGGGCAAAAAGGGCCAGTTCATCCAGGGCATGCGCGTCACCGATGCCGAAACCATGGAAGTGGTCGAATGGGTGCTGGCCGGCCAGGTGCAGCAGGACATCGTGGGCCTGATCAACCAGGCCGGTGGCAAGGCCGTGGGCCTGACCGGGCGCGACGGCGGCATGATCCGCGCCAAGCAGCTGCGCATGGCCGATAACACCGACCCCAGCGTGTTCCACGACATCGGCCAGGTGGGCGACATCGAAAGCATCGACCCCAGCGTGGTCAAGGCGCTGCAGGACGATGCCTTCATCCCGGTGGTCAGCCCCATCGGCTTTGGTGCCGACAACACCAGCTACAACATCAACGCCGACGTGGTGGCGGGCCGCCTGGCCATCGAGCTGCAGGCCGAAAAGCTGCTGATGCTGAGCAACATCCCCGGTGTGCTCAACAAAGCAGGCGAGCTGCTGCCCGACCTGACCGCCAAGGACATCGACGCTCTGTTTGCCGACGGCACCCTGTCGGGCGGCATGCTGCCCAAGATCGCCGGTGCGCTGGATGCCGCCAAAAGCGGCGTGAAGGCGGTGCACATCATCGACGGCCGGGTGCCGCACGCGCTGCTGTTGGAGATCCTGACCGAGCAGGCCTTTGGCACCATGATCCGGTCGAGCTAAATGGCCATGGAGTCGCCAGAAGAGTTATCTGTAGAAGCCCCCCGCAAACGCCCCAAGCCGGGCGAGCGCCGGGTGCAGATTCTGCAGGCCCTGGCCACCATGCTGGAGCAGCCGGGCTCCGAGCGCATCACCACCGCCGCCCTGGCCGCCAGGCTGGACGTGAGCGAGGCCGCGCTGTACCGGCACTTTGCCAGCAAGGCGCAGATGTTCGAGGGGCTGATCGAGTTCATCGAGCAGTCGGTGTTCTCGCTGGTGAACCAGATCGTGGCCACGGCGGGCGACGCCCCGGGCCCACTGCAGGCACGCCGCATCGTCTCGGTGCTGCTGCAGTTTGGCGAAAAAAACCCCGGCATGGCCCGGGTGATGGTGGGCGACGCGCTGGTGTTTGAAAACGAGCGCCTGCAGCAGCGCATGAACCTGTTTTTCGACAAGATCGAGGCCACCCTGCGCCAGTGCCTGCGCCACAGCGACCCGGCCAGTGAAACCCCTACGGTGGACGCGCAGGTGCAGGCGGCGGTGATGACGGCGTTTGCCGCGGGCTGCCTGCAGCGCTTTACCCGCTCCGGCTTCAAGCGGCTGCCGACGGAGCAGCTGGAAGCCAGCTTGCGCGGCTTGCTATTTAAATAGCAGCTATCCGTGCTTATTGAATAAGCACGGACAGCACTTTTTATGCACCAACCGTCGCTACAGGCTTAAGGAGCCAAGGCCAGGTCGTCGAAGTAATACACCCGGTTCGCTGGCATGGCGGCGTAGCCACCGGCACCCAGGCCAAAGTCAAAGAACACGCTGGCCTTGTTGTAGGTGTTAGCCACATTCAGCGGCGCGGTGGGCAGCGACGTGTTGTAGCTGGTGGGGCCGTTGGGAATGTAGTGGGTGGAGGGGTCACCAAAATTGAAGCTCAGGGTCTCCCAGGCTCCGGATGCGGTGGTGAAGGCATCGGTTTCGCAGTTGATGCCGCCATTGGACGCGTTCTCCACTTTCAGGCGTACCCGCACGCCTGCTGCCGGGCTATAGACCCGCAGCGTCATGGTGGTTTTGCTGGCGGTGAAGGGGATGGTGGGCAAGGCATTGTTCGCCAGGGTGGAGATGGTGGAGCCGCCCCACTGCTCGGAGGCCAGATACTTGTACAACTTGGCGACCTTGTTGGTGCCACCAGTGGGGTCGGCCACTACAGCAGAGGCGGTGCCGTACAGCCCAAAGTCGGTCAAGGTGGGTGCAGTGGCTTCGTCGAACGTGGCGAAGGTGCTGCCGGTGGGGGTGACCGGGGTACTGGAGCCCGCCACCAGGCTCAGGTCATCAAAGTAGAAGGTCTGCCCTGCCCCACCGCTGCCTGCGGTGCCAAAGTTGAAGAACACCGAAGCCTTGTTGAAGGTGTAGGCCAGATTCAGCGCCGCCGTGCCGCTGGCCGGATTGCCGAAGTCGAACGTCAGGGTTTGCCAGCCGTTAGCCACGGTGGTGACGGCCTCGGTTTCCACCGAATGGCTGCCATCCGCAGCGTCTTCCAGTTTGAGGCGGATCGGCATGCCCGCAGCAGGGGCCCAGACGCGGGCAGTCATGGTTTTGGCGCTGGCGCTGAGGGCGATGGCGGGGATGGACTGGTTGGCCCCGGTGGAGATCGTGGTACCCGCCCAGGTTTCGGACGGTGTGCCCGCCATGCCTTTCACCACCTGCATCACTTTGCCGGTACCTCCTGCGGGGTCATTGACCACGGCACCGGTGTTGCCCCCAAAGTCGGTCAGTGTGTAGGTGGTGCCTGCGACATCGAAGGTGATGAGCGCGGTGCTAGTGGAGGTGGTGGGCGGAGTCACAGGGGGCGTAACGGCACCGGGGACGACCGCAATGTCGTCAAAGTAGTAAGTCTTTTGCACCGACGAGGCTTTGGAGCGGCCAAAGTCAAAAAAGATGCTCAGCTTGTCGTAGTTGGTGGCGTAGTTGACCGCGGCGGTGCCACTGGCCTGGGTGGCAAAGTTGAACATCAGGGTTTGCCAGCCACCGGCCACGGTGGTGGTGGCTTCGGTTTCTACCGATTTGGTGTTGTCGGTGTGGCTCTCGATCTTGACGCGCACCGGAATGCCCGCATCCGGTGACCACACCCGAACCGACATGCGGTTGTCGTTGGCGTTGAGGGGAATCTTGGGGCTGAAGCCTAAGCCCGCCGCGGCGGTTACCGTGGTGCCCGCAAAGCTCTCGGAACCGGCGGCGCGCACCACCTTGGCCACCTTGTTGGTGGCATCGGCCGGGTCCACGGCAAGGCTGGAGTCTTCGGCACCGCCAAAGCCGATAAACCCGTAGTCCACGGTGGCGCTGTCAAAATTGACCGGCAAGGCCATCTGGGTCTTGGCGACTACCGGGGCCGTGGTGTCGAACACCTGCGAAGCGGTGGCCACTGTGGCGCTGACGTTGCCTGCGATGTCGCTAAAGCTGCCTGCGGCCACGGTCACGGTCATGGTGTCGCTGGTGTTGGCCAGGGGGATGACCACCAGGTTGGCCGACTTGCCGTCGCTGGACATGGTGAACGCGCCTTTGGTGCCCTTGGCAACGGTGATGTCGTCCGCCGAGAAGCTGTTGCCCACGTCTTCGCTGAAAGTAAACAGAAATGTGACGTTACCGGTGGCTGTGGCTGCATCGGTGTTGTCGCCAATGGTGACGGTGGGCGGGGTGGTGTCGGCGGGTGCGGTGGTGACCACAGGGACCGAGCCGGGTGGCGGCACGGCATCGCCGCCGCCGCAGGCGGTGACCAGCAGGCAGGCCGCCAGTGCGCTGGCGGTGAGGGGAAATCGGTGGATAGGCAGTTTCATGGGGTTCTCCGGTAGGTTTTGGCTCAAAATAAATTCTGAAAAGCACAGTTAAGAAAGCGCTTTCAAATTTTCATGTACGACGGGCTGCTGGTTGGCAATAGGTGTTCGGCTAGGACTCTCCCTTGCCTGCAGGCGCAGGCACTGCGGCGGCCGTCCACGGCAGCCAGGGATAGCGGCGCTTCATGGCGCGTGGCCCAGGGTGCCCGGTGGCACCTCCAACGTCTTGCCGTCGCTGAAACGCACGGTCAGCGGGGCTTTACCGGCATTGAAGGCCAGGTAGGTCTTGCCGCCTCCAGGTCGCTTGAACACGCTGTAGAGCGTGGTGTTGGCCGTGACACTCAGGTCCGGCGGCCCCATCTCTTGCAAGGCCAGCAGGCTGTGCAGGGCATGGCTGCGGGTGTCACCCAGCTCGAACGCGCCCCAGCGGTCCCAGCGCGCCAGCCCGGCTGCCGGGTCGGCCAGGCCCAAGTACTGGGCGAATATGTCTTGCCAGATATCCGGTGGGTCTACTTTTTTGCCCCGTGCCGCCCAGATGGCTTGCTCCGCGGGCAAGGTGGCCAGGCTGCGCTGTACATAGGCCGGGTCGCGCCCCAGGTAGTTGGACACCGTGGTGATGGGCAGCAGGTTGATGCCCTTGATTTCACGCGGGTCGTCCGTCCACCAGGTGTTGTGCGCGTACTTGCCACCAAACACCATGCTGGCCTCGGTACTTTTGTATTCCGGCGGGAACACCAGGCCGTGCTGGTCAAACCAGTAGTGCCCTATGGCATCGATCTCGCTGGTGTACAGATACAGGCCCAGGTCGCGCAAGGCACGGTTGCCGGTGATCTCGCCCCACAGCACCAGTCCGGCCCAGGCGTTGACGGCCTCGGAAGAGGATTCCTGGTTGTTGCCCGATGCACCCAGCCCGATGCCCGAAGCCCAGGAATGGCCTTCGTACACGTCGAAGTTGCGCAGGAAAGGGAAATCTGCCGCGCCGCGCCGGTCGGTAGCGATGTCGGCAATCAACAGCTCCACCATGCCGCCCCAGCGTTCTTTGCTGGCCCAGGCCGGGTCGCGCAGAGCGATGTCGGCCATGGCACGGATCCAGTAGCCGTAGTGGAAATGGTGGTCATTGAGCTGCTCCACGCTGAAAAATTCTTCGGGGTAGCCCACTACCGTGCCCAGGGCTTTGTCGTAGTGAAAATAGGTTTTGCTGCTGTCGCCCTTAAACCAGGACTCGATGCGCGACTGGGTGAGCTTGAGCAACTGGTCCCGTGCCGCCAGGTCGCCCTGCTGCTCGGCCACGTCCATCAGCTTGGTGATGCGTTGCAAGCCCTTGCCCTGCCAGTACGGGCCTTGGCCGATCTCCAGCATCATGCGGCGGGCATTGCGCAGGTCGGTTTTGAGCAGGTCTTTCAGCTCCTCGCTGCGCGCCGATGCCAGCACGCCAGGCCAATACGGCACAAAGCCGGTATAGGTCAGGCGGGTGTCGAATTCGGCGGCAGGCAGCAAGCGGATTTTGCCGCGCACCGTGTCATAGGCCGGGCCCAGCTTGCCCTCGACCGCGGGGTTGTTGAACCACTGGTGCGGGTACAGGCCCAGCAGCGGGCCGACATTCGGGCCCTCCATCGCCTCGGTGCTGGCTTTGAAGTGGGTACGCACCTGGCCGGTGGCCGGGTCAAACTGCCAGTCCACCCGGGTGTCGCGCAAAAACGCATAGGCGTGGCGCGCCAGCAAGGCCAAGGTCTCGGGCGTGTCGTCGGGCAGCGCGGCAGCTGACACATAGCCCTTGCCCTCGGGCAGATGGCCTATCCACTCGGTGGGGCTGGTTTGCTCCCAGCGCACGCCGGTGGGGCCAAACAGCGCATACGACTTGCCCTGCACACGCAAGGCCAGCGTGCGCGCGTCGCCCTGGGCAGCAAAGCGCTCACCCGCTGCAGGCAGGGTAATGCGCACATCGCCCCGCGACAGCTTGACGAAGGCATACGGGCTGCCATGGGCCACGGTGACCAGCATCTGGTCGGCACCGCTGCCCATGTCGATGTCGATCGCCCAGTCGCTGGCACGCGCCAGCTTGGCTTTGCCAGGTGCAAAAGCCACCGGGGCGATCAGCAAAGGGTTGGCGTGCGGGTAGTGGATTTCCACGTCTTTGCGCTCGGTGGGCACCACCTGTTTGCTGGGCAGGGCCAGCTCAAACCCCTTGGCCGTGGCCTGCACTGTCAGTGGCTGGACAAACAGCACCTCGGGCTGGGGATTGAACAGCAGGGACGAATACCAGGTATTGGTTTGCGCTGCCGTGCGCAGCATGGCCTCAGTGCGGTACGGGGCTTTGGGCACCGCCCGGTCACTGCCTTTGGGGGCTAAAACATAGCTGCCTGCGCCCTGCTGCACGACCTGGGCCAACGCAGTGGTGCAGGCAGCCGCCACGATCAAGCAGAGCAATGGGCGCAGTCTGGTGAACTTCATGATTCTTCCTTTTTGCCAGTCTGGCAGATGCTTGAAATCATAATGAAAGCGCTTTCAAAACTTTCTGATTGTTTTCCCTTACTGGTTTTCCTCGGGGGGCAGCATGCATATTGTTACGACTAGGGAAAGTCCGGGGCGGGAGTGGATTGACGTTGTGCAGCGGGATATTTATGCTTGTGAAAGCGCTTTCAAAATACAAGGAATCAACCATGCAACCCCTTTCCCAACGGCACATACTCCGCCGAGGCACCCGTCGGCACGGCGCAATGGCGCGACCATCCCCGCTCGCCCCGCACCCGTTGCGCCTGGCCGCGTTGGCACTGGCCATGGCCTTGCCCATGGCGGCGCAGGCGCTTGACTACGGCCCCTTTAGCCTGACGGGCTTTGCCAAGCTGGAATTCCAGCGCGGCAGCAACCGCTGCAGCAACTGCCAGCTATTCCCCAACGAAGACAAACAGCGCCGGTGGGCCGATGACCTTGTGACGGGGAGCGAGTTCAAAACCTCCGAAAGCCACGTCACCCTGATCCAGCCTTACCTGGGTGCCAAATTTGACCTGGGCCACGGCTTCAAATTGCAAGGCCTGCTAAGCCAGCGCTGGCGCGACGGCAAGGCCGACATTCCAGGCTACTGGTACGAGAAAAATGTGGCCCTGAGCCACGAAGACTACGGCAGCCTGCGCTATGGCGCCATGACCACCCGCACCTGGAGCGTGGCCGACTACCCCTACGGCAGCAACGTCGGTGTGTCCGACGTATGGGGTGCCAGTGGCGCGGGCTACGGCCTGCTGACCAACGCGCTGCGCTACACCTCGCGCCCGTTCGACGTGCTCGACGGCGACCTAGTGCTGGAAGCAACCTATGACACGGGCAACACCGATTTCAAGATCAACAAGCCCAAGTTCTGGGAAACCTACGCGCAGTACCACCGTGGCGACCTGGTGGTGGATGCCATGGTGCAGGAAACCCGCAACGGCAACCCCCAGGCCTGGAGCCATGGCCCGTTCAGCTCTGTCACCCCCAACGTTGCCGACGATGCCAAAGTGGGCAGCTCCGGCCAGGGCATTGCGATGGCCATGGCCCGCTACCAGGTGAGCCCGGCGTGGGAGGTGTCGGGCGGCATCCGGCGCAACCGCTGGAGCGGGGCTTACGCGGTCCAGACCAAGTTTGGCCCACCCGACCTGTGGAACAACATGTTCAACGTGGACTGGAACGGCACGCTGTACGGTGTGAAAGATCCCGGCTACCCCGCCACGTCGATCGACTGGATGGCCGGCCTGCGCCACCGCTCGGGTGCCTGGGTGGCATCCACCGGCATGGCCTACCTGGGCACGGCCAAAACCCACAACCCCAGCGAGCGCGGCCAAAGCAATGCCGCCCTGGTCAACACCCTGGGCTTGCAGTACGACTTTGGCAACGGCATGCAGGTCTACGGACTGGCAGGCATGGTGCACTACAAGCGCAAGGGCCTGGCCCCCATGTCCATGCCCGGCAACGCGGCATTCACCAACGTGGACTCACGCATCACCCGCACCGGCAACTGGTTTGGCCTGGGTGCGGTCTACACGTTCTAAACACCCCCCTACAAAGGTATTTCCATGAATCCCCTATTCCCCTCTTCGCAGCGCTTGCACCGCACCACCCTGGCCGTGTTGGGCTCGGTGGCCGTCTCGCTGGTCCTGGTGGCCTGCGGCGGCGGCGGCACGGTGCCCGCCCCCGTGGTGACACCGGCCACCGGCGTGCAATTGCGCGCCCTGAGCGCCGAGTTCACCAACCGCAAGGCCGTGGCCTACTCGCCGTTTCGCAGCGCCAACCGCGATACCGAAACCATCACCGCGGCCATGGTCAAGGAGGACCTGGACCTGCTGGTCACCGGCGGCTTTAAGCTGATACGCATGTTTGACAGCTCTGACAAGGTGGCCAAGCTGGTTCTGCAGGTGATTGAAGACAACAAGCTGGACATCAAGGTGATGCTGGGTGCCTACATCCAGAGCGAAAGCGGCACCAGCCTCACGGTCACACAAAAAGCCAACAACCTGGCATTCAACGCCGCCGAAGTGGCCCGCGCCGTGGCCCTGGCCAACCGCTATAAAGACACGGTGCTGGCCGTCAGCGTGGGCAATGAGACCATGGTGTACTGGTCAGGTCTACCGTCCTCCCCCGCCGTGATCGCCGGCTACCTGAAAACGGTGCGCGACCAGATCACCCAGCCGGTCACCACCGATGACAACTGGGCTGCCTATGGAGGAGGCCCCGATAAAACCGATTTAACCAAGGTTATTGAAGTCATTGACTTTGCCTCCGTGCACACCTATTCGCTACTGGATACCGTCCACGACCCGAAAAAATACGACTGGCAGCAAACCAGCGTGGCTGCCGCCGCCCGCGCCGCCGCGATGATGGATGCCTCCATCGATGCCGCCAAGAGCGACTACAACGCGGTACGCAGCTACCTGGACGGCAAAGGCCTGACGACCATGCCCATCGTGATTGGCGAGACCGGCTGGAAGGCCGAGGCATCCGGCGGCGAAACATCTCGCGCCCATCCGGTCAACCAAAAGATGTACTTCGACCGCCTCAGCACCTGGGCCGCGGCAGGCAAGACCGGTGCCGGGCCGAAAAGCATCGTCTACTTTGAGGCCTTCGACGAACCCTGGAAGCAAGGTGACGACAAGTGGGGCCTGTTCAACGTGGCCCGCAAGGCGCGCTACGTGGTGCAAAGCCTGTACCCCGCCAGCCGCTGGGAGGCCGGGGCCTACACCGCTGCCGATGCGCTGTACTTCATCCCCGTGGTGGCCAACCCCACCATCGCCGCCAACCGCTACACCGCCTACGCCGAAGTCGCTGCCAGTGGCGAAGCCAAGCCGGTCGAAACCCCGGTATGGAACGCCTGGGACGGCGGCAAAACGGCTTTGGCCCCTGAGGTAAGCACCAGCGCTGCCCCCACCGACCCCAGCAAGGGCATCGAGATCACGCCCGTGCCGGCGGCCGCGGGCTGGGGCTGGGGACTGGCGTTGCAATTGCCCACGACCTCAGACGACCTGAGCAACTTCGCCAGCGCAGGGCACCTGAACTTCAGCATCAAAACCACCTACCCCGGCAAGCTGGAAGTGGGCTTCTTCACCGGCAGCGTGGCCGACGGTTCGGGCTATGACGTGTACCTGCCCATCGCCCCCGGCGACTTCGGCTACGTGAACGACGGCAATTGGCACCAGGTATCCATTCCCATCAGCGCCATCACGCCCAAGGGGGCCATGGCCTTTGGCATGACCGACCCCAGCAAATCCAAGCTGGATCTGGCCAAGGTCACCAGCCCGTTTGTGATTGCCGACCGCTACACCAACACCGGCAAGGCCGCCAACTCCAACAACACCACCAAGATCAGCGTGGACGCGGTGTACTGGTCGAAGTAGGCCGACAGCCCACTCCCTCAAGCGCACCGACGCAGGTCGGTGCGCTTTTTTACGTTTTAGGGGCCAATTTCAGGCATTAAATCAAAGGCTAGCGCTTATTTATTGGGCGGTAGCAGCTATCAATTTTTTACTCTAAAAATGTAGCAATAAAAAAACCCGCCGCAGCGGGTTGTAAAAGGAGATGCACCCAATCAAGCCACCAGCCGCCCATCGTGGCCAAAACCCAGCGACCAGTCTGCATCGGGCAACAGGCCGACGGTTTGACCGGCCTGGAAGTGGCTGCTGTCGGCCCCCACCTTGGCGTTGAGCAGCTCGGCCACGCCGTCTACCCGCAGGTGCAGGATGGACGTGTCGCCTAGGTGCTCGGCCAACACCACGCTGGCAGGCACGCCCTGCCCGGCTGCAGCCACGTGCAGGTGTTCGGGGCGCAGGCCTACGCGCTGGGTGCCAGGGCTTTGGCTACCCGCCAGCACCTGCCACAGCGCGTGGTGGGCACTGCGGGTGTCGTTGGCGGCGGGGCGGTCGACCAGGTTGATACGCGGCGCGCCCAGAAAGGTGGCCACAAACTCATTGGCCGGGCGGTTGTACAGGTCCATCGGCGCGCCCAGCTGCTCTACGATGCCTTTGTTGAAAACCGCAATGCGGTCGCCCATGGTCATGGCTTCGACCTGGTCGTGGGTCACGTAGATCATGGTGGTGCCCAGCTCTTTGTGCAGCCTGGAGAGCTCGATGCGCATGTTCACGCGCAAGGCAGCATCCAGGTTGGACAAAGGCTCGTCGAACAAAAACACCTTGGGTTTGCGCACGATGGCGCGGCCAATCGCCACCCGCTGGCGCTGGCCGCCCGAGAGTTCCTTGGGGAAGCGCTGCAGCAGGTCGGTGATGCGCAACACCTCGGCGCTGCGGCCCACCATCTGGGTGCGTTCAGCCTTGGAAACACCCGCCATCTTGAGCGAGAAGCCCATGTTCTCGGCCACGGTCATGTGCGGGTACAAGGCGTAGCTTTGGAACACCATGGCGGCCCCCCGGTCGGCGGGACGCAGGTCGTTGGCGCGCACGCCGTCGATGGAAATCTCGCCGCCGGTGATGCTCTCCAACCCGGCAATCATGCGCAGGGTGGTGGACTTTCCGCAGCCCGAGGGGCCGACGAAGACCATGAAT
This sequence comes from Comamonadaceae bacterium OS-1, assembly GCA_027923965.1. NCBI lineage: Bacteria > Pseudomonadati > Pseudomonadota > Betaproteobacteria > Burkholderiales > Comamonadaceae > Comamonadaceae bacterium OS-1. Next base: position 4,145,646 of record AP026969.1, read on the forward strand.
TCGCCGTCGCGTACGTCCAGGTCTACACCTTTGATGACATCTACGGCCTCGTAGCTTTTGCGCAGGCCGCGCATTGAAACTTGTCCCATATCAGGCTCCTTGTGATGCCCTTGCCTGTGCGGCGTGGGCGGTTTTTTGGTGTTGCAAAAAGGCCCGGTACCAGCGGGCGCTGTCTTTCAGGGTGCGTTGCTGGGTGGCGTAATCCACGTGCACGATGCCGAAGCGCTTGGCGTAGCCGCTGGCCCATTCAAAGTTGTCCAGCAGGCTCCAGACCATGTAGCCCTGCATGCGCACACCCTGCGCCATGGCATCGGCCACCGCCGAGATGTGGCGGGCCAGGTACTGGGTGCGGTCGGCATCGCGCACCTGCCCGTTGACCGCCACGTCGGGGAAGGCACCGCCGTTTTCGGTAACGAACAGCGGCGGCACCGGGTACTCCCGGTGTAGCCGTACCAGCAGCTCGGTCAGGCCCTGGGGGTAGACCTCCCAGCCCATGTCGGTCACCGGGTTGCCCGCCGATGCGGTGTCCCACGGCTCCCCGGCGCTGACCACGGTGCGGGTGTAGTAGTTGATGCCCAAAAAGTCCATAGGCGTGGCGATGGCGGCCAGGTCGCCCGACTCCACGTGCGGCGCATCGGCCCCCAGATGCTCCAGCACGTCCTGGGGGTATTGGCCTTTGAACAGCGGGTCCATGTACCAGCGCAGCAGGTGACCGTCTTCCAGCCGGGTCTTGGCAATGTCGGCCAGGCTGTCGGTAGCCGGCTGCATGGGCGAGAGGTTGAGCACGATGCCCATCTGTGCCTTGCATCCCTGCGCCCGCATGGCTTGCAGGGCCAGGCCGTGGCTCAGCATCAGGTGGTGCGCTACCTGCATGGCGGTGGCCCGGTTGCGGATGCCGGGGGCAAAAATGCCGGATTCATGGCCCAGCACGGACACCACCCAGGGCTCATTGTGGGTGGCAATGGAGCCCACGCGGTCGCCCATGCGTGCCGCCATGCCTTGGGCGTATTCCACAAAACGGTGTACGGTATCGCGGTGGGCCCAGCCGCCTTGCGCCTGCAGGGCCTCGGGAAGGTCCCAGTGGTTCAGGGTGAGGTAGGGCTGGATGCCGCGCTCCAGCAGGCCATCGACCAGGCGGTCATAGAACGCCAGGCCTTTTTCGTTCCACGCACCTGCGCCGCCAGGGCGCACCCGGGGCCAGGACACCGAGAAGCGGTAGGCGTTGACGCCCAGCCCGGACACCAGGTCCAGGTCGTCAGACCAGCGGTGGTAGTGGTCGCAGGCGGTGTCGCCGTTGCTGTGGTCGGCAATCACGCCGGGCTGCTGGCAAAACGTATCCCAGATAGACGGGCCCTTGCCGTCGGCTGCGCTGGCACCTTCGATCTGGAAGGCACTGGTGGCCACGCCCCACACGAAGTCGGGAGGAAACCGGCGCGCCAAGGCGGCATCAAGGTGGTGGGTCATATATTTTGCGAAGTTGAAAAAAATGCGTGCGCATCCCCCCGCCCACCCGCCAGGTGGGCTAAGACAGGGGACGAAGGGCTACTTCACCGCACCGGCGGTGAGCCCGTCAATCAGGCGGCGTGAGGCAATGGCGAACAGCACCAGCAGTGGCAGCGTGGCAATGGCCGAGCCCGCCATGACGGCACCCCACTCGGTATTGACCGGGCTTTGCATGCTGCGCAGGGCCAGCGGCAGGGTGTACATCTCGGGTGAGCGCATCACGATCAACGGGCCGATGAAGTTGTTCCACGAGGCGATGAAGGTGATCAACCCCAAGGTGCCCATGGCTGGGGCCAGCAGCGGCATCACGATGCGCCAGTAGATGCCCAACTCACCGCAGCCGTCCATGCGGGCGGCCTCGATCAAATCCTTGGGAATGGACGACAACACAAATTGGCGCATCATGAAAATGCCAAACGCGCTGGCCGCACCGGGGATGTACAGGGCGCGGGGTTGGTCGATCCAGCCAAACGCATCCATGATCATGAAGGTCGGAATCATCCCCAAAAACGACGGCAGCAGCATGGTGCCCAGCACCAGGGTGAAGAGCTGCTTTTTGAAGCGAAACTCAAACATCGCAAACGCATAGCCCCCCATGGAGCAAAACACCAGCGTCAGCGCGGTGGAGGCCAGCGCCACATACAGGCTCCAGCCCAGGCTGCGCCAAAACGGAATTTTGGAGGTGAGGATGCCCAGGTTGAGCATGAAGTCCTGGCCAAAAAACAGCGGTGGTGGCAGGTTGAAAATCTCGGTGCGCGAATGGGTGGCGAACACGAACATGAAGTAGAACGGGGCCAGCATGATCAGGCCGCCTACGCCCACCAGCAGGTAGGCGGCGCGGGGTGCGAGTCGATCGGTTTGCATGGTGAATTTCCTTGAATTAGTGCGAACCGCCACGGGGCTTGAACGCCAGGTTGGTCAGCCAGGTCAACACCGCCACAAACACAAACAGCAGCCACGACAGCGCGCTGGCGGTGCCAAAGTCGTTGAACTCGAAGGCGGTGCGGTACATGTACATGGCGGTAGTCATGCCCGCCTGGTCGGTACCACCACGCCCGCCGGTCAGGATGAAGGGCTCTTCGAACAGCTGCAGCCCGCCCACCACGCTCAGCGTGACACCAAAGAAGATCATCGGCTTCAGGCTGGGGATAGTGATGTACCAAAACTGCTGCCAGCGGCCCGCGCCGTCCATGGTGGCGGCCTCGTAAATGTCCTTGGGGATGGTTTGCAGCGCCGCCAGGTACAGCACGGTGTTGAAGCCCACGTAGCGCCAGAACACCACCATGGAAATCGCCGGCTTCACGTTCTCGGCACGGTTGAGCCAGTCAATGGGATGGCTGGGAAACATCCAACCGATACCGGGCCATTCGCTCATGGCATGCAGGGTGATATTGATCAGGCCGTAGTCGGTGGAAAACAGGGTGCCAAACATCATCGAGATCGCCACCGTGGACGTGATGTAGGGCAAAAAGTAGGCCCCCACGGCCATGTTGCGGGTGCGTTTGAACGAGGTGTGGATGAAATACGCCAGCGGGATCGACACCACGTGCTGCGGCACGCCCGCAGCAAAGGCCAGCCAGGCGGTGTTGCGCAGCGACTTCCAGAACCATTCGTCGGTGATGGCGAAGGCAAAGTTCTCCAGCCCGACAAACTTCATGGTGGACAGGCCCGCGGTGGGCTCCCACGACTGAAAGGCCAGGTAGAACGAAAACACCAGCGGAAACAGGCCAAAGATCGCAAACAAAATCACGAACGGGCTGATCAGCACGTAGGGGGCCATGGCGGGCGACAAGCTCCAGCCCTTGGCACGCGGGGCGGCGGCGGGCGGGCTGTCCAGGGGCAGGCTACTCATACAAATTCCTTTTATGCGGCGCACCGCGTTGCGGGCCCGGTGCGGGTTAACGCAACAAGGCCCGGACTACCCACAAAAGTACGGGGGAGTTATTGGCGAAATTAGCGGCGAACCCGGCGTTCCAGGAGCGCCTTGGCATCGGCCAGCGCGGTGGGGATGTCTTTGCCCTGGTCCAGCACCTTGTCCATTTCGGTGTTGACGATTTCTTCGGCAATCGGGTCCAACTTGTTCACGTCTACCGCCGCAATCTTGCGCGAGGCATCACGCCACAGCAGACGGGCTTTTTGGCCGCCCAGGAAGTCGATGGGCTGGTCAAAAAACGCGTCGTTGTGCACGTCAATCAGTGCGGGGAAGGCATCTTGGGACTTGAACGCGCTGAGTTGCACCTCGGGGGTGAGCGTCATCATCTGGATGAATTCGAACGCCAGGGCCTTGTTTTTTCCGCCCTTGGGAATGGTGTAGAAACTGCCACCCCAGGAGCCGTAGGCCTTTTCGGGCAGTTGCGCGGCGCGCCACAAGCCCTTGGTGTCGGGAGCCAGCCAGTTGTTCAGGTGGCCCGCCAGCCAGGCACCCGACAACTGGGTGGCAATGGTGCCGCGCTTGAAGCCTTCAGACCACTCGTTGGACCAGGCGTTGATCTTGCCGTCCAGCTTTTGCTCGCGCACCGCCTTGGCCAGTGTGAAAGCGCGTACAAAACGGGGCGAATCCACCAGCACCTTGCCTTTGTTGTCAATGTACAAGCCCTCGCCCGGCTTGATATCGGAGCGGATCACGATGTCTTTGATATCGCGGGCATGCGCCACCAGATACGCCCCGGTGGCGGCCTTGATCTTCACGCCCGAGGCCACAAATGCATCCCACGATTGGGTCATGTCGGCCTCGGTCACATTGGCTTTTTTCAGCAGATCGGTGCGGTACAGCAAGGTGCCAGGGCCAATGTCACTGGGCACCGCCACCACCGTACCGGCGTTGGTGGTGGCCTGGCGGTAAGCGTAGGGCACAAAGCGGGCCTGCTGGGCCTTGATGTTGTAGGGTGCAGAGCCCAGGTCTTCCAGCCCACCGCCCTCAGCGAACCGGCCTACATAGCCGTATTCCACCACCATCACATCGGGCAGGTTGGAAGATGTTGAAAGCGCTGTCGTCATCGCGGTGTGGTGGTCGGCAAAGGCGCGGCTGATGACCTTGATCTCCACGTCAGGATGCTTTTTTTTCCACATGGGAATAGCCGACTTGGCGATTTCATCCACCGCAGGAAAAGCCGCCACGGTGAGGGTTTGTTGGGCCAGGGCGCCGGCGCTGACCAAGGACAGTAGGGCGGCGGCAGCGGCACCTGCAAGAATGTTTCGGCGGTGGGTGGCAGTGGTTTTATTGTGCATTTTTGTCTCCGTGGGCAATTATGAAAGCGCTTTCAAATTTGATTATAAAAAGGCCGGCATGAAAAACTGCCTAGGGAATTCCCCAGTCAGTCCCTTGCGGGCGGGCTAGGTCAGGGTTTGATGCTACTGGTGGAGTCGCGCAAGACAAGGCGCGGCAGCGGCATAGCGATCACCGGTTTGGTGCCCGCCAGCAGTTGCAACATGGCAGAAGCTGCCAGCTGCCCCAACTCATAGGCGGGTTGGTGCACCGTGCTCAGCGGTGGCATCACGAATGAGGCAATCGGCAAATCGTCAAAGCCGATCAGCGACACATCGCGGGGGACTTGCAAACCCAGCCGGTTGAGTGCCAGCACCACGCCAATCGCCATTTGGTCGTTAGCCGAAAAAATGGCGGTATAGCGCTGGCGGGTCTTGGTCAGGTGCTCCACCGCATCTTGGCCCCGGTACTCCTGGAACCCACCAGGCACCACCAGCGAGGGCACGAAAGGTAGCTTGGATGCCTCCAGCGCCGCCCGGTAGCCACGCAGACGCTCGGTGGCATCGGACTGCTCGGGGTCGCCGCAAATGAAAGCAATGCGTTTGTGCCCCTGGTCGATGAGGTGCTGGGTGGCCATGCGGCCACCTTCAAAATTGTCAAAGTTCAGCGAGACCAGTCCTGGTGCCTTGAGCTGCCGCCCGGTAACCACCATAGGCAGGGTCTTGGCATGGGTCTTGAGCGCCTGGTCGGTGAGTCGCCCGGTCAGCAAGATAATGCCGTCCACCCGGCGCGAACGCAGCACCTCGATACAGCGGGCTTCGGTTTCGATTTTCCAGTGGCCGCTGACAAACAACGGGCTGTAACCAGCGGGGTCGAGTACGTCCTCAATACCGCGCAACGCCGGGCCGTAAAACGGGCTGTCAATCGTCTGGGTGACGATGCCCACGCTCAGCGTGCGCCCTCCCGCCAGGCCCCGCGCCATCGGGTTGGGTACAAAGCCCAGGCGTGCAATCGCGTCGTCTACGGCCTTTTTCTTCAGATCGTTGACCACGGCGGTGCCGTTCAAAATGCGGGATACGGTACTGGGTGAAACACCGGCTGCAAGCGCCACCATGCCCAGCGTTACGGGCTGGTTGCCGGTCTTGGGAATTGCGTTAGGCCCTTTTTGCGGGCGGGATAACTTACTCATGCACAGCCTCAAGAGAATAGGCGCGCAAGTTTACGTCCTGAAACACATGGAATTTCACCGCGCAAATGCCAACCCCATCCGCAACGCTCAGGCCGCAGCCGCCTTGTACGGCTTGTAAGGCTTGGACTGGGCGAACGGGCTGGTGTAGGGCTTGGTGTTGAACTTGCCGTGCGGCAGGCTGGCCAGGCGGGTGAACAGGCGGCTGCAGTAGCCGTCAATGCCCAGGCATTTGTTCAGCTCGTCCACCGGCAGCGGGCCGGAGACCACCACGATGTCGTTGGCATAGTCTTGCGCCCCGGCGGCCCGCAACTTGCGCCGTGCGCCCATGGCCCAGGACTGGATGCGGGTGGGGTTGCCGTGCTGGTGCAGCTCGCCGGTGCTGATGTCAAAGGCAATGGCCACCGTGTCGGTCTTCAAACGAAAGCGACGCTCCCCCGTGACCGCGCTCGGAGGCGTGTCCATGTCGTACAGGTAGTAGCTGCCGCCTTTGAGTTGGTATTGCAGTTCCATAGCAGTTGCCATTGTGGATGATATTTTTCACAGCCAACGCATAAATTAACGGCCAAACGCGGGTTAACTCGCTGCCCATCCTGCCTTTTACCGGAAGTTACACGTACGCCTTGCCAAGGCTCAAAAGCCCCGGCAACACCCGGCCCCCGATAATCGGGGGATGACTACACCGAACCAGACCTCTTCTGCCAAACCCGCCGCCACCGATTTCAGCAGCCTGCCCCTGGCGCCCGCCATGCTGGCCAACCTGGAACAGCTCGGGTATTTGCAGATGACCCCGATCCAGGCCGCCAGCCTGCCACTGGCGCTGCTGGGGCAGGATTTGATCGCCCAGGCCATGACCGGCAGCGGCAAAACCGCCGCCTTCGCCCTGGCCCTGCTGGCCAACCTGAACGCCCGCCGCTTTGCGGTGCAAGCCATGGTGCTGTGCCCCACGCGCGAGCTGGCCGACCAGGTGAGTGTGGAGATCCGCCGCCTGGCCCGTGCCGAGGAAAACATCAAGGTGGTCACCCTGTGCGGCGGCGTGGCCCTGCGCGGGCAAAACGCCAGCCTGGAGCACGGTGCGCACATCGTGGTGGGCACGCCGGGCCGCATCATGGACCACCTGGAGCGCGGCCACCTGGACCTGTCGGCCCTGAACACCCTGGTGCTGGACGAGGCCGACCGCATGCTGGACATGGGCTTTTTTGAAGACATGGCCACCGTCATCAAGCAGTGCCCCAAAGAGCGCCAGACGCTGCTGTTCTCGGCCACCTACCCCGAGGGCATCGAGAAACTGAGCCAGCAGTTCATGCGCCAGCCCAAGACCATCACCGTGCAGGCCCAACACGCCACCAACAAAATCGCCCAGCGCTGGTACCAGGTGGAAAAGTCCGAGCGCCTGGCCACCGTGGGCAAGCTGCTGAACCACTTCCGCCCGGCCAGCACGCTGGCGTTTTGCAACACCAAGCTGCAATGCCGCGCCCTGGTGGCCGCCCTGCAGGCCGAAGGCTTCAGCGCGCTGGCGCTGTACGGCGAGCTGGAGCAGCGCGAGCGCGACCAGGTGCTGGTGCAGTTTGCCAACCGCAGTTGCAGCGTGCTGGTAGCCACCGACGTGGCCGCCCGCGGGCTGGACATTGCCGACCTGGCTGCCGTGATCAATGTGGACGTGACACCGGACTCCGAAGTGCACATCCACCGCATTGGCCGCACTGGCCGCGCCGGGGCCGAGGGCTTGGCGTTGAATTTGGCATCGATGAACGAGATGGGCTTTGTCGGCAAGATCGAGGTGCTGCAAAACCGCGAATCCGAATGGCACAAACTGGAAGAGCTGACCCCCACCAGCAAGGAGCCGCTGCGCCCGCCCATGATGACGCTGCAAATCACCGGTGGAAGAAAAGAGAAGATCCGCGCAGGCGACGTGCTGGGCGCGCTGACCGGTGATGCGGGCTACACCCGCGAGCAGATCGGCAAGATCAATGTGAATGAATACTCTACCTACGTGGCGGTAGACCGCCGCATCGCCCATGAGGCCGAACGCAAGCTGAACGCGGGCAAGATCAAGGGCAAGAGCGTGCGGGTGCGCCTGATGACCGGCGAAGACGACTAAGCATCAAATCGGCCGCCTGTGCTGACGGGATAAGCGTGAGCAGCTATTAAATTAATAGTCAGGCGGCCCGCAGCATTTCCACGTGCGGAATGTTGTCTTCCAGGTACATATCCGACACCGGCACAAAGCCGAAGCCCTGGTAGAACTTCAGCAGGTACTGCTGGGCGCTGATGCGGTTGGGCTGGCCGGGCCAGGTGGCCGCGCAGCGCGCCAGGGCCTCGGCCAGCAGCACCTGGCCCAGACCCTGCCCGCGGAACGCGGGCGCGGTGAGCACCCGGCCCAGCGAAGGCTCGGGGTATTTACTGCCGGGGTCCGTCACCCGCAGGTAGGCCGCGAGCTGGTCGCCCGACCAGGCCAGCAGATGCCAGCACTGCAGGTCGTAGGCATCCGCATCCGGGTAGACGCAGTTTTGCTCGACCACAAACACCGCCTCGCGCTGCACCATGGCAGCGTGGAATGCCACCGCGCTCAAATCCCCCAGCCGCGCCCACTGGAAGCGCAGCTCAGCCTTTGGCATTTTGCAGGGCGGCGATGCGTTGCTCGATGGGGGGATGGGTCGAGAACAGCTGGCCAATGCTCCCGGCAATGCCGAAGGCGGCCACACTCTTGGGCAGCTCGGCCGTGTGCAGGCCGCCCAGGCGGGCCAGGGCGTTGATCATCGGCTGGCGGCGGCCCATCAATTGGGCGGCACCGGCATCTGCGCGGAATTCGCGGTGGCGCGAGAACCAGGCAACCACCATGGACGCGGCAAAGCCCAGCACGATATCCAGCACGATGGTGCTGACGTAATAGCCAATGCCGGGGCCCGAGTTGCGGTCGTCGCCCTTGCGCAAGAAGCTGTCCACCGCGTAGCCGATGACGCGGCTCAAAAACACCACAAAGGTGTTCATCACGCCCTGGATCAGCGTCATGGTGACCATGTCGCCATTGGCCACGTGGGCGATTTCATGGCCCAGCACGGCCTCGATTTCTTCGTGCGTCATGCCTTGCAGCAGGCCGGTGGACACAGCCACCAGGGCCGAGTTCTTGAACGCGCCGGTGGCAAAGGCGTTGGGGTCGCCGTCAAAAATGCCGACTTCGGGCATGCCGATCTGGGCCTTGTCGGCCAGGCGGCGCACGGTGTCGATGATCCAGGCCTCGTCGGCGTTTTGCGGCTGGGTGATGACGCGCACGCCCGAAGTCCATTTGGCCATGGGCTTGCTGATCAGCAGCGAAATGATCGCCCCGCCAAAGCCCATCACCAGCGCAAAACCCAGCAGCGCGCCCAGGTTCAGCCCGTTGGCCGTGAGGTAGCGGTTGACCCCCAGCAGGCTGGCGACCACGCCCAGCACGGTGACGACCAGCACGTTGGTCAGGATGAATAAAAGGATGCGTTTCATAGGGGGTCCCAAGAAAATGATTGCGGGTTAGATGGGGCTTTTGTAAAGAAGTTCAAGCCACAGAACGCCTACGCGCGCGGTGGGCGGAAGACCTGGGCATCGGCATAAAAGCCGGGGGCGGCATTGTCGGCGCACCAACCCGGCACGCCCAGCACCGGCAAGGGCAGAAATGGCTTGCTGCCGAGGTGGGCAGCGCTGAGCTGCGCTGCGATGGCCGCGTCCAGCCCCACTACAGAATTTATAGCTGCTTGTGCGCAGTAGACGTGCGCAGTGATCGGTTTTCTTGGAGAAACCAGTTTTTCCAGCAGGGCGTGGCCAAACAGCACTAGTTGGGCCTGCGCCCACAGAGGTCGCAGGGTAACGAACAGCCGCTGCCAGTCGCGCACCCGCAAGGCATCCCACAGCGCGGGCGGGGCAATCAGGAAGGCTGCGTTCTCGTCGAACACCGTCAGCGCATCGCGCACCGGGCCGCGCAGAGGCCGCACGCCATCGGCGGCAATCTGCGCCGCCTGTAGCTGGTTGAGCCGGATTTTGGTCTGCGGAAAATGGTGCCAGCACAGGCCGTTGAAGAAGTCGTGCAGGTTGTCGCGGCTGGGGCACTGGCGGGTGTGGAAGATGAAGTGCTCATAGGCCTCGCCGGGCGGCAGCGCGGACTGGGGCACGAACTGCACCGGTGCGGGCGCGGCGGCGTTCAGGGCCGCGGCAACGCCAAGATGGGCCTGCGCCGCCACCGCCTGGCCCACCGTGCGGTACGGGGCCAGCCAAGGGACGGACCAGTCCACCGCAGGCAGCATCAGCCCACAAGCTTCCAGGGCAGGGCCTCACCCGCGCGCAGGGGTTTGAGTTGGGCGTCGCCAAAGGCGAAGCTGTCGGGCGGGGTCCAGCTCTCGCGGGCCAGGGTGATGGTGCCGGTGTTGCGCGGCAGGCTGTAAAAAGCGGGGCCATTGAAGCTGGCGAAGGCTTCCAGCTTATCCAGCGCACCGGCGTTGTCGAAGGCTTCGGCGTACATCTCGATGGCGGCGTGGGCCGTGTAGCAACCGGCGCAGCCCGAGGCGTGCTCTTTGAGGTGGGTGGCGTGGGGCGCGCTGTCGGTGCCCAGGAAGAATTTGGCGCTGCCGCTGGTGGCGGCTTCGACCAGGGCCAGGCGGTGGGTTTCGCGTTTCAGCACCGGCAGGCAGTAGTAGTGCGGGCGGATGCCACCGGTGAAGATGGCATTGCGGTTGTACAGCAGGTGGTGGGCGGTGAGGGTGGCGGCGGTAAATGCATCGGCATCGCGCACGTACTGGGCGGCTTCACGCGTGGTGATGTGCTCGAACACAATTTTCAGCTCGGGGAAGTCGCGGCGCAGCGGGATCAGTTGCTGGTCGATGAAGGCGGCTTCGCGGTCGAACAGGTCGATGTCGGCACTGGTTACTTCGCCGTGCACCAGCAGCAGCATGTCGGCGCGCTGCATGGCTTCCAGCGTCTTGTAGATCTTGCGCAGGTCGGTCACGCCCGCGTCGCTGTTGGTGGTGGCACCGGCGGGGTAGAGCTTGGCAGCCACCACGCCTGCGGCCTTGGCACGGGCGATCTCGTCGGGCGGCAGGCTGTCCGTCAGGTACAGCGTCATCAGCGGCTCGAAGGCCATGCCCTCGGGAACCGCTTGCAGGATGCGGTCGCGGTAGGCCAGGACCTGGGCGGTGCTGGTCACGGGCGGGCGCAGGTTCGGCATGATGATGGCGCGGCCAAACTGGGCGGCAGTGTGCGGCACGACAGTGTGCAGGGCCTCGCCGTCGCGCACGTGCAGGTGCCAGTCGTCGGGGCGGGTCATCGTCAGGGAGGTGGTGAGGGTGGTGGCTGGAGTCATGGGAGGAATTGTCGCATTGCATGTTCGGGGCAAAAAAAATCCTCCGAAACCATGAGAGGCCTCGGAGGATTTTCTGGTGGCAACAACGATCAGTGCGCCAGGATCTTGTTCAGGAAATCCTTGGTGCGCGGCTGGCGGTTTTCGGGGTGGCTGAAGAACTCGTCCTTGGAGCAGTCTTCCAGAATCTTGCCGCCCACGTCAATAAAGATCACACGGCTGGCGACCTTGCGCGCAAAACCCATTTCGTGGGTCACGCACATCATGGTCATGCCTTCTTTGGCCAGGGTGACCATCACGTCCAGCACTTCGCCGACCATTTCGGGGTCGAGTGCCGAGGTGGGTTCGTCGAACAGCATGACCATCGGGTCCATGCTCAGTGCCCGTGCAATCGCCACGCGCTGCTGCTGCCCGCCGGAGAGTTGGCCCGGGAACTTGTCCTTGTGCGCCATCAGGCCCACGCGGTCCAGCATCTTCAGGCCACGCACCTTGGCATCTTCGGGCGTGCGGTTCAGCACCTTGATCTGCGCCAGGGTCAGGTTTTCGGTGACCGACAGGTGCGGGAACAGCTCAAAGTGCTGGAACACCATGCCGACGCGGCTGCGCAGCTTGGGCAAATCGGTCTTGGGGTCGTGCAGGGCAATGCCGTCCACAAAGATTTCGCCCTTCTGGAAGGGCTCGAGTGCGTTGACGGTCTTGATCAGGGTGGACTTGCCCGAGCCCGACGGGCCGCACACCACCACCACGTCACCCTTTTTGATGCTGACGTTGCAGTTGTTGAGCACCTGCACAGGGCCATACCACTTGGATACGTTTTTAATTTCAATCATATTTAACTCCTCGGCTCGAATGACGGTGCTTGTTAGCGAATGATGGCAATCTTGGCTTGCAGCTTCTTGACGACGTAAGAAAGGCCGAAGCACAGCGCAAAGTACACCACGGCAGCCAGCAGATAGGCCTCTTCCGGACGGCCGTACAGCTTGCCTGCAGTGGTGAAGCCCTTGAGCAAATCGTAGGCACCAATGGCGTAGACCAGTGAGGTGTCCTGGAACAGGATGATGGTCTGTGTCAGCAGCACCGGCAGCATGTTACGGAAGGCCTGCGGCAGGATCACCAGCTTCATGTTCTGGCCGTAGGTCATGCCCAAGGCCTGGCCCGCATGGACCTGGCCCCGCGGAATCGACTGGATACCCGCACGCATGATTTCACTGAAGTAGGCCGCCTCAAAGGCAATGAACGTGATGGCCGCCGAGTACTCCGAGCGGTAGTTGGCGCCATCGGGCAGGTAGCTGTAGAACGAGCTAGGCACCAGCAGGAAGAACCACAGAATCACCATCACCAGCGGAATCGACCGCATCACGTTGACATAGATGGTGGCGGGCCACATCAGTAGTTTGACACCCGACAAGCGCATCAGAGCCAGCACCGTGCCCAGCAAAATACCGCCCACGGTGGCCACCGCCGTGAGCTCGATGCTGAAGAAGAAGCCCTTCTGCACGAACTTGCTGATGATCTCCCAGCTGAAAAAGGAAAGGTCTAGTCCGCCCATATCAGTGTCCCCCGCCCGTACCACCCGCGACAATGAAGCCCGGAATCTGCATTTTTTTCTCGACAAACGCCATCACGCGGTTGACCGCGAAGGCCGACGCCGCATACAGCACCGTCACCCCCAGGTAGATTTCGATCCCCCGCGAGGTCTCTTCCTGGGCCTGCATGGCGAACATGGTCAGCTCGGAGATCGACACCGCGAACGCCACCGATGAGTTCTTCAACAGATTCATCGACTCGCTGGTCAGCGGCGGAAAGATGATGCGAAACGCCATCGGCAGGATCACATAACGGTAGGTTTGTGCGGTCGAAAACCCCATCGCCATACCGGCATAGCGCTGGCCCTTGGGCAGCGCCTGGATGCCCGCGCGCACCTGCTCGGCAATCCGCGCCGAGGTAAAGAAGCCCAGCGACATGACCACCAGGGCAAAGCCAGGCACTTTCTGCATGGCCGGGAATATTTTGGGCACCACAAAGTACCAGATGAAGATCTGGACCAGCAAGGGAATATTGCGGAACAGCTCGACCCACGCATTGGCAAAACGCACAGCCCATGGGCTATTGGGCAAGGTGCGCAAAGTGCCCATCAAGGCCCCCACCGCCATGGAGACGACCCAGGAACAACCGGCGACCGCCAGTGTCCAGCGCCATGCCTCCAGCATCCACTGCAGATAGGTACGCCCACTGCCGTCATCATTGAGAAATACCTGCCAATCCATAACGCTCTCCATCCAGAAATATGCCACCCCGGCCCGGGGCAATGTTGTGCAATGCCCCATTGGCAAATAAAAACCCCGCCTCTGGGATTGTGAGGCGGGGTTTCATGCATCCGATAACTTACTTTTTAGCGTAATCTTCTGCTGGCTTGTCGTTCAAGTTGGCCCAGGCCGCCTTGGTCGCGTCGCTGGCGGGCAGGCCGACCTTGACGTTCTTGGGCGGGATGGGTTGCATGAACCACTTGTCATACAGCTTGGCCATTTCGCCCGTCTTGACCATGCCGGCGATGGTGTCGTCGGCCAGTTTCTTGAAGGCCGGGTCGTCCTTGCGCAGCATGATGGCAATCGGCTCCACGCTCAGCACTTCGCCCACGATCTTGAAATCAGCAGGGTTTTTGGAGGTGGAGATGTTGCCCGCCAGGATCTGGCCGTCCATCACGAAGGCATCGGCGCGGCCGGATTCCAGCAGCAAGAAGCTGTCGGCATGGTCCTTGCCGAACACTTCCTTGAAGTCCACGCCGGTGGCGCGTTCGTTCTTGCGCAGCAACTGCACAGAGGTGGTGCCCGTGGTGGTCGCCACGTTTTTGCCGTTCAGCTGGGCAATCGAGGTGATGCCCGAGTTGGCCTTGACCGCAATGCGCACTTCTTCCACGTAGACGGTGTTGGCAAAGGCCACGTCTTTTTGGCGAGTGGCGTTGTTGGTGGTAGAGCCGCACTCCAGATCCACGGTGCCGTTTTGCACCAGGGGAATACGGTTTTGCGAAGTCACCAATTGGTATTTGATGTCCAGTTTTTTACCAACGGTTTTTTCCAGATTGGCGATGATGTGCTGGCACACGTCGTAGTGGAAACCGGTGTATTTACCGTCACCCAAGGTGAACGCAAGCGCGCCTGAAGAATCCCGTACGCCCATGGTGATGGTGCCGGAAGCCTTGACCTTGGCAATGGTGTCGGATGCTTGTGCAAACGCGCCACCAGCGGCTAAAGCAGCCACAGCAAAGGCGAGCAAATGTTTCTTCATGAAAACTCCAAGGTAAATGATAAGAACTACTTAACGCAAATTTTAAAGAAACAGACGCAAGGGATAACCCTCGCGCCCGCTCTTGGTGCACGCAGAGGGATCGAAAACCTTCGACTCCCCCACGCTATGCAGACTTTGTGCCTGCACAAAAAACAGGCTACTCCGGCTTCACCACCATAGCCTGAAAAATCGTGACCAGTTGCGGGCTCATGGGCAGATTGATGCTGACACCCGAGGGCAAGCGGCGCAAAAACCACCGGGTGTAGAAGCGGGACAAATCGCCATCTTCGGCCAATGTGGCAAAGGTTTTGGTCACGACTTCTGCCAACGGTGCATCCCCTTTGCGGTACATGATGCCGTAAGGTTCGTACGACAGAAATTCGCCGACCACAGCGTAGTCTGCCTGGGCCTTGTTTTGCGCCAACAGCCCGTACAGCAGGACATCGTCCGTGGCGAAAGCGTCGACCTTGCCCGATGCCAATTGGGCGAATGATTCGGCATGGTCGCGCGACACCACCAGCTGCAGATTGAGCTTGAATTTATCGGACAGCTCGCGCAACGTCTTCTCGTTGGTGGTGCCGGCCGTCACGCCCACGCGCTTGCCTACCAGGTCCCGGAACGACTTGACCGGCGAGCCATTTTTGACCATCAGCTTGGTGCCGGACACAAAGGTGGTGGGCGAAAAACCCACCACTTTTTGCCGCTCCAGGTTGCTGGTGGTGGAGCCGCATTCCAGATCCACCTGGCCCGAAGTGACCGCATTGAAGCGTGTCTCGGACGTGACAGGCTGCCACTTGATCAGCAGCTCGCGACCGATTTCTTCGCCAATCGCATCGACGAGCGACCGGCAGATGTCGATCGCATAGCCAATCGGTTCACCACGCGCCGACACGTAAGAAAAAGGAATCGACGCGTCACGGTAGCCGATAGTGACCGCTCCGGTCTCGTGGGCCTTTTTCAGCACGCCGGTCAATGCCTGGGCATGCGCCGTACAGGCCAGCCACACAGACAGCAACCCGGCGGCGAGAGGCTTGATCCAAGGGGTACGCATGATTTAGGCGCGGGCCGAAGCGGTCAAAGCGGCATCCATGGCGCGGGCATTCACCTCGGCAGCGGCTTCAGGAATCAGCTCGCCTTCCCATTTGGCGACCACGGCGGTGGCAATGGAGTTGCCCACCGCGTTGGTGGCAGAGCGACCCATGTCCAGGAAGGTGTCCACGCCCAGAATCAGCAGCAAACCGGCTTCGGGAATGCTGAACTGGTTCAGTGTGGCGGCAATCACCACCAGCGAGGCACGGGGCACACCGGCCATGCCTTTGGAGGTCATCATCAGAATCAGGAGCATGGTGATCTGGGTGGACAGGGGCAAATGGATGCCGTAGGCTTGGGCAATGAACAAGGTGGCGAAGGTGCAGTACATCATGGAGCCGTCCAGATTGAACGAGTAGCCCATGGGCATGACGAAGCTGGAGATCTTGCGCTTGACGCCAAAGCGGTCCAGTGCGTCCAGAATCTTGGGGTAGGCCGCCTCCGAGCTGGCAGTGGCGAAAGACAGCAAAAAGGCCTCCTTGATCAGCACCAGCAGCTTGAACACGCGTGGGCCCAGGAACACATAACCCGCAAAAATCAGCACGCCCCACAGCAGGAACAAGCCCAGGTAGAAGTCGCCCATGAAGACGGCAAACTTCAGCAAAATGCCCAGCCCGTTGACGGCCACGGTGGCAGCCATGGCGGCCAGCACGGCCAGAGGGGCCAGCTTCATGACATAGCCGGTGATCTTCAGCATCACATGGGCCAGCTCGTCGATGGCACTCACCAGCACCTTGGCCTTGTCGCCCAGCGACGCCATGGCCACGCCAAAGAACATGGAGAACACCACGATCTGCAAGATTTCATTGTTGGCCATGGCTTCCGCGAACGACTTGGGCACCAGATGGCTGACAAAGTCTTTCAGGGTGAACTTGGACGTGGCCAAACCGGCCGACGCACCAATATCGGGCAATGGCAAGCCCAGGTTCTCACCGGGTTTCAACAGGTTGGCCATGACCAGGCCCAACACCAGCGAAATGAGCGAAGCCGTTACAAACCAGCCCAGCGCCTTGCCAAACACCCGCCCCACCGACGCGGCATCGCCCATGTGCGCAATGCCGACCACCAGGGTCGAGAACACCAGCGGCGCAATCAGCATCTTGATCAGACGCAGAAAAATGTCCGACATGATGGAGATGTAGCCCGCGATTTCGCTGGCGGCTTTTTTGTCGGGGAAACTGGTGAACACCATGTAACCCACCAGGATACCCAGCACCATGGCTAGCAGGATGGTGACTGCGGCCGGCATTTTTTTCTTCATGTCTCTTCCTCTCGAAATGTGGAGTCCACCAAGGGACTATCGCCAAAAACTATATACAAACTCCAGTGCATCGGAATAGTGAATGCCCCGATTTGCACAAAAATAGTGCAAGCATTTTGTATGCCATCTCTTATTGGACGCTGCGTACCAAGGCGATGGGTTGGGTCAGCTTCTCGGGCACCAGCAAGGCTTCCAGCTCGGCGCGGGTCATGATGCCCAGCGACTCCGCCACTTCGCCGATGGGCGCACCGGTCTTCATGGCGGTTTTGGCAATCAGAGCCGATTTTTCGTAGCCGATCAAGGGGTTCAAGGCGGTAACCAGCGTCACCGATTCGCGCACGCGCTTGGCCAGCAGTTCGCGGTTGGGCTCGATCCCGGCCACACAGTTGGTCTGCAGGGTACGGCAGGCCTGGCTGAGGTGTTCGATGCTTTTGAACAGGCTCCAGCCCATGATGGGCTCGAAGGCGTTGAGCTGCAACTGGCCCGCCTCGGAGGCCATGGTCACCGTCATGTCGTTGCCAATCACTTCGAACGCCACCTGGTTCATCACCTCGGGGATCACCGGATTCACCTTGCCCGGCATGATGCTGGAGCCCGCCTGGCGGGCAGGCAGGCGGATGTCGCCAAACCCGGCCTGCGGGCCGCTGGACAGCAGGCGCAGGTCGTTGCAGATTTTGCTGAGCTTGCAGGCCACGCGCTTGAGCACGCCCGACAACTGCACAAACGCACCCGTATCCTGCGTGGCTTCGATCAGGTTGCCGGCTTTTTCTACCGGCACGCCGCTGATGTCGGCCAGCAACTGGCAGGCCCGGTCCGAATAACCAGCAGGTGCATTGATGCCGGTGCCGATGGCGGTGGCACCGAGGTTGATTTCCTGGATCAGCGCGCGGGCTTCGCGCATGCGGGCCTCGTCTTCGCCGATCATGACGGCGTAGGTCAGGAACTCCTGGCCCAGGGTCATGGGCACGGCATCCTGCAACTGGGTGCGGCCGATTTTGAGGATATCTTTGAACTCCTCGGCCTTGGCCTCGAAGCCTTCGCGCAGAAACGCCATGGAGGCCAACAGCCGCTCGATGCCCAGCCACAGCGCGATCCGCACCGCCGTGGGATATACGTCATTGGTGCTTTGCGAGGCGTTGACGTGGTCATTGGGGTGCAGCACGTCGTAGCGGCCTTTGTCCAGACCCATCTTTTCGAGGGCCAGGTTGGCGATGACCTCGTTGGCGTTCATGTTGGTCGAGGTGCCCGCACCGCCCTGGATCACGTCCACCACGAACTCGGCGTGCAGCTTGCCCTCCACCAGGTCGTTGCAGGCCAGCACGATGGCATCGGCCAGTTTGGCATCCAGCACGCCCAGCTCCACATTGGTGCGGGCGGCGGCGGTCTTGACAAAGGCCAGCGCGCGGATCAGGTCCGGCATGGCCGAAATGCGGGTACCCGAAATGTGAAAGTTGTCTACCGCGCGGGCGGTATGCACGCCCCAGTAGGCGGCTGTTGGAATCTTCTTTTCACCCAAAAAATCATGTTCGATGCGAAAGTTGGTAGACATACAAAGCCAGGGCAGTGGTGGAGGTGGCGAACTGTAAGGGCGCACTTATCCAAACACCAATGCCGTTTGCATGCAGCGTTATGCATGGCTGTCATAGATCTGTCATACCTGCCATGCGGGAATGGCATGGCCCCGAGGCGGTATCTACTTCGCGGGCTTTTGCGATGCCAGGTAGCTCCACAAGGCCTGCGCCGTACCTTTGGCTGCGGCGGGGCCGTTGGGTTTTTCGCGGTAGGCCCGCACATCCATGGTCATCTCCAGGCCGGTCAGGCCGGGCGGCGCAGCGCTGACCAGTTTGCGGGCGCGCAGCTCTTTCTTGACCGCGCTGTAGGGCAGGAAGGCAATGCCATGGCCTTCCAGGGCCATCGCTTTGAGGCCCTCGGCCATGTCGGTTTCGTACACCCGGTCCAGGTGGATGGGTGTGGCCGACTGCTTGAGGATCATGTCCACCGTCTGGCCCAGGTAGGCACCCGGTGCGTAGCCCAGGTAGGGCAGCAACTGGCCCGGGCGGCCCGGCAACTGGAACAGCGGCGCGCCATCGGCATCGGCCTTGACGTAGGGCGCAATCACCTCCTGCCCCAGGCTGACCATCTCGTAGCGATCGGCCGCCAACTGGAAGGGCTGCGAAGTGTGGTGGTAGGCAATCAGCAGGTCGCAGCTGCCCTCGACCAGACGCATCACCGCGTCGTGCACGTTCAGGGCAATCAGACGGCTTTTGATGGGGCCGAACTTCTCGCGCAGCAGCGACACCCAGGCCGGAAAAAACGTGAACGCCAGCGTGTGCGGCACGGCGAACTCGATCACGTCCTGCCCGGCCGAATGGTGGCCGCGCAGCATGGCGCGGGTGCTTTGCAGCGCCTGCAGCACCTCCAGCGACTGGGCGTACAGCGTTTCGCCCGCCGGGGTCAGGCGCGTGGGGTAGGAGCTGCGGTCCACCAGGTCGGTGCCCGCCCAGCCCTCCAGCGCCTGGATGCGCCGCGAAAACGCAGGCTGGGTCACGTGCCGCAACTGGGCGGATCGGCTAAAGCTGCGGGTTTCAGCCAAGCTGACAAAATCTTCAAGCCATTTGGTTTCCATGGCTGGATTATGGACGCGGCTTAAGGCGACGTTGAACAAGTTTCCGCGAGACGGCGCGCCCTGGATCGGGATGGGATGCTAGGCGCAAACCGCAGACATAGCTTGGGCTATGGCGAGGATTTGCAACGCCGCAGACCGCCCGAGGCAGGGATGCGCAGACCGCGAGGGACTTGTTCAGCGTTGCCTCAGATCGGTGAAACTACGGTTTGACCCGCAAAGTGCCGCGTCGCGTTTTCGATAAAGCGCTGTACCGACGCTTCAATGGCCTGGGGCGACCAGCCGCCCACGTGCGGCGTGAGCACTACGGCATCCAGGTCCAGCAACGCGGCGGGTGGTTGGGGTTCGCTCTCGTACACATCCAGACCCGCACCGGCGATGCGGCCTGCGCGCAGGGCCTCGGCCAACGCTGCAGTATCCACCACGCTTCCGCGCGACACATTGACGAGGTAGCCGCCCTCGCCCAGCGCGGCCAGCACCTCGGCCCCCACCAGATGGCGGGTGGCCGGACCACCCGGCGTGGCCACCACCAAAAAGTCGGCCCAGGCGGCCAACGCCACCAGATCGGCAAAGTAGGTGTGCGCCACCCCGGGCTGCTGCTGGCGGCCGTGGTAGCCGATCTGCATGCCAAAGCCCAGCGCCCGCTGCGCCACCTTGTGGCCAATGCCCCCCAGGCCGACGATGCCCATGCGGCGATTCGACACGCTGGCGGGCAGGGGCAGCACATCGCGCCACAGACCCTGGCGGCACTGCGCATCCAGCTGGGGGACGTTGCGCACCACGGCCAGCAGCAGCGCGAAGGCATGGTCGGCCACGCAGTCGTCGTTGGTGCCTGCGCCGTTGGCCAGCGCCAGGCCGCGGGCGCGGGCGTGGGCGATGGCTATGTTCTCAAAGCCCACGCCCAAGGCGCAGACCAGTTCCAGTGCGGGCAAGGCATCCATCTCGGTGGCCGTCAGGCCCACGCTGCCGATGGTCAGCACCGCGCGGATGGTGGCACTGTCCGCTGCAATGTGTGCGGCCCGTAGCGCGTCGGTGGGCGCGTAGACCACCTCGAAATACGGCGCCAGCAGTGCCTGGTGGTGCGGGGCCATGAAGTTCAAAACGAGCACCTGGGGGCGTGGCAAGGACATCTTTAAATCTCTCAAATACTATCAAATAAATAGCTTGTCACGCTTATGGAATAAGCGCTGGAGGCCTATTTTGTTTAAAACTCTACTCTGCACTTTGCTGCAGGGCCCACATGGCGGCGTAGCGTCCGCTGGCCGCCAGCAACTCGGCGTGGGTGCCGCGCTCCAGGATGCGGCCCGCGTCCATCACCAGAATCTCGTGCGCATCCACCACCGTGGACAGGCGGTGGGCAATCACCAGGGTGGTCTTGTTGCGGGCGGCGGTTTGCAGCTCGGCCTGGATGGCGCGCTCGTTGGCCGAGTCCAGCGCCGAGGTAGCTTCGTCGAAGATCAGGATGGGCGGGTTCTTCAGCAGGGTGCGGGCGATGGCCACGCGCTGCTTCTCGCCGCCCGACAGTTTAAGCCCGCGCTCGCCCACCATGGTGCCGTAGCCCTTGGGCGTGGCACTGATGAAGCCGTGGATGCGCGCCGCCCGGGCGGCCTCTTCCACCTGGGCACGGCTGGCACCGGGCTGGCCGTAGGCGATGTTGTATTCCACCGTGTCGTTGAACAGCACCGTGTCTTGCGGCACGATGCCAATCGCCTGGCGCACGCTGGCCTGGGTGACCGCCTGGATGTTCTGCCCGGCAATCAGAATCTCGCCCTGCTGCACGTCGTAAAAACGAAACAGCAGCCGCGCCAGCGTGGACTTGCCCGAGCCCGACGGCCCGACCACCGCCACGGTTTTGCCCGCCGGGATGTGCAGGCTGATGTCTTGCAGGATGGGCCGCGCCGGGTCGTAGGCGAAGAACACGTGGTCGAAGCGCACATCGACCTGGCCTTCAGGCAACACAATGGGCTTTGCCGCTGGCCGGTCGGCAATTTCACGCTCTTTTTCCAATAGCGCAAACATCTTTTCCAGATCGGTCAGGCTCTGCTTGATCTCGCGGTAGATCACCCCCAGAAAGCCCAGCGGAATGTAGAGCTGGATCATGAAGGCGTTGACCATGACCAGGTCGCCCAGGGTCATGCGCCCGTCCACCACGCCCTGGGTGGCGCGCCACAGCATGGCCACCAGGCTGGCGGCAATGATGAGCTGCTGGCCGGTGTTGAGCAGGCTCAGCGTGGTCTGGCTCTTGACCGAGGCGCGGCGGTAGCGCTCCAGGTTCTCGTCGTAGCGCTTGGCCTCAAAGGCCTCGTTGTTGAAGTACTTGACGGTTTCATAGTTCAGCAGCGAATCGATGGCCCGGCTCTGGGCATGCGAGTCCAGCTCGTTCATCTGCTTGCGGAACTGGGTACGCCACTCGGTCACGGTGACGGTAAAGGCGATGTAGGCCACCAGCGCGATCAGCGTGATCCAGGCAAACCACACGTCGAACTTGACGGCCAGCAGGGTCAGCACAAAGCCCACCTCGATCAGTGTGGGGATGATGCTGTAGAGCGAATACGAGATCAGCGAATTCACCGCCCGGGTGCCGCGCTCGATGTCGCGCGTCATGCCGCCGGTCTGGCGCTCCAGGTGAAAGCGCAGGCTCAAAGCGTGCAGGTGCTGGAACACTTCCAGCGAAATCCGCCGCGACGCACCCGCCGTGGCCTTGGCAAACACCAGCTCACGCAACTCGGTGAACAGCGAGGTAGACAGGCGCAGCAGCCCGTAGGCCACCAGCAGTGCCACCGGTACCACGATCAACGCAGGCAGTTGGTCGCTGCTGAGCTTGCCGCCAGTGGGGCTCATGGCATCGACCAGCCGCTTGAGGAGCAAAGGCACGCTGACGCTGGCCGCCTTGGCCCCGACCATGAAGGTCAGTGCGGCGATGACCCGCCATTTGTACTCCCACAGGTAGGGAAACAGGCGGCGCAGGGTGCGCCAATCGGATTGCGGTGGCGCGGACGCGACCGACGTAGGCATGGATGCAGGGGGGGCGGTTTCGCCATAGCGGCGCATGGGGGACAATCTCAGTTATTTGCTTCGGATTGTCCTTGATGTCTACAAATTCCAATGACCCCGTCTCCTTGCCCACCGACATGGAACTGGTACTCAAGGTGATTCCCATGCCCGCCGACTGCAACGCCAGTGGCGATATTTTTGGCGGCTGGGTCATGGCGCAGGTGGATCTGGCGGGGTCGGTGATTCCGGCGCGCTATGCCCAGGGCCGGATTGCCACCGTGGCGGTGAAGGAATTCACCTTCAAGCAGCCGGTGCGGCTGGGGGATATCTTGAGCTTCTACGCCTCACTGACCCGCTTGGGCCGCACCTCGGTCACCGTCCGGGTGGAGGTGTTTGCCGAGCGCCTGCACATCCAGGGCCAGTACATCAAAGTGACCGAGGCCACCTTGACCTACGTGGCCATTACCGAGCAGGGCGAGCCCCGCGCCTTACCCGTTGCCAACTGATCCCACCATGCCCCACAACACCGCCGCCCTGAGCCTCGAATGGACCACCCTGCAAACCAACTACGAACAGGCCGAACGCAATGCACTGCTGGTCAAACTGGCGGCGGTCGTGCTGTGTGTGGGGGGGTATGCGCTGGGTGTGCCTTATGAGCTGATCGGCGGCACGGCCATGCTGCTGTGGGTGCAGGAAAGCCTGTGTCGCACCTCCCAGGCCCGCCTGGGCGAGCGCATTGTACGGGTGGAGGCACTGGTGAAAAACGCGGCACCGGCCAGTGCCGCCTGCCAGTTGCACACCGAATGGCTGGCCAGCCGCAAGAGCGGTGCCGGTTTGCTGGGCGAGTACGCATCACACGCCTTGCGGCCTACGGTGGCGTTTCCGTATGCCGTGCTGGTGGTAGCCGCGCTAGTGGCCTACTCCGGGCAGTAAGCCGCAGCGTCGGCACCCGTCAATTTTTTAAAACCTTACGGATGGTGGCCGCCAGCTCTTCGGCCACAAACTTGCCCACGTAGGCATCGGCACCCACGCTCTTCACATGCACCTCGTTGGCCGAGCCGGACAGGGAGGAGTGGATGATCACCGGCACGCCCTTGAAGCGGCCATCCTGCTTGATCTTGCGGGTCAGGGTGAAGCCATCCATCTCGGGCATTTCCAGATCGGTCAGCACCAGGGCCACCTTGTCTTCGATGGATTTGCCTTCGGCCACCGCGGCCTCGGACATGGTTTGCAAGCGCTCCCATGCCTCCTTGCCGGTCTTGCACATCACGAACGGTACGCCCAAAGCCACCAGACCCTGCTCGATCAAGGTGCGGGCCAGCATCGAATCGTCTGCCGCCAGCACCACCGCGCCCGGGCGCAGCTTGACCGTGGGGCCAATGCTGGCCGCATCGACATCGGGTGCCGAAGGCGGCATCACATTGCGCAAAATCTGCTCCACATCCAGCACCTGGGCCAGACGCGTGTTGTCCACATCGCCGTCCAGGCGGGCGATGCTGGTGATCATGCCGCCCTGGGTGTTGGACTCGGCCGACAGCACCTGGCTCCAGTCCAGGCGCACGATCTGGTCCACTTCTTCGACCGCAAACGCCTGGGTGGAGCGGGCGTACTCGGTCACCATCAGAATATTCAGGCCGTTTTTGGGCAGGCAACCCACGGCTCCCGCCAGATCGATTACCGGGATCACCTGGCCCCGGATATTGGTCATGCCCAGCATGTGCTTAGTGGACCCGGCGACCGCCGTGATCGTGGGCATCACCATGATTTCGCGCACCTTGAAGACGTTGATCCCGAACAGCTCCCGCTGGCTCGAATGGGCGGCTTCTCCCAGGCGAAACAGCAGCAATTCAAACTTGTTGCTGCTGGTGAGATTGGTCCGTTCGTCTACTTCTTGCTGGACTGTCGCCATGGATTTCCCCTTTGATGCACACCATTAGAACTGGATTTGGATTTTTTACAAGTTTTCACACTTGCGCGCACAACGGAACAGGATAAAGCCCATCTGCGTTCACCATCACCTCAGAATGTAACAGCATGCTTCACGAAAATAGCAACGACTACACCCATCCAGATGGCGTTCAAACCAGGCTGTTGCCTGGTGCATCTTCCGCCGAGGTGCGCCATGTGACGTGTTCACGCAACGGTCAGCAGAAGGCCCGCTTGGGCCATCCATCCCCCGCCGCGTGTTTGCTACACTTTGCGCATGTCTATTCCACGCACAATCGTTGCAGGCTGCCCCGGCCAGGGAGCCTGGTCTTGGCGCAAGCCACATTCTGCGCGCACCTGAATTGCACGGCGCTGCCGTGCGCCCCACGCCTCACCCCCTGAGGCTGAATCGACATACAGCACCCCGTGCTGTGCCCCAGGCCCATTCATAGCATGTATAGAACGGGCCGGGACTCTCTCACAAAGGCACTTCCGTGATCACCGAACTTGAATTCAAAAGCCTGGCCCAGGACGGGTACAACCGCATCCCCTTGATGTTAGAGGCCTTCGCCGACCTGGAAACCCCGCTCTCGCTCTACCTCAAGCTGGCCCACACCCGCAATGGGGGCGCGTACAGCTTCCTGCTGGAGTCGGTGGTGGGTGGCGAACGCTTTGGCCGCTACAGCTTCATCGGCCTGCCCGCCCGCAGCTTTCTGCGCGCCAGCGGCTTTGGGGCTGCTGCCACAACCGAAGTGGTGCGCGACGGCGTGGTGGTGGAAACCCACCAGGGCAACCCGCTGGACTTCATCGAGGCCTACCAGAAGCGCTTCAAGGTGGCGCTGCGCCCCGGCCTGCCGCGCTTCTGCGGTGGCCTGGCGGGCTACTTTGGCTACGACGCGGTGCGCTACATCGAGAAAAAGCTCGAAGCCAGCTGCCCGCCCGACACCCTGGGTTGCCCCGACATCATGCTGCTGCAATGCGAAGAGCTGGCGGTGATTGACAACCTGTCGGGCAAGCTGTACCTCATCGTCTACGCCGATCCGACCCAGCCCGAGGCGTATTCCAGCGCCAAAAAGCGCCTGCGCGAGCTCAAAGAGCAGCTCAAATATTCCGTCAGCGCGCCCATCGTCAAGCCCACCCAAAGCCACCCCACCGAGCGCGAATTTGCCAAGGCCGACTACATCGCTGCGGTGGAGCGCGCCAAGGAACTGATTGCCGGTGGCGACTTCATGCAGGTGCAGGTGGGCCAGCGCATCAAGAAGCGCTACACCGAGTCGCCCCTGTCGCTGTACCGGGCACTGCGGGCGCTGAACCCTTCGCCCTACATGTTCTTCTACAACATGGGCGACTTCCATGTGGTGGCCGCCTCGCCCGAAATCCTGGTGCGCCAGGAATCCATGGCCAACGGCGAGCAAAAGGTCACCATCCGCCCCCTGGCAGGCACCCGCCCCCGTGCTTCCTCACCCGAGCAGGACAAGCTGGTGGAAGCCGAGCTCATCGCCGACCCCAAGGAGCGCGCCGAGCACGTGATGCTGATCGACCTGGCCCGCAACGACATCGGCCGCATTGCCAAGATCGGCTCGGTCAAGGTCACCGAAGCCTTTGCGGTGGAGCGCTACAGCCATGTGATGCACATCGTCAGCAACGTGGAAGGCACGCTGCTCGACGGCATGAGCGCCATCGACGTGCTCAAGGCCACCTTCCCCGCGGGCACGCTGACCGGTGCGCCCAAGGTCCATGCCATGGAGCTGATCGACCAGCTGGAGCCCACCAAGCGCGGCCTGTACGGTGGTGCTTGCGGCTACATCAGCTATGCAGGCGACATGGACGTGGCCATCACTATCCGCACCGGCATCATCAAGAACCAGACCCTGTACGTGCAGGCCGCCGCTGGCGTGGTGGCCGACTCGGTGCCCGAGCTGGAATGGAAAGAAACCGAAGCCAAAGCCCGCGCCCTGCTGCGCGCCAGCGAACTGGTGGAAGAAGGTTTGGAGTGAGCTCGCCTGCCCTGCTCGAATTCAAAGAGCTGGTCCAATCCATCGTCCATGTGCACCAGGAACTAGGGGCGCAAGCCGCGCGCGCCGTCAACCTGAGCCTGACGCTGCGCAACTGGATGATTGGCTATTACATCGATGCCTTCGAGCTGCGCGGAGCCGACCGTGCGGACTATGGCGACCAGCTGTTTGCCAATCTGTCGCGCGAACTCACAGCCGCCCGCCTGAGCAACTGCGACAAACGCCAGCTTTACCGCTACCTGCGGCTGTTTCGCACCTACCCGCAGATTGTGGGGACGCTGTCCCCACAATTGAAAAATCTGCTGCCATGGGCTGGCCCGACCGAAATGCATTCCCAGAAAGTGGTGACAGCGTCCCCACAATTGGCAGCAGACGCACTGGTGGCCCAGTTTTCATACAGCCACCTGGAGCTGCTGGTGGATGTGGAAGACGACCTCAAAAGGTACTTTTTTGAGGTCGAATGCTTGCGCGGCCATTGGTCGGTACGTGAACTCAAGCGGCAAATCGCCAGTTTGTATTACGAGCGTAGCGGCCTCTCCACCAACAAAAACCTGCTCTCTGCCCAGGTGCAAAGCCAGGCAGAGCAGAGTGCCGTCACGCTGAATGTGCGCGACCCCTATGTTTTTGAGTTTCTGGGTATCAAACCCCAAGAGGTGATGCACGAGTCGGCCCTGGAAGATGCCATTTTGGGCAACCTGCAAGACTTCCTGCTGGAGCTGGGCCACGGTTTTTGCTTTGAGGCGCGCCAGAAACGGCTCTTGATTGGCAGCGAACACTTCTTTGTGGACCTGGTTTTCTACCACCGCATCCTGAAATGCCACGTGCTGATCGAGCTAAAAACCGGCAACTTTAGCCACGAAAACATCGGCCAGCTCAACACCTATGTCAGTTGGTACAAGCAAAACATGGTGCAGGAAGGCGACAACCCGCCCATTGGTATTTTGCTGTGCACGCAGAAAAACCAGCCTTTGGTGGAGTACGCCCTGGCAGGCATGGACAACCAATTATTCGTATCCAAATACCAGCTCGGCCTGCCCAAGCGCGAAGAGATGGAGCGCTTTCTGACCAACACACTGCGCGAAGCGGAGGTGGCAGACAGCCCTGCCCCCGACCTTCCACACCATGCACACCCCATTTCCACGTCACGGAGCCCCTCATGAAACTGCTGATGATCGACAACTACGACAGCTTTACCTACAACATCGTCCAGTACTTCGGTGAACTGGGCGCGGATGTGGAGGTGGTGCGCAACGACGAAATCACGCTCGACGAGATCGCCGCCCGCGCCCCGGACCGGCTGGTGATCTCCCCCGGCCCGTGCTCGCCCAAGGAAGCAGGCATCTCGGTGGCCGCCATCCAGCACTTCGCGGGCAAACTGCCGATACTGGGCGTGTGCCTGGGGCACCAGGCGATTGGCGCGGCCTTTGGCGGCAGCATCATCCGGGCGCAGCAGCTGATGCATGGCAAGACCAGCGTCATCACCACCACGCAGCAAGGCGTGTTTGCCGGGCTGCCCGAGCAGTTCACGGTGAACCGCTACCACTCGCTGTCCATCGAGCGCAGCACCTGCCCGGCCGAGCTGGAAATCACCGCCTGGACCGATGACGGCGAGATCATGGGCGTGCGCCACAAGACGCTGGCCATCGAGGGCGTGCAGTTCCACCCCGAGTCCATCCTCACCGAGCACGGCCACGCGATGCTGAAGAACTTCCTGGACCAGGGAGCGCGGTAATGCTGGACGGCTTGGGCATCAACCACCTGCCGCTGTTCATCCTGTCGGGCTGGCTGCTGAACCTGACCCCGGGGCCGGATGTGTTCTACATCCTGTCCAACGGGCTGCGCGGCGGCTGGCGCGCGGGCGTGGTGGCGGCCTTCGGCATCACCGCGGGCTGCTTCGTACACATCTTTGCCGCCGCCGTGGGGGTCAGCGCGCTGATCACCGCGTCGGCCACGGCCTTCACCGTGCTCAAGTGGCTGGGCGCGGCCTACCTGGTGTGGGTGGGCATCCAGATGCTGCGCGCACCCAAACCGACGGACGCTACAGATTCAGTAGCTGCTCACGCTCATCCAGCAAGCACAGGCGGCCTAAAAAGCTTGAAGAAAGTTTTTCTGCAAGGCTTTTGGACCAACGCGCTGAACCCCAAGGTAGCGCTATTCTTTCTGGCCTTTTTGCCGCAGTTCATCACCCCCGGCGCGCAACAGCCCACGCTGGCTTTCCTGCTGCTGGGCCTGCTGTTCAACCTGAACGCCGTGCCCATCAACCTGGGCTACGCCCTGCTGGCCGCCTGGGCCGCCCAGCGCATGGGCGCGGTGCGGCGCGGCATGCACTGGCTGGAACGCTGTGCGGGCGCACTGTTTGTCGGTTTTGGTATCAAACTGGCCCTGTCGGCCAAACCCTGAAAGCAATGAATTCCATGATCACCCCCCAAGAAGCCCTGCAGCGCACCATCGAACACCGCGAAATCTTCCACGACGAGATGCTGCACATCATGCGGCTCATCATGCGCGGCGAAATGTCGCCGGTGATGATGGCCGCGCTGATCACCGGCCTGCGCGTGAAGAAGGAAACCATCGGCGAAATCACCGCCGCCGCCCAGGTGATGCGCGAATACTCCACCAAGGTCTTTGTTGCCGACAAAACCCATCTGGTGGACATCGTCGGCACCGGTGGCGACGGCTCGCACACCTTCAACATCTCCACCTGCTCCATGTTTGTGGCCGCCGCCGCCGGGGCCAAGGTCAGCAAGCACGGCGGGCGCAGCGTCAGCAGCAAAAGCGGCAGCGCCGACGTGCTCGAAAGCCTGGGGGTCAACATCAACCTGCCGCCGGAGCGCATCGCCCAGTGCGTAGCCGAGGTCGGCATCGGCTTCATGTTCGCCCCCAACCACCACCCGGCCATGAAAAACGTGGCCCCGGTGCGCAAGGAAATGGGCGTGCGCACCCTGTTCAACATCCTCGGCCCCCTGACCAACCCCGCCGACGCGCCCAACATTCTGATGGGCGTGTTCCACCCCGATCTGGTCGGCATCCAGGTGCGCGCCCTGCAGCGCCTGGGCGCCGAACACGCGCTGGTGGTTTACGGCAAAGACGGCATGGACGAAGTCAGCCTGGGTGCGGCCACCGTGGTGGGCGAGCTGAAGAACGGCGAAATCAGCGAATACGAAATCCACCCCGAAGATTTCGGCATGACCATGGCCAGCCACCGCAACCTGCGCGTGGAAACCCCCGAGCAGTCCAAAGCCATGCTGCTGGGCGTGCTGGACAACGACCACGGCGCGGCGCGGGATATCGTCATCCTTAACGCCGGAGCTACGCTGTATGCCGCCAATGTGGCCGACTCCATGGCCGCTGGCCTGGTGCTGGCGCGTAAGGCGATTGAGTCGGGCGCTGCCAAAGCCAAATTGCAGGCACTGGTCGACGCCACGGCGGGCTAGAAAAGCACCCAACCCGGCCCAGCTGCCGGGCTACTCAGTTGCCCGCAGCCCCCGGCTCGGCCCAGCGCACGGCGCGCCGGTAGGCATGCCAACTCGCATGCCCCAGCCAGGGACCGACCGCCAGCAGCCCCACACTCCAAGGCAGCAGCATCGCCCCCAGCAACAGGGCGATGATGAGCACGCCCCAGAACAGCATGGTCAGGGGGTTCGAGGTAACCACCTGGAAGCTGGTGATGGCGGCGGTGATGGCATCGGTATCGCGGTCCAGCACCATGGGGATGGATACCACGCAAAAGGCGTACACCAGCCCGGCAAAGACGCTGCCCACCACCAGATACGTCGCCAGGAACTGCCAGTTATCGGGGCTGAAGACGGCTTGCAGTACGTTGGCGGTAGACGGCATGCCTGTGTGGAAGAACACCGCAAACACCACCAGCGAGGCCCGGCCCCACAGCAACTCCAGCACCATCAGCACCAGGACCAGCATCGCCATGCTGCGGATGTGCGCGTCCCAGCAGGTGATGGAGGCGCCCAGTTCGGGGACCAGGCCCGCCTCGCGGCGGCGGCTGACCTCATACAAGCCCATGGCCAAAAACGGCCCCACCAAAAAGCAGCCGGAAACGATGGACATGGTGTATTCGGGCTGGTGCTGGAATACCGCCGCCAGCACCACCGCCATCATCCAGAAACACAGGCCGTAAAACAGCGCAATGCCCTTGGCCGCCAGCAGGTCGCGCCCGCCGGCGGCCAGCCAGCGCAGGGGGTCGGCCAGGCCCAGCGCCACGATGTCGCGGCGGGGCGCGGTGCTGGGCGGCGGCACGTAGGGCACATAGCCGTTGGGCGCAGGGGTGGCGGATTCGGTATCGGGCAAGGGTTGCATCGCGTGGGGTTGGCCGGTGGAAATACCGTACCAGTATGGGCAGCCGGCGCCGTCCCCGTCAATCCGGGCTTGCGCGGGACTGGCCAGGGTGCGAAGCCACTCTCCTTTTAAGCAAAATATGCCGCCATCGTCCATCCATAGAGCGTGAGCAGCTATTCAATAAATAGCAGATCATCACACCCAGCGCCGCGCTAGCCACGCATCCACCGAAATCTTCCCAGGCCCCTGCGCTACCAAATACAGCAGCAGCGCCGCCCAGGTGCCGTGGGTGGGGTAGGCGTCGGGGTAGACGAAGAGCTGGATGGTCAGCGTCATGCCCAGCAGGCCCAGGGCCGACAGGCGTGTGGCAATGCCCAGCAGCAGCAGGATGGGAAAGAAATGCTCGGCGCTGGCGGCCAGGGTGGCGGCCAGTTCGGGGGGCAGCAGGGGCAGCTTGTACTCCTGCTGGAACAGCGCCACGGCCGAGTCCGACAGGTGCGGCCAGCCCAGGTGGAACTCGCCGCCCACGAGGTCGATAGCCAGGCCCTCGACCTTGGTCTGGCCGGATTTCCAGAACACGGCGGCGATGGAGAACCGGGCCAGCAAGGCGATCAGCGAGTGGGGGATGCACGCGCAGATCGCGATGAAACGGCGTATGGGGGAAATGTCAGAGGTGGTAGTCATGGGGTTCTCCGGTCGAAATGCGGGTGATGAGGTGCTGGCGGATCAAAAGGGCCAGGGTGGCGGGCAGGTCCAGGGTGGGATGGTTGCTGGCGGCTACCAGCAGGCTGTTGCCCTGCTGCAGCGCGGCGATGAATGCCCCGGCGGCGGCAGGCACTTCCACCACCTCCACGTCCAGCCCCCGGCGGAACACCAGTGCGGTTTGCGCCTGCGCGGGGTCTACGTCAGCGGCCTGCAGCGCGCCCTCGTGGGCGGCCCAGAGCGAACATACGGCGAAGCAGGAAGCCACCACGTACAGCGAAGGATGCAGGTCCAGCCGCAGTTGCGCCAGTTGCTGCGGGTCCGCCAGAGCGGCCTGCAAAGCTTCGGGGGTCACCGCAGCCATATCGGCAGCGTGGTAGGCGCGCACGCGGCCCATCTCCAGCCGCGCCACGTCGGCCAGGTAGGGCACGCTGGCGGCGAGCCCGAAGCCCTCCACATACTCGGCAAAGTCTGCGCCGTACCAGGCCATGACGCGGGTGCGCGGCGGATGGGCCTGCACGTACAGCCGGGCCATAGCCCGGAAGAAATCCACACCCACCAGCTCTTGCACGGCGGGAAAGGTGGCGGCCAGCGCATCAATCAAGGACACCACCACGTTGTTGCGGTAGATGGCAAAGCGCGCGGCGGGGTCGGAGCCGTTCCACACCCGCAGGCCGGGGGGCGCGGGCAGTGCGGGGTCGCACAAGGCGGCGGCGAAGGTGGCTTGCGAGCTCATGCCAGCGCCTGCAAATGGGTTTGGGCCGCCTGCGCCTCGGCCAGTAGCACGGGCAGCGCGGGCACATCGTTGTCGCGCTCAATCAGGGTGGGCACAGGGCCGGTCAGGCCCAGGGCAAAAGCATACAAATCCCATACCGCCTGGGCCACGGGTGCGCCATGGCTGTCGATCAGCAGCGGGTCGCCTGCGCCGTCCTGCGTCTCGGCAAAACCGGCCAGGTGGATCTCGCCCACGGCCTGCAGCGGCAGGGCCTGCAGGTAGGCTTGCGCATCGAAATCGTGGTTCACGCTGCTGACATACACGTTGTTCACATCCAGCAGCAGGCCACAGCCGGTGCGGCGCACCACCTCGCGGATGAAAGCCGCTTCGCTCCAAGTGGAGGCCGTAAATTCCACATAGGTGGCGGGGTTCTCCAGTAGCATGCGGCGGCGCAGGCGGGTCTGCACCTGGTCGATGTGGTCGCACACGCGCTGCAAGGTGGCGGCGGTGTAGGCCAAGGGCAGAAGGTCGTTGAGGAACACATCGCCGTGGGTAGACCAGGCCAGGTGCTCAGAAAAAGATTGGGGGGCGTAGCGGTCGAGCAGCACAGCCAGTGCGTCCAGGTGGGTGGTGTCCAGCGGCGCTTCGGCCCCGATGGACAAGCCCACGCCGTGGATGGACAGCGGATAGCGTTCGCGGATGCGGGCCAGATAGTGGTGCGACGGGCCAGCGGCCACCAGGTAGTTTTCGGCATGGACTTCGAAGAAACCCAGGCCGGGTGCGGTGTCCAGAATCTCCCGGATGTGGGCAGATTTAAGGCCGATGCCCACACCGGGCGGCAAGGATGTGGGCATGGCGGGCCTTGGACAGTGTTTACATCTTTGCGGGGAAAGCCATCTTCTGGCCCATGCCGGTGGGCGAGCTCATGGACTTCATGGTTTCGCAGGTGCCTGCGGGCACGTACTTCCAGGCGTTGGCCTGGTAGTCCATCTTGGCCGTGCCTGCACAGGTGGTGCCTGCGCCAGCGGCACAATCGTTCTTGCCGGCCATGGCCACGCCGAAGCATTTTTCTTTTTCGTCGGCAGCGGCGGCCGGGGCGGCGGCCATCGCCAGGGCAGAGCCCAGGGCCAGGGCCAGCACAGCGGTGGAAGCGAAGGATTTGGTGGAAGTCGTCATGGAAATCTCCGGTTAAAAAAGCACTGAGGGGTTAAAAACAGCAGGGTGTTTCGCCTTGCTGTGGAGTAGTCGAGGGCGGTCAGGCTTTCTTACACCGGCTGCGGTTTTTTATTTTTTGATCGAAAGTTCACATGCGCCTTGCAGCACTTCTGGGCACCGAGTTGCCCCTCATCCAAGCCCCCATGGCCGGGGTCCAGGGCAGCGCGCTCGCGGTGGCCGTGAGCAACGCGGGCGGCCTGGGTTCCCTGCCCGCCGCCATGCTGGGGCTGGAGGTTTTGCAGGCTGAGCTGACGCGCATCCAGGCGCAGACCACGCAGCCCTACAACGTCAACTTTTTCTGCCATACCCCGCCGCCACCCACCGATGACACGCCCTGGCGCGCAGCGCTGGCACCGTACTACCGGGAGATGGGGCTGGACCTGGCCAGCATCGTCCCCGGCCCGGGCCGTGCGCCGTTCAGTGCCGAAGCGGCCCACTTGCTGCGCGCCTTCAGGCCGCCGGTGGTGAGCTTCCATTTCGGCCTGCCCAGCCCCGCGCTGCTGGAGGTGGTGCGCAGCTGGGGGGCCAAGGTGCTGTCTTCGGCCACCACGGTGGACGAAGCGCTGTGGCTGCAGGCGCAAGGGGTGGATGCCATCATTGCCCAGGGCCTGGAGGCGGGCGGGCACCGCGGGCATTTTTTATCGGACGACCTGACCCGACAAATGGGCACCTTTGCCCTGCTGCCGCAGATCGTGCGGGCGGTGGACGTACCCGTCATCGCTGCCGGGGGCATTGCCGATGCGCAGGGTGTGGCCGCCGCCATGGCTCTGGGCGCAGCGGGGGCACAGGTCGGCACCGCCTACCTGCTGTGCCCCGAGGCCACCACCAGCGCCATGCACCGGGCCGCGCTGCAAAGCGAGGCGGCACGGCACACGGCCTTGACCAATGTGTTCACCGGGCGGCCCGCGCGCGGCATCGTGAACCGGGTGATGCGTGAGCAGGGGCCTATCAGCGCCGCAGCCCCGGCCTTCCCGATGGCCACCGCCGCCATGGCCCCGCTGCGGGCGGCGGCAGAGCGCTTGGGGCAAGGAGACTTCTCGCCGCTGTGGTCGGGGCAGAACGCCAGCGGCTGCCAGGCCCTGCCTGCGGCGGAGCTCACGCGGCGGCTCGCCCAGGGTTTTTAAGCCCATTTCGTTACATAAAGAAACACATGTAGCGGAGTTACACGTAGTTACCGAGGGCATCTACCAATGCCATGCCGTGGGTTGTAAAGACAATGTAACCGCTTACATTGCATGGATGAGAGGCCGAAACCGCCCCATCCATGCCCGTTGTTTCACACCCCACCGGAGACACCATGCAACACCTCTTATCCACCCACCGGCGCAGAGGCCTGGCGGCGCTGTGCAGTGCAGCCTTGCTCGCAGGCTGCGGCGGCGGGTCCAACCCGGCAGCACTCACCGACCTGCAAGCCAAGGCGGCCGTGAGCACCACCCTGCCCCAGTATTCCGACTGGCCGCATATCACCAGCGAGCTGCCCAGCAGCCCCGCGCTGGAAGCCCGCATCAAGGCCATCGTGGACGGCATGACGCTGGCGGAAAAAGTGGGGCAAATGACGCAGCCCGAAATCAAGAGCATCACGCCCGACCAGGTGCGCCAGTTCTACATCGGCTCGGTGCTCAACGGCGGCGGCTCCTGGCCGCAGAACAACAAGCACGCACTCTCCAGCGACTGGGTCAAGCTGGCCGATGCCTACTGGATGGCCTCGATGGCCACCGACTCCAAGGTGAAGATACCGGTGATCTGGGGCACCGACGCAGTCCACGGCCACGGCAATGTGTATGGCGCCACGCTGTTCCCGCACAACATCGGCCTGGGTGCCGCCAACGACCCGGCGCTGGTGCGGCGCATCGGCCAGGCGGTGGCCACGCAGGTGGCCTCCACCGGCATCGACTGGAGCTTTGCGCCCACGCTGGCGGTGGTGCGCGACGACCGCTGGGGCCGCACCTACGAGGGCTATTCCGAAGACCCGCTGATCGTGAACAAATACGGCTACGAGATGATCAAGGGCCTGCAGGGCGACCTCACCAAGCCCACCAACGTGATCGCCACCGCCAAGCACTTCATGGGCGACGGCGGCACCGACCAGGGCAAGGACCAGGGCGTGAACATGTCCAGCAAGAGCGAGATGGTCAACATCCACGGCCAGGGCTACTACTCGGCGCTGGGCGCGGGCGCGCAGACCGTGATGGCCTCCTTCAACAGCTGGACCAACGAGAGCCTGGGCATCACCGTGGGCAAGATGCATGGCAGCAAGGAAATGCTAACCGACGTGCTCAAGACCAAGATCGGCTTTGACGGCTTTGTGATTGGCGACTGGAACGGCCACGGCCAGGTGCCCGGCTGCAGCGATGCCAGTTGCGCCCAGGCCATCAACGCCGGTGTCGACATGATCATGGTGCCCGACCAATGGCAGGGCTTCATCGCCAATACCATCACCCAGGTGCAAAACGGCACCATCCCCATGGCCCGTATCGACGATGCCGTGACCCGCATCCTGCGGGTCAAGATGCGCGCGGGCATCTTCACCGCCAAGCGCCCGCTGGAGCGCCTGAATGCAGGCGATGCCGCCCAGTTGCAACACCGGGTACTGGCCCGGGAGGCGGTGCGCAAATCCCTGGTGCTGCTGAAGAACAACAACAACCTGCTGCCCCTGGTGCGTGGCCAAAAGGTGCTGGTGGTGGGTAAATCGGCCGACAACCTGTCGAACCAGACCGGTGGCTGGTCGCTCACCTGGCAAGGCACCTCCAACACCAACGCCGACTTCCCCAACGCCGACAGCATTCTGGCGGGCATCCAGGCCGCCACCGGTGCCGCCAACGTCACCTACAGCGCCACCGGTGCGGGCATCAACGTGGCCGACTACAAGGCGGTGATCGCCGTGATCGGCGAAACACCGTATGCCGAAGGTGTAGGCGACATCGGCAAAACCGGCACGCTGGAGCATGCCCGCCGCTACCCCGAAGACCTGGCCGTGCTGAATGCCGTGAGCGGCAAGGGCGTGCCCGTGGTCACCGTGCTGGTGACAGGCCGCCCGGTGCTGGTGAACAAGGAAATCAACCGCTCGGATGCATTCGTGGTGGCCTGGCTGCCCGGCACCGAGGGCAAGGGCGTGGGCGATGTGCTCTACCGCACCTACAACAACAAGGTCAACTTCGACACGGTGGGCAAGCTGTCTTTCTCGTGGCCCAAGTCGGGCTGCCAGACCCCGCTGAACGTGGGCGATGCGGCCTACGACCCGCTGTTTGCCTACGGCTACGGCATGCGCTACGCCGACCAGAAAACCCTGGCCAAGCTGGACGAGACCGTGCCCACCCTGGGCTGCGGGCAAACCGCCGGTGGCGGCACCACCGCAGTCGACCTGGAAATCTTCAACTCCACCGACAAGGCCCCGTTTGCGCTGGCCATCGGCTCGCCAGAGAACTGGGGCGGCACCCCGCTGGGCTCGGACCTGAACGCGGTCATCTCCCAAGCCACCATCAAGGCCGAAACCACCCAGGTCAACGTGCAGCAAGATGGCAAAAAGCTCACCTGGACCGGCACCGGCCAGTTCTATTCCCAGCAGCCCGGTACCAGCGACCAGCAGAGCTACCTGAACTCGGACGCGGCGCTGGTGTTTGACACCATCGTGCACCAGCTGCCCGAGGGCCTGGTCAAGGTGCGCATCGACTGCAGCTACCCCTGCATCGGCGAAGTGGATGGCACCACGCTGTTCAGCACCCTGGGCCTGAACACCAAGCGCACGGTGAAGCTGCCGCTGAGCTGCTTTGCCGCCAAGGGCACCGACTTTGCCAGCATCAACACACCGTTCCTGCTGTACACCGAAAAAGCCTTCAGCGCCTCGTTTGCCCACATCCGCTGGGTGCCGGGTGCCGCCAAAGATGCCGACGCGGTGGCCTGCAGCACCCTGGTGCCGCCCGACGTGGCCCTGCCCACCCCCCAACCCGGCCCCACCTACACCGTGTTCAACAACGGCGTGGTGTCTGACGGCTTCAAGGCCAACACCTACTCCACCAACAATGTGCACACCAGCTTCAGCGTGCTGCCCACCGGGGAGCTGGCGCTGAACTTTGCCGCCGACGGGGGCGATGGCCTGCTGTTCTTCAACGACAGCGGCCCCATCAACCTGGGTAACTTCACCGGCGGCAAGCTGCAGTTCGACATCAATGTGGGCAGCTACGGCAGCAACACCGGCGGCCTGGTGGTGAAGATGGAAAGCGCAGGCACCAACTGCAACACCGGCGACGTGCTGTTTGGCCGCCCCACCGCGGGTGGCTGGCAGCCGGTGAGCATCAACATGGCCACCATCACCGCCGCCCAGTCGGCCTGCTTTGACCTGCGCCGCACCAACGTGCCGTTTGCCATCTTCCCCAAATGGGGTGACCAGCAGGGCGTGCAGTTCCAGGTGCGCAACGTCCGATTCGTCCAATAAACCCCCAAGGGAACACACATGTTCAAAACCCAACTCCTCGCCGCCACCCTGCTCGCCTGCGGCCTGGCCACCTCGGCCCAGGCCTCGCTGATCACCTTCACCGGCGGCACCGTCACCCAAAACAGCGGCTCCACCGGCGTGACCAACAACGCCATCAACTGGGACGATGTCCAGAGCTACCAGGAGGCAGGCTTTCTCTTCACCTTCATCGGCACCGACTCGGCTTTTTCCAGCAACGTGGGCGACTTCTACGAGATCGGCAACGATGTGCTGCAAGGCCACTGGGCCACTGGCAACTTTGGCTACCTGACGCAGATCCGCCTGACCCGCGCCGATGGCGGGGCCTTCAGCCTGGGTGGCTTCGACATCGTCGCCAACACCGACACCGGCGGCGGCCCGGCATCGGGCAATGAGCAGGTTTTTGTGCACGCCTCGGCCGACGGCAGCAGCGACGACTTCGCACAGTTGCTGCCCAGCAAGGACACCGGCTTCCCCACCACGCCCTTTGTGCTGGGCAATCCGTTCAGCAATGTGCGGGCCATCTGGTTCGACGTGACCGGTGCGTCCGACAGCTTCGGCATCGACAACCTGTCCGCCAGCGCCAACAGCGTGCCCGAGCCCGGCTCGCTGGCCCTGCTGGGCGTGGGGGCCTTCGGGCTGTGGGCGACACGGCGGCGGGCCCGCTGAACCGCATGGGGCGGGCGGTAAGATCAGGCGACGGGGGTATTTGAACCCCCAGCCACCTGAACCGCCCACCCCATGTCCACCATCCACACCGTCGCCGCCCTGGCCGGTGTCTCCAGTGCCACCGTCTCCCGGGTCATGAACGACCCGCACAAAGTGCGCGAAGCCACCCGCCTGAAGGTGGAGGCCGCCATGCGCGAGCTGGACTTCTCGCGCAACAGCTTTGCCGCCTCGCTGGCCTCCCGCCGCTCGGAATGCGTGGGGCTGGTGGTGCCGCATTTGTCCGGGGCGTTTTTTGCGCCGCTGGTCAACGAAGTGGAAGAAGCGGTCAGCGCCGTGGGCAGCTACCTCATCGTCACCTGCGGCAAGAACAGCGTGGACGAGGTGGCAAACGGTTTGCAGTTTCTGCGGCAGCGGCGCTGCGATGCCATCATCCTGTACCCCGGCCAGTTGTCCGACCAGGCGCTGGCCGAGATGCTGCGGCACAACCCGCACATGGTGGTCATCCACCGCACCGTACCGGGCTTTGAGGCCCGCTGCGTGCAACTCGACAACCGCACCGGCGGCCAGTTGGCGGCCGAGTACCTGCTGCGTTGCGGCCACCGCGACATCGGGGTGATTGCCGGGCCGCGCACCAACCCCGAAAGCACACAGCGCCTGGAAGCTTTTCGCAACACCTTGCAAGCCGCCGGGCACCCGCTACCGCCGGAACGGGTGAGCGAGGGCGACTTCCACTTTGCATCGGGTAGCACCTGCATGGCCGAACTGCGGGCCCGCCAACCGGGCCTGAGTGCGGTGTTCTGCCTGAACGACCAGATGGCTTTTGGCGCGCTGAATGACTGCCGGGCTGCCGGTATCGCGGTGCCCACCGGGCTGTCGCTGATCGGCTTTGACGACGTGGAATACGCCGACCTGATCCACCCGCGCCTGACCACGGTGCGCCACCCCGTCGCAGAGTTGGCCCGCACCGCCGCCCAACTGGCCTTGCGCCTGGCCGCCGGGGAAGAGCTGACCGAACCCCAGCGCCTGCTGGAGCCCACGCTGGTAGTGCGCGATTCGGTGCAGACCCTGCCCAGTACCTAGTGGCCCTCGGGCTTGGTCAAGTCCAGCACGTTCACGCCCGCTGGGGGGCGGTGGCGGTTGAGCCAGCGTGGGTCGGCCAGGCTGCGCTCCACGTCGGCGCGCCCGGCCGCCCAGTGCTCGCGCACCGTGGCCCGCGAGAACTCGTAGTCTTTGGACTGGGTTTCAAAGTGCTTGCTGCGGTGGATGAGGTGCACGATGGTCACGGCAGAGGCCGATCCGGCGTTCAGCAGTTTCTTGAGATCCGGGTCGTTGGCAAACTCGGGCGGCAGCTTGGCGGCCAGCTTTTGCGCCGCGTTGGAGAGCTTTTGCTGCGCAGCCACCTGGTCGGTGTTGAAGCGGGTACGGCTGGCAAACTGGATGTCCTTGCCCCGCTCGGCCACCTCGCTCAGGTTGCGCGGCATGTGGCCCCGGGCACTGAACAAATCCACCTGGAACACCAGCATGTCTTCGGCCGCAGGCTGGTCGATCACGTACTGCAGCGGCGTGTTGGACACCAGCCCGCCGTCCCAGTAAAACTCGCCATCCACCTCCACCGGCGAAAAGCCCGGCGGCAGCGCGCCGCTGGCCATGATGTGCTGCGGCCCCAGCGGTTGGGTGTGCTGCCGGTCGGCCGAATCAAAGTAGGCAAAGTTGCCGCTGGTCACGTTGACCGCGCCCACCGACAGCCGCACATTGCCGTCCGGGCAGTTGCGGTTGATGCGGTCAAAGTCCACCAGCTTCTGCAACGTGGCGCGCAGCGGCTCGGTGTCGTAAATACCCAAAGCCGCCAGCGTGCCCTGGGGCTGGTACTGGGCCGCCGGTACGCGCGGCTTGAAGAAGCCCGGTACGCCCAAGAGCGACACCATGGCCGCGCTGGATTCGTTGAAAAACTCGCGCGCCTGGATGCCCCATTCGGCAGGCGGTGCGGGGGCCACCAGGTGCGACGACACGCCCTCCCAAAACTCCTTCAGCCGCGGCACCCGCAGCGGCTGGGGGTTGCCCGCGATGATGGCGGCGTTGATGGCACCGATGGACACGCCCGCCACCCATTCGGGGCAAATGCCGTTTTCTTCCAGCGCCTCATACACGCCCGCCTGGTAGGCGCCCAGCGCGCCCCCGCCTTGCAGCACCAGCGTACATTGCTCGTGGTGCGGGCCGGGCAAGGCCTTTTTGGACGCAGAAGAGGGAGAAGCCACGGTAAAACCTTTCAAGACAAAGCCATGTTGCAATGCAGTATAGGGGGGTGTTTGGCAGGACGGATGTCGGCCCGGCAAAGACAAGTACCGAAAAAATTACTACACAATTGATAGCTTCTTACGCTGGTTCAATAAGCGCTAGAGGCACTTTCTACATAAATTCTGTCCACGCCCCTGGCTGCAAGTCGCCCAGCCGGTACGCGCCAATCTGCACCCGCACCAGCCGCAACGTGGGCAGGCCCACCGCCGCCGTCATGCGCCGCACCTGGCGGTTGCGTCCCTCGCAGATGCGGATCTCCAGCCAGGCGGTAGGCAGGTGGGCGCGGTAGCGTACCGGCGGCGTGCGTGGCCACAGGCCCGGCGGCTCATCGATCTGCCGGGCCTCGGCGGGCAGGGTCATGCCGTCGTTGAGCAACACGCCCTGGCGCAGCGCCTGCAGGGCCGCGTCAGAGGGCATGCCGTCCACCTGCACCTGGTAGGTCTTGAACTGCTTTTCCTGCGGCTGGGTGATGCGCGCATTCAGCACGCCGTCGTCGGTCAGCAGCAGCAGCCCTTCCGAATCCCGGTCCAGCCGCCCGGCCACGCGCAGGCTGGGGTCGGTGATGAACTGCGCCAGCGTGGGCCGGTCACCGTCGGGGCGGAACTGGGTGAGTACGTTGAAGGGTTTGTTGAAAAGGATGATTTTGGACATGGGCACGGAGGGAGAAAACACCCTGATTTTCAACATTTCCGCGTGCCAAGCCCCTACCGCGCCCCGATTTTGGTAACAATTGCCTTCCAGGTGGCCCGACCAGCAGATGGCCTTGGCCTGATTAAGACCCGCCCCAGAGTTCACCGTGACCCCTCCTTCCAAAACCCTGTACAACCTGCTGGCCGTGGCAGCGGATGCATCGGATGCCGAGATCCAGGTGGCCTACGAGCAGGCCACCACCCGGCTCCAGCTGCAAAAAGGCCGGATCAGCGCCGACGACTATGACTTCAAGGTCAAGGTGCTGAACGTGGCCTTCAAAACCCTGTCCGCACCCGCCAGCCGGGCGGCCTACGATGCCAAACTGGCCGTGTCGGCACCACCCGCCCCGGCTCCGGCCCTGGCACTCGTGCCCCTGCAGCCCGAGGCCGAAGCGCTGTCGCTGCGGGCGGAGGCCATGGCCTTGCGGGCCGACGCGATGACGCTGCGGGCCGATGCCATGGTGATGCGCTCAGGTGCCGCACCGTTCCGGGAAAGCCGCAACTTTGCCGCGGCAGACAGCCCGCTGGGCGTGTCCAGCCTGACCCCCATCCTGCGCAAAATCCTGCTGGTGCTGGGCACGCTGTTTGCCATCGCCAGCGTCGTCCAGGTCGTGGCCCTGGTGGCGGGCAACCGCCAGGCCAGTCTGGCCGCAGCGGCAGCGGCCAAAGCCAGCGAGGCCACCGCCCTGCAGGAGTACTACCAAACCCACGGCGTGCGCCCCGCCAACCAGGCCGCGCTGGATGCGCTACTGGCCGAAGAGCGCCGCAAAGACACGACCAACCGCACCGCGGAACGCGAGAAAGCCCGGGTCGAACAAGAAGCCCGCCGGTTCGAAGAAGAGTCCCGCCGCCGAGGTGAGCAGGTGTCGTCCGAACTGCGCATGGCCGAGCTCCAGGCCAAGGAGCAGGCCCGGCGCGAAGACGAGCGCCGGGAATGGCAGCAAAAGGAAGACGCGCGCGCCAAGGAACAGATGGAGCGCAACCGCATCGAGCGGCAAAAAGCCGAATGGCGTGAAGTGCTGCGGCGCTGAAAACGGCGATGGATGCCCCCAATTACTACGACATCCTGGAAGTCGTCCCCCACGCCAGCCCGGAAGTTATCCGCGCCGCCTACAAAAGCCTGATGCAGCGCCACCACCCGGACCGGCACCCGGCCCACAGCGGTGCCGCCAGCCGCGCCAGCGCCATCGCGCAGGCCTACGCCGTGCTGTCGGATCCAGGCCAACGGGCCGCTTACGACGCGCGCCTGCAGCAACTGCGCCGCCCGCCCTTACCGGCAGACCCGCCCCGGCCCCAGCCCGCCGCGCCCCGCCGCCCCAGCGCCGCGCCCACCACGGCACCGTCCAACGGCTACCTGTGGCTGCTGGCGGCGGTCATCCTGGCTTCGGGCGGTTTGATGAAGCTGCTCTCAGGCCCCACACCGGCACCGCCACCGGCTGCGCTGGCCGTGCCGCAACGGCCCGACATCCCGGCCCGCAGTGATACCACCACCGTGCCCGCCCAGCCCGCCGAGGCCCCGCCACCGACGCTGCGGCGCGTGGCTTTGCTGGCCGCCGACCTGAACGTGGTTTTGCTCAGCACCGACCCGGGTGCCGAAAGCAGCCGCCACCGGCTCTCTATCCCGGCCGTGGAGCTGGTCATTGGCAGCATCGAATCCGACAAATTCACCGAGTCCCTCGCCCGCCAAAAAGAGCAGGTGGTGCAAAAACTGGCCGACAAACTGGCCCACGCCGCCTACAGCGAACTGCAGATCGACGGCGACCGCTACTTGGTCCCCTTCATTTTGGAAGCGCTGCGCGAGATCACCGGCACCCAGGGCCTGGACGAGGGCGCGGCAGCCAACCCCACAGCCACCATCGATACCCACCGCTACGGCATCGTGGCGGTGGTGCTGCCGGTGTCGTTTGGGTTGCGCTGACGGATTTGTGTCTTTTGGGCCGCTAGCGCTCATCCAGCAAGCGCAAGCAGCTCCTTTTTAGATAGCAACGTTCAAGGCATCGCCGCCAGCAGCGCCGCGTTGCCGCCCGCTGCCGTGGTGTTCACCGTCAGCGTCTGCTCGGCGCAGAAGCGCACCAGGTAGTTGGGGCCGCCGGCCTTGGGGCCCGTGCCGCTCAGGCCTTCGCCGCCGAAGGGCTGCACGCCGACCACCGCGCCGATGATGTTGCGGTTGATGTAGACGTTGCCGATGTGGGCGGCGGCGGCCAGGGCGTGGGCGCGGCTGTCGATGCGGGTCTGGATGCCCAGCGTGAGGCCGTAGCCCAGGGCGTTGATCTGCTCGATCACCGCCTGCGGGTCGCCCGACCAGCGCACGATGTGCAGCACGGGGCCGAAGATTTCCTGCGCCACGTCGGCCACCTGGTTCAGCTCGAAAGCCTGCGGAGCTATCAAATTAGTAGCTGCTTGTGCTGGTGGAATATGCGAGAGCAGCGCTTTTGACGTGGAATGCAGGCGCTGGATGTGCTTCTGGATGCCGTCGAAAGCTTCCTTGTCGATGACGGGACCGACGTCGGTGGCCCACTCGGCCGTGTTGCCCAGCACCAGTTCCTGGGCCGCGCCCTGCACCATCTCGATGACGTGGTCGGCAATGGCCTCGTGCACGCACAGCAGGCGCAGGGCGGAGCAGCGCTGGCCCGCGCTGCGGAAGGCGCTTTGCACCACGGCATCCACCACCTGCTCGGGCAGGGCGGTGCTGTCGACCAGCATGGCGTTGATGCCGCCGGTTTCGGCGATCAGCGGGATGATGGGGCCGTCTTTGGCCGCCAGGGTGCGGTTGATGATGCGCGCGACCGGCGTGGAGCCGGTGAACACCACGCCCGCAATGCCAGGCAGCGCCACCAGCGATGCACCCACGGTTTCGCCGGGGCCGTGCAGCAACTGCACCGCGCCCTCGGGCACCCCGGCGGCGTGCAGCAGGCGCACGGCTTCCAGGGCCACATACGGGGTTTGCTCTGCCGGCTTGGCCAGCACCGTGTTGCCGGTGGCCAGGGCGGCAGCGACCTGGCCCATGAAGATGGCCAGCGGGAAGTT
Organism: Comamonadaceae bacterium OS-1; assembly: GCA_027923965.1. Classification (NCBI taxonomy): domain Bacteria; kingdom Pseudomonadati; phylum Pseudomonadota; class Betaproteobacteria; order Burkholderiales; family Comamonadaceae; species Comamonadaceae bacterium OS-1. The sequence goes on from AP026969.1 coordinate 4,190,111, forward strand.
CCAGGGGCTGATGCAGACCCACACGCCGCGCGCGGTCAGGCGCAGTTCGTTGGTTTCACCCGTAGGGCCGGGCAAGGCGACGGGGGCCATGATGCGCTCGGCCTCATCGGCGTAGAAGCGCAAAAAGTCCACGGCTTCGCGTACTTCGGAGACGGCATCGCCCCAGGTCTTGAAGGCTTCCTTGACCAGGATGGCGCAGAAGCGCGGCATCTGGTGTTCCAGCAGGTCGGCGCTTTGGCGCAGCAGGGCGGCGCGCTGGGCGGTGGGCGTTTTGCTCCAAAATTTATAGCTACTCACACTGGTGGAATAAGCGGTAGCTGCCAATTTGGCATCAAACTCTGGCACGGTGGGCACTACGGTGTTGTCAAAGGCGTTTTGCAGCGTGGCGCGCTGGGTGGCGACTTCCAGGTCCAGACCGGCGCTGTTTTTGCGGCCATTGCCAAACAGCACGGGCGGCAGCACAAAGGCCGATTGCGGCTCCAGGCGCAGGGGCGAGACCAAGATTTCTTCCATGCCCACCGACTCGTCGGCCAGCTGGTGCACGAAGGACGAGTTCGCGCCGTTTTCCAGCAGGCGGCGCACCAGGTAGGCCAGCAGGTCGCGGTGCTTGCCCACGGGGGCGTAGACGCGGCAGCCGATCAGCGGGTTTTTCAGCACCTCGCGGTACACGCCCTCGCCCATGCCATGCAGGCGCTGCAGCTCGAACGGGTTGCCGCTCTTGGCGGCCAGGTGCAGGATGGCGGCGATGGTGGCCGCGTTGTGCGTGGCGAACTGGGGGTAGATGGCATCGGGTGCATCCAGCAGGGCCTTGGCGCAGGCCAGGTAGGACACGTCGGTGTGGTGCTTGTGGGTGAACACGGGGTAGTGCGGCAGGCCCAGCTCCTGGGCGCGCTTGATTTCCGAATCCCAGTACGCGCCCTTGACCAGGCGGCACATCAGGCGCAGCTTGTATTTGCGGCCGATAAAGGCGATGTGCTCGATCAACTCCAGCGCCCGGGTCTGGTAGGCCTGCATGGCCAGTCCAAAGCCGCGCCACTGGGGTTGGTGCTGGGCCACCAGGGCAGCCAGGGCTTCGAACACGTCGAGCGACAGCTCCAGGCGATCCACTTCTTCGGCATCGATGGTGAGGTTGATATTGGCGCGGGCGGCCTGCTCGCACAGGCTCCAGACGCGCGGCACCAGCTCGGCAAGCACGCGCTCGCGCTGGGTCCATTCGTAGCGCGGGTGCAGGGCGCTGAGCTTGATGGAAATACCGTCGTTTTTCTCGGTAGCGCCCGTCTTGTCTGCACGGGTAGCTATCGCTTCAATAGCATTCTTGTAGCTTTGCAGGTAGTTCAGCGCATCGGCATCGGTGCGGGCGCCCTCGCCCAGCATGTCGTAGCTGTAGGTGAGCTGGGGCTGCTTTTTGCGGGCAGACGCGGCTTCGTCCATGGCATCGCCAATGGTCTGGCCCAGCACGAACTGGCGGCCCAGGAGCTGCACGGCGCGCACGGTGGCGGCCACCACGGTCTTGGCACCCAGCTTGGTGAGCAGGCCCTGGGGGGCTTCGGCTTCGGGCAAAAATTTCTTCGACAGGGCGATGGCGCTGCTGGACAGCTTGGCCAGGGTAGAGCGGCCCAGCACCGATGCGGCCCCCGTTTCGTCCATGCCGTCAAAGTCGGCGCGGCCCAGCTGGTCGGCGGTCAACGCGATGGCGGTTTCGGCATCGGGCACGCGCAGCAGGGCTTCAGCCAGGCGCATCAGGGCCAGGCCCTCGGCGCTGGAGATGGGGTATTCGCGCAGCAGGCTTTCCATGGCCCAGAACGGCGGCGGGTTGTCGCGCACGGCCTGCACCCAGGGGCGCGCGGGGGCGGAAGCTACGCCCCAGTCCAGCGCGCCCGACAGGGCGGCAAGACGGTGGGCAACGGTTTCGGACTCGGAGCGATAGGGGCTGGGCAAACGCATGGTGGATTTCCTGGTGGGTGACTGCAATAACCGCTAGTTTGCCGGGTTAAAACAAAACAATCTCACCAAATAAATCCAACCAACTAGTGATTAATTTCGAATTTTTTGCCTATCCAGAAATAATCGGAAATGCATTGCGCAGCCCCGAAATCAGCATTTGCACCGCCATGGCCGCCAGCAGCAAGCCCATCAGGCGCTCCAGCGCAATCAGGCCGGATTTACCGATGCGCCGCGCCAGCCCGCTGGCCGACAGCAGCACCACCCACACCACCACCATGCTCAGGGTGATGGCCCCGGCCCAGCTCAGCATGCGCTCGGGCTGGCGCGAGGCCAGCAGCAGCACGGTGGCCAGGGACGACGGCCCGGCAATCATCGGAATCGCCAGGGGGACCAGCATGGGCTCGGCCTCTTGCTCGGGGCCGGAAAAACTCACGCCCATGTTGGGAAAGGCCATGCCCATGGCGATCAAAAACAGGATCACGCCGCCCGCGATTTCCAGCGAGGCATCGGTGAGGTGCATGACGTGCAGCAGGCGGTCGCCACCCCACATGAACACCAGCAGAATCACCAGCGCAAACAGGCACTCCCGGGTGATGACCCAGAAGCGCCGTTCTTTGGGCGTGTTGCGCAGCAGGCTGAGCACGATGGGCACGTTGCCCAGCGGGTCGGTGACGATCAGCAAGACCATCAAGGCCGACAGGAAGTCATGCTCCATCGGTGACCTGGCGCATCAGCGTGCTTTTGCCAAACAGGCTTTCGACCAAATCCACCGCCAGCTCGGCGGTCTGGTTGCGCACGTCCAGCGCTGGGTTGAGCTCCACAATGTCCAGCGAGGCCAGCAGGCCGGTGTCGGCAATCATTTCCATGCACAGCTGGGCTTCGCGGTAGTTGGGGCCGCCGCGCACGGTGGTGCCTACGCCGGGGGCGATGTCGGGGTCGAGAAAATCCACGTCCAGGCTGATGTGCAAGTGGGTGTTGGCATCCAGGCCGTCCAGCGCCATTTCCATGGTGTGGCGGATGCCCATCTCGTCAATGAAGCGCATGTCGAAAACTTCGATGCCCTGCTCGTGCACAAAGCGCTTTTCACCGGCGTCCACGCTGCGGATGCCGATCTGCACGATCTCACGGGCGCTGATGGCGGGCACATGGCCGCCAATTTCCACCAGCTCCTGCGGGCCGTGGCCACACAGGCAGGCCACCGGCATGCCGTGGATGTTGCCGCTGGGGGTGAGCGCGGCGGTGTTGAAGTCGGCATGCGCGTCCAGCCACAGCACGCGGAGTTTTTTGCCTTGCTCGCGGCAGTGGCGGGCCACGGCGCTGATGGAGCCAATGCCTAGGCAATGGTCGCCGCCCAGCATGATGGGCAGGCGGCCGGCGCTGAGCTCTTTGTAGACCACGTTGTGCGTGAGCTCATTCCACTGGGCCACTTCGGGCAGGTGGCGGTAGCCGTCCACCGGGGGCAGCCAAGGGTTGGCCGGGCCGCGGATATTGCCGCAGTCGCGCACGTCCAACCCGGACTGCTCCAGCGCCTGCGCCAGGCCCGCGACCCGCAGGGCCTCGGGGCCCATGCGCGCGCCGCGCACGCCCGCGCCGATGTCGGTGGGGACGCCAATCAGGCTCACGCCCAGGGTGGAATTGCTCATGCTGCTTGTGTGTCAGGTAGGGAAACAGGTGCCACAAAGCGCGAAGCCGTGGGTCGTACCAGACTATACAAATCTTTCGGGTCGGCAAGGTCGGGAATCAGCGCCAAACGCTGGCCCAGGCCGAGTTCGCGGGCGGAATCACGCATGAAACGCAGCGCCGAATAGTCTTCCATGGCAAAGCCGACGGAATCGAACACGGTGATTTGCGCTTCGCTGGTGCGGCCCACGGCCTGGCCGCTGAGCACGCGCCAGAGTTCGGTGACGGCAAAGTCGGCGGGCAGTTGCTGCAGGTCGCCTTCGATGCGGGTTTGCGGCTCGTATTCCACAAACACGCTGGCGGCGCGCAGTACGTCGGGGTGCAGCTCGGTTTTGCCGGGGCAGTCGCCACCCACGCCGTTGATGTGCATGCCAGGCTCCAGCATCTCGGGGGTGAGGATGGTGGCGTTGGTTTTGTCGGCGGTGACGGTGGTGACGATGTCCGCACCGCGCACGGCCTGGGCGGTGCTGGTGCAGATCACTACACGCAAACCAGTGGCGCGCAAGTTGTCGGCCAGCTTGGCGGTAGCCAGCGGGTCGGTGTCGAACAGGCGCACTTCCTCGATACCCATCAGGTGGTGGAAAGCCAGCGCCTGGAATTCGCTTTGCGCGCCGTTGCCGATCAGCGCCATGCTGCGGCTGTTGGGGCGGGCCAGGGCGCGGGCAGCGACCACCGAGGTGGCGGCGGTGCGGATGGCGGTGGTCAGGGTCAGCTCGCTCAGCAGCTCGGGCACGCCGGTGGCCACGCTGGCCAGCACGCCAAACGCCATCACCGTGGGCAGGCCGTGCAGGGCATTGTTTTTGGGGTGGCCGTTGACGTACTTGAAGGCGTAGCTCAGGTCGTCGGCAATCGGCATCAGCTCAATCACGCCGTCGGTAGAGTGGCTGGCCACGCGGGCGCACTTGTCAAACGCTTCCCAGCGCAAAAAGTCGGCCTGGATGGTGTCGGCCATGCCACGCAGGCAGGCATCCAGCCCCTTGCGTTGCACGATGGTGGCCACGTCATGGGCGCTGAGGAACGGGGTGGAAACGAGGGAGGTGGTGGTCATGGTGCAGGCCTTTGATGTGGAATGCATCTAGTGTCGCCACACGGCATGCCAATGTAAATCGCCAATATTGCTAGCTTTATGCATGAATATTGACTTTTTGACACAAGTCATTGCCACAATAACCAATTGACCATAAAAAAGCCACCCGGCGAACCGGGTGGCTTTTTGTGCTTTTAAACTCAAACTGGCTTACGCCAGCGTGGATTTAGAAGGAGTGCTGGATGCCCACAGCGTAGATGTCGCCCTTAACCTTGGTGCCGCCAGTTGGCTTTTGTTCAGCAAAGGTTGCAGCGGTGTACACAAAGGTGCGCTTGGACAGGGCGTACTTGGCACCCAGACCGAAGCCTTGACGCTTTTCGGTGGTCGAGCCATTCAGCTTGTCCTTGGAGTAAGCATAGCCACCGGACAGGGTCAGGGCTGCACCGACGGGTACATCAGCACCCAGTTGGAACTGGTCCGACTTGGTGTTGTTGGTAGCCACTTGGCGGTTGTAGCTGGTCAGCAGCTTGACAACACCCAGGTCATACGAGAAATTGACCAAAGTGTCTTTGTACGCGTTGGTTGCAACGGTGCCAACACCAGGAGCCGAAGTCTTGTCTTCTTGGTAGGCCAAGCTAGCGTAGATCGGGCCGCCAGCGTACTGGACGTTGATGGCACCCAGACCCTTGGCGTTCATCGTGGAGGACTTGTTTTCGCCCAGAGCGTAGCTGGCAGCCAGCGTCACGCCACCGAACGAAGGCGATGCGTAGTACACCGAGTTGCCAGGGGTGCCGTTGTAGTTGTGACCACCAGCCCAAGCGAAGTACGCAGGAGCATAGTTGGAGTCGAACAACGAATTCGCGTTGATAGCGGTGTCGTCGTAAGCGGTAGGCACGTTACCAATGCGGAATTCGCCGAAACCACCAGCCAGACCCACGTAGGCCTTACGACCAAACATAGCGGTAGCAGGCTTGGTGTTGGTGATGCCGTCCAGACCAGCGCCGCCGCCGATTGCGCCGGTGTCAGCGCTGAAGCCGTTTTCCAGAACGAACAGGGCCTTCAAGCCACCGCCCAGATCTTCAGAACCCTTCAGGCCGAAACGGCTGCCATTCACGCCACCGCTGCGAACAGCATTTTCACGTGGCTCGTCGGTCACTTTGGAGGTTTGCAGAGCGATGTCAACAATACCGTACAAAGTCACGGAAGACTGGGCCATAGCGCCAGTAGAAGCCAAAACGGCCAGAGCAATCAGACTCTTTTTCATATCAATGTTCCTATCGGGTTAAAAAGAAATAACGTAGGCAAGTGTGCACCAAAACCCAAAGCTACTAGCGATAACCCTATAAAAACGACCGTATTTTGTTGCTTTTAAAACACACCCAGCCGCCACTTTCGTCCTCTTCCGCGGCATTGACTTTGTCACGTCATAACTGTTTTTCCCCAATGATTGGCCGCAAAATGCAGGCATGGATGTGACCGACCAACAGCTGATTTCTTATTTACGTAAAGATGCACGAACCACGGTGGCCACCCTGGCCCACAAGCTGGGCGTATCGCGCGGCACGGTGACCAACCGCATCACCAAGCTGGAGGACGCAGGGGTGATCGTCGGATACACCGTGCGGTTGCGGCCGGATGCCGAACCCCATGGCATTACCGCGTGGATGTCGATAGCGGTGGCAGGCAACGCGACCCGTGCGGTCATCGACAGTTTGCTGGGTGAACCGGGCGTGGCCACGCTGCACGACACCAACGGCCAGTGGGATTTACTGGCCGAACTGCGCGCCGCCCACCTGGCAGAACTTTCTCAGGTGCTGGAGCGCATTCGGCTGGTGCGTGGCATCAGCAGCACCGAAACCAGTATCCACCTGGCGACCTACCGCCTGTCGTGACAACAGTGACAATACTTCTGTGATAACGCCCATAGCCGAGCTAGACCGCATCGACATGAAGATCCTGGGATTTCTGCAGGAGGATGGCCGCATTTCCAACCTCAAGCTGGCGGAGAAGGTGGCGCTGTCACCCACAGCGGTGTTGGCGCGAGTGCAGCGCCTGACCAAAGACAACTACATACTGGGTTACGAGGCGCGACTGAACCCGTTGCAACTGGGCGCGTCGATGATGGTGTTTGTAGAGGTGCTGCTGGACCGCACCACGCCCAATGTGTTTGATGCATTCAAGGCCGCTGTGCAGGTACGCCCCGAGATCATGGAATGCCATATGGTGGCGGGTGGCTTTGATTACCTGCTGAAGACCCGCATGGCCGATATGCTGGCTTACCGCGAATTTGCGGGTACGGTGCTGTGGCAGCTGCCCGGCGTACGCGAAACCCGGACCTATGCGGTAATGGAAGAAGTTAAAAACTCTACCCGGCTGCGGCTGCCATGAAGCGTACATCCGTTTTTTCCACCATGCTGCGCGCACTATGGAACACTGCCTTGTGCACCATGGGCAGCCTGGCGCTGGCGCAGCAAGGTGCTGCGGCCCCACCGGTCGCGGTGGAACGGGTCGGCGTGACCGAAACGCTGCTGGGCATCCTCAGTTACGCCCGCTGGCCCATCGAGACCTCGCCGCTGCGCGTGTGCGTCGCAGGCCGCAGCACGCATACCGACCCGTGGTTGAAGAACGGGTTGGCAGCCCTGGCCCAACGGCCTATCGTGGTGCAAGCGCTGGCACCCAACAACGATGCACCGATTGCCGCCCAGTGCGATGCCTTGTATCTAGGGACACTGGACGATGCGACTTCGCGCCGGATATTCTCCAACGTGGTGGGCTATCCGGTGCTCACCGTCAGTGAACGGGTTCCGCCCTGTGCGGCGGGAGCCATGGTGTGCCTGGACGCCAGCAACCCCAACGGTGTGCAGTTTGAAATTAATCTGGATGCCGTTGCCCGCAGCGGCGTACGGGTGAATCCGCAGGTCCTGCGGCTAGGACGGTCATTTGGGAAGACCGCACCATGAACCGGCATCGCCCCGACAAACCCGGTGTTAACCGCGTCAGCCTGCTGGCGACCCTGCAACAGGCCCATTTCCGGGTGGCCACGCTCATGATGTTGGCGGTGGGCTTTGCATTGTCGCTGGCCGCATTGGTGACCCTGCGCACCGCTGCCGACCAAAACCTGCAGTTGGTTGCCCGGTCGATTGCCTACACCACAGAAGCTGCCGTGGTGTTTAGGGACACCATTGCGATCCAGGAATCACTGGGACTGATCGCCCGCCAGGAGTCGCTGGCCAGCGCACAGATTGTGGATGCGCATGGCACGCTGCTGGGGCGCTACCTTCGGCCCAGCGATAGCCTGGCCGATGCCGTGGGCGACCGGATCGTGGCGTTGCTCTTGCCGCAGCCCACCGTCGCGCCGGTGATGTACCAGGGCCGCCGGATCGCCGAGGTCCGCTTGCGCGGCGACGGGGCGGGCTTTGTGGGCTTTATCTTTATGGGTCTGGCAGGCATGCTGGTGTGCCTGGCGCTAGGAGCGGTAGCGGTGCGCCAGCTGTCGCGCCGCATCCAGCGCGACATTCTGCAGCCGGTGCTGGCCTTAACCGCCGTGACCTATGCGGCCCGGTTTGACCGGTCCACGTCAGCGCGCGCTCCGGCATCCCGTATTGCCGAGTTCCACCAACTCGGCGAAGACTTCAACGCCTTGCTGATGGAAATCGAGGTCTACCAAACCCAGTTGCACCAAGAGAACAAGTCGCTGTCGCACATGGCCAACCACGACAGCCTGACCGGCCTGCCCAACCGCTCGTACTTTCGGCGCCGCCTTACACGGGCGTTGCAGGACATCCAGGCCACCGGCGGCGGCCTGGCCGTGCTGTACCTGGACAACGACCACTTCAAGTCGATCAACGACCGTTATGGCCACGCCGTGGGAGATGCCTTGCTGGTCGAGGTGGCCGACCGGGTACGGGCGCAGGTGCGCGAAAACGATGTGGTGGCCCGCCTGGGAGGCGATGAATTTGCGATTCTGCTGGCACCTTTGCACAACGTGGAAGATGCCGCCCGGATTGCCGACAAAATCATTGCCAGCATGGCCGAGCCACTAGAAACCCGACCACAAGACCACATCGTGCCGTCCTTGAGCATTGGCATTGCGATCTATCCGATGCACGGGCAAACTGCCGAGCAACTGCTGCGTGCCGCCGACCGGGCCATGTACCGGGTCAAGAGCCAGCACCGCGGACAGCGCCACATTTTCAACGACCAAACGGATGGGAGCGATTCCTCGCATCCGCCCGAAAAAAAAGAAGTTCTGTAATGCCGCCGCACACCCACCTGCACACCCTACCTGGCATGGCGTCCAATATGCGCCGCCACATCCTCGGCTGCGCCGCCGTGCTGGGCTTTGCCTTGCTCGGGGCTTGCCAATCGACTCCGCCCGCTGTAGCCCCACCACTCGACCGCGCAACCGAGCTGCAGCGCCTGGGCTTTGTCCGTACCGAGGAGGGTTGGGAGTACCCCATTTCCGGAAAAATACTGTTTGACACGGCATCCGATGCCCTGGATCCCGAAAGTCTGGCCGTAGCAATCCGCATTGGCAGTGCCTTGTTCAAACTGGGCATCAACCGTTTGCGGGTCGAGGGGCATACCGACAATGTGGGAGCCGCCGCCTTCAACCAAACCCTGTCCTTGCGCAGGGCCGAGGCCGTCGCGCAAGCCCTGGCATTGCAAGGCATGCCCATAGAGGGCATGGAGGTACGCGGCTGGGGCAAGGACCGCCCGGTGGTGTCCAACGACACCGCCACCGGACGGATGCAAAACCGCCGGGTTGCGGTGATCGTTCCAGCCCAGTAACAAGGCTGGCTACCGCACGCCAAAAATGGCCGTACCCACACGCACCAGCGTGCTGCCAGCGGCTACAGCGGCCTCCAGGTCTGCCGTCATGCCCATCGACAAGGTATCGAACTGTGAGGCGGCGGGCAGCATGGCAGTGGCGACGCAGTCAAACAGAGCCTTGGCCTGCGCAAACACAGCCACCTGGCCTGCGTAATCCGCCGCCGGCTCCGGAATCACCATCAGCCCCCGCAAACACAGGCGCGGCAAGGCGGCCACCTGAACGGCCAAGGCCAGGGCCTGCTCAGGCGGCACACCGGACTTGGTCGCACCGCCATCCACGTTGATTTGCAGGCACACCTGCAGCGGTGGCAGGTCTGCCGGGCGCTGGTCGTTCAGGCGCTGGGCGATCTTGAGCCTGTCGATGCTGTGCACCCAGTCGAAATGCGCAGCCACCAAGGCCGTTTTATTGCTCTGGATGGGGCCGATGCAGTGCCATTCCAGCGGCAAATCCTGCAACGCGGCAATTTTTTCCACCGCCTCCTGGATGTAGTTTTCGCCGAAACGCGCCTGCCCCGCAGCAAAAGCCTCGCGTACCGCCTCCGGCCCCCAGGTCTTGGAAACGGCCAACAGGCCGACGCTGTCGCTTGGCCGCAATGCGCGCGTACAAGCTGTAACGATGCGCTCACGAACGCCTTGGAGATTGTTACTAATCGTAGTCATAATCAAACCTACAGCGTACCAAACATCAAGGGGCTCCGTGGACATCACCCAACTGCTCGCATTCAGCGTAAAAAACAAGGCCTCGGACTTGCACCTGTCGGCGGGGTTGCCGCCCATGATCCGGGTGCATGGCGATGTGCGCCGTATCAATGTCGATCCGCTGGACCATAAAACCGTCCACGCCATGGTCTATGACATCATGAGCGACAGCCAGCGCAAACAGTATGAAGAGTTTTTAGAGGTCGATTTCTCGTTCGAAATCGAAGGTCTGGCGCGCTTTCGGGTCAACGCCTTCAACCACGCACGGGGTGCAGGCGCGGTGCTGCGGACCATTCCGTCCAAGATTCTGACGCTGGAACAGCTCAACGCGCCGAAGATTTTTGGCGACCTGGCCCTCAAGCCCCGAGGCATGGTGCTGGTGACCGGACCCACCGGCTCTGGCAAATCCACCACGCTGGCCGCCATGGTGAACCACCTCAACGAAACCGAATACGGCCACGTGCTGACGGTGGAAGACCCGATCGAGTTTGTCCACGAATCCAAAAAGTGCCTGATCAACCAGCGCGAAGTCGGCCCGCACACGCTGAGCTTTGCCGCCGCGCTGCGCTCGGCCCTGCGCGAAGACCCGGACGCGATTCTGGTGGGCGAAATGCGCGACCTGGAAACCATCCGCCTGGCCATGACGGCGGCCGAGACCGGGCACCTGGTGTTTGGCACCCTGCACACCTCCAGCGCGGCCAAGACCATCGACCGGATCATTGACGTGTTCCCGGCCGAAGAAAAGGAAATGGTCCGCGCCATGCTGTCGGAGTCGCTGCAGGCCGTCATCTCGCAAACCCTGTGCAAAACCAAGGACGGGCAGGGCCGGGTGGCGGCGCACGAGATCATGCTGGGCACCAGCGCCATCCGCAACCTGATCCGTGAGGCCAAGGTGGCGCAGATGTACTCCACCATCCAGACCGGCAACAGCGTGGGTATGCAGACGCTGGACCAGAACCTGACCGATTTGGTACGCCGCAACATCATCAGCCCCGGTGAAGCGCGGGGCAAAGCCAAAATCCCAGAGAACTTTCCAGGTTGAACATGACGAACGATAGGAGCAGCCCATGAAGGGTATTCTGGAGTTCTTACTCCACAAGCCGGAGCCCAAACCCGAAGCGGCCCCGCACGACTCGATGCTGTTCACCACCGCATTCAACGGCCAAAATGTCGACCCCTCGATGCTGGTGCCGTGGGAGGCGCGGGCCATTGAGGTGGGGGCCAAGCGCCTGCCCACCGCCAGCAGCGTGCGCACCCTGCAAGCCCTGTGGGGCAAAGACAAAAACATGGAGCAGCTTGACGCGGCCTCCATCCAGCGCATGGAACGCTTTTTCCAGTTCGCCCTGGTGCCCGGCGGGCGCGACATCATCCGCCAGGGAGAGTACGGCAACTTCATGGTGGTGCTGCTCAAAGGTACCATTGCGGTAGACCGGTTGCAGCCCTGGGGCGAACACCTGCGATTGGCAGAAACCAAACCCGGTGACATATTGGGTGAGATGTCACTGCTGGACAGTGGCATCCGCTTCTCGGCCTGCACCACACTCGACGACTGCGAAATCGCCGCGCTTAGCGCCGAATCGATGGACGATATGATGAACTCCGACCCGCGGTTGGCCGCCTGCCTGGTTGCCCTGCTGGCACGTAAACTCTCGCTGCGGTTGCGTGCCATCAGCGCGCGGTTCAGCGACCGCCCCAACTAAGGCCCGCACGATGGAACGCGACCAAGCCAGCAAGTTCATCAATGACCTGTTGAAACTCATGGTCAGCCGCAACGGCAGCGACCTGTTCATCACGTCCGAGTTTCCGCCCGGCATCAAGGTCGATGGCAAGGTCACCAAAGTCTCGCCCCAGCCGCTCACTGCCGCCCACACACTGGCCCTGGCCCGTTCGGTCATGAACGACAAGCAGGCGGCCGAGTTTGAGCGCACCAAGGAATGCAACTTTGCGATCTCTCCGGCGGGTATTGGCCGCTTTCGGGTGAATGCCTTTGTGCAGCAGGGCAAGGTGGGCATGGTGCTGCGGGTCATTCCGGTCAGCATCCCCACGATCGATAGCCTGACCATGCCGCAGATCCTGAAAGATGTGGCCATGACCAAGCGCGGCCTGTGCATCCTGGTCGGCGGCACCGGTTGCGGCAAATCCACCACCCTGGCCGCCATGGTCGATTGGCGCAACGAGCACTCGTACGGCCACATCATCACCATCGAAGACCCGGTGGAGTTTGTACACCCGCACAAAAACTGCGTCGTCACCCAGCGCGAAGTGGGCCTGGACACCGACAGCTGGGACTCCGCCCTGAAAAACTCGCTGCGCCAGGCACCCGATGTGATCCTGATGGGCGAAATCCGCGACCGCACCACCATGGAGCACGCCATCGCCTTCGCCGAAACCGGCCACCTGTGCCTGGCCACGCTGCATGCCAACAACGCCAACCAGGCGCTGGACCGCATCCTGAACTTCTTCCCCGAAGAACGCCGCGCCCAGTTGCTGATGGATTTGTCACTGAACCTGCGGGGCGTGGTGTCGCAACGCCTGATTCCCCGCCAGGACGGCAAAGGCCGTGCCGCAGCGGTGGAGATTTTGCTCAACACCCCGCTGATTTCGGATCTGATCTTCAAAGGCGAAGTCACCGAGATCAAGGAGATCATGAAAAAGAGCCGCAATCTGGGCATGCAGACCTTTGACCAGGCCCTGTTCGATGCCTACGAGAGCCAGCTCATCAGCTACGAAGATGCCCTGCGCCACGCCGACTCGCTCAACGACCTGCGTTTGCAAATCAAGCTCAACAGCCAGCGGGCCAAAACCCAAGATTTGGCCGCCGGGACCGAGCATTTCGCGATTGTGTGATCGCTCGCACCACGCCCTTCCCCGCCGAGAGCGGGTGGGGTGATTTTTTAGTTTCCGTTTTTTTATTCCTATGCCAAGCACCAATCCCAAAACCTACGCTTCCGTTCCTCCCAAAAAAGTCGCCTTCCTCGGCCTGGGGGTCATGGGCTACCCGATGGCCGCGCACCTGGCGCTGGCGGGGCACACGGTAACCGTCTACAACCGCACCGCTACTAAATCTATAGCTTTCTGTGCTGAGTACATAAGCGCTGGAGCCCCAAAACATGCGGAAACTCCGCGCCTGGCCGCGCGGGGGGCGGACATCGTTTTTTGCTGCGTGGGCAACGACGAAGATCTGCGTTCGGTCACGCTGGGGGCCGACGGGGCGTTTGCGGGCATGGAGCCCGGCGCGATTTTTGTGGACCACACCACGGCATCGGCGGCAGTCGCGCGCGAGCTGGATGGCGCAGCCCGCACCCTGGGCCTGCGCTTCATCGATGCGCCGGTGTCGGGCGGCCAGGCCGGTGCGCAGAACGGCTTGCTGACGGTGATGTGCGGCGGCGATGCGGCGGCTTTTGAAGCCATCGCCCCCACGGCCATGGCATTTTCACGCGCCTGCACCCGGGTGGGCGACAGCGGCGCGGGCCAGTTGGCCAAGATGGTGAACCAGATCTGCATCGCCGGGCTGGTGCAGGGCCTGAGCGAAGCCGTGGCCTTTGGCCAGCACGCGGGGCTGGACATGGTGCAGGTGCTGGAGGTGATTGGCAAGGGCGCTGCCCAAAGCTGGCAGATGGACAACCGCGGCAAAACCATGGTGGCCGATAAGTTCGACTTCGGCTTCGCCGTGGACTGGATGCGCAAAGACCTGGGCCTGGTGCTGGACGAAGCCAAGCGCAACGGTGCGCGCCTGCCGGTCACCGCCCTGGTGGACCAGTTTTACGCCGACGTCCAGCAGATGGGCGGCCAGCGCTGGGACACCTCCAGCCTGATCAAAAGGCTGAAGTAGCCCGGATCTACTTGGTGGTGGAGAGCCGTTTGAGCTCGTCTTCGGTCAGGATGTCAAACACCCGCACCACCTTTTGCACGCCGCTGACGCTGCGGGCCAGCTCGGTGGCACGGTCGGCTTCGCGCATCGACACGCGGCCCATCAAATAGACCGTGCCGCGTTCGGTGATCACCTTGAAGGTGTTGGACTGCACGTCCTTGGCATCCACCAGCGTGGCCTTGACCTTGCCGGTCACCAGCGTGTCCGAGGAGCGCTGCGACAGCGACGACGCGCCCAGCACGCCCACTTCGTTGACCACCGAGCGCACGTTTTCCACCTTCAGCACCAGATCTTGCAGCTTTTGCTGGTCGGCGGCGGTGGGTACTTCGCCGGTCAGCAGCACCTGGCGGTTGTAGCTGGTGACGTTGACGTGGGCGTTTTCGCCCATGCTTTGACCGATGCGGTTGTTGGCGCGCAGCTCGATGCCCTCGTCTTCCAGCTGGGCACCCGAGGTGCGCCGGTCGGTGGCCACAAACGCGCCACCTACGGCCGCTCCGCCAATCACCAAAGGCACGCAGGCCGACAGGCTGGAGCCCAGAACAACAGCCGCCGCAGCGGTGAGGAGAAAACGGTGCATGGAGTCTTTCAAAACAGGTTAAATAGGACTTACGCAGCGCCCCTGTATCGACCTTCGGGCTTACAGGGGGAACTTGCGTAAGTCCAGTTAAAGCGAGGGTTCGATATCGCCCAGCAACTGGGAATCTACGCCGTCGCACAGGCAGTGCAGTACCAGCAAATGGACCTCCTGGATGCGCGCGGTGCGGTCGTGCGGCACGCAGATGTGCACATCGGTTTCACGCAGCGCAGCAATCATCTTGCCGCCGCCCTTGCCGGTCATGGCCACCACGGTCATCTCGCGCTCGTGGGCGGCTTCGATGGCCAGCAGCACATTGGCCGAATTGCCACTGGTGGTGATGGCCAGCAGCACGTCGCCGGGCTGGCCCAAGGCGCGCACCTGCTTGGCGAAGATCACGTCAAAGTTGTAGTCGTTGCCGATGGCGGTAATGATGGAGCTGTCGGTGGTGAGCGCAATCGCGCCCAGCTCGGGCCGCTCGCGCTCGAACCGCCCCACGAACTCCGCCGCAAAGTGCTGCGCATCGGCCGCCGAGCCGCCGTTACCGCAGGCCAGCACCTTGCCGCCACTGGTCACAGCCGCCAGCATGGCCTGGATGCCCGCCGCGATGGGTTTGCTGAGTGGCTGCGCCGACTGGTACTTCAGATCGGCGCTGTCAATGAAATGTTGCTGAATGCGTTGTTCAATCATGGTGCGGAATGATACCTGTGCTGTAAGAGCGTGTTTGTCATCAGAAGTTCAACTGGCATCAAAGGCCGCCTGCAGCCACTGGATGCCTGCGTACTCGATCAACACCACGTCGAACCGGCACGGCGGCGGGGTGCGCAGGCGCATCAGGTAGCTGCGGGCAGCGAACACGATGCGCTTTTGCTTGGTGGCGCTGATGCTGGCCGCCGCGCCGCCAAACGCCGCCGTGGCCCGCTGGCGCACCTCGACAAACACCACCGTGCCGTCGGGCGCGCGCATCACCAGGTCGATTTCGCCGCCGCCACGCCCGGGGGTCCGATAATTGCGCTCCAGCAGACGCAGGCCCTGGGCCTGCAAATGCGCCAGCGCCCGGTCTTCGGCCGCATCACCCGTCTGTTTGGTGGTGCCCGGCGTGGCCAATCCGATTTTTTTGAGGAAACCCATTGAGCGCTTCTTTTGCTTCCGCCTTGAAAGCCGCCCAGGAGGCAGCCGCTTCGCAGCATTATCCGGCGGGCACGCTGTACATCGTGGCCACACCCATCGGCAATCTGTGCGACATCAGCCTGCGGGCCCTGCACGTGCTGGGTCTGGTGGATGCCATTGCCTGCGAGGACACGCGCCACACCCAGGCCCTGCTGCGCGCCTACGGCATCGACAAATCCAGCGCCCAGCTGCTGGCGGTGCACCAGCACAACGAGACCGAGGCCGCGCAAAACGTGGTGCGGCGGCTGCAACAGGGCGAGCGCATCGCCTACGCCAGCGACGCAGGCACCCCGGCCATCAGCGACCCCGGCGCACGGGTGGTGGCAGCGGCGCGGGCCGTGGGTATTGCGGTGGTGCCGCTGCCCGGTGCCAGCAGCATCACGGCGGCGCTGAGTGCGGCGGGCATCGTACAGGACACGGGTTTTGTGTTCACCGGCTTTTTGCCCAGCAAGGCCACCGAGCGCGACAACGCCGCCCTGGCGCTGCTGGCCGAGCCGCGCGCCGTGGTGCTGCTGGAAGCGCCGCACCGCATCGAGGCCCTGGCCCGCAGCCTGGCCTGCCTGGGCCCCCGCCCGGTGACGGTGGCACGCGAGATCACCAAGCAGTTTGAAGAAATCGCCACCGTGCCCGCGCAGGACCTGGTGGCCTGGCTGGCTGCCCAGTCGTCACGCACGCGGGGGGAGTTTGTGCTGGTCATCCACCCTGCCCCGCCGTCGGAGGCCCCGGCGCAAGACCTGCGGGTGCTCAAGCTGCTGCTGGCCGAGCTGCCGCTGAAAACCGCAGTGCAGCTCTGCGCCGACATCACCGGCCAGCCGCGCAAAGGCCTGTACAGCGCTGCGCTGGAACTCAAAGAGAATTCAGACGAAGACTCCTGAATTTATAGCTGCTCACGCTTATTGGATAAGCACGAGAAGCCTATTTCATTCAGATTTTGGTGGCCACAGGAAACTGAGCGGATGCTGGCGTAATCGGCGCAGCACGGCGTAGCGCAGGCGCTGGCGATCCAGCCCGGTCACGCTGTGGGCACCCAGGGCCAGTTGCAGCGCCAGGAAGAAGCTGACCGTCAGGTTCAGCACGCCGATCAGCGGAATGGCGGCCACGCACCACCAGAACACCGGCATGGTCCACACCAGGTTGCCATAGGCGGCAGCCGCCGCCGACAACTGGCCGGTGGACAGGGTCACGTGGCGGGCCTCCAGCCCCAGGCCCACAAAGGCCAGCACCGGCGGCAGCAGGCCGAGCATGAAGCCCAGTGAGATGTTCGACGCAAAGCCCGAAATATGCTCGCGCATGAAGCGCGCCCAGCGGTCGGCGCGCGGCACGCCCAGCACGCGGGTGATGCGCGGGTTGTAGCGCAGGGCGGAGTCCAGCTGGTGCAGCACAAACCAGTTTTCCACCGCGCCCGCAATCAGGCTGGCCAAAAACAGCAGCACACCGGTAAAAGCGGCAAACAGCAGAGTGCTGGGACTCAGCAGGCTCAGGGTGTGGAACACGTGGTCGGCCTCGACGCGGGTGATCATGTGCTTGCCGCCCGCCCAGAACATGGCAAAGCTGATCAAGAGTACGCAGGGGGTCACCATACCCACATTGCCCAGCACCGCCGCCACCTGCGAGCGCACCAGGTGGGTGACTTCGTCGACAAACTCTTCAATCGCCCGGCTGTTGCCCAGGTCTTTGAGCTTGGCGGCCATGGCGGGGGCGGTCATGGCGGGTTGCTTGGTGGCCAGCGTCCAGTGCAGCAGCTGGATCATCACGAAGCTGGCGGCGTACATCACGCCCGACCACATGCCCGCCCAGAAGGCCGTCAGGCCCACCGCGCCGATCAGAAACTTCAGCAAAGTGGTCAGCGACGTGGCCGCGCCGCCACCGGCGGCCTTGACCAGCATGTCACGGTACTCGCGGCGGTCGCGGGTGATGTAGTGCTCACCGGTTTCGGCGCTGCGCTCGGTCACCTTGGCGGCCAACATCGAGGCATTGCCGCGCACCAGCGCGCGCAGGCTGCGGCGTTCCTGCCCGGCATAGGCCAGGCGCACCACCAGACGGCTGGCGCTGGCCTGGGGCGTGGGCGACAGCAGACAGTCCATCAGGTCGCGCACCCGCAGCAGGCGCTCACGCAGCTGGCGCAGCATGAACACCAGGTTGACCGAGATGCCGTGGTCGTTCAGGTGCGGGTACACGCTGGCCGCCGCCTGGCGGCACAGCTCCAGCCGCTCGCGCAGACGCTGGGCGGCGGCCTCCAGCTCGGGCTGCTCGCGTGGCGTGGCAATGAAGGCCCGGCGCAGGGCATCTACGTCGGCGGACAGGCTGTTGAACGGTTCGTCGTGCCGGGCGGCCGCGCTCATGCGCAGGCGCAATTCAGAAGCCACTCCGGTGGCCATGATCTGGTTGCTGCAAAAAGTGATGGCCTGCAGCAGCTCGTCTTGCCACAGCGTGATGCCGGGCGTGCGCGACGGCGACGACAGCAAATGGCCGATGCGCGCCAAGGTGGCCGCATCCAAGGCCGCTATCCAGGCGGCATCCAGCGTGTTGGGCAGCACCAAGCTGAAAAGCTCGGCAGCGTCGGTGGTTTCGGGCGTGCTGGGCAGCAGCTTGCAGCGCAGGCGGTAACCGAGTTCGCTAAAAAAGGCGGTGCGGGGCGAAAAACCGTAGTCGGACAACACCATGGTGCTGTCCACCGTGTCGGCCAGCACCTGCCACCAGGTACGCACACGCACTTGCAATTCGGGCCGGGCATCCACCGCATCCAGAAAGCGCTGCACTCGGCTGACCGAATCGTCGGGTGCCCGGTTGTCGCCGCGGATCCAGTCCAGCAGGCCAATCAGCCACAGATGGCGCTGCGCCAGCGGCGCGTCGGCATCCAGCGTGTCGAGGAGCGAGGTGAGAGTGTGGGTAGTCAATGCGATGGGTGTTCTCTAGGGTTTTGGAGCAGTCCATTCTAGAGAAGTTGGTGCGGCTGGCGGGGATACCACATGCAAGAGCCCCACTCTCAGGCAAGCCAATGTCGGTTAAGACCCTCAGAGATTACGATTTCCATCATGACCGAAGTTTGTAGGGCAGTTTCCGTTCGGGACAAGCACTTTCTGTCCGGTGTGTCAGCCATTTCCGCGCTCTGTAGAATAGTTGTAACTTAACAATTACAAGTTGCCCAGTATCGGATTTTGACGATTAGCCACCCTGCATTGGCACTCGACTTTCAACTGGCGTGACAAGGAAGCAGGGACATGAGTAAAACAGAGGTGCCCACTCCTGAGGCTGCAAGAAAGTATGTCAGCGACGGCATCCATGGTGTTGGAGGACTGCGCGAGGCAGCTGAAGGATTGAGATACAAAACTCTTCCTACGTTTATGGGCAAGTGGAGTTCTTTGACGCTTGTAAGCGTGTTTGCGTTGCTCGTGAGGGTAGGCATCGTCTGCCTAGCCGCACTATTCCCAATTCTTGTGAAGAAACTGGCGATGCCGCCCGTGCCAGGCCCTGGAACAAACGCACCAGCATCTATGCAAGACGCATTTGGAGTGATTGTTGGAGCAATTCAAACAGCAACATCGATGGACTATTTTCTAGGTGTCGTCGCTATCGTGTTAGTTGGAGTTCCAAAGTTGCTAGATATGTTTGGCAAAGAGTCGAGGGTGGGTCATCACACGCCATTCATGGATCTAACTGCTGCGATTCGGCAGATGCCAGTAAAAGATAAGGCAAGCCTTGCTGAGATGGGCGGTGCCATTCGCCTCACACTTCTAGCGCTCAGGGAAGAAATGTCGCTGCTAATTGATGCGCGCACTAGTAGCGATGTTACCGACGTAGCGCTCCTTGAGTTTTGTGACGCAGATGGGGCTCGCATGCAGGTGCGAGCTAGGACGGCCAACCACGAAGAGTTAAATCGTCCAAATGATGCACCACGTTTCGTAGCGTATTACGTGGCCCAAGAAGGACGCAACTTTGCAGAGCACAACTTTACAAACAAGCGAAATCCATTTCCTGCTAAGCGTGTGTCTGTTCGCGGGGCGCACGATGTGAATTACAGGAGTGTTCTTTATATGCCCATGATGGTTTCCGTGAAAAGCTCCTCAGAGGCAAAGGACCAACCAGAGCAGATAGTCGATTATTGCGTTGGCGTGATTTGTGTGCACAGTTCGAAGCCCTACCGATTTTGGCGCTGGGGAGACCACAAAAAGGGTACGGGCGGATTTGCGGACGTTGCATTCAGCCGCGCTCTGCCATACATTGCGATTATTGAACAACTGCTAAGCCGAACTGCTTACAAGGTCAAGCTGGAGGTCAAATGAAACATGTTCATAAAACTACAACACTGCCCCCCCAACCGTCAGAACTGCGCGACACAATTGAGCAAATTGGGATTGCTCGTTTCGTGAGCAGAATCAATTCTGGCGTGATTCCAAACGAAGCCGGTTATGCAGCTCTTGAGCGTTTTGTTGAAGATGCCAAACGACGTCCGCTAATTAGTAGGTTGACAAGTGTGATGCTTGGCAACAAGGACACCTACACGCGCTGATTTCTTGTGCAAAAAATTGCTCAGATAGGGGCCCCCAAACCTCATGACCCGAGGGATGCAATCGTAAAGTCGTGAGATTGCCAGCGGTAGGGATGTAGCCAGAGCATCACTTAAAGCAACTGGCAAGACTCATCGGGGCAAAGACAGTCTAGGCCGTCCAGCGCTAGCAGACGCTGCAACAGTTAGCACATGGCGCAACGACAACAAGGCCAGCATCGCCATCACGCCAAAGCATTTCAGCCTGTCTGACTCCACTGTAAAGCGCTACTGCATGGCGCAAGCAGCGTAACAGGACTGGCAGGCAAAGTAGAAACGGTTTGACTTGGTGCTGTAGCCTCCAAACCGTTTTAAAGCCGCAGAGCAAGGGGCAATCCAGGATCACAGCCGGTAACCCACGACCTACAGGGTCCCAGGAGGCAGCGCCATGACATTAGCTTTGCGCGGTGTTACCGTTTTTACTAAAGGGTGCCATCGGCCAGGAACGGACATCGGCGAAGCTACCTGGCTCCTACAATTGGACCAACTTATGCTGGATAGCGTAATGCTTGCCCGTGTTTGTAAGCAAAATAAAGTCGCGACTCTTGCTGAGCCAAGCGATAAGCCCTTGATCCATTGCCTCCTGCATGTAGATATCCAACATGATCCGCGACATTGGCGCTTTCCCGAAAATGTAGCTATAGGGAATGGCGCTAGATGCATCGGACTCGAACAAGGTCACGATTGTTTTCATCACTTCTAAAACACCGTCACCGGTCTTCTCGACGGGGGTATCGGCCACAGGTACGAAAGGGTTGTTCGATACTGGTGGTGCCACATAGAGCGGAGCACCATGAATGGTGCGCACGAGCTCATCGAAGGCGAGTTCCATCTGATCCGCACGTGAGAAATCCAGATACAACTTCGACTGAAGGAACGTTGGCACAGCGTGAGATCCCGACTGCCGGATCAACGGGATGATCTTGTTCGAGTCGATGCGCATAAGAAGATCAGCTGTGACGATCATCTTTTCGTAACCAACACCGCCAGCGCCAGTGTTAGCCTTTTGGACGTAATTTTCGGTGCAGATCATAAGTACGCGGTCAGCGATAGCGAGGTTCTGCTCCATGAAATGGGGCAAATCGTCGCCGGGACCCAGAGACCACTGATCGATGATCGATTCGACGCCGTTGTTGCGGAGCCGGGTTGCGAGGTCAAGTACCCACTTTTTATGCTCTAGCGAATCGTGCGAATAAGAAAGAAATGCTTTCGGGATCGTGCTGGTGGCCAAAGTCTCGCTCCAATTTTCTGTGAGGGAATTTTGACAGATCAGCGCTACATCAAAGACTCTACTTCACAGCATCGGCAACAGGACTGCAGTCCACTGCACAGCAGGCAACCCCAAGCCCTCTAGAGCATTTAAGGGCCATATTTTGAAGGCTTGGACGACTGACAACATGCCATCCATCTCGGTTAAGCCAAGCAACCGACGTTGCTATATTTTTCATAGCGAAAATTACTGCCACGGCAGTAGTGGTGCTTGGACTGAGAAAAATTTTTAAGCTGTAAGCAACTTGCTTACATAGGCGCTCACATCAAATCTTGAAGCTATTATTCTGATAGCCACGAACTTAGTTTGATAGCCACGAACCTAGTGTTTAATGGTGCGGCTGGCGGGGATCGAACCCACGACCCTTGGCTTCGGAGGCCAATACTCTATCCACTGAGCTACAGCCGCAACGTGGGCGATTGTAGCCGCTGGCCGTGGTGGCCAAAAACTGGCGATACGCGGGGCCTGTAAAGGGGCGACGGTTATACTCGCGGGCTGACTAGCCCCCCCGATTTGTACCCGATGTTTTGAGGACACCATGAGCGCCAACCCCCATGACCACGCGGCAGAAGAAGACCACACCGGTCCCATCAAAAATCCCAAGCAACTGCTGCTGGCGGTGTTTTTCTCGTTCGTGATTCCGATTTTTGCGATCATTGGCCTGGTGTTCTATGTGGTGTCTGACGCCAAACCGGCGGGCACCACCTCGGCCGACTCCATGACCCTGGGCGGCGTGACCGAGCAGTCGCAAAGCAAGGCCATGGCCGCCCGCATCCAGAAGATCGGTGCCGTGGAAATCCGCGATGCCAACCGCGAACTCAAATCCGGCGAAGAAGTCTTCAAGGCCCAGTGCACCAACTGCCACACCGCAGGCCTGGTGGGCGCGCCCAAGTTTGGCGATGCCGCGGCCTGGGGCCCCCGCATCAAAACCGGCTATGAGACGCTGCTGCACTCCGCCATGGTGGGCAAGGGCGCCATGGGCGCACAAAGTGGTGGCGACTTTGACGATACCGAAGTGGCCAGTGCCGTGGTCTATATGGCCAATGCCGGAGGCGCCAGCTTCCCCGTGCCGAAAAAACCCGCCGCCGCCGCCGAAGGCGCAGCGTCTGCCGCCAAGTAAGCGCACAACGTACCCCCAAAAAGGCCGGTTCATCCGGCCTTTTTTATGCATGAAATATGCCTCTTGTGCTTACCAGATAAGCGTGAGAAGCTATTATTTTGGTAGTAATTGGGGGCTGGGCACGTAGCCGAACCGCGCGGGCAATTGGGCGGCTTCCTCGGGCTGGGGCACCCACAGGCCTTTTTCCACCGCGTCGGCGGCAAAGCCCATGTCCAGGGTGTGCACCAGGCCAAAGCCGAGGTCGGTGTCGAGGTACAGGCGGCCTTGTTCGTCCAGCACACAGCGCTGCACCCGTGCGGCCAGGCCGGTGTGGGCCTGTACCGAGAAGTCGGGTTGCACGCGCCACACGTAGGGCGTGGCTTCCAGCTCCACATAGACCCGCTGCGGCCCGTTCTGGAAGAACCAGCGGCCCTGGCGGTCGCTCTCGTAGTTGCGCTGGATGAAGTCGATCAGCTTCTCGTGCAGCAGCCGCGAGCCCTTGCTCTGCGCCGTGGCCCCGGCACCTGCAAACGGCCCCGCCGCCTGCGCCGGGTCGTCCCGCAGGTACCAGTTGCCGCGCGCGTCCAGGGCCAGCCAGCCATAGCAGTCGGGTACGTTGGGCCATTTGGCGATGGCTTGTTTGACGATGTCGTCCATAGCGTCCTATTTGATGGCCTGCAGCAGCCAGCCGCCGACGGCATCGGGCATGCTGCGCACGTGGCCGGGGATGGGGCCGTGGGGAAAGCCGACGTGGCCGCCATGGCTGGGCTGCCACAGGGTGACGTGCGCTCCCACCTGGTCCTGGTGCGGAAGGCTCCAGGCGGGCACGAAGGGGTCGTTGCGGGCATTCACCACCAGCGCCGGGATGCGGATCTGCGCCAGGTGCGGCTTGGACGAGGCGCGGGCCCAGTAGTCTTCGGTGCTGTTATAGCCGTGCAGCGGGGCGGTGAAGACGTTGTCGAACTCGTACAGGTCGCGCGCGGCCATCAGCGCTTCGCGGTCGAACAGGCCGGGGTGCTGGTCGAGCTTGCGCAGGGCCTTGGGCTTCATGCTGCGCAGGAACATGCGGGTGTAGATCTGCCGGTTCATGCCGCGCCCGATGGCCCAGCCACTGGCGGCCAGGTCGGTGGGCGCACTCACGGCGGCCACCGCCCGCACCACCTGGCGCGCCTGGTCACCCATCTCCTCGGCCCAGCGCAGCAAGGCGTTGCCACCGAGCGAAATGCCCACGGCGATGACTTTGCCCTGGTGCCAGGTCTTCAGGCGCTTGAGCACCCAACCGACTTCTTCGAAGTCACCCGAGTGGTAAGCACGGGGCGAAAGG
The DNA here is from genome assembly GCA_027923965.1 of Comamonadaceae bacterium OS-1. NCBI lineage: Bacteria > Pseudomonadati > Pseudomonadota > Betaproteobacteria > Burkholderiales > Comamonadaceae > Comamonadaceae bacterium OS-1. The sequence goes on from AP026969.1 coordinate 4,214,148, forward strand.
TTGAGCTCGCCACTGCAGCCGCGAAAGTGCGGCACCACAAAGCCCATGCCGTGGGCCCGGGCGTAGTCGGCAAAGGCCTCGGCGTAATGGCTGCCCGACGAGCCCTCCAGCCCGTGGAACAGCACCAGCAGGGGCCGACCGGCCTCGCTGGCGGCCGGGTCGGCAATGTGGGCGGCAGCATCGCAGAAATCCACGTCGATGAAATCCAGGTCGGGCGTGATCCAGCGCTCGCGCCGGAACTGCGGCCGCGGCCCGAACACACGGCGCGAATACAAGGCGGGCCAGATGGTTTGCGCATGGCCGCCGGGCAACCACCAGGGTGCTACATAGTTCATAGCTGGTTACGCAGATGGAATGGGCACAAGAGTCCGATTTTTTATAAATTTCACGTCAATGCAATAGCGCGGGTGCGCCACCCGACTCTTGCAGGTCGCGTCCCGTGCCGGGGCTGGCGTGGTGGGCCACCATGCGCCAGCCTTGCGCGGTCTTGTGGTAGACGTTGGTGGCGATGGCAAAGGCTTCGCGCGGGCCGTCGGGGGCCATCACCTCGATGCGCTCCACCAGGGTGTGTACGGCACTGGCCAGCGCATCGATGCGGCGCACGTGCTCGGGCCAGGCGCGGATGCGGCCCTGGCCGAACATCGCCTCGAAGCTGGCGCGGACGGCGGCAATGCCCACCACGCGCGCGCCGCCGGGGTGGATGCAGACCACATCGTCTTCGTCGGCCCAGCAGGCCATCAGTTTGTCAATGTCGCCATTTTGTAAGGCATCGTAAAAAGCGGCTTCGGTGTCATCGGCAGTGCCGCCCACGGTGGCGGCCTGGAGTTTGGCTTGGGGCATGGCTTACACGGGGGTTGGGCGGGAGATGGGAGTGCATTGATTTTGCCTTGCTTTGGGGGTTGGCCAGGCTGCATGTGCTAAGGTCAAACGCTATAGGAGCCCGCCTGCGGCTCGCCATTGGAGAATTCACATGAAACGCTGGTTACCCGCCCTGCTGCTGGCTGCCGCCCTGACCGGTTGCGGCTACAACGACTTTCAACGCCTGGACGAGCAAAGCAAAGCCGCCTGGAGCGAAGTGCTGAACCAGTACCAGCGCCGTGCCGACCTGGTGCCCAACATCGTGGCCACCGTCAAGGGCGAAGCCCAGTTTGAACAAGACACGCTGACCAAGGTGGTGGAAGCCCGGGCCAAGGCCACGTCCATCCAGGTCACACCCGAGACGCTGAACAACCCCGAAGCCTTTGCCAAGTTCCAGGCCGCCCAGGGCGAGCTGGGCAGTGCCTTGAGCCGCCTGATGGTGACGGTCGAGAAATACCCCGACCTGAAGGCCAACAAGGGCTTCAGCGACCTGCGGGTGCAGCTGGAAGGCACCGAAAACCGTATCACCGTGGCACGCAACCGTTTCATCGGCACGGTGCAGGAATACAACGTGCTGGCCCGCAGCTTCCCCAGCAACCTGACGGCCAAGGTGATGGGCTACCAGCCCAAGCCCAGCTTCACGGTGCAAAACGAAGCCCAGATCTCGGCCCCGCCGGTAGTGGACTTCAAGAAATAAAGCCCTATGCTGCTGCGCCTGCTGCTTGCGTGCTGGCTAGCCTTGTTGGCCCTGGCCAGCCACGCCCAGAGCGTGCTGCCAGTACCAGCGCTGACCGGCCACGTGATCGACACCACGGCCACCCTCAGCGCGGCCCAGCTGCAGGCGCTGGAAGCCAAGCTGACGGCGTTTGAAACCAGCACCGGCGCGCAGGTGGTGGTGCTGATGGTGCCCACCACCCAGCCCGAAGACATTGCCAGCTACGCCAACCGCGTGGGCAACGCCTGGAAGATTGGCCGCAAAGAGGTGGGCGATGGTCTGATCCTGCTGGTGGCCAAAAACGACCGCAAGCTGCGCATCGAGGTGGCCAAGACGCTGGAGGGCGCGATTCCCGACCTGGCGGCCAGCAACATCATCAACGACGCGATCACGCCGCGCTTCAAGCAGGGCGACTTTGCCGGGGGTGTGGATGCCGGGGTGGACCAGATCATGGCGCTGGTCAAGGGCGAGGCCCTGCCCGCGCCTACCGCTCGGACGGCACAGCAGGACTTGGGTTTTGACTGGCAAGAGCTGCTGATCTTCGCGGTGGTGGCGGTGCCGGTGGCGGGAGCCATTGCGCGCAGCATCTTCGGGGTCGGGTTGGGGTCGGTGGTAACCGGCGGAGCCATCGGCGCGCTGGCCTGGGTGCTGTCGGCCAGCGTTCTGATCGCGGGCGTGGCCGGGGTGGCTGCGTTGCTGTTCACGCTGCTATCGCGTGTCGGCAGCTCGTCCTTGGGCGGTGGCCTGGGCGGTTTGGGTGGCCTGGGCGGGGGTGGTTTCAGCTCTGGCGGGCGCAGCAGCGGTGGCGGCGGATTCAGCTCGGGCGGCGGTGGCAATTTTGGCGGCGGCGGTGCCTCCGGGGGGTGGTAACCAAGATGTGGAAGTATGTCCTCCGATTCCTGAAACACTGCTGCTGGGACGTGGGCGATGTGCGCCGCGCCGTCCCCTCGGCCCTGCTAGAGCGGCTCACCCTGCGGGTCAGCGCCAGCGAACAGCGCCACACCGGCGAGATCCGCATCTGCGTGGAAGCCGGCCTGCCACTGAGCTACTTGCGGCGCAACGCCACGGCACGCGAACGGGCGGTGATGCTGTTTGGCAAGCTGCGTGTCTGGGACACCGCGCACAACAACGGCGTGCTGATTTACCTGCTGCTGGCCGACCACGCGATCGAGCTGGTGGCCGACCGGGGCCTGAACGAGCGCGTGTCACCGGCAGAGTGGCAGGCGATGGTGGCGCACCTGGGCACGGCCTTGCAGGCGGGCCGGTACGAGGAAGGTTTGACGGCTGCGCTGGAAGAGGTGTCTGCCGTGCTGGTGCAGCATTTTCCGCTGCTGCCGGGCGGTGTGCGGGGCAACGAGCTACCGAATGCGCCCGTAGTGATTCTGTAAGCCTATATTTGAAATATAGGCATTTTTTTACCATAAAAACAGGACTCTACGCTTACTGCATAAGCGTAAGCAGCTCCTTTTTTTGATATCAAAAACAGAAGCAAGCACTTCGGGATTACGCCCACAAAAAAGCCGCTCAAGAGCGGCTTTTTGGGAAGTGTCAGTAAAGACTAGCGGTTGCGGCGGAACTTGCGCAGAGCGGAAATCTGGGCGGCCATGATGGCCAGCTCGGATTGGGCCTTGGCGATGTCCAGCTGGCCTTTGGCATTGCGCAGAGCTTCTTCGGCGCGGGCCTTGGCGGCGTTGGCTTTTTCTTCGTCCAGGTCCTTGCCGCGGATGGCCGTGTCAGACAACACGGTGACGCAGTTGGGTTGGACTTCCAGAATGCCACCGGCCACGAAGATGAATTCTTCGGTGCCGTCGGCCTTTTCGATACGCACCGAACCCGGCTTGATGCGGGTGATCAAGGGGGTGTGGCGCGGATAAATGCCCAGCTCGCCCGCTTCGCCCGGCAAAGCCACAAACTTGGCTTCGCCCGAGAAGATGGATTCTTCGGCACTGACAACATTCACGAGAATGGTGGTCATAGGTTTCCTTTGGGTCCAGCGTGGTGAAGTGCAGAGCGCGACCTAGGCCGCACTCTGCAGAAGGGGTTTAGACCTTCTTGGCCTTCTCGATGGCTTCGTCGATGGAGCCGACCATGTAGAACGCTTGTTCTGGCATGTGGTCGCACTCGCCGCTGACGATCATCTTGAAACCACGGATGGTTTCCGACAATGGCACGTACTTGCCTGGCGAGCCGGTAAACACTTCGGCCACGTGGAACGGCTGGCTCAGGAAACGCTGGATCTTGCGGGCACGGGCCACGGCCAGCTTGTCGTCGGGTGCCAAGTCGTCCATACCCATGATCGCGATGATGTCGCGCAGTTCGCGGTAGCGCTGCAGCGTGCCCTGCACGGCGCGGGCCGTGTTGTAGTGGTCTTCACCGACGACCAGCGGGTCCAGCTGGCGGCTGGTCGAGTCGAGTGGATCGACCGCAGGGTAGATACCCAGCGAAGCGATGTCACGGGAGAGCACCACGGTGGAGTCCAAGTGGGCGAAGGTGGTGGCAGGCGATGGATCGGTCAAGTCATCCGCTGGCACGTACACGGCCTGGATGGAGGTGATCGAGCCGACCTTGGTGGAGGTAATACGCTCTTGCAGGCGGCCCATTTCTTCGGCCAGGGTGGGCTGGTAGCCCACGGCAGAAGGCATACGGCCCAGCAGTGCGGACACTTCGGTACCGGCCAGGGTGTAGCGGTAGATGTTGTCCACGAAGAACAGCACGTCACGGCCTTCGTCACGGAAGGATTCCGCAATGGTCAGACCGGTCAGGGCCACGCGCAGACGGTTGCCTGGAGGCTCGTTCATCTGGCCGTAGACCATGGCCACTTTGGACTCTTCGAGGTTCTCGAGGTTCACCACGCCGGAGTCGGCCATCTCGTGGTAGAAGTCGTTCCCTTCACGGGTACGCTCACCCACACCGGCAAACACGGACAAGCCGCTGTGTGCCTTGGCGATGTTGTTGATCAGTTCCATCATGTTCACGGTCTTGCCCACACCGGCACCACCGAACAGGCCCACCTTGCCGCCCTTGGCGAACGGGCAGATCAAGTCAATCACCTTGATGCCGGTTTCCAGCAGTTCTTGCGAAGGGCTGAGTTCGTCGTATGCGGGGGCTTTGCGGTGGATGGTGGCGGTCAGGTCCTGGCTGACGGGACCACGTTCGTCGATGGGCGAACCCAGCACGTCCATGATGCGACCCAGGGTGGCCTTGCCCACGGGAACGGTGATGCCCGCGCCGGTGTTGTAGACCATCAAGCCACGGCGCAGGCCGTCGGAAGAGCCCAGCGCGATGGTACGGACAATGCCGTCACCCAGCTGCTGTTGCACTTCCAGGGTCAGCACGGAGCCTTCCATTTTCAGCGCATCGTAAATGCGGGGCATGCTGTTGCGGGGGAACTCGACGTCCACCACGGCACCAATACACTGGACAATTTTTCCCTGAACGCGGGCGTTCACTTCTGCATTTTCTTGAGCCATTTTTGCTCCAATAAATTGAGTCTTGAAATCGGTGACGGACTGGGACAGTGGCGGAGCTTAAACAGCCGCCGCACCTGCCACAATTTCCGACAATTCTTTGGTGATCGCGGCCTGGCGGGTCTTGTTATAGATCAGCTTGAGCTCGGCAATCACGCTACCCGCGTTGTCGGTAGCAGCCTTCATGGCGACCATGCGCGCGGCATGCTCGGAGGCCATGTTTTCCGCGACCGCCTGGTAGGCCAACGCTTCCACGTAGCGGATCAACAAATTGTCGATCACCGACTGCGCATCGGGTTCGTAGATGTAGTCCCAGGTGTTGGCCTTGCCGGATGCCTTGGTATCCGCCTGCATTTGGGCCGACGACAAGGGCAACAGCTGCTCCACCACCGCTTCTTGCTTCATGGTGCTGACAAACTTGTTGTACACCAGGTAGACAGCGCTGATTTCACCTTTTTCGTAGGCATCCAGCAGCACCTTGAGCGGGCCGATCAGCTTGTCCAGGTGCGGCTTGTCACCCAGATGGGTCACATGCGCTACCACCTGGGCACCGGTACGGTTCAAAAACCCGAGACCTTTGCCGCCCACCGCCACGGTTTTTGCGGTCAAGCCTGCAGCCTGCGCAGCGCGCAGTTTCAGGGTCAACGCGCGGAACAGGTTGGTGTTCAAGCCGCCACACAAACCCTTGTCGGTGGTCACCACCACAAAACCCTCGGCCTTGGCGCCGTTGGGTTTCATGAAGTTGTGCACGTACTCGGGATTCGCCTGGCCCAGGTTGGCTGCGATGTCACGGATCTTGTCGCTGTACGGGCGGGCTGCCTTCATCCGCTCCTGTGCTTTACGCATCTTGGAGACGGAAATCATTTCCATCGCCTTGGTGATCTTCTTGGTGTTTTCCACCGATTTGATCTTGGTGCGTAGTTCCTTGCCTGCTGCCATGACGGGCTCCTAGTTAAGCGAACGTCTTCTTGAAGGCGGTGACAGCAGCGTGCAACTCAGCTTCCGCTTCCTTGTCCAGTGCTTTCGAGGCTTCAATCTTGGCCAACAAAGCCGCGCTCTTGTCCTTGAGGTAGCCGTGCAGGCCGTGCTCAAAAGCCAGGATCTTCTTGACATCGATGTCGTCCATGAAGCCCTTGTTCACTGCGAACAAAGTGGCACCCATGAGGGACACGGACAAGGGGCTGTACTGGGCTTGCTTGAGCAGTTCGGTCACGCGGGCACCGCGGTCCAGCTGCTTGCGGGTCGCTTCGTCCAGGTCCGATGCGAACTGGGCGAAAGCCGCCAATTCACGGTACTGCGCTAAGTCGGTACGGATACCGCCAGATTGGCTCTTGATGATCTTGGTCTGTGCGGCGCTACCGACGCGAGACACCGAGATACCGGCGTTGATCGCAGGGCGGATGCCGGCGTTGAACAGCGAGGTTTCCAGGAAGATCTGGCCGTCGGTGATCGAGATCACGTTGGTGGGCACGAAAGCAGACACGTCACCGGCTTGCGTTTCAATGATGGGCAAAGCCGTCAAGGAACCGGTCTTGCCCTTGACTTCACCCTTGGTGAAGGCTTCGACGTAGTCGGCATTCACGCGGGCGGCGCGTTCCAGCAGGCGGCTGTGCAGATAGAACACGTCTCCAGGGTAGGCTTCGCGGCCTGGTGGACGGCGCAGCAGCAAGGAAACCTGGCGGTAGGCCACGGCTTGCTTGGACAAATCGTCGTACACGATCAGGGCATCCTGGCCGCGGTCGCGGAAGTATTCGCCCATGGTGCAGCCGGAGTAGGCCGAAACGTACTGCATGGCAGCCGATTCAGAAGCCGAAGCCGCCACCACAATGGTGTATTCCATCGCACCAGCCTGTTCCAGGGCACGCACCACGTTTTTGATCGACGAGGCCTTTTGGCCAATCGCGACGTACACGCAGAACATGTTCTGGCCCTTTTGGTTGATGATGGCATCGATCGCCACAGCGGTTTTACCCGTCTGGCGGTCACCAATGATCAACTCGCGCTGGCCACGGCCGACGGGCACCATGGCATCGATCGACTTCAAGCCGGTCTGCATGGGCTGGTCCACCGATTTACGGGCAATCACGCCGGGCGCGACTTTTTCGATCACGTCGGTCATCTTGGCGTTGATCGGGCCCTTGCCGTCGATCGGCTGGCCCAGTGCGTTCACCACGCGACCGAGCAGCTCGGGACCGACCGGCACTTCCAGAATGCGGCCCGTGCACTTCACGATGTCGCCTTCGGAGATGTGTTCGTATTCGCCCAAAATCACGGAGCCGACCGAGTCACGCTCCAGATTCAGTGCCAGGCCGTAGGTGGGCTGGCCATCGCTACCGGCGGGGAACTCCAACATTTCGCCCTGCATCACGTCGGACAGGCCGTGCAAACGGCAGATACCGTCGGTCACGGACACGACGGTGCCCTGGTTGCGGATATCGGTTTGGGCCGTCAGGCCTTCGATACGGCTCTTGATCAGCTCAGAAATTTCTGCGGGATTGAGTTGCATGACTCTTTCCTTCTCTTTCTTTAGTTAGCAAACAACCGGAGCCATGGGCTCTGGCCGAAAACGCTGGCACAGACCTTAACCTGGTGGTTAAGCGGTCAGGGCCAATTTCATATGTTCCAGGCGGGCTTTGATCGAGGTGTCCAACACCTCGTCACCCACCACGACGCGAATTCCGCCAATCAACTCCGGCTGCAAAGCCACTGTGAGATTGAGCTTGCGTCCAAAACGCTTTTCCAGCGCCGACGAGACGTTGGCCAGAGCATCTGCGTCGATCGCAAAAGCACTGAACACGGTCGCGTCAGAGGAGCCGCTCCGGGCATTTTTCAATGCACGGAACTGGGTAGCAATCTCGGGAAGAGCGGCCAGGCGCCCGTTCTCGATGACCATGCGCAAAAAGTTTTTTGCAGCATCTGGCAGGGCCGACTTGGCCACACCGGCTACCACCTCAAACACCTGGTTCACCTCAACCTTGGGGTTGTCGGCGAACTGGAGCAACTGGGGGTTGGCTGCAATCGCGGCCAATTCATCCACCCATCCGGCGGTGCCGTCCAGGTCAGACGCAGTGGCCTTGAACAGCGCTTCGGCGTAAGGACGGGCAATGGTTGCTATTTCAGCCATGGTCGTTCTGCCGCTCAGAGTTCGGTTTGGAGACGGTTCAGCAAGTCCGCGTGGACACCGGCATTGACTTCCTTGCGGAGAATCTGCTCGGCACCCTTCACCGCCAATGCAGCCACTTGCTCACGCAGGGCCTCACGGGCTTTGACGGTTTGCTGCTCGGCTTCGGCACGGGCTGCGGCGACGATCTTGTTGCCCTCTTCCGTGGCACGGGCCTTGGCCTCTTCCACGATAGTTTGGGCACGGCGATCGGCATCCGCCAAACGCGACGCGGTCTCGGTGCGCGACTTGGCCAGTTCGGCTTCCACGCGCTGGTTGGCGCTGGTCAGTTCGGACTTGGCTTTATCGGCGGCAGCAAGGCCGTCAGAGATTTTCTGCACCCGCTCGTCCAGGGCCTTGGTGATCGGAGGCCACACGAATTTCATCGTGAACCACACCAAAATCGCAAAGACGATGGCCTGCAGAAACAGGGTTGAATTAATGTTCACGGCTTAATTCCTTTCGGTCGTGAAAGGTCGGCCAAAAATTAAATCGCGAAAGGCTTGGCGAATGCGAACAGCAGGGCAATAGCCACGCCGATCAGGAAAGCCGCGTCGATCAGACCAGCCAAAATGAACATCTTGGTTTGCAGTTCGTTCATCAGTTCGGGCTGGCGTGCCGACGATTCGAGGAACTTGCCGCCCATCAAAGCGATACCGATGGAGGCACCCAAAGCGCCCAGGCCAACGATCAAACCACAAGCCAGAGCGACGAGACCGAGAATGTTTTCCATGATTAATCCTAAAAAGTACAGGTAAAAGAAAGAGAAAAGCGAAAACGAACAGAAGCGAAAACCATCTTTGCCGACCTGGGGCGCAGGGCACCCCAAGCCTTCGCAGTTAGTGTGCTTCGTGAGACTGGCCCACGTAAATCAGCGTCAACATCATGAAGATGAAGGCCTGCAAAGTGATCACCAAAATGTGGAAGATGCTCCACGCAGTACCGGCAATCACATGCCCAACACCTAGCCAGAACATACCTTCTAAGGGGTTGAACTGCCAGGCCCACGTGCCGCCCATCAAGGCGATCAACATGAAAACCAATTCACCAGCAAACATATTGCCAAACAGCCGCATACCGTGCGAAACCGTCTTGGCAAGGTACTCAATCATCTGCATCAGGAAGTTGATGGGGTACAGAAACCAGTGGTCGCCAAACGGTGCAGCCACCAGTTCATGCGACCAGCCTCCCAAACCCTTGATCTTGATGTTGTAAACCAGGCAGACAAACAAAACGCTGACCGACAAACCGAGCGTGGTGGACAGATCGGCGGTGGGCACGACACGCATGTAAGCGTGGTGCGGATCACCACCGGCGGAGGAGTACAGATGCTCCCACAGCTTGGGCAAGACATCGACCGGCAACATATCCATGCCGTTCATCAGGAAAATCCAGACAAACACCGTCAAAGCCAATGGAGCCACCAGCTTGCGGCTCTTGGCGTTATGGATCACGCCCTTGGCCTGGTTGTCCACCATTTCGGTCAAAATTTCAACCGCCGCCTGAAAGCGGCCCGGCACACCCGCAGTGGCCTTGCGCGAAGCACGCCACAAAAAGAAACAACCTACAAGACCCAGGATCACCGAGTACAAAACGGAATCCAGATTGAAGAGGCTGAAATCCACGATGTGGGATTGCTTAACGCTCTCGAACGAGAAGTTCTTTTGCAGATGCTGCAAATGGTGAACGATGTATTCGCCCGCCTTGGGGCCTTCCGTAGCGGCGTGTTCAGCAGCGTTTTCAGTCGACATATTTAAGTCCATCAATCCTGTTAAGCCGTACGTTGGCGTTTGGAGCGAAACATCAGCGCAATCCAAACCACCTTCATGGTCACTACAAAGCCGACCAACAAGGCCAGCCAATTCAACTCAGGAACCAGTCGGGGTGCCGCAAACAGCATTGCTACTGTGACGGCAATCTTGACCAGCTCCCACACAAAAAACCCCGCCATCGCCGCACCGGGAATTGCCCGGGCCAGCTTGCCGGTAACACCGCGCGCAAACAGCGCTGCAGGCACCACCACCGCAATGGCTCCATACCCCGCCGACCAACCCATAACGGGCTTGCCGGTCACCAGCCATGCGGCTATTGCCACCAGACACCCGGTGGCCAACTGGCCCCACACAATCGCCCAAATGGACATCATGGGAGTCTGCTGGCGCCAGGTCTGCGCTTGCGCAGCCGTCAGGGGCTTGAAATCGTCTTCAGCTACCCCATCTCTTAATTCATCTCCCAGATTCGCAAGTGCTCTCGGAGGAGCTTTTGGGGGCATTCCTGGTGACATGATTGACTGACTGTATGACACCTGATTGACACCCGACTTACACACTGAAAAGTTTAGTAAAGCCCACTATTATACGAATATTCCCTTGACACCCGCAAGCGCTTTGGCGTGCATACAACTGTAACGCTTTGCCATGCCTGTCTGCGCGTAGGGCTGCGTCCATGTAGGGATATCCCCAAGGGCGCTGCATTGTGGCACTTCTTCCTTGACCGTCTTTTTTTGCCATGCAGCACCACACCGCCACCGGCTTCAAGAACAACTATACCGATGCCGTTCCCGGCTCCACCCGCGACCTGCTGCGCTGGCAGTGGAATGCCCGGCGCAAGAATTTGCCGCCACCACCGCAAACACCCACACCCATAGTCGCGCCCAACCTGGCCGCCATCCACGCCAACGCCGGAGCCGCCATGCAGCCCGCCATCACCTGGGTGGGACACGCCACCATGTTGGTGCAGGCCAGCGGGCTGAATGTGCTGACCGACCCGGTGTTCAGCGAGCGCGCCTCGCCGGTGCAGTGGAGCGGGCCGCAACGGGCCCAGCCGCCGGGCTTGGCCCTGGCCGACCTGCCGCCCATCGACGTGGTGGTCATCTCGCACAACCACTACGACCATCTGGATGTAAATGCGGTGCTGGCGCTTAATAGACGGGCGCAAGGCGCTACGGTTTTTATAGTGCCGCTGCGCCTCAAAGCCTGGTTCATCCGGCAGGGCATCCACCACGTGGTGGAACTCGACTGGTGGCAGCAGCACACGGTGCGCGGCGTGGAATTTCACCTCACCCCCGTGCAGCATTGGACGGCCCGCGCCATGGGCGACCGCTTCCAGACGCTGTGGGGCGGCTGGGCGGTGTTTGGGGCCGATTTCCACTGGTACTTCAGCGGCGACACCGGCTACAGCCAGGACTTCCAGGACACCCGCGCACGTTTCCAGGAGCGCAGCCCCGACGGCTTTGACATCGCCCTGATCGCCGTGGGCGCCTACGAACCCCGCTGGTTCATGCAAAACCAGCACATCAACCCGGCCGAAGCCGTGCAAATCCACCGTGACCTGCACGCCAAACGCAGCGTGGGCGTGCACTGGGGCACCTTCAACCTGACCGACGAGCCGCTGGACCAGCCCCCGGCCGACCTAGCCGCCGCCCGCATCGCCCAGGGCGTGTCCGAGGACGACTTCTTTCTGCTGAAAATTGGCGAAACCCGCGGCCTGCCCGCCCGCAGTCCAAAATAGCGTCCTATGCACTCTTTGCCCGACTACCCCTGCTACCTCAACGGTGCCTACACCCCCCTGTGCGACGCCAAAATCAGCGTCATGGACCGGGGCTTCATCTTTGGCGACGGCGTGTACGAAGTGGTGCCGGTCTACGCGGGCCGTTTGTTCCGGTTTGAGCAGCACATGGCCCGGCTCGACCGCAGCCTGGCCGAGCTGCGCATCGCCAACCCGCGCACCCGGGACCAGTGGCGCGAAATTGCTACAACTTTAGTAGCTTCTCACGCCCACCACACCAGCACGAACGGCCAAAAACCTTTAAATCCTAACCACCTGGTCTACATCCAGATCACCCGCGGTGTGGCCCTGCGCGACCACGCCATGCCGAAGGACATCACGCCCACCGTGTTCGCCATGGCCACCCAGATGAACCTGCCCAGCGCCACCCAGCGCAGCCAGGGCGTGGCCTGCGTCACCGCCGACGACTTCCGCTGGGAAAAAGCCCACATCAAAAGCACCAGCCTGCTGGGCGCGGTGTTTGCACGGCAGATCGGCGTGGACGCGGGCGCGACGGAAACGGTCATGTTCCGCAACGGCTATCTGAGCGAAGCCGCCAGCAGCAACGTCTGGCTGGTCAAAGACGGCACGCTCATCGGCCCGCCCAAAGACCACCTCGTGCTCGAAGGCATCCGCTTCGGGCTGATGGAAGACATCTGCCGCGCCCAGGGCGTCCCGTTTGCACTGCGCCGCATCACGCGCGAAGAAGTGCTGCACGCCGACGAACTGCTGCTCACCAGCGCCACCAAAGAGGTGCTGGCCATCTCCACCCTGGACGGCCAGCCCGTGGGCAACGGCCTGCCCGGCCCCGTCTACACCCGGCTCTACGCCGGCTACACCGCCGCCACCCAGGCGGCCTGACCACACACCACCATGACCACACCTACGACCGAACCCACCGACCCTATCGATCCCCGCAAAGAATCCCTGATCGAATACCCCTCGCTCTTCCCCATCAAGGTGATGGGCGAAAAGGTAGACGGCTTCGTGCACGCCATGACCGCCATCGCCGCCCAGTTCGACCCCACGTTCGATGCCAGCGCGGTCGAGCTGCGCGAAAGCAAGGGCGGCAAGTACCTGGGCATCACCCTCCCCATCACCGCCACCAGCCGCGAACAGCTCGACGAGCTGTACCGCACCCTGAGCACCCATCCGATGGTGAAGATGGCGCTGTAGGATATGGCTCACCCCCAGGCTACAGTGCTGCGCACTTTTCGCCACCCCCCTTGCAGGGGGCAACAGCAGCAGCCCGGCAAAGCCGGTTCTGCGCTGTTCACCGCCGTGGCTGCGGCATGACCACCACCCACCTCCTCGGCCGCGTGGACTACCTGCCCACGGTGGAAAAAATGCAGGAATTCACCCTCCAGCGCCCAGCAGATGAGCGTGACCAGCTATGGATTTGTGAGCATCCGCCGGTGTTCACCCAGGGGCTGGCGGGCAAGGCCGAACATCTGCTGCTGCCGGGCGACATTCCGGTGGTGCAGGCCAACCGGGGCGGCCAAGTGACCTACCACGGGCCGGGGCAGGTGGTGGCATATCCGCTGCTGGATTTGAAGCGCGCGGGCTATTTCGTCAAGGAATACGTGTTCCGGCTGGAAGAGGCTGTGGTGCAAACCCTGGCCCATTTCGGCATCACCGGCCTGCGCGTGCCGGGGGCACCGGGCATCTATGTGCGCCTGCAAGACCCGTTTGGCCACGCCCGGCTGGAGGCGGGCTTTACCGCCCAACAATTGGAGTCTGACCCCTATTATTTGGGCAAGATTGCCGCGCTGGGCATTAAGGTCAGCCGCCACTGCACCTACCACGGGGTGGCGCTGAACGTGGCCATGGACCTGGAGCCTTACAGCCGCATCAACCCCTGCGGCTACGCCGGGCTAAAGACGGTGGACATGGCCAGCCTGGGCGTTGCCGTGTCCTGGGCCGAGGCGGCGCAGGTGTTTGCCCAGAAGCTGGAACGTTACTTGGCGGCTTAACGGGCGGCCTGAAGCAGCAGCTGCGCCAGCGCCACGTCGGCCACCAGGGTGATGCCCTGGGCCTTGGCGAACTGCTCGGCGGTGTCGGTCACCCCGGCAATGCTGATGTAGGTGCAGGCCGCAGCGTTCTGTGTTTCCTTGGCTGCTGCCAGATCGCGCAAAGCTTCCACCCCGTGGATCGCGGCCTTCCAGCGCTTGGCGGCCACCAGGGTGGTCTGGCCGTCTTTGGACAGTTGCAAATCCGCCGCCTTGCCGTTCAAACGCGCCACCGTATAGCCCTTGGCGCGGTAGGCGGCATCCAGCGCATCGGCGAAATCGCGCCAGGGCATGGCCGTGGCTTTGGCCAAGGTGTCGGCCACCGCGGCGCTGCTGGGCAGGTCCCATTGGCGCGAGGCGGCGATCACCCCGATCACCAAAAATGGCATCGTTCCCAGCAGGCCAAACGGAATATAGGCTTTGGGCAGCAGCGCAAACGACAGCAGCCCAAACACCAGCACCAGCAGCATGCTGACCCACCACGGCGAACGCAGCAGCACTGCAAAAAGAGAGTTTTTGGCCATTTTCAGTTTCATGGCCGCAGTGTAAAGGCCCGGGCTACAGCGCCTGGAACACCTTCAGCGCCGCGTAGGCATCGTTGGCGGCGTACAGCATCTGCGTGGGCGTGAGCTGGGCCACGGCCCAGTTGGAGGTGGTGGTTTTTTTGGATTTGTGGAAGCGCTGGCGCAGCACCACGCCCACAGCGGCGCGCACGCCCATCGAGGTGCCATAGCCATCCTTGCGGAAAATCGCGTTCAAGTCCAGCACATTGCGCATGGCAACGCCGAACTTGGCGTGGATCTGCCCCCGGTCCTGCTCCAGGCCAAAGCCTACCTTGCGCACTGCATCCGACTGCAAGATCTCCAGCAGGCAGGGGCGGCAGTCGCTCCGGTGCATCTGGAACAAATAGGCCTTGGTGGGCAGCGCAAACTGCACCACGTGGGGCCCGTCACTCACCTCGCCAGGCGCAAACGTGGGCTTGGCCTCGGTATCAAAACCCACCGCGCCCGCGGCCAAGATCTCGGCTGTGGCAGCGGCAAATTCGGCCTGCGTGGCGGGCACGAAGATGCGGTCCAGGGCCAGGCCCTGCATGGGCGGCAGCAGAGCGGTTTGGGCTTTGGTGGGGGCGGTGTTTTTCATGTGGGGAAGGTGCAATACGGGTGAAGGGCAAAATAACCGGTCTGCTACGATGCCGTAACAAAAAAACACAACGGGGACAACAACATGCAATCCGACCGCAGACGGCTGGTGGGCGGCTTGGTCGGCAGCCTGCTCGCGCTGAGCGCCTGGTCCCAGACCGCATCCAAAACCGACAAGGGCGAAAAAGGGGTGATCGGCATCTCCCTGCCCACCATCACCTCGCTGCGCTGGGTGATCGAAGGCCTGGCCATGACCCGGTCACTGGACAAACTGGGCTACCGCGCCATTTTGCAGTACGCCAACGACGACATCCCCACCCAGACCGCCCAGCTCACCGACATGCTGGCCCAGGGTGCCACCGTGCTGGTCATCAGCGCGATCGACGGCACCCAGCTGGCCCCGGTGCTCAAAGCCGCTGCCGACAAGGGGGTCAAGGTCATCGCCTACGACCGGCTGATCCGCGGCAGCCCCCACGTGGACTACTACACCAGCTTCGACAACTTCCAGGTCGGCGTGCTGCAGGGCAGCGACATTGCCAACCGCCTGGGCCTGGCGGCGGGCAAAGGGCCATTCCGTATCGAACTGTTTGGCGGCTCGCCCGACGACAACAACGCACACTTTTTCTACAACGGCGCCATGTCCGTCCTCAAGCCCTACCTCGACAAAGGCCAGTTGGTGGTCGGCTCGGGCCAGATCGGCATGGACAAGGTCTCCACCCTGCGCTGGAGCGGCTCGGTCGCCCGCGCGCGGCTGGCGGGCATCCTGGACAAGCACTACGCCAAACAGCACCTGGATGCCATCCTGTCGCCCTACGACGGCATCAGCATGGACCTGATCGAGGCGCTGAAAAAAGCCGGATATGGTCAAGGTGGCCAGGCGCTCCCCATCATCACCGGACAAGACGCGGAGCTGCCCTCGGTGCGCTCCATCGTGCGCGGCGAACAAACCTCCACCGTCTTCAAAGACAACCGCGACCTGGCCCAGGTCACCGCCACCATGGTCGATGCCCTGCTGACCGGCAAAAAGCCCAGCATCAACGACGAGAAGACCTACCACAACGGCGAGAAAATCGTGCCCGCGTTTCTGCTCAAGCCCGTGCTGGTGGACGTGAAGAACTGGCGCGCGATGCTGGTGGACAGCGGGTATTACAAGGCGGAGCAGTTTCGGTAAGGGTGGGATAGAGTGCTTTGAGGCAATATGGTGTTCGTTGCAACCCACCACAAAAGGCTCCTATGCGCACCACTTTGACTTTGGACGAAAGCCTGTTGGCCCAAACCCAGAAACTCAGCGGCCTGAACGAGCATTCGGCGCTGGTCAACGAAGCGCTCAGAGCCTTGATTGAACGGGAGAGTGCGCGGCAGTTGGCCTTGTTGGGTGGCATGGTGGCGGAAGTCGAAAATGTGCCCCGGCGTAACTGGCCGACAACTTAAGGACGGCTACGTGCAGCGAACTGGACAGCCGAAGGTCGAGCGATATTGACAATTTTTAGGCCGCTCACGCTTACCCCACCAGCACAAGCAGCTACGTAAACAATAGCACCCTCAATCCACCAGCTTCAACCCCACCGGCAGCGACTCGCCAAACACGCGCTTGGTGTCGGCCGCGTCCAGCGCGGTCACCTCGCGCACCATGGCGATCCAGCCGGGTGCTGCGCGGGCGGCGGTGAGGCGGTTTAGCACCTGCTGGCGCAGGGCCTCGGGGATGTCGCGGGCGCGGTCGCCGGTGGCGCGGGCGATTTGGGTGGCGGCGAATGCTGCGGGTTCGGCCTGGGACCAGTCGGCGGCCAGCAGGGCCTGGAGCCACTGCGCGGCCACTTCCGGCGGCACCACGTGGTGCAGGCTGGCGTAGAGCGGCTGGCGGGCACCGATGCGGCCCAGGGCCCACCAAGTTTGCGGGTTCTCTCCGGGTTTTTGCAGGCGCTGCAGCAGCCAGGTGCCCAGCTGCACCTTGTTGGCCACCGACAGGCGCTCGAACGACGCGGCCATACGCAGCATGTCGTCCAGGCCCTGCATGCGCGGGCCGTCGGGCGTGGGCACGTCCTGCCCGCCCACGGGCTGCAGGTAGAAGGCGATGGCCTCGAACACCATGTCCTGCTGCTCGGCGGTGAGCCCCCCGGCGATGCGCCGCCACAGCGTCCACCATTCAGACCACTGCTGCGGCTCATGGCTGTGGGCGATGCCGGGTGCAAACAGCTCCCACATCTGCTGCACCCGCCAGTCGTCCAGCGGATGGCCAAAGCCGGGACGCAGGGCGTAGCCGGTGAGGTTGAACCACTGGCGCTCGTGCTGGGCGGTGCGGCGGCGGCGTTTGGCGCTGTCGAGCAGTTGGGCGAACAGGGTGCGCAAAAGGGGGGTGTCCCAGCCCTCGCGGCTGCCCAGCAGGCGCTCCAGGGTGGCGCGCAGCTGTTTGACTTCCTTGGCCTCCACGCCCTGGCTGCGGTCGCCGAAGACGCGGGCGATGGCTACGCTGGCATCGGCCAGACGCGGGTGCGGCGCGGCTTCCACCACCACCGGGGCATCTCCGCGCAACTGGAATTCGAGTTGCCAGCGTTGCGCGGGGTCGTCCACGGCAATGCAGTGCATCTCCAGCGTGCCGACCTCGGTGAGCGCGGTGCTGAGCTGCACCAGCACTTCGCGGGCACTGCTGTCGCTGTGCACCACGGTGGCGATGGGTGGCAGGCGCACGAAACCGCCGGTGGACAAATCGACCAGCGCGCCCGGCTGGGAACGGGTGTCGGTGACGCTGCTGGCCAGGTAGAAGCGCACCGGGCGGGCCAGGCGCAGGGCGAAGGTGCGGTCGGCCAGGGTGGTGGCGCGGCCCTCCTCCGCGCCAAAAGGCAGCACGCAGATGCCGCGCTGGCTGGTGATGCCGTCGTCCAGCACCAAAAAGTAGCTGCGCGCCGAGCCACCGCCGATGCGCGGGGCCTTGCCCGCACGGGCCAGGGCGTAGGCCACGGCACCGCGCGCCACGGCGGCATCCAGGTGCGGGTTGTGCAGCAGTTGCAGCGGCGCAGTCGCCCAGCCGTTCAGCGTCTCATGCAGGCGTTGAACGAGAGATTCGGCATGGAACACCCCGCCGTTGAGCAGCAGTGCATCGGGCATCTGGCCGGGGTGGCGTTGCAAAAAGGCCGCGACGTGGCGGGTGATGGCTGCATCGCTGGCGTAGGGCAGGCCAAAAGCCACCAAGCCACTGCGGGCACGCTGGGGCTGGGCATCGGCGGCCACAGTGGGAAAGAAACCTTCGACCAGAATGCTATCTAAATCAGAGCGCAACAAGCTGGCGGAACGCGCGCTAGCTACCAATTTGCTCCCACTGCCCAGCAGGGTGACGGTGGTGGACTCCGGCGCACCGGGGCTCCACAGCAGCTCCTTGGCGGCACGGCAGCGCTGGGTGAGCTGGGCGAGTTGCGCAGCAGACAAGCGCTCGGAGCCGCCCATGCGGGATTCCACCAGATGCGCCAGCGCCAGGTCCATGTTGTCGCCACCCAGCACCAGGTGGTCGCCCACGCCGGTGCGGGTCAACTTCGGCTCACCACCTACCAGATCCACGTCGATCAGCGTCAGGTCGGTGGTGCCGCCGCCCACGTCCACCACCAGCACGCGGCGGGTGGCGTGCAGATCGGCGGCCAGGGTGGCGCGGTGGTTGTAGACCCAGTCGTAGAACGCAGCCTGGGGCTCTTCGATCAGGCGTACCTTGGGCAAACCCGCCAGTTGGGCGGCTTGCAGCGTGAGGGTGCGTGCGCCTTCGTCGAAGGACGCGGGCACGGTGAGCACGATGTCTTGGTGTTCCAGCGGGGGGTGCTGGGCATTCCAGGTGGCGCGCACGTGGGCCAGGGTGCTGGCGCTGGCGGCCAAGGGGGAAACTTTGGGTATCTCGTCTGGCGCGCCCCAGGGCAGGATGGGCGCGGTGCGGTCCACCGCCGTGTGCGAGAGCCAGCTTTTGGCACTGGCCACCAGGCGGCCCGGCACCTGCGCACCCAGCTCCAGGGCGAAACGGCCCAGCACGGCGGATTCTGCGGATGGCCAGGGCAGTTGCACATCGGCAGCCAGCAGCGTGCCGGGCGCGGGGTGGAAGCGCACCGACGGCAGCAGCGGCAGCGCCGCCACCTCGCCCGCCGCCACGAGCTGGGGGATGGCGAAGATCTGGATCTTGGCCGCCCCGCGCGCCGCCGTGCTGGCGTAGGCCACTACGGTGTGGGTGGTGCCCAGGTCGATGCCGACAGTGAAGGCGGGCTTTGCTATTCTTTGCATAGCTTGTCACGCCGATGGAATAAGCACAGGGTGCCGATTTGACTCCGAAATTTCGCCATCAATCGGCACGCACCTCGAACTCCACCTTCCAGCCCTCGCCACCCGAGCGCGGCACGGCCAGCAGCTCCAGCGTACCGATTTCGGACACGCGGGCGTGCAGCTTCACCGGCACGACTTCACCGACCGCCCGGCCCTCGGCGGGCAGGGTGGCTTCGATCTCGGCCAGCTCTTGCAGCTCCTCAGAAGTCCAGAAGTCCAGCATCTGGCCCACGGTGTCGTCGCGGCGCACAGACGAGCCAAAGAAGCGAAAGCGCACGGCTTCGCCCACCACCAGGCCGAACTCTTGGGGAGGCAGAGCGGCCTCGGTGCCCTCCTCCATGCCGAACGGGGCCACGCACAGGGCTTGCACCGGCGGCTCCAGCCCTGGCACAGCGGGCATGGCGGATTCCACGCCCACGTAGTAGGCCATGGCCGTGCCGCCGCGGATGCGGATGCCCTGGCCGCCGCGCACGGTGCCGTAGTAGGCGGCACCCCGGGCCACGGCGAAGTCCAGGTCCGCACCGTCGAGCAGGCGGGCCTCCGGTGCGCCCTCGGCCTGCAGCCAGCCGTTGAGCGTGGCCAGGGTGCGCTGCACCAGCAGCTCGGACTTGAACACGCCGCCGTTGAACAGCACGGCGGTGGGGTGCAAAAAGCTCGCGTCCTGTTGCGCCGCAAAGCCTTCCAGCGCGGCGGTAGCACCCACCTGGCGGCCCAGCAGCGCGGCCAGGTGGCGGGTAACCGCCGCGTCCTGCGCATACGGCAGGCCCAGCTGCGTCAGGCCCGCACGGGCGCGGCTCACGGGACGGGCCTGGCTGTCCACCTGGGGGAAGAAGCCTTCCAGGATGGTGGCGGTGAGCGCGTCGCGGGTCAGCTCGGCATTGATCGAGCCGCCGATCAGCCGCGCACCCCGGCTGGGGATGAGCAGCGGCACGGTGTGCACGTCTGCGTCGGTCAGCAGCTTTTCCTTGGCCAGGCGGCAGGCGTAGGTGAGGGCCCGCATCTGCCACGGATCCAGCGCCTTGCCCTCAGAAGCCAACTGGCGGGCCACGCCGTGGGCCAGGGCCAGGTCCATGTTGTCGCCGCCGAGCAGGATGTGCTCGCCCACGGCCACGCGGTGCAGTTGCAGGTTGCCGTCTTGCTCGACCACGGCGATCAGCGAGAAGTCGCTGGTGCCGCCGCCCACGTCCACCACCAGAATCACGTCGCCCACCTTGACCTGCTTGCGCCAGCCGCCACCGCTCTGGGCGATCCAGCTGTACAGGGCGGCCTGGGGTTCTTCCAGCAGGGTCACGCCGGTGTAGCCCGCAGCCTGGGCGGCTTCGGCCGTCAGCTCACGGGCGGCCGGGTCGAAGGAAGCGGGGATGGTCACCGTCAGCGCCTGCTCGCCAAACGGTGCGTCGGGGTGGGTGTGGTTCCAGGCATCGCGCAGGTGCGCCAGGTAGCGGGTGCTGGCTTCCAGCGGGGAGATGCGGGCGACTTCGTCGGGGGCATCGTTCGGCAGGATGGCTGCGCGGCGGTCTACCCCGGCGTGGCAGAGCCAGCTTTTGGCGCTGGACACCAGGCGGATAGGGGTTTGCGCGCCATGGCTGCGGGCCCACTCACCCACCACGGCCAGCGTGTCGCTGTGCCAGGGCAGGGTCAGGTCGCCGTCGGCAAATTCGCTGGCATGCGGCAAATAGATGAAGGACGGCAGCAGCGCGTAGTCCTGCACCGCGCCGGGGGCGCTTTGCTGGGCGATAGGCAGGATTTGCGGGGGCGCTTCGGGGTTGGAAAGATCCACCCACGACAACGCGCAATGGGTGGTGCCCAGGTCGATGCCGATGGCAAAACGGGGGGCGCTCACAGTTCCACCTCGGCAGCCGCGATGACGCGCGGGTCGTGGCCTTCGGTGGTGCGGGGCAGGCGCACGTCGGTGGCTTTCCAGCCGGGGTGGCGCAGCGTGCCGCGGAACGGAGCGTGGCCCACCACGTTGCCGGTCAAGCGTACAGCGGCGGCATCAAACCCGGCTTCGAGCACCACACGGCTGCCTTCGGCCTCGGGGCGCGCGGGGGCCAGGGTGAAGTGTTCCTGCAAGACTTTGCGGCAGCCGGTGTGCACCAGGCGGGCAGCACCGCCGATGTCGGCATCCGAATACGCGGCCACGTCTTCCTGGATGAAGTCCACAAACCGGGCTTCGCGCTGCAGCAGGCCCAGCAACTGCAGGGCGGCATCGGGGGTGGCGACCTTCAGAACCGGGGGTGGCGGGGGGGCGGGAGGCGCAGGCGGAGCGGCGGGCTCGACACCATGGCGTACATCCTGCACCTTGGCGGCCAGCGTGCTGTCGCCCAAAACGGCAAAAGCGAGCGACAGACGGGCGAAAAATGAGGGGGGGTTGTTCATATTGGTTCTCCACAAAGACAAACGGCCCGGTAAAAACCAGGCCGTAGGGCGATATTGTCCGCGATGTGCGCCCCCTCAGGGCCGCACACAGAAAGCTGAGGCTTAAGCCTTGGCTTCCAGTTGGGCCGCCACGGCTTCGACAGCCTTGTCGGTGGCTTCCTTGGCGGAAGCTTGGGCGGTTTCAAACGCAGTGGTGGCAGCGGCCACAGCCGACTTCACCAGAGCCACAGCGTTTTCGCTGCCAGCAGGTGCGTTCTTCACAGCGGCATCCACCAGGGTCGCCAGTTCGGCCTTGGCGCCGGAGGTAGCGGTTTCCACATAGGTGCGCACTTCGGTGCTGCTGGTGGTGGCAATGGCTTGCACGTGGCGCAGGTAGGAAGCAGCCTTTTCAGGAGCAGCCTTGGCTACCTTGGTGACCAGCTCGACCAGTTCCTTGGGGTCTTTGATCGAAGCAGCGGTCAAAGCAACTTCTTCGGTTTCTTGCAGCGAGGTCTTGGCGGCTTGCAGGTTCAGCTTGACCAGGGCTTGCGCGCTGTCGAACAGGGAGTTGGACAGATCAAACAGGCTGGCAACAGCGGATTTTTGGTTGGCGGTGATTTGTTCAAAGTTCAGCATGGTGTTTCCAATATAAAAAAGGGTGAAGGATCAGTGCAAGGTTTTATGTTGCACTGCAACATGGACTGAACTATAACGCGCACTCTGTGACCGCGCCAAGACAGGAAGCTCTAATCTTGCACGTTGATTTTTGGCAACAGCGATAATCACCACCCCGGCCATCCTGACAAAGAAACCGCCCATGAGCACCACCGAAGTCGTCCGCGACGCGCAATCTGTAGAGTCGTACAACCCACTTGCCAAGCAAAAGGCCGGTGCCAAGCTGTCGCGCATCCCCGTCAAGGTGGTCCAGGGCGAAGTGCTGAAAAAGCCCGAATGGATCCGCGTCAAGGCCGGTTCGCCCAGCACCCGCTTCAACGAGATCAAGCAAATCCTGCGCGAAAACAACCTGCACACCGTGTGCGAGGAAGCCAGCTGCCCCAACATCGGCGAATGCTTTGGCAAGGGCACGGCCACCTTCATGATCATGGGTGACAAGTGCACCCGCCGCTGCCCGTTCTGCGACGTAGGCCATGGCCGCCCCGACCCGCTGGACGCAGACGAGCCGCTGAACCTGGCCAAAACCATCGCCAAGCTCAAGCTGAAATACGTGGTGATCACCAGCGTGGACCGCGACGACCTGCGCGACGGCGGTGCCCAGCATTTTGTGGATTGCATCAAAAACATCCGCGAACTCTCGCCCACCACACAAATCGAGGTGCTGGTGCCCGATTTCCGGGGCCGTGACGACCGGGCCCTGGAGATTCTGAAGCTGGCCCCGCCCGACGTGATGAACCACAATTTAGAGACCGCGCCGCGCCTGTACAAAGAAGCCCGCCCCGGCTCGGATTACCTGTTCAGCCTGAACCTGCTGAAGAAGTTCAAGGCCCTGCACCCCCACGTGCCCACCAAGAGCGGCATCATGGTCGGCCTGGGCGAGACGGACGAAGAAATCCTGCAAATCATGCAGGACATGCGCGACCACAACATCGACATGCTGACCATCGGCCAGTACCTGGCACCCAGCAACAGCCACCTGCCGGTCAAGCGCTACGTGCACCCCGACACCTTCAAGATGTTCGAGACCAAGGCCTACGAGATGGGTTTCAGCCACGCCGCCGTGGGTGCCATGGTGCGCAGCAGCTACCACGCCGACCAGCAGGCCGAACACGCCCTAGCCCACGCTGCCCCCACTGCGTAAATGGCGACGGTCGGCGGCCTCTGGTTCAACCCCCGCAATCTCGGCAACTACGTCACGGATGCCGTCCTGGAACGGGGCTTGACCCTGTACCGGGGCCAGAAGGTGCTGGACATCGAAGTCCGGGCCATCGACAACGGCCGCTGGCAGCTCACCGGCAGCGTGCAGGGCAGCGAACGCACCCCGTACAAACAAAGCATCCGCCTGCACATCAACGTGCACGGCATGCTGACGCACTGGGACGCGGAGTGCAGTTGCCCGGTGGGTGTGGACTGCAAGCACGCCGTGGCCCTGTCGCTCAAGGCCGCCTACCGCACCCAGGCCACGGTCAACGCCACGCCGCCCAAGCCGCCCACCGATGCCGAACTGGCCGCCGCCCGCCTGGCTGCCGAGCAGCGCACCCGCGATGCCGCTGCCCTCAAGGTACGCCAGTGGCTGGCCCAGTTTGACGCGCTGGACCGGCGCAGCAGCCCCCGGCCCGACAGCGCCCAGGCCGAGAGCTTTGTCTACACCCTGTGCCCGGGCAGCACGCAGCAAAAAACCCAGCTGCTGCAACTGCAGTTGCAGAAAACCTATTTGAAGAAAAACGGCGAGTGGGCCAAGCCCAAGAACATCCTCACCCCGCCCTACCCCGGCCACCCGCTGTTCGATGCCGCCAGCCCCGCCGAGCAAGAGCTGCTGCGCATGCTCAAGGGCATGGCCAGCAGTTCCAACCATTACGCCTATGCGCTGACCCACTGCGCCGTGGTGGAGGGTGCCGCCGGGTTGCTGGCGCTGCAAATGGCCTCCGACACCGGGCGCTTGTTCACCGTGGCCGACGGCGGGTTTCTGGGCGCACCGCTGCGCTGGGCCGCCCCCCGGGAACTGGGCTGGAGCTGGCACGAATCCCCCCAGCCGCTGGCCAGCGAACCCGTGTGGACGCTGCAATCGCGGCTCGCCCATAGTTCCGAGAACGCCCAGGTCTACGCCAACCACCCGCCCCTGTACCTGGATGCCGTGCAGGGCACCTGCGGACTGGCCCAAACCCAGGGCATTGCGCCCGAACAACTGCCGCTGCTGCTGAACGCGCCGCCCATGCCGCAATCGGCCATCGAGCCGCTGCAGCTGCCACTGACCCGCCGCCTGGCCGCCGTGGCCATGCCGCCTACCCTTAAGCCCCTGCCCACCGTGCAGGGCGTGGTGCCTACGGGCCACCTGCACCTGTCACCCGTGGCCAAAAAAGACGAGGCGGAGCTCGGCCTGCTACGCGCCCAACTGGTGTTCGACTACACCGGGCTACGCGGCAGCTGGGACCCGGTGGAGCCCAGCGTGATCGTCCAGCAAGGCAGCACCCGCACCCTGCTGATCCGCGACCTGCAGGCCGAACAGGCCATGGACGCGCAGATGCTGGCCCACGGCCTGCTGGGCACACCCCACACCGGCTACCACCTGCCCGGCCCCCAGAGCCAGCAGACTTGGCTGGACTGGGCCGACACCGACTTTGCCGCCTTCCGCGCCGACGGCTTTACCGTCACCCGTGACGACGCACTCACCGACTGGCTGCAGCGCGCCGATGCCCTGGACGTGCAGATGCAGGCCCAGAATGCCAACGATCCGGACGCATCGCCCTGGTTCGACCTGTCCCTGGGCATGGAGATCAACGGCGAGCGCCACAACATCCTGCCCTGGCTGCCCAGCCTGCTGAACCAGCTGGCCAGCGCCCCGGCGGATGGGGCCACCGGCGAACGCGTGCTGCCGCCGTTTGTCTACATGCGCAAGCCCGACGACAGCTTCATCCGCGTGCCCACCGAGCCGCTGCGCCCCTGGCTGGCCGCGCTGCTAGAGCTGGTGGGCGACCGCCAGCACGACCTGCTGGGCGACAGCCTGCGCCTGAGCCGCATGGAAGCCCTGCGCGCCGGGGCCGCCCTGGGCGAGGGCGCGGTGTGGACCGGGGCCAGTGCCCTGCAGGAACTGGTGGCCCAGCTCGCAGGCCGCAGCGCCCTGCCCGAGGTGCCGCTGCCCGAGGGCGTGCACGCCAGCCTGCGCCCCTACCAGCAGCAGGGCCTGAACTGGCTGCAGTTCCTGCGCCGCGCGGGCCTCAACGGCATCCTGGCCGACGACATGGGCCTGGGCAAAACCCTGCAAACCCTGGCCCACATCCAGGTGGAAAAAGACGCGGGCCGCCTGACCAACCCGGCGCTCATCATTGCCCCGGTCAGCCTGATGGGCAACTGGCAACGCGAAGCCCAGCGCTTTTGCCCCGGCCTGCGCATACTCGTTTTGCACGGCCAGGACCGCCACGAAGTGGCCGACACCACGCACGCGCATGACGTGGTCATCGCGCCCTATTCCCTGCTGCAGCGCGACCGCGAAGGCTGGCTGCAAGCGCCATGGCACATCGTGGTGCTAGACGAAGCCCAGAACATCAAGAACGCCAGCACCCTGGCCGCGCAGGTGGTGGGCGCGCTGCAAACCCAGCACCGCCTGGCCCTGAGCGGCACGCCCATGGAAAACCACCTGGGCGAAATCTGGAGCCTGTTCCACTTTTTGATGCCCGGCTTTCTGGGCAGCCAGGCCAAGTTCGGCAGCCTGTTCCGCACACCGATTGAGAAGCGCGGCGACACCGAGCGCCTGGCCCAGTTGCGCAGCCGCATCACGCCGTTCATGCTGCGCCGCACCAAGGCGCTGGTGGCGCACGAGCTGCCGCCCAAGGTGGAGACCGTGATGCGCGTCGAGCTGGAAGGCCCGCAGGCCGACCTGTACGAGGCCATCCGCCTGACCACCGAAAAAGCCGTGCGTGAGGCGCTGGACAGCAAGGGACTGGCCAAGTCGCACATCACCATCCTGGACGCGCTGCTCAAGCTGCGCCAGGTGTGCTGCGACCCGGGCCTGCTGAAGCTGGAGTCGGCCAAAAAAGTCACCCGCTCGGCCAAGCTCGACCAGCTGATGGAGATCCTGCCCGAGATGCTGGCCGAGGGCCGCAAGGTGCTGCTGTTTTCGCAGTTCACCAGCATGCTGGAGCGCATCGAGGCCGAGCTCAAGGCCCGCAGCATCCCCTGGGTCAAACTCACCGGCCAGTCGCAAAAGCGCGATGCCATCATCGACCAATTCACCAGCGGTGCCGTGCCGCTGTTCCTGATCAGCCTGAAAGCCGGTGGCGTGGGCCT
This sequence comes from Comamonadaceae bacterium OS-1, assembly GCA_027923965.1. Lineage (NCBI taxonomy): Bacteria > Pseudomonadati > Pseudomonadota > Betaproteobacteria > Burkholderiales > Comamonadaceae > Comamonadaceae bacterium OS-1. The sequence goes on from AP026969.1 coordinate 4,240,649, forward strand.
GAACCTGCCGCAGGCCGACACCGTGATCCACTACGACCCGTGGTGGAACCCCGCCGTGGAAACCCAGGCCACCGACCGCGCCCACCGCATCGGCCAGACGCAAAGCGTGTGGGTAGTGAAGCTGGTGGCCCAGGGCACCATCGAAGAACGTATCCTGGCCCTGCAAGAACGCAAGGCCGCCTTGGCCGAGAGCATGTACAGCGGTGCGCAGGGCCGCAAGGAACCGCTGTTCTCGGAAGACGATTTGCAGGAACTGTTGAGGCCGCTATCGAAATAAGAGCTTGTCACGCTCATCGAATAAGCGTGAGGGCCGTATTTTTCATCCAAAATGCAGGGCGAGTATCCTCGTAGCCTTGACCCGCCCCCCATCCACAGGAGCCGCAACCCATGCCCGCCCAAAAACCCTTCTCCATGATCCGCGAGTTCCACCTGGCCGACTGGTTCACGCTGGCCAACGCGGTGTGCGGCGTGGGGGCGCTGTTTTCCACCATGACCTTTTTGGAAGTGGGCGACGTGCGGCACATCTACTTTGCCTGCTGGCTGGTGCTGGCGGCGTTTGTGTTCGATGTGTTCGACGGCAAGATTGCGCGCTGGCGGCAAAAAACCTCCATCCTCGGGCGTGAGCTGGATTCGCTGGCGGACGTGATCTCGTTCGGCGTGGCCCCGGCCATCATGGCTTACGGCTGCGGCATGCAGGGGCTGTATGACCGCATCGTGCTGGCGTTTTTTGTGGCCTGCGGGGTCTCGCGGCTGGCGCGCTACAACGTTACCGCCGAGACGCTGTCGCAGGGCTCGGACAAGGTGAAGTACTTTGAGGGCACGCCCATCCCCACTTCCATCGTGCTGGTGTTCATGCTGGGCATGGCCGCCTGGACCGGCCATGTGCGGCAGGACCTGTGGGGCGGTGCTGTGATGTTGGGCGGGTTCACGCTGCACCCACTGGTACTTTTGTTCGCGCTTTCAGGCTCGCTGATGATCAGCCGCATCCGCATTCCGAAGCCGTAAAGCGATTTACGGATGGGCTGCTGCAGCCCATCTCAACGCGTTTATCCGAATCCATTCTTCGGAAATATCTGCTTTTCCAGAAGTGTCGTGCAGCGTACCTTCGGGGTTCCAGCAACCCCAGGAGATATGGCATGCAAGTACTGTTTCAATCCCGAGACCCCCAAGGCGCGGAATTCCGCGAACGGGTCGAGCGCCGGGTGCGCTTTGTCACACGGCGGCTACAAGGCCTGGTGCCGCGCGTCAAGGTGCAGTTGTCGGATGTCAACGGCCCCCGCGGTGGTGTCGACAAGCGCTGCCAGTTGGCACTGCAAACCGAAACAGCCGGTACGGTAGTGGTGACTTCTACCGCCCGCAACTGGCACCTGGCGGTTGACCAGGCCCTGGCCCGCGCCGGACGGGTCTTGCGCCAACTGGTGCAACGCCAGCGCACACAGGCCCGGCCCCACGCACGCACCACCCCCGCAGAAATCTAGGGAAACGCCATGCAACAACCCACCCACCGCCCTGGCACCGCCATCGCCTTGCGCGCCCAGGCGCTGCCTCCGCCATCCCCACACCGCAGCCTCTATGCCTGGCTGGGTGCGGCCTTGTTACTGGCGGCCATTGCCGGCATCGGCTTTAAGGTTCCGGTCATGGGCATGCTGCTGGCCGCGGCCTGTAGTTTCGCGCTGTTGCGAACCGCATCCAAGGCCCAAAAACAGACTTAAACCAGGCCCGCCGCCCGCCCAAGCCCGCAAAGCGGCGGCACATTTGCTATTTAAATAGTAGCTACTAGCGCTTACAGAATAAGCACTAGAGCCAGATTCTCTCTACATCCTGCTACCGCCATGCCCGCCTGGCAGGTCAGCACGGCACACCTAGCCAAAACGCACTCCATTCCAAACGCGTGATGAATTTCACGTTTGTGGACAGTATTGAATCCAATACTTACACACATCAATATTGCTCACTTTTTTTACACACAAATTGTTCTGTAGACATGTTGTAATATTATTTTTAAAGGAAATTTATGCATACAAAGTTAAATGCCATCGTGTTTGCAGTGCTTTCGGGGCTCGGCGGTGTGGCTTCTGCCAACCTGGTCCAGAACGCCGGTTTCGAGCAGACCACGTTCACCGGCTCAAAACAGTTGATCGGCGCGAACCAGGTAACCAACTGGACCAGCAATGGCTACAACTTCTTGTTTACGCCCGGTACGGCCACCACCACCGGCTCGGAGTCCGCCCGCGGCGGGTTCGTCAAGCTTTGGGGACCTGCCACGGGTTCGGCCAACGGTTTTCGCGACAGCCCGTCCGGTGGCAACTGGATTGCCGCCGATGGTGCCTTTGAGGTTTCGCCGCTCCAGCAGACCATCAACAACCTGGTGATCGGCCAGACATACAAATTGAGCTTCGACTGGGCCGCAGCACAGCAAAGTACCTATGTCGGTCCCACCACCGAGGGCTGGATTGTCAGTCTGGGCAATGAAACTTATGCCACCACCATGCTGAACAATCCAACCCAGGGTTTCCAGGACTGGCGCCAGCAAATATTCAACTTCACCGCCACCAGCACATCCGAGATTCTGTCGTTTCTGGCCACCGGTACACCCACCGGCAACCCGCCTTTCTCGCTGCTGGACAATGTGCAGTTGAACGCCGTGCCCGAACCCGACAGCCTGGCATTGATGTTTGCCGGGCTGGGCTTGCTGGCGGTCACTTCGCGTCGCCGTCGTCCCACGACACCATTGGCAGCCTAACCGCATCCACTCCCACATTGCCGGGCGGGGAAACCTGTCCGGCATTGCTTTGACCCCTTCCGAGGAATCGGCATGCTTTTTCTGACAGACCCGCAAACTCCATGATGTCCTTCTGCTGGGATGTGTTCAGGCTGTGCCTGTGGCTGGTGCTGCTCACCGCTATTTTTGTGCCCCTCGAACGCCTGTTCGCACTGCATCCGGCCAAAATGTTGCGCCGCGATATCTGGACCGATGTGGGCTACTACTTCATCAACAGCCTGCTGCCCGCTGTACTGCTGTCGATACCGCTGGCCGCGCTGGCCACCGTGGCACACCATGTGGTGCCTGCCGAGTGGCATACCGCCGTGCAAAGCTGGCCATTGTGGGCCCGTGTAGTGGCCGGTCTGGTCGTGGCCGACATCGGCTCGTACTGGGGCCACCGGCTCAGCCACACCGTTCCCTGGCTGTGGCGCTTCCATGCCGTCCACCACAGTGCCACGCACATGGATTTTCTGGTCAACACCCGCGCCCACCCCGTGGACCTGGTGGTGGTGCGCCTGTTTGGCCTGGTACCGCTGACCTTGTTGGGGCTGGGCTCGGCCGGTCCACAAGGGGCCCTGTTGCCCATGGTGATCACCCTGGTGGGCACGCTGGCCGGATTCTTTGTGCATGCCAATGTGCACTGGCGCTTCGGGCCGCTGGAATGGCTGGTGTCTACCCCGGCATTCCACCATTGGCACCACAGCAAGATCGACCACATCAACCGCAATTACGCCGCCACCCTGCCCTGGATTGATCGGCTGTTTGGCACCTACTATTTGCCCGTATCGCAGTGGCCCGCGCAGTACGGGATTGCGCAAACCCTGCCGGAAACGCTGGGTGGGCAGCTTGCAGCCCCATTTGTGCAAACCGTGGCCCGGTGGTTCACGCGGGCCCAATCATCCCATTCCGTCCACCCAAACACCGGTCTTGACAACCCGGTTCAATGAGCGGGCAGCGGCCCCAGCCCGGAATCCACCCGACAGGGTTCGCCGTCGGGGCGGGCGGTCAGGGGCTCGGCCATGGCCTGGACCGGATCTTCGGCGTCCAGTACGCGCTGTGCCCAGGGGCCCAGGCGGGCGGTGTCAGCGCGCAACACCTCCTGCTTGACCGCCAGTATCTGCGCCGGGTGCATGGAGAAGCTGCGCAGCCCCAGGCCCAGCAGCAGCCGGGTCATGGCCACGTCACCGGCCATTTCGCCGCACACGCTGACCCCTTTGCCCTGGGCCTGGCAGGCACGGATGGTGTCGGCCAGCAGACGCAGCACGGCGGGGTGCAGCGGGTCGTACAGGTGGGCCACCGATTCATCGGCCCGGTCGATGGCCAGGGTGTACTGGATCAGGTCGTTGGTGCCGACCGACAAGAAGTCGAAGTATTTGAGGAACAGCGGCAGCGTCAGGGCCGCGGCCGGAATTTCGATCATGGCCCCCAGCCGGAGCGGTCCGTAGACCACGCCGCGGTTGTCCAGCTCGGCGCGGGCAAAGTCCAGCAGGGCCAGGGTCTGGCGGATTTCGCTGCCGTGGGCCAGCATGGGGACCAGAAGATTCACCTGGCCGTGCACCGCCGCCCGCAGAATGGCGCGCAACTGGGTCAGGAACATGGCCGGGTCGGCCAGGCTCCAGCGGATGGCGCGCAGGCCCAGGGCCGGGTTCAGGTGGGTGTCTTCCTTGTGGCCTTTGTCCAGCGGCTTGTCGGCCCCGATGTCCACAGTGCGGATGGTCACCGGCATGCCCTGCATGCCTTCGACGGCCCGGCGGTAGGCCTGGTACTGCTCTTCTTCGTCCGGCAGGCTGCCTTTGCGGCCCATGAACAGGAATTCGCTGCGAAACAGCCCCACGCCCACGGCCCCGGCGATCACCGCACCCACTGCGTCTTCGGGCATTTCGATGTTGGCCAGCAGCTCGACCTTGTGGCCGTCCAGGGTGATGGCCGGGGTGTGGCGCAGGCGCGTCAGGCGCTCGCGCTCCAGCTCGCCCTGGCGCTGCTTGAAGCCGTATTCGGCCAGGATGATGGGCGAGGGATCGACCACCACCACCCCGGCATCGCCGTCGATGATGACCCAGTCGTCCTGGCGCACCAACTGGCTGGCGCTGCGCGCACCCACCACGGCCGGGATGTCCAGGCTGCGCGCGACGATGGCCGTGTGCGAGGTTTTGCCGCCCACGTCGGTTACAAACCCGGCAAAAACGCTTTGCTTGAAGTGCAGCATGTCGGCGGGCGACAGGTCGTGGGCGATCAGCACCAGCGGCACGGTCAGGCTCTCGTCGGGTGACATCTGGTGCGCGCCGCCCTTGCGCCGTTCTGCGGCCGATTTGGGCGGCGGCACGGCGATGGGCGAGCCCACGCCCTTCATGTAGCGCAGGATGCGCTCGACCACCTGCTCCAGGTCGGCTTTGCGCTCACGCAGGTATTCGTCCTCCATCTCGTCGAACTGGCGGGCGATGATCTCCAGCTGGGTGGTCAGTGCCCATTCGGCGTTGTAGAGGCGGTCGGTGATCCAGTGCTTGACCCCGGTGGTCAGCGTCTCGTCTTCCAGCAGCATCAGGTGCACGTCAAGCAGGGCGGTCAGCTCGGGCGGTGCGTCCTTGGGCATCGCGTGCTGCAGGCGCTGCAGCTCATCCACCACCGCATTGCGGCCCACGCGCACGCGGTCGATCTCGGCCGGGATTTGCGCGGGCTTGATAAAGTAATGCGCCACCTCCACGCGGCTGGAGCCGACCAGTACCGCACGCCCGATGGCGATGCCGCGGGCGACCGGTAAGCCGTGGATGGAGAAGGTCATGGGGCTATTGGCCTTCGCCGAACTTGTCGGCAATCAATGCGAGCAGTGCGTCCATGGCTTCCTGCTCCTGCGGGCCGTCGGTGTCGAGCACCACGGTGCTGCCGATACCAGCGGCCAGCATCATCACGCCCATGATGCTTTTGGCGTTGACACGGCGTTCGCCCCGGGCGATCCAGATCTCGCACGGGAAGCTGCCCGCCAGCTTGGTCAGTTTGGCGGAGGCGCGGGCGTGCAGGCCCAGTTTATTGTTGATGGTCGTGGAGGTTTGGATCATGCTTCTTGCGGGCCTGGTTCTGGGGTGCGGTGATGGCGACTTGCATGATGCCCTGCGTGCCGCCAATCAGCGCGCGGGCCACCAGGGCTTCCAGCGATTCATGCCGGTAGCTCACGGTGCGCAGCAGCATGGGCAGATTCACACCGGTGATCAGCTTGGAGCGGACCCCATCGACCAACTTTTGCGCCACATTGGAGGGCGTGGCACCGAACACGTCGCTCAGCACCAAAAACTGCCCGGAGCCCTGCTGGTCCATGGCGATACGGGCCATGGCAAAGGTTTCTTCGGGCGGGGTATGGGGTTGCACATCCAGTGCCACCACGCCGCTGGCGCAGTCGGGGAACACGTGCAGAGCGCATTCGCGCAGTGCGTGGGCCAGCGGGGCGTGGGCAATGATGAGAATACTGTTCATGCGGGCTCAATTATGGGTGCGTACAGGTTTACTCGAATTTCAGACCGGTAAAGAAAGTGTCCGCCGCGGCGCTATCGACTTTATCGGCCACCACCACCGCATTAAACAGGTCGATGCCATCGGGCCGGATACGGGCAAACCACAAGGCCTGGGCGCTGACCGGGCGACCGTCGGCACGCTGGCCCCGCACTGCCCAGCGCACGGCGAGCTGGCCACCCGGGACATCGAAGGGCTGCGGCTGCGGGTGGGCGGCATGCAGCGTGGCCAGCGTGGCCGCCTGCCAGCCCGCCAGCGCCGCACCGGCTTGCCGGGCATCGGCCAGGCGCACGTGGGACACGGCAAAGGTAGCCCCGGCGGCATCGCACCCCTGCATGTCCAGCGCCACCGTGGCACCGGCCATGGGCACGTCGCGCGTGGCGTGGTCGGGCTTGCAGGGCAACAGCATCTTCAGCGGGTGCGCCTCCGAGCGCACGGTGCGCCAGTTCAGCGCCGGGCTGCAGGCCACCAGCCCCGCCAGGGCCAGGCAGGTTAGGGGTCGAAGGCTCAAAACGTCGCGCCAAAAACCTTCTTCAGCACCGCGCTGCCGGTACCCACCGGGTCCTGGCGGATGGACTTTTCCTGCTCGCCAATCATGGTGTACAGGCCGTCCAGGGCTTTGCGGGTGATGTAGTCTTGGATGGACGCGTCTTCTTTTTTCACCAGTCCAAACGCGGCCGCCTTGCCGGCGAACTGGTTGTATTTTTCGGCCGCACCCACTTTTTCGGTGGATTTGGTGACCACCGGCAGGAACTTGGTGAACAGCGGCTCCCGGGTTTTGTCGGCAAAAAACGTGGTCATGGCGTTGTCGCCGCCGCTGAGGATGTTCTTGGCGTCGGTGAAGTTCATGCTCTTCACCGCGCCCACCAGCGCGTCTTTGGCCAGCGGCACAGCGGCTTCGGCGGCGCGGTTCATGCTGGTGATGAGTTCGTCCACGCGCTGGCCCTGACCCAGGTTTTTCAGCATCTTGGCTGCAGAATCCAGGTAGCCAGGCAAAGGAATGCGAACTTTTTCGTTGCCCAGGAATCCATCCGTCTGGCCCAACAGGCCGACAGCGGCCACGGCGGCTTTTTCCAGCGCAGCTTTCAGGCCCTGGTTGGCTTCCTTGTCGGTCAGGTCGGCCAGCGACAGGGCGTGGACCTGCTGGGCCGTAGCCAACACCAACGCGCCCAGCGCAACAGAATTAAAATGGCGACGATGCATAGGAACCCCTTGGTATGAAAAAAACGTTTGTAGCCGCCAGCGTAGCAGCCCTGCTGGCCCTGGGCTCGGGGGCCTATTATCTGACCGCCAGCAGCGCCAACGCCGCCCCCATGGCCACCTATGTGCTGCTGGACGGCAGCCAGAAAACCACCGCCGACCTCAAGGGTCGCGTCACGCTGGTCAACTTCTGGGCCACCAGCTGCGTCACCTGCGTAGGCGAAATGCCCAAGGTGATCGCCACCTACGACAAATACCACGCCCAGGGCTTTGACACCCTGGCGGTGGCCATGTCCTACGACCCGCCCAGCTACGTCATCAACTACGCGCAAACCCGCAAGCTGCCGTTTGACGTGGCCATCGACAACACCGGCGCCGCTGCCAACGCCTGGGGCCAGGTGCAACTGACCCCCACCACCTTCCTGGTCAACAAGCGCGGCGAGATCGTCAAGCGCTTTGTGGGCGAACCCGACTTTCCCGAACTGCACAAGCTGATCGAAAAGCTGCTCAAAGAGGCCTGATTCCGGATTGATAAGAAATAAGCCTCCCGTGCTTACTCCATCAGCACGGGCAGCTATAAAAAAAATAGCAGCGCCAAATTCTGCCCCCTTCAGTGCGCGACTGCCCTAAACTGGCGCCGTCGCAGCCCGCCCCCGCACCGCCTTGAACACCCCAGAGATCGCATCCGTTGCCTTGCTCACGCCCACCCGGCCTGAGGAACTCGATGCCACCCGTGCCATTTTTCAGGAATACGCCGACCAACTGGGCGTGGACCTGTGTTTCCAGTCGTTTGACACCGAGCTGGCCACCCTGCCCGGCGACTACGCCGCCCCGCGCGGCACGCTGCTGCTGGCCCTGGTGGACGGCGCGCTGGCCGGTTGCTGCGCCCTGCGCCCGCTGGACAACGTGGACTACGCCAACGCCAGCGAAATGAAGCGCCTGTATGTGCGCAAGGCCTTTCGCGGCTTCGGCCTGGGCCGCCAGCTGGTCGAAGCCGCCCTGGACGCCGCCCGCGCTGCCGGTTACGACTGCGTGCTGCTCGACACCCTGGTCGATATGGAGGCTGCCCGCGCGCTCTACGAAGACCTGGGCTTTGCCGAGGTGCCGCCCTACTACCACAACCCTATCGCCGGCGCGCACTACCTGAAGGCCGACATTTAAAACCCCTTGGCAGCTATTTCCGCGGTTACAGCAGACGGCCCCGTATTAATATCCGTCCACAATTTGTAACTTCTCCCTACACGGTCTGCCCATGCGCTCCTTTTTCTGCCTGACCCCGCTGCTGTGTGCCGCCCTGCCGGTGCTGGCGGCCACGGTGCAAGTGCAAATGCAAGACGGCGCAGGCCAGCCCCTGCCCGGCGCGGTGGTGTACCTGGAGTCCAAAGACGCGGCGGCGGCGGCCAAACCCCTGCAAGGAGCCGAGGTGGCCCAGGCCGCCCGGCAGTTTGACCCGCAGGTGCGCGTGGTCACGGTGGGCACGGCGGTGCAGTTCCCCAACCACGACACGGTGCGCCACCAGGTGTATTCGTTCTCGGACACCAAGCGCTTCGAGCTCAAGCTCTACGCCGGCACCACCGCCAGCCCGGTGGTGTTCGACAAGCCCGGCATCGCCGTACTGGGCTGCAACATCCACGACAACATGGTGGCCTGGGTTGTCGTCGTGCCCACGCCCTACTTTGGCAGCAGCGGCCCCGACGGCAAGCTCAGCCTGGACAACGTACCGGCGGGCAACTACCGCCTGCGCACCTGGCACACCCGCCTGCCGGTGGGCACGCCCGCGCTGGACCAGGCCGTGACGGTGCCTGCCACCGGTGCCACGGTGGCTGTGCGGATGGCCGGACTGGCTCCATGACCTGGCGCGTGCTGCAGCGCCTGCACATGGGCGGCTGGCGGCTATCTACCCGCATCGTGGTGTGGTCGCTGCTGCTGCTGATGCTGGTGCAAACCGTAGGCTACTGGGTGGTGCGCCAAAGCATCGAAAGCAACGCACGCGACCTGGTCACTGCCGAATTGCAACGTGGCCAAAGCATCTGGCTCGGCCTGCTGGAACAAAACGCCGCCAAACTTCGCCAGGGTGCCGCGCTGATATCGGGCGACTTTGGTTTTAACGCCGCGGTAGCGGACATGCACAAAGAGAGCGAGAAAGGCGCCGCGAACGACAAGGACATCCTTGTGGAAACGATCCGGGATGTACTGGACACCCAGGGTGAGCGCATCGGCCCGACCGTCATCACCGCCCTGCTCGATCCCCAACTCCAACTGATCGCCAGCAACCGCACGCCCGCCGCCAAGGACGTGATCGACGTGCTGCCCCACATCGTCTCCCCCCTGGCGAACAGCAAACTGGTCACCAAGGTCACGCTGGTAGGCGACACGGCCTACCAGTTTGTGCTGGTCAAAATGCGCGCCCCACTGGCAGAGTCGGTGCTGGTCGGTTTCCGCATCGACCAAGCCATGGCGGTGGCCATGAAGGACATATCCGGCCTGGATGTTGTGGTGCTGACCCGGGAAACACCCGACCAGGTACCGCACATCAGCCTGACGACCCTGCTGCCAAAGGAAGACCTGGCAGACCTGCAAAGACCAGACCGCAGGGTCAATGAGATGGATAAAGGCGGCGACACCCTGGTGACACAAACGATCGACCTGCAGGCGGTAACCGGAAGTGCGCAAACGGTGCTGCTGCGCTCACTCAGCCAACTGCTGGCCCCTTACGAAGAATTGAAAAAAACCATGTGGTGGATTACTGCCTTGGGCCTGCTGCTGTTTGGCCTGGGCAGCACCCTGGCGGCACGCAGCGTGACCCAGCCCCTGCGCTCACTGGCCGACGACGCGACACGGCTGGGCGATGGCGAATACGGCCAGCCCGTGCACCACACCGAGCGGCGCGACGAAATCGGCGATCTGGCCAAGGCCTTTGACCAGATGCGCAACGACATTGCCGACGATAAAACCCAGATCGAAAGACTGGCCTACTGGGACGACCTGACCCGGCTGCCCAACCGGCTGAACTTTCGCCGACTGCTGAAGATAGAAATGGACCAGCGGCCCGCCCACGGCCATGCCCCGCAGCCCCCGCTGGCCGTCATCACCCTCAACCTGGACCGCTTCAAGCACGTCAACGACATCCTCGGCTATGCCGAGGGCGACCAACTGCTCAAGGCGGTCGCCACCCGCCTGCTGGACTGCGTGGGCGACAAGCAGGCGCTGGTGGCCCGCCTGGGGGGCGACGAGTTTTCGGTGCTGCTGCACCACGCCGATGCCGAGGCCGCCCTGCAGGTGGCCCATGCCATTGCCACCGCGTTTGTCGCCCCGTTCAAGGCGGCCGACCAGCCGGTGGACCTGAACGCCAGCATGGGCATCGCCTGCTGGCCGCAGGACGCACAGGAGCTGGACACCCTGCTGGGCCGAGCCGAGGTGGCCATGTACGTGGCCAAGCGCAAAAACACCGGCTTCCAGCGCTACGACCCGGCGCTCGACTCGTCCAGCAAGCAAACCCTGTCCCTGCTGTCGGAGCTGCGCCGCGCGGTAGAGCACAACCAGCTGCGGCTGTTTTTGCAGCCCAAGATCGCACTCGCCACCGGCCAGGTCATTGCCGCCGAAGCCCTGGTGCGCTGGGAGCACCCGGAGCGCGGCCTGGTGCCGCCCGACAGCTTCATCCCGTTTGCCGAGCAAACCGGTTTTGTGCGCCAGCTCACCCTGTGGATGTTCAACGAGGCCGCCCGCCAGTGGGCCGGGCTGCAACTGCCCGGGCAGCCCTTGCGCATCTCCGTCAACCTGTCCACCCGTGACCTGATGGCGCTGGACTTCCCGGACGCGCTGGACACGCTGCTGGCCAAGCACAGCGTGGCTCCCGAGGGCTTCTGCCTGGAGATCACCGAAAGCGCCATCATGGACGACCCGCTGCGCGCCGAAGGCACGCTGAACCGCCTGTCCGAGCGCGGCTTCAAGCTCAGCATCGACGACTTCGGCACCGGCTACTCGTCCCTGGCCTACCTCAAGCGCCTGCCGGTGGACGAGCTGAAAATCGACAAATCCTTTGTGATGGGCATGGAGCGCGACCCGGACGATGCCAAGATCGTGCGCTCCACCATCGACCTGGCCCACACCATGGACCTGAGCGTGGTGGCCGAAGGGGTGGAAAACCAGGCCATCTGGAATCTGCTGCGCGAGCAGGGCTGCGACGAAGCCCAGGGCTACCACATGAGCCGGCCACTGCCGGTGGAGAAGTTCAAGGAATGGCGCGAACGCTGGGCCGAACGGGCGGAAATTTGACTCACCCCCAGGCTACAGTGCTGCGCATCTTCCTCCAACCCCCTTGCAGGGGGCAACACCAGCAGCCTGGCAAAGCCAGTTCTGCGGTGTTTCTGGACGGCGTGCGTTCTGTCTGCAAGCAAATGTGACGTAACGCAAAATCCCCCCCAGCGCAGCACCCCGCCGCGCACAACCCCTGGAATCCCCCGACCCCATGAATGCCCTCAAACTCGTCGCCGTCACCCTCATCGCCGCAGGCGTGCTCGCCCTGGTCTACGGCAGCTTTAGCTACACCAAGGACACCACCGCCGTCAAAATCGGGCCGCTGGAGCTGTCGGTGAAAGAAAAGGAAACCGTGAACGTGCCGGTCTGGGCCGGTGTGGGCGCGATTGTGGTGGGCGGCCTGCTGCTGGCTTTTGGCAGCAAAAAGGGGTGAATTTCGGCGCTTGCTATTGAATCAGTAGCTGCTCATGCTGATGGAATCAGCACGGGCAGCCTGAAAAGCATCAAACTTTGACCGGCTGGGCCACCGCCCCCGGCTGGCGGTTCACCAGCACAATGCCCGCCCCCACCAGGGCCATGGCGCCCAGCAGCCCCACCGATAGCGGTTCGCCCAGCCACCAGGCACTGAACAGCAGGGCGAACACCGGGGTCAAAAACACAAACACCGACATCCGCGTGGCCGGGTAGCGGCCCAGCATCCACATCCAGGCCAGGTAGCTCACAAAGCCGCCCACCAGCCCCTGCAGCAGCAGCGAGCCGGTGGCAAAGCCGCTGAAGTGAAAGCTCCACGGCTCGCCCAGCGCCCAGGACACCAGCGGCAGCGTGGCGGCGCTCACACCCACCTGGTAGAGCAGCTGCTTCTCGGGCGGCACCCGAGCAAACGCCGTGGTGCGGATCACCACCGTGGTCAGCCCCCACATCAGCCCGGCCAGCAGGCCCAGCGCGTCACCGAACCAGCCCAGCGGATACGCGTTGCCCGCCGGGTGGCGGAACAAACCCTCGCCCATGGCCAGCGCCAGGCCCGCGAATGCGCAGCCCAGGCCCAGCCACTGCCCGCCGCGCAGCCGCTCGCCGAGGATGAAGCGCGGCAGCAGCAGCGCCACCCAGAACGGCGCGCTGTACAAAAACACCGTCAAGCGCGAGGCCAGGGTGTACTGCAGCCCGGCGTGGATGCAGGCGAATTCCGCCGCAAACAGCAGCCCGGCCAGCAGCCCGAAGCGCCAGGCCCCCGCCGGTTCGGCCGCAAACCCCAGCCGCACGCCGCGCCAGCGGCACCACAGCGCCACCGCCACGCTGGACACCGCAAACCGCACACAGGCCTGGAACACCGGCGGCACCTCGGCCATGGTGGCCTTCACCAGCGTCTGCTGGAAGCCCCAGAACATGCAGCACACCAGCAGCAAGGCGATGGCGAGGGGGTCGAGCTGGGTTTTGCGGAGGGTGGGCATGCGGGAATTATCGGTGCCCCCACCCAGCGCATAATTTGGCCGCGCACCCTATCCAAAAGGTTTTTTATGCCATCCATCGACACCTGCCTCGCCTTCTTCGCCCTGGTTTTCATGCTGGGTTTTGCGCCCGGGCCGGACAATATTTTTGTGATGATGCAGTCGGTCACCCAGGGCCGCACAGCCGGGCTGGTGGCCATGCTGGGCATGTGCCTGGGCCTGGCGGTGCACACCCTGGCGGTGGCGCTGGGCCTGGCGGCGGTATTTGCGGCATCGGCCACGGCGTTTACCGTGCTGAAAGTGGTGGGCGCGCTCTACCTGGCGTACCTGGCCTGGCAGGCTTTTCGCGCCCCGGTGGGCACCCTGGCGGCCCCGGTGGAGCAGCAACCCGACCTGCGCCGCATCTTCCTGCGCGGCTGGGTGATGAACCTGACCAACCCCAAAATCGTGTTCTTCTTTCTGGCCCTGCTACCGCAGTTTGTGCACGCCGAGCGCGGCCCCATCGCCACGCAAATTGGTGTGCTGGGTGCCATCTTCATAGCCTCCACGTTGATCACCTTTGGCGCCATCGCCTGGTTCAGCGCCACCGTCAGCACCCGGCTGCGCCGCTCGCCCGCGGCCCAGCTGTGGCTGAACCGCATGGCGGGCACGGTGTTTCTGGGCATGGCGGCGCGCCTGGCCATGGCCGACCGCTGAACCTTTTGCTACCTAAAAAGTAGCTTCTTACGCTCACCGCATAAGCACAGGCGGCCTAAATGGCTCTTAAACCAGAGCATCCTGGAGACCAAACCGGTCAAACCCGGCCAGCGCCACCACCACCAGGATGGCGGCCACCGGCCCTGCCAGCGGGTGCAGGATGGATGCCAGCAGGGGCACCACCAAAACCAGGTGCTTCAGCCCCCAGCTGTACAACATGCCGGCCCGCCGCACGTAGGCGCTGCCCACGGCCCGCCAGCGATCTCGCGCAGCGGAGCCGACCGGCATGGCACAGATGAAGCTGGCGTGGTGGTAGTAACGCACCGCTGTCACCGATGCCACCAGCGATGCCAGCAGCACGGCCAGTAACAGCAGCTCCAGGGCCAGCCGGGCGGTAAAAATAGGCCAGTCGGTGGCGGCATCGATGCTGGCGTGCAGGGCCGGTACGGCCAGCGTGGCGGTGCCCATCAGCCCCAGCGCAGCAGTGGAGGCCGCCATGGTGGCCGACATCAACGAGTTGCGCAGCGTCTGCACTGCCAACAACTCCGAACCCACCTGTGCCGACACGGCGGCAAACCACTCCTCCCGCAGGGCGGCATGGGCGGTGCGGGCCAGGCGCTCGGGGTGGAGGCGCTGGGCACGCGCCAGCAACACCTCGTAGCCCGCCAGGATCAATAAGGTGGCCCATGCGGCCAGCCAGGTGGCGTTGCCCGTCATGGCAGCCTGGCTACCGCCGTTCCAGCCACGCGAACAGGCCCATGCCCACCAGCATGGCGGCCACAAACACCCCGGCCTGGGCCAGCCCCATGCCGATGCCGACCAGCGCCGGGCCCGGGCAAAAACCCGCCACACCCCAACCCACGCCAAACAGCAGGCTGCCCAGCACCAGGCGGCGGTCGATGTGACGGTTGCTGGGCAAGCGCATGGGAAGGCCCAGCAGCGACACGGAACGCCGCCGGGCCACCGCAAACGCCACCGCACCCACGGCGATGGCACCGCCCATCACGAACGCCAGGGACGGATCCCACTGCCCGCCCAGGTCCAGAAAACCCAGCACCTTGGCCGGGTTGGCCATACCAGAGACGAGCAGGCCCAGGCCAAACACCAGGCCCGAAAACAATGCAGCGATAAAAACCATGGAACCCTCCTTACCCACCCAAGATGTGGCGCACCACGAACACCGTGGCAAAGCCCGCGGCCATGAAGGCGACCGTGGCCACCAGGGAGCGCGGCGACAGGCGCGACAGCCCGCACACGCCGTGCCCGCTGGTGCAGCCCGCGCCATAGCGCGTGCCCACGCCCACCAGCAGCCCGGCCAGCACCAGCGTGCCGGTGCCCGCGTCGATCTGCGGCACGGGCAGCGGGGCAAACTGCAGGTACACCAGCGGCGCGCCCACCAGGCCCAGCACAAAGGCCAGCCGCCAGGCGATGTCGCCCCGGGTGGGCACCAGCAGCCCGCCCAGCACGCCGCTGATACCGGCAATGCGCCCGTTCAGCAGCACAAACAAGGCGGCCGCCAGGCCGATCAACGCGCCTCCGGCCAGCGATGCCAGCGGAGTGAAGTGGTTCCAGTCGATGGCCATCACGCCTCCTTGGGGCAGTACAGGCGGTACAGCACCGCCAGAATTTCCAGCATCGCCGGGTCGGCGACGCTGTAGTAAATGTTCTTGCCGTCGCGGCGCGGGCTGATCACGCCCTCGCTGCGCAGTACGCCTAGCTGCTGCGACAGCGTGGGCTGGCGGATGTCCAACTGCAGCTCCAGGTCGCCGACGCACATCTCGCCTTGCGACAACTGGCACAGCAACAGCAAACGGTCTTCGTTGGCCAGCACTTTCATGGCGGCCACCGCGTGGTGGGCGGCACCCCGCAGCACGGCGGGGTCGATGGCGGGGGGGGCGTGTGTCATGGGGTTGTGGAGAGTGGATTTGCATTCATTATATTTATTTATATAATATATGTCAAATAACTGTAAGGCACCACCATGACCCCCCGCTTGCACACCGAAGGCTTTTTTGACCCCGCAACCTGGACCGTCTCGTACATCGCCTGGGACCCGGCCACCCGCCGCGCCGCCGCCATCGACCCGGTGCTGGACTACGACTTCAAGTCGGGCCGCACCGCCACCGCATCTGCCGACCGGTTGGTGGCCTATGTGCGGGAGCAGGGCCTGCAGCTGGACTGGATTCTGGAAACCCACGCCCATGCCGACCACCTTTCGGGCGCGCGCTATCTGCAAAGCCAGCTGGGCGGGCGCATCGCCATCGGCGAACGTATCCGCACGGTGCAGGCCACGTTCAAACAGCTGTTCAACCTGGAGCGCAGCTTTGTGCCCGACGGCAGCCAGTTCGACCACCTGTTCCAGGACGGCGAAACCTTCCACATCGGCGAGATCGAGGCCACCGCCCTGCTGGTGCCCGGCCACACCCCGGCGGACATGGCCTACCGGGTGGATGGCGCGGTGTTTGTGGGCGACACGCTGTTCATGCCCGACGTGGGCACGGCCCGCGCCGACTTTCCGGGAGGTGACGCGCACCAGCTCTACACCTCCATCCACCGCCTGCTGGCCCTGCCGCCCGAGACCACGGTGTACGTGTGCCACGACTACCCGCCCACCGCCCGTGCGCCCGCCTGGCAGACCTCGGTGGCCGCGCAGCGCGCCCACAACATCCATGTGCGCGACGGCATTTGCGAAGCCGACTTTGTGGCCATGCGCACCGCCCGCGATGCCACCCTGGAGGTGCCCACACTGATCCTGCCGTCCATCCAGGTGAATGTGCGTGCAGGCAACTTCCCGCCCGCCGACGACAACGGTGTGGCCTACTTGCGCATCCCGCTGAACGCGCTGCCGACGCACCGCTGACTGTCTCAGCAAGTTGAAACAACCCTACCGCAACACGCGGTATTTGCTCTATTTTTAAGAGCTGCTTGTGCTTGACGGATAAGCACAGACGGCCTAAAACACACACATTCGTCTGCGGGCCTACCGAAGGCCTGGCGGATAAGATGGCCCCTCCGCCCCGACAAATGGATGCCGCCATGACCCGCACCCGCTCCCTGCTGCTGACGGCCTGCGCCATGCTGGCCTTTGCGGGCAATTCCCTGCTGTGCCGCCTGGCGCTGCGCCACACCGCCATCGATGCCGCCAGCTTCACCAGCGTGCGGCTGGTGGCGGGCGCGCTGACGCTGTGGCTGCTACTGCAATGTCGCCGTGGCAGTCGGCCCAGCGGTAACGGCAACTGGGTTTCCGCCGTGGCCCTGTGCGCGTATGCGGCGGGGTTTTCCTGGGCCTATGTGCAGCTGTCGGCGGCCACCGGCGCGCTGCTGTTGTTCGGCGCGGTGCAGGCCACCATGGTCGGCCATGGCCTCTGGGCGGGCGAGCGTTTGCGGCCCCTGCAATGCGCCGGGGTGGTGCTCACCCTGGCCGGGCTGCTGGCCTTGCTGCTACCCGGCCTGGCCGCGCCGCCGCTGGCCAGCGCCATGCTGATGCTGGGTGCGGGCGTGGCCTGGGGCGTGTACTCCTTGCGCGGCAAGGGCGCGGGCGACCCGCTGGCGGTGAGCGCAGGCAACTTTGTGCGGGCGGTGCCCCTGGCGCTGGCCCTGACGGCGGCCAGCTATGCCCACCTGTCGCTGGACACCGCGGGCCTGCTCTACGCGGCAGCCTCGGGCGCGCTGGCATCGGGCATTGGCTACGCCATCTGGTACACCGCCTTGCCCACGCTGTCGTCCACCACGGCGGCCAGCGTGCAGCTCAGCGTGCCGGTGCTGGCAGCGCTGGGCGGCATCGCCTTTCTGGGCGAATCGGCCAGCCTGCGCCTGGTGCTGGCCTCGGTGGCCGTCCTGGGCGGCATCGGGTTGGTGATCTGGCAGAAGCAGCGGGTGCGGGTATAGACCGCAGCCCTAATCGGCAAACGATGGGATGTGCACCGGCAGCACCGGGGCCTGCCATTGGTAGCCCGGTTGCAGCACGTTGCGGCGGGGCTGGTTGCCGGCCCACTGGATGTTCAGCAGGTCGGCCACCGTCCAGGCGGCCCAGTCGGCGCGAAACGGTTGTGCCGCCAGGTCTGCGCTGGGCTGGTTGCGCCAGATGACGGCAGGAATGCGGTAGCCCGAGGGGGTGGTCGGGCTGTGGCCTGCGCGGTCGCTGGCATGCCCGACTTCCTGGCCGTGGTCGGACAGGTACATCCAGGCCTTGTACGTCTGCGGCGTGCCGGTATCCCGCGCCATCTGCAGCAGCTCGGACACCACCGTGTCGTGGTACAGCACGGCCGCGTCGTATTCGCGCCGGAACTGGCGCACCCAGGCGCTGCGGCCTGCCTGGAGCAGGCCGGTTTCCACGCCGTCTGCGCTGTCTTCAAAGGGGTTGGCACCATCCGGAAAGCGCAAGCGGTAGTGCGGATGGGCCCCCATCAGATGCACCACCACCAGCTTGCGCGGGTTCGGGTCTTGCAGGGCCTCTTGCACGCAGTCCAGCAGCTCGCTGTCGAGCGAGGCACTGGCCCGGCCCGGCGTGCGGTTCACCATATCGACCACATCGGCCAGCCGCCCGTGCTTTTGCTCGATCGCCATGTCGTCGTGGTTGCTGATCCACCAGACCTTGTAGCCCGCCGCGCGGGCCAAGGCCAGCAGGTGCAGCGGGTCTTCGCTCTCGGGCTGGCCAAAATTGAGCATGCTGCGCATCGCGGGCAAGGTGCTGGCATCGACCGACCAGGCATTGCGCAGCACCTGCATCTGGCTGCCCAACTGCGCCTTCTGCGCCAAAAGGCGCGGCGTGGTGGGGCGGCCATAGCCGTACAGCGCCAGGTTATCGCGGTTGATGCTGTCAGTGATGACCAGCACCACGGTGGCGGGGCCCGTCTGCGCCAGCGTGGGGGCGGCGGCCTGGGCGCGCTGCAGGGCCCGGTCGCGCGCCTGCTGCTGGTCGCTCCATTGCCCGCGCAAGGTGTGCAGGGACTGCACCCAGTTCGGCCAGAACAGCAAAGGATGCAGCCGCCGCCAGGGCTTGCTGGCATACGCCAGCGTGGCGGCCAACAGCAGCACGCAGGCCAAAGCCATCGCCCAGCGCGGGTACGGGCGACGCGCGCCGGGCGCAGACACCGCCGCACGCGCGCCACGGTGCGCGCACCAGCCCAGCAGCACCGCGCAAGCCAGCGCCAGCGCGGCCCAGACCGCCATCTCACGCCATTGCGTCGAGAGGTATTCCGCGCTTTCCCGCGGGTTGGTATTGGCGGCAGACCCCAGCACCAGCGCGCCCTCGGGGGCGGCCTGGTAGGTGGCCAGCAGGTACGCCCGGACCATGCCGTCCAGCACAAACGCCATCGCCCACAGCCAGACCATGGCCGTGCGCAGGTGGTGCGCGCCCGCACTGCGCACCGGCCAGACCAGCCAGGCCAGCATGGGCACCGCCAACAGCGCCAACTGCGCCACGCGCCGCCCCTCGTGCCCCAGGGCGATGCAGGCAAGAAGCGCGGCCGCCAGCAGGGCGGTGCTGCCGTAGTGCCAGCGGTACGGGCGGGCCAGGAGATTCGGAGAGTGCATGGCAGGGAGTGTAAGAAACTTGCCGCCGGGTGCCGTGCGAGATGCTATCTTTTCCGCAGCTGTTCACGCGCTCTGTATCAGCACAAGCGGCACTTTTTATCCATAACTACCGCTGCGGTACAACACGGGCGGAATTGGGCGGGGTGGGATCAGCCGGGCGGCCCGCCCGCCGCCTCGTAGCGCGCACCGCCCACCAGCGATGGCAAGGCGAGGACGCGGCATACCGCGGCCGCCACCTGGGCGGGCGGCACCAGCCCGCCCTCGTCTTTGCGGCGGATAAAGCGCGCCAGCTCGGGGAAGTCGGCTGCCGATGCGCTGCGGATGAAGGCCTGCATGCCGGTATCCACCACGCCGGGGTCGATGTTGACGGGGATGAAAGGCTGTGGTTCGGTCTGCTGCTCCAGCGCCAGTGCGCGCACATAGTGCTCCATGCCCGCCTTGGCGGCGCAGTACAGCGACCATCCCGCGTAGCCCTTGTGCGCGGCCCCTGACGAGATATTGGCCAGCACCTTGCGGCACGGCGTGGCCTGGAACCGCGCCACGATGGCCGAGAGCACGAGGATGCAGGAGGTGAAATTGATGTTCAGTTGCGCCAGCACCGCCGCCGGGTCTTTGCGCGAGGCCGGGCCGATCGGGTCCAGGGTGCCCGCGTTGTGGATGACGAGCAGCTCGGCCACATCGCCAAGATCGGCAACGGCCGCCATGGCTGCAGCGGCGATGCGCTGGCTCTCCAAAGGCGATGCCAGATCCAGGCGCACCGAATAGGCATGCGGCGCGCTGCGCGAAAACTCCAGCACCCGGTAGCCGCGCTCGGCCAAAGCCTCGCACAGCGCCAGGCCCAGACCGGTGGAGCCGCCCGTCAACACGGCCAGACGCAGAGGTTCAGATGGCATAAATGTTGAAGCTTTTTTGGCCGCCTGTGCTTATTCCACCAGCACAAGCAGCTATCTTTTACATAGCAAAAACGGCTACCGGCCTGGCCGTTGTTGCGGCTGTTGCTGCGGGTCGTAGATCACCGTGCTGGTTCCCACACCCACCCCCACCTGCGCGCCCCCCACGTTGGTGCTGGTGCCCACCCCCACGCCGGTGCTCACCTGGCCGCGCTGGTTCACGCCTACGCCCACACCCACCGGTCCCACCCCGGCCCCCACACCCAGATGCATGCCGCCCGAGCCGCCGCCAATGCCGATGCTGACACCGGGGAAAATCGGCACGCTGACCCCCACGCCCACCGAGCTGCAAGCGCCCAGCAGCAGGGATGCGGCCACCACACCAGCCACACGCAAACTTTTAAGCGCCATCGGGAATCTCTGGCTCCACCAGTTGCGCCAGCATACCCAGCGACTCCTGCCAGCCCAGGTAGCAAAACTCCACCGGAATCACCGCCGGAATCCCTTCCTGCACGATGTTCAGCTCGGTGCCGCAGACGACCTGGCGAAACGTCACCGTGACCTGCATCTCGCCCGGCAGATTGGGGTCGTCAAACGTGTCGGTGTAGCGGATCTGCGTGTGCGGCGTGAGTTCGGTGAAGGTGCCGCCAAACGAATGGCTGTGGCCGGTGCCGAAGTTGGTGAACGACATGCGAAAGCTGCCACCCACCCGCTCCTCCGAATGGTGGATCTTGGCCGTAAACCCATGCGGCGGCAGCCACTTGACCCGTGCATCGGGGTCGAGGAATGCCCGGTAGACGCGCTCGGGCGGGGCGCGCAGGACGCGGTGCAGGCGGACGGTGCCGGAGGTGTTGGGTGCGGTCATTGGCGGGCTCCTATGCAGGCAAAACCGCCATTTTCCGGGGAAACAGGGTCGGGCTGCTGTAACAATTAGCGCCAGCCGGGGGCGGAGATGGTGGCATCAACCGTCCACGCGCCGATGGCGCCAGTAGCTCGGCTTGCGCGCATCGGGAACCACGGCCAGCACCTCAATGTCCGCATCGCGCAGGCGGTAGACGATAGAAAACGGAAACTTTTTGGGGAAAACCCGGCGGGTGCCAAACTTGAAAGGTGAACCCATTTCCGGGAACTCTGTCGCAATGCGGATGGCCGCTTCCACTTCGTTCGCGAAACGTGTGCCCAACCCAGGCACCTTGGCCTCGTAGTACACCGCCTCCGCCTCCAATTCCGCGAGGGCTTGGGGATGAAACCGGACTTCCATGTCTACTGCAAGGCGCGGCGCACTTGGGCAAAAGCATCTTCGGCAGAAATGAGCTTGGCGGTGCCTTGGTCCACTTCGTCCAGCCGACGCAGGATTTCAGCATCCCAGGCGGACTCCACTTCGCTGTCTGCCCCTTGGTGGATGGAGTCCAGCAGCATCTCCGCGAGACGTGCACGGTCAGCAGGGTGCAGGGTTTGGGCTTGCTGGGATAGGGTGGTGACGAGATCAGACATAGCCGTTCTCCAGTGATGGGTCCGTGTTGGATGATCCGCTAAGACTTACGGTTCATCGACTTCTGATGCTGCGATTTGGCGTTTTGGTCGCAACATTTACAAGCACATCTTAGTCGCCATACAAACCATCGATTGCATTGCATTCCAGTCGGCGCAAAGCGCTCAACCCACAAAAAAGCCCCGCAGGTCTCGCAACCGCGGTGTTTCTCCATCGCACTGATGCTACGAAATCAGTAGCTGTGCTGGTCAAGTTTTTTCGGACACCGCGATAGGTTGTTTGATTGCCGATTGCTGCTCGAAAGCATTGGGTGGCAAGTTGCCCAGTTTGGAGTGCAGCCGTACGCTGTTGTAGAAGCCAACGATGTAGTCGGCGATGTCGGTCATGGCCTCAGCGTGGTTGGCGTAATCGCGCTGCCAAGCCCGCTCCGTCTTGAGGCTCAGGAAGAAGCGCTCCATGACCGCGTTGTCCCAACAGTTGCCCTTGCGGCTCATGCTGCCGACCAAGCCGTGGCGCACCAGCAATGCCTGGTGCAACGCGCTGGCGTATTGGCTTCCACGGTCGGAATGAATAATCAGCCCTGGCGCGGGGCGGCGCTGCGCGATGGCCAACTGCAGCGCCGCGCACACCAACTCGGCATGCATGGTCGGCGCCATCGCCCAGCCCACGACTTTGCGCGCGTACAGGTCCAGCACCACCGCCAGGTACAGCCAGCCGCTGCGCGTGCGGATGTAGGTGATGTCGCTCACCCAGGCCTGATTAGGGAGGTTCGGATTGAAGCGCCGTGCCAGCAGGTTGTCTGAGACCGGCAGCGCATGACCGCTGTCGGTGGTGTGGACGAACTTGCGCCGCCACAGGGCCCGCAGCCTGTTCTCGCGCATCAAACGCCGTACGCGGTAACGCCCGATGTGCAGCCCCTGAGCACGCAGCACCGCGCCAAGGCGACGGCTGCCATAGACGCGGCCGCTGGCGGCAAACTCGGCCTTCAATTGCGTGCTGAGCAAGCAGGCCTTGGGCGCGAGCTTGGTGCGCTGACGGGCACCGTAGTAGCCTGAACGGCTGACGCCCAGCACCCGGCATAGCCGCTCAACGGTGACGGCCTTCTTGTGCAACTGCTCGACGAACTGGTAGCTCATCGAAGCTCGCGGGCAAAGAAGGCCGATGCTTTTTTTAGGATATCTACGTCGCCGCGCAGTTGCTTGTTCTCGGCCTCCAACTGGCGGATGCGTTGCTGCTCGGCGGTGAGCGGTTTGCCGATACCGGGTCGGCCTGCAGCCTCTTCATCGGCTTGCGCCAGCCAGCGCCTTACGGCCGTCTCGCCGAGCTTTAGGTCGCGGCAAACCTCAGTCACGCTCAAGCCCTGCTCGCGAATCATCTGCACGACTTGCAGCTTGAACTCCGCGTTGAATGTCCGTCTTTGCTTCTTGGTCATATTTCTCGTCCAGGTGGATTCCACCTATCGAGGTGTCCGGGGGAATTAGACCAGCACAAGCCTCCTACGCTTATCCAATAAGCACAAGAGGCACTTTTCGCCGCTTAAATGCACTCCACTTAGACCAACAGCGCATTCACGGGTTTGACTTCGGGGGCAAGCTGGGTGTGCATGCCGTCGTCTTGCACCACCAGGCAGAGTCACGGCTGTATTTTGAATTCTCCGAGGTCCACATCGCCCCCGTTACTTCGCCCACCGGCGAATACGCGCCGCCAAGCGCCTGCGGTCATCGGCCGGAATAGGCATGCGGGGCACCAGTTCCAATGCCTGTTGAATCTGCACGTGGCCGAACTTGAGTAAGGCGCTGCAAAACACGTGGTCCTTGTCGCGGGCCGCGAACGCTTTGGACATGAATAGGTCCAGCACGTCCAGGCACCAGCCGATGAGGCTGTCGGTATTGCCGTTTTGGACTTTGTGCAGGCGGTCTTGCCAGCCCTCGGGCAGGATGGCCGTCTCGGGGCCCACGCCCTGGGCGTAGTAGCCGTTGGTCTTGTGGAACACAGATCCCTCGCCAATGCTTCCATCGATTTGGTCGGCCAGCTCGGGGCGTGCAGGGGGTAGATGTCAGCCTCGGCGGACATTTTGAATTCGGGTTCCGGGTACGGGATCGACCCCAGAATCGATTGGCTACCCACGATCACCAGCTCGTACTGGTTGGTGATGGCTCCGCTGGCGCGGATGAGGTGCTCCAGTTCGTCGCGGTTCATGGCGCTGGCTCCTGGCCGAGGACGATGCCCTTTTTAAGGCTGCTGGTCGGTGTCAACTATCTTGACCGCTCGGCGACAACTATCCTGGCCGGTGGAAAGCGGGGAATGATTTTGAATCTTTATGTCGTTGAACGTGCCTTGCGTACTGCTGGGGCTTGCTGCTGAGCTGCTCGTCGGCGGTAACTCTCCACATTCATTTCCAGAATCGTCGAGTGGTGTACCAGGCGGTCAACGGCCGCCAGCGTCATAGCCGGTTCCACAAACACCTCGCCCCATTGGGAGAACGGCGTGTTGGCAGTGAGGGCCAGGCTCTTGCGTTCATAACGCTCCGATATGAGCTCGAACAGCACAGAGGTTTCTGACTGGTCTCGCCGTACATAGCTCAGGTCATCCAGAATCAGCAAGTCAAACCGGTCCAGCTTGGCCAATTCCTGCGGCAGTCGCAAGTCCCGCCGGGCCGCCTGCAAGCGCTGCACCAGGTCCGAACAGCGCGTAAACAGCACCCGCCGCCCGGCATCAATCAGGGCATGGCCCAGAGCACATACCAAATGGCTCTTGCCCACGCCGGGTGGCCCGAACAGCAGTACGTTGGCGCCCCGGTCCAGCCACTGCGTACCTTCGGCCAGTGCCATCACCTGGGCCTTGGACACGGTGGGAACGGCCGTGAAGTCAAAGCTGGAGAGGCGTTTATCCGGGCTGAGCCCGGACTCCACGCGGTGGCGGTCAATGCGGCGAGACTCTCGTTCATTGATTTCGTGCTCCAGTAACGCTTCGAGCAGGCGGTGTGCGGGCCAACCCTCAAGGTCCGACAGTGCGCACAGGTCGCCCGCCAGGCGCTTGATGGTGGGCAGGCGCAGGTCTGTGAGCATCACGCCCAGACGTGCCGATGTGGCGGTAATTGACGTGCTAATTGGCGCCGCGCTCATGGGGCCACCTCAAACAGCGCGTCGTAACTGGCCAAGGCCGGCAGCGTCACCATCACCTGCGGTATCTCTGCACGCGGGGGTGCCAGCAATAGCGTCAGCGCATGCAGGTCGGGCAACTGGTCGAGTTCGATGAGTTGCTCCAGCTCCTGCGCCAACTGCGCCTCGTGCCCATCGGCGGCCAGGACCAGCAGGCCCACCATGGTCTTGCAGGCTTCGCGCTCGGGCTTGCTGCCAGCCAGACGCTCCCAGGTCTGGCGGTACACCGCACGCGGGAAGGCGGCATCGCGCAGCACCCAACGCGCAAAGGCGCCGGGCTTGCGTTTCAATGCGCCAACTAAATGGCGGTAATCAATCGAGCGTCCATGGCGCTGGCCGTCGCCCGGCCTGGCACGCGCAAGGCTCAACACACACTGGCCACCTAGCCAGCATTCAATGTGCTCGGCGTACTGACGCACCATCAACCGGTGCCCAATCAACTGGCTTGGCGTGCTGTACTGCGCACCCTTGACGGTGAAGATGGCGTACTTGCTGACCCGTACCGGAATCTCTTCGAACTCGGCGGTGCGCCGCACCGGCAAGGCCTTGAGCATGGTGCGCTCGATGGCCAGCAACTTGGTGGTGCGTGCATTCATGCGCTGCACGATGGTGTCGACAAACGCCTCGTATTCTCGGCGCAGCCCAAAGCTGCGGCTGCCGCGCAGCCGCAAGGCCTGGTCGAGCGCCGTCTTGAGGGAATCGTGGCGCGATTCGATGGAGCCGTTCTCGTTGGACTGGCCCGGGTTGCAGCGTGTAGCCCGCAGACCGTAGTGGCTGCACAAGCCGGCATAGCGGCGCGTCAGCTCTTCTTGCTCGGCCACGTTGTTGAACGCCGCCGACAGACTGTCGGTGCGGTGTTCTTCCGGCACGCCGCCCAAGGCCCAGAGGGCCGCTTGCAGTCCGGTGGATAGCGCCATGAAGCTCTCGCCGGAGTCGATGACCGTGGCGTGGCGCCAACCGGAATAGGCCAATGCAAACTGGTACAGACGATGGGCAAACACAACCCCGTCAATCTTGACGCAGAGCTCATCGAGCACGGTGAAGTCCGACAGGCACTGGCGTCCGGGCGGGTGCTCCTGGGCGAAGTAGACCTCGCGTTCGGCGCCGTACTTGGCACGCCACTGACGGACACGGCGCTGCAGGGTGCGCAGCACGCTGCTGTCCCACTGACCCGGATAGCGGCGTTGCAGCTCTTCGAGCAGGGTAACGGCATTGAGCCGGGCATCCGTTTGCAACAGTGGCACGACTTCACTGTCCCAGACCGCCTCCAATGGGTCGGGGCGGGTGCGCCAGTTCCGTTCGGGGCGCTGTGAGGGCAGATGGTTGGCGTCTTCAATGCGACGGGCGCTGCGTTCACTGATGCCGGCCTTGGCGGCAGACGCGACCTGGCTAAGCTGGTTGCGGTGTTGCTTGTACTTGTGCACTTGGTGGTCCGTGATTCTCTTGCCGGGCATGCCGTCTACCTTCGATTCATGTTCGAAGGTTCAACGGTAGCCCCGCCTCCCGGACCCGCCCGGTGTAGGCCGCTAACCGGCCAACATAGTTGTCGTTAACCGGCCAAGGTAATTGTCGTCAACCAGGCTGCCCAGCTCGGCGAGGATGCGCTCGCGCACGGCGGGTGGCAGCATGGGGGTCAACGGAGATGCCTGGCGCAGCTCTTGCGCGCGGCGCGTGCGGCCCAGTACCTTGCGCCACTGGCCGCCTTCCAGAATGTCTTGCCATTCCAGCCACAGGCTGGTCGAGCGGTGGTTGCCCGCGCCGAGCCAAGTCTGGAGCAGGTCTTGGGCCTGTTGCAGCAACGCGGGGTCGGCGCGCACCCGCCGGACGGCTTCCTCGTGCAGCACCAGGCTTTGCAGGTCCTGGGCCTGGTGCCGGGTGGGGTCGGTGGTCACCATCACCTGCACCTGGGGCGGGCTGCGCAGGGAGCGGGCGGCGGCGGAGTCGGCTGGGGCGGGCTGCAGCACATCGCCCGCCAGCAGGGCCAGGTCACTGCCAACCCCCAGCACCGACATCACGCGCAAATACGTGCCGATGGACGGAGCCGGGTCACCGGCCTCGACAGCGCTGAGCGTGGTGCGTGAGATGCCCACGCGGCTGGCAGCCTCGACCGTGCTCAGCTTGCGTGCCTTGCGCAGACGGCGCAGCCGGTCACCCAGTTGCAGCAGCAGCTGGCGTTGCAGGATGGAGGAATCGACTAACGTGTTCATATGTCCATCAATTTAATCAAAACATACTTATTTGTCTAGTTTGCTGAACAGATGAATTGAATAAAAAGCTACAAAAAAGCCCCGCCAGTCTCACAACCGCGAGGCTTCTCTATCACACTGACGCTACGAAATCAGTAGCTGCTCACGCCTATTCCATAAGCGCCAGAGCCACTTTTCGTATAAATCCATTTACACCAGCAGCGCATTCACGCGTTTGACGTACGCGGCGGGATCCGCAGGCAAGCCGCCTTCGGCCAGCAGGGCCTGGTCGAACAGGATGTGGGCCAGGTCGTTGAAGTGCACCGAGCCCTCCAGCTTCTTCACCAGGGCGTGTTCGGCGTTGACTTCCAGCACGGGTTTGACTTCGGGGGCGGTCTGGCCGGCTTGTTTGAGCATGCGGGCGAGCTGGGTGCTCATGCCGTCGTCTTGCACCACCAGGCAGGCGGGGCTGTCGACCAGGCGGGTGGTGACGCGCACGTCTTCAGCCTTGTCTTTCAGGGCCTCTTTCAGCTTGGCCAGCAGGGGCTTGAAGGTTTCGGCGGCGGCTTCGGCGGCTTTCTTTTCGTCCTCATCCAGCAGCTTGCCCAGGTCGACCGCACCCTTGGCGACGGACTGCAGCGGGGTGCCGTCAAAGTCGTGCAGGTAGTTCAGCGCCCACTCGTCCACGCGGTCGGTCATCAAGAGCACTTCGATGCCCTTTTTCTTGAAGACTTCGAGCTGCGGGCTGTTCTTGGCAGCGGCGGCGTTGTCGGCGGTGATGTAGTAGATGGCTTCCTGGCCTTCTTTCATGCGCGCCTTGTAGTCGGCCAGCGACACGGTGGTGGTGTCGGTGGTGTTGCTGGCAAAGCGCAGCAGCTTGGCCAGGCGGTCGCGGTTGGCGAAGTCTTCGCCCAGGCCTTCCTTGAGGACCGCGCCGAATTCGGCGTAGAACTGGCTGTACTTGCCGACCAGGGCCTTGTCTTCGTCAGACACCACATCGGTCACGCCATCAGCCGAGGCTTCAGGCAGTGCGTTGTGCTTGGCCAGGTCTTCCAGCATGCCCAGCACGCGCTTGGTGCAGCCTTCGCGGATGGCTTTGACATCACGGCTTTCCTGCAGCAGCTCTCTAGACACGTTCAGTGGCAGGTCGGCGGAATCGACCACGCCCTTCACAAAGCGCAGGTAGCTGGGCAACAGAGCTTCGGCATCGTCCATGATGAAGACGCGCTTCACATAGAGCTTGAGGCCGCCCTTTTTGTCGCGGTTCCACAGGTCTTGCGGGGCCTTGCCAGGCACGTAGAGCAGCTGGGTGTATTCGGTGCTGCCTTCGACGCGGTTATGGGTGTGGGCCAGCGGGGCTTCGAAGTCGTGGCTGATCTGCTTGTAGAAGTCGTCGTACTGTTCCTGGCTGATGTCTTTCTTGGCGCGGGCCCAGATGGCGCTGGCCTTGTTGACGGTTTCCCATTCGCCGGTGTTGACCATGCCACCGGGCTGGCGGCCGCCGTTTTCGTCTTCGGGGTTGATCAGGTCGCCGTCTTTCCACTCTTCCTTTTCCATCAGGATGGGCAGGCTGATGTGGTCGGAGTATTTGCCGATGATGGACTTGAGCTTCCAGGCGGATGCGTAGTCCAGCGCGTCGTCGCGCAGGTGCAGGATGACGCTGGTGCCGCGCTTTTCGCGGGTGATGTTTTCGACCTCGAACGCGTCGCCCCCGGCGGCACCGCCGTCGCTGGACCAGCGCACGCCTTCATTGGCGGGCACACCGGCGCGGCGAGATTCGACGGTGATGCGGTCGGCCACGATAAAGCCGGAGTAAAAGCCCACGCCGAACTGGCCGATGAGCTGCGAGTCGGCCTTCTGGTCGCCCGACATCTTGCTGACAAAGTCCTTGGTGCCGCTCTTGGCGATGGTACCCAGGTTGTCGATGGCTTCCTGCTGCGTGAGGCCGATGCCGTTGTCGGTGATGGTGAGGGTTTTGGCATCCTTGTCGAAGGACACGCGCACCTCGAGGTTGGGCGCATCTTCGTACAGGCCGGGGTTGGCAATGGCCTCAAAGCGCAGCTTGTCGCACGCGTCGGAGGCGTTGGACACCAGCTCGCGCATGAAAATTTCCTTGTTGGAATACAGCGCGTGGGTGACGAGGTGCAGCAGTTGGGCCACTTCGGCCTGGAAGGAAAGCGTTTGCTTGGTCATGTTCGTGTGTGTGGATGGTTCGAAAAAGAGGTGTCGGCACTCGGTGTTGCCGGGCAACCCTCAATTATGGCCGGGTGGGCCAATTGCAAGACCATTGCCTTCAACAACGCACTCAGGTGTCAATGAACTTTCATATTTGTAAATGGTTATTACAAATTCCCCAGCAAAAAACCTCGAAATGTGTGAATTAGTTGCCTGCGTCACATTCACCTGCGACGATGATGGCCGCCGCGTGCAGGTTTCGCCCATGGCGACTGTATGTATGCATTCAATACACATAGGAGTGAACACAATGGATAGCAATCTCAAAAAATGGTCCGCTGAATTCCTCGGCACCTTCTGGCTGACCTTGGGCGGCTGCGGCAGTGCCGTGCTGGCCGCGGCTTTTCCGGGCGTGGGCATCGGCCTGCTGGGCGTGTCGCTGGCGTTCGGCCTGACGGTGGTGACGGGCGCGTACGCACTGGGCCCCATCTCGGGCGGCCATTTCAACCCCGCCGTGTCGATCGGCTTGGCCGTGGGCAAGCGCTTCCCCGCCAGCGGCCTGCCGGGTTACATCATTTCGCAGGTGCTGGGCGCGTGCGCTGCAGCGGCCGTGCTGTACCTGATCGTGTCGGGCAAGGCCGACTTTGATGCCGCCAAGGCCTTCACCGGCGCGGGCGCATTTGCCACCAACGGCTTTGGTGCCCACTCGCCCGGCGGCTTCAGCATGCAGTCGGTGCTGGTCACCGAAGTGGTGATGACGGCCATCTTCCTGATCGTGATCCTGGGTTCTACCGCCAAGCGCGCTGCCGGTGCCTTTGGCGGCCTGAGCATCGGCCTGTGCCTGACGCTGATCCACCTGGTGTCCATCCCCGTGTCCAACACCTCGGTGAACCCCGCCCGCAGCACCGGCCCCGCGCTGTTTGTGCCCGGTGCCATGGGCGATCTGTGGCTGTTCTGGGTGGCACCCATCGTAGGCGCCATCCTCGGCGCAGTCATTTACAACGTGCTCTTGAGCGACGACTGAGTTACATGCCATTTAGGCCGCTAGCGCTTATGGGATGAGCGAAAGCAGCTATAAAAAGCATAGTACGCAAAAAAGCCGCGACCCGTCGCGGCTTTTTTGTGCCGGTCAGGTTCTATGGGCCACACGCAAGGCCACCAGCCCGGCGACCACCACGATGGCCCCGCCCAGCACCGTGGTGGCACGCGGCACCTCGTGGAAGAACAAATAACCCCAGGTGGGGGCCCACAAAATGCCGGTGTACTCGAACGGCGTGACGATGCTGGCCCGGGCCATGCGGTAGGCGCTGGTGAGAAACAGCGTGCCCACAGCAGCCACCACGCCGCACACCGCCATCAGGCTGCCGTCCAGCAGGGTGGGCAACACCCAGGGGCGTACCAGAAACGACAGGCTGGGGTGGCTTGCCCGCACGATGCCCAGTTGGTGCAAGACCAGGGCCGTGGCCAGGGCCCCCACCAGGAAAAACGCGTTCTGGTGGAACGACATCACCGACGCGGCCTGGGTGGTGCCCAAGCGGCGCGCCATCAGCATGGAGCTGCCGTACATGGCCGCCGACAGCAATGACAGCAGCGCGGCGGGCTCGAACAGGCCGCTGCCGGGCTGCAGCATCACCATCACACCGGCAAAGCCCACCACCACCGCCAGCCAGACTTTCCAACCCGATTTTTCGCCCAGAAACGGCCCGGCCAGCGCAGTCACGAACAAGGGCACGGTGAAATACAGCGCCACCGCATCGGCCAGCGGCAGCGCCGGAAACGCCATGTAGTAGGCCGTGTACGACACAAACAAAATCAGCGCACGCAGGGCCAACACGCCCCAGCGGGACGTGAACAACGCCCGCCAGCCTACCTCGTGCTGCACCAGGGCCAGCAGCACCGGCACCCCGACCAGCGAGCGGATGGCCACCACCTCGGTGAGCGGGTAGGCTCCGCTGACCTGCTTGATGATCGCGTCCTGCAGCGAGAACACGAGAACGCCCAGGCATAGGCACAAGATGCCGCGCGCGGTGTGGTTTTGCATAAAAAAGCAGATGAAAAAAAGGCCGGACTTGGCAGCCCGGCCCTGGGGGTCTAGAGGCTGCGGGTCAGGCGGTGGCTGC
Source organism: Comamonadaceae bacterium OS-1 (assembly GCA_027923965.1). NCBI lineage: Bacteria > Pseudomonadati > Pseudomonadota > Betaproteobacteria > Burkholderiales > Comamonadaceae > Comamonadaceae bacterium OS-1. The sequence goes on from AP026969.1 coordinate 4,272,071, forward strand.
CGCGCGTTCGGCCAGCACGCCGTCCAGCCAGTCCACCCGCATTTCCGGCACCGCGGTGATCAGCTTGCGGGTGTAGGGATGCTCGGGGTTGTGGAAGATCTTGTCGGTCTGGTCAAACGCCACAAACTGGCCTTGCAGCATCACCGCCGTGCGGTGGGCGATGCGGTGCACAACATCCAGGTCGTGGGTGATCAGCACGTACGACAGGCCCAGCTCCGCCTGCAGCTTGCGAAGCAGCTTGAGGATTTCCTCGGCCACCAGCGGATCGAGTGCCGAAGTGGGTTCGTCCAGGATGATCAGCTCAGGCTTGGCGGCCAGGGCGCGGGCAATGCACACGCGCTGCTTTTGCCCGCCCGACAACTGGCCGGGGCGGCGCTGCAAGAATTCCACCGGCAGCTCCACCAGCGCCATCAGCTCCTTGGCGCGCTCCAGCACGGCCTGGCGGCCCAGGCCAAAGTAGAACTGCACCGGGCGGCCCACGATATCCAGCAGGTTGTGCCGGGGGTTGATGGCCACATCGGGGATCTGGTAGACCAGCTGGATGCGGCGCTTGAGCTCTTTGTCACGCGCCTTGAGGGCACGCGGCAAGGCCTTGCCCTGGAAGATGATTTCGCCGCTTTTGGGCGGCAGCAGGCCGGTGACGATGCGCGCCAGGGTGGATTTGCCCGAGCCGGACTCGCCCACCACGGCCACGGTTTCGCCGCCTTTGACATCCAGCGACACACCTTTGACCACATGGAAATCGCCGTAATAGGCCTGGCAGTCCTTGATGGACAGCACGGTCTCGGGCTTGACGGTGGCCTCGTTGGCGCGCTCGCTGGCCGCGGCCCCGCGCACGGCCACCAGCCGGGCGGTGTAGTCCTGCTTGGCCTGGGTCAAGATTTGCTGGGTCTGGCCTTCTTCCACTTCTTTGCCGTGGCGCAGCACCTTGATGCGGTCGGCCACCTGGGCCACCACGGCCAGGTCGTGGGTGATATAGAGCGCGGCGGTGTTGTACTGCCTGATCAGCGATTTGAGCAGGATCAGCACCTCGATCTGGGTGGTCACATCCAGTGCGGTGGTGGGTTCGTCCAGCACCAGCACGTCGGGGCGGCACGACATGGCCATGGCCGCCATGGCGCGCTGCAACTGGCCGCCCGAGGCCTGGTGCGGGTAGCGCGCCCCAAAGGTGTCGGGGTTGGGCAGATCCAGCGACTTGAAGAGCTGGCGCGCCCAGGCCTCGGCCTCGGTGCGGGTCATCAGCTTGTGCAGCAGCGGGGCCTCGCAGACCTGGTCCATCAGGGTGTGGACCGGGTTGAAAGCCGCCGAGGCCGACTGGGCGATGTAGGCCACGCGTTTGCCGCGCACGCTGCGCCGCCCGTCGGCGTTGAGGGCGCGGATGTTCACGCCGTCCAGAATGATTTCGCCCCCGGCGATGTGCACCCCGGCGCGGGCGTAGCACATGCTGGACAGGCCGATGGTGGATTTACCGGCCCCGCTCTCGCCAATCAGGCCCAGCACTTCGCCCTTGCGCAGGTTCAGGTCCACGTTGTCCACGATGGCGTTGCCCGCCAGACTCTCCAGGCGCAGACCCTTGATTTGCAGAATGATTTTTTCTTCCATGGTGAAACCGTCTTTCTTAAAGTTCTGCCTGGGCACCGGAGGGGCGTGCGTCCATGGACAACATCCAGTCCACCACCAGGTTCACCGACACGGTGAGCAATGCAATGGTGGCAGCGGGGTAGATCGGGGCCATCATCCCAAAGTTGATGGCGGCGGCGTTTTCACGCACCATGCCGCCCAGGTCGGCATACGGCGGCTGGATGCCCAGGCCCAGGAACGACAGCCCGGCGATGAACAGAAAGTTGAAGCAAAAGCGCAGGCCGAATTCCGACACCAGTGGGGCCCAGGCGTTGGGCAAGATTTCGCGGCTGATGATCCACCACAGGCCTTCGCCCCGCAGGCGGGCCGCTTCCACGTACTCCATCACCGACAGGTTCATGCCCAGCGCCCGCGACAGGCGGAACACGCGGGTGGAGTCCAGCACGGCAATGGTCATGATCAGCACCGGAATGCTGGAGCCAAACACGCCCAGCACGATGAGCGCGAAGATCAGGCCGGGAATCGACAGCATCACATCCACCAGGCGGCTGAAGAACACATCCACCCAGCCGCCCACCACGGCGCTGACGAAGCCCAGCACGATGCCGATGAAGAACGACAGCAGGGTGATGGCCAGCGCCACGCCAATCGTCATGCGCGTGCCGTACAGAATGCGGGTGAGCATGTCGCGCCCGATCTGGTCGCCGCCCAGCCACATGGTCTTGGAGGGCTCGGCCCAGGTCTCGCCGATGTTGGCCGACTGGGCATACGGTGCCAGCCAGGGGGTGAACAGGGCGATGAAGATGAATATCGCCACCACGGTCAGGCCAAACCAGGCCGACAGGGTGGGTTTTTGTCCAAACAATTTCATGGGGTGCTTCCTTGTTCTTATCAGCGTTTGTGGCGCAGGCGGGGATTGACCAGAATCACCAGAATGTCGGCCACGGTGTTGAGCAGCACAAACACCATGGCAAACACCAGGCCGCAGGCCTGGATCACCGGCACGTCGCGCTTGGATACGGCGTCCACCATCAACTGGCCCAGGCCGGGGTAGACAAACACCGCTTCGATCACCACCACCCCCACCACCAGGTAGGCCAGGTTCAGGGCGATCACCGTGATGATGGGCGCGGCCGCATTGGGCAGGGCGTGGCGGGTGATGACGCGCCCTCGCTTGGCCCCCTTGAGGAAGGCCATTTCAATGTAGGGCGTGGACATCACCGACAGCACCGAGCTGCGCGTCATGCGCAGCATGTGCGCGGCCACCAGCAGCGTCAGGGTGATGGCGGGCAGCGTGGTCTGGTAGACCCGCTCACTGAACGGCATGCCCTTGAACACCGTGGACAGCGACGGGAACCAGTCCACGTTCACCGACAAAAAGATGATCAGCAGGTAGGCAATAAAAAACTCGGGAAACGAGATGGCAATCAGCGACAGGATGTTGGCCAGCTTGTCGGAAATCTTGCCTTCGTTGATGGCCGAAAACACCCCCAGGCCCACCGCCACCGGAATCGCGATCAGCGCCGCGTAGCCCGCCAGGAACATGGTGTTGCCCAGACGCGGCAGCACTTCGTCCACGATCACGCGTTTGTTGGTCAGCGCAATGCCCAGGTCGCCGTGCAGCACGCCGACCAGCCAGTTCCAGTAGCGCATGTAGGACGGGATGTCATAGCCCAGCTCCTTGCGAAACACCGCCAGCGCCTCGGGCGTAGCCCCCTGGCCCAGCACCGCCGAAGCCACGTCGCCCGGCAAAATTTCGGTGCACACAAAGATCAACACCGACACTGCAAACAGGGTCAGCACGCCTAAAAAAAAGCGGTTCAATATCAGTTTTGCCATAGCAATTTCCGAGTGGACTGAAGGGCAACGCAAGCGGTTGACCCAAAAAAAGCGGAGCGGGGCCAAGCCCCACCCCGCTAGCAACAGAACGCAGGCTTTCTACTTCGCGAACAGCGCAGAACTGGCTCTGCCAGGCTGCTGCTATTGCCCCCTTACAGGGGGTTGGCGGAAAGCGCTTGCGCTGTAGCCTGGGGGTGAGCCTTAGATGAACCAGCCTTTTTCGGCGATGCGGTCGTCGGCCAGGTCGTAACGGCCCGACACGGTCAATCCGCCCAGCTTGGTGTTGTAGGCGTCGATGTAGTCCTGCACCGCAAAGCACACCATGCCGGCGTTTTCGCTGATCAGCTCCTGGCAGCGTGCGTACATTTGCGCGCGCTTGGGCTGGTCCAGTTCGACGCGGGCGGCCACCAGCAGCTTCTCGAACTCGGGGTTGTTGAAGTGGGTGTCGTTCCAAGTGGTGTTGGCCTTGAAGGTGCTGGTCAACTGGTTGTCGATGGTGGGGCGGTTGCCCCAGTACACCGCGCAGAAGGGCTGCTTGAGCCAGACGTTGTCCCAGTAGCCGTCGCCCGAGACGCGCTTCAGGTCCAGCTGGATACCGGCCTTGGACAGCGACTCCTGGAACACCTGGCCGCTGTCGGTGGCACCCGAGAACGCACCTTCCGAAACTTGCAACTCCACCGGTCCGGCGATGTTGGCCTTCTTGAAGAAGAACTTGGCCTTGTCGGGATCGTAGGCGTGCAGCTTTTGCTTGGGATCGTAGTACTTCATCTTCGCGCCCACGGTGTGGTCGTTGCCGATGGAGGCGTAGCCCGAGAACACGTTGTCCACGATCTTCTTGCGGTCGATGCCGAACTTCAGCGCCATCATCAGGTCGGGGTTGCTGAAGGGCGACTTGTCGGTGTGCGCCACAAAGGCAAAACGGTTGCCGGCACCCGGTGTGCGCGACAGCTTGATGCCCTTGCTCTTGGCCAGCAGCCCGGCGGTCTTGGGGTCCACGCGGTTGATCACGTCCACCTGGCCGGTCACCAGCGCCTGGGTACGGGCGGCGGCATCGCCGATGTAGCGCAGTTCCACGCGGTCGAAGTTGCCGCGGTTGGGCTTCCAGTAGTTGCCGGGCTTGCGTTTGAAGGTGGCGCGCACACCGGCCTGGAACTCTTCCAGCAGGTAGGCACCGGTACCGTCGGGCTTGCTGAAATCCGTCGTGCCATTGGGCACCACGATGATGTGGTAATCGCTCAGGTTATATGGCAAATCCAGGTTGCCATTGGTCATGAGAATCTGGATTTGGGTGGGCGAGATTTTCTTGATCTCTTTGATATCGGCCAACAGGGCTTTGGCGGGCGATTTGGTTTCGCCGCGGTGCATATTGATCGAGTAAATGACATCGTCGGCATCCAGTGTTTTGCCGGATGCAAAAGTAATGCCTTTGCGGATATTAAAGGTCCAGTCGGCGGCACCGGGTTTGACTTCCCAGTTTTCAAACAGCTCACCGGTGGCATCGCCGTTGTCGGCCACTTCCACCAGGTTGTTCCAGAGCATCAGGCTGATGTTGATCATCACCGAGTCGGCATAGGTGCGGGGGTCAAAGCTGTCGGATGCTGAGCCGCCTTCCACGCCCATGCGCAGGGTTCCGCCCTTTTTTGGTGCACCTTGGGCCATGGCTGGCATGGCGCCGAAAGTTGCTGATAGACCGAAAGCGGCGGCGCCGGTGATGAGTTGGCGGCGGTCCAAAATGATGCTGGATTCTGGATGGATGTCGTTCATGGGCATATCAAAAATTCCTTCAAAGTCGATGGATAGGGGTCCGCTGGCGGGTCCTGAAAATCATGCAATTACCCCAAGAGCAAAGGCGCTTTGCACTCACTGACCATCATAGGGTGGGTTTTTTTTCTTGTATCGGTATATCCGCTTATTCGGCCCATTGATTTTCAAACGGTGATTCCATTCTTTACAGGACTTCGCGTACGTAAATGCACCTGCGTCGCAGCACCATCAATTAGTGTCGGATTTCAGCTAGCCCGATGGGGTCAGCCTGTTATGAACGCAGTGCAAGCAGTCCATCCGGGCAAAGTGCGGCGTTGCGAGGACCGATTTTTTGCAGGGCTATTTATTCCAGCCAGAATTGCCGAAAACCGCGGGTTGTGCAGACACTTCCATCAGGTCGGCCAGGCCGCTTGGCAACCCGCTCTGGCACGCCCGAGAAGCCAACGCCGCGCACCGTACTTTGGCCGGTTTGCCGGACCGGTGCGCGGCTTGCCAACTCCCGAATCGGTGCAGCCGAAAGCGCGGCCAAGGCGGTTTTTGCACGCGGATGGTGCAGTGCAGCAGAGATATCGAGTCACCGGTCCGTGTTAACTTTATGAGCCCCCTTCAAGGAACCCACTTGCGCAATATATTTCTCTCCCTGGCCTCGCTTCTCAGCGGTGTAGGCATGCTGGTGGTGGGCACCGGCCTGCTGTTTGCAGCCATCGGTGCGCAGGCCAGTTCGGCCCATTTTTCCGCCCTGGTAACGGGGCTGATCATGTCGGCGTATTTCGCGGGCTTCGTGTACGGTACCTATGCCTGTCCGGTCATCATCCGCCGCGTGGGCCACATCCGCGCGTTTGCCTCGATGGCGACGATTGCCTCGTCGCTGCCCATCATGCATGCGCTGTGGGTCAATCCCTGGGCCTGGGGGGCGCTGCGCTTTGTCACCGGGGTGTGTCTGGTGGGGCTGTACATCGTGGTGGAGAGCTGGCTCAACGTGGTGGCCACCAGCCAGCAGCGCGGCAAGGTGTTTGCCGCCTACATGGCCGTCAACGGGGTGGCGCTGGCGCTGGGCCAGTGGCTGATTCTGGTGGGCGACCGGTACGGTTTTGTGCCGTTTGCGGTGGTGTCCATTCTGTTCTCGTTGGCCATATTGCCCATCACACTCACGCCGGTGAGCGAGCCGGAGCCCACCGACGCGCCCAAGCTGGGCCTGTTCGAGCTGTTCCACATCTCCCCCATCGGGGTGATCGGGGCCGTGGGCTCGGGCCTGCTCAACGGCGCGTTCTACAGCCTGGGCACGGTGTTCGCCCAGGGCGTGGGCTTCAGCGAGGCTGGCATCGCAACCTTCATGGCCGCTACCATCCTGGGCGGGGCGGTGTTCCAGTGGCCGGTGGGGCATTTGTCCGACCGGCACGACCGCCGCCGCGTGCTGTTCCTGGTCTGCGCCCTGAGCGCGGCGGTGGCCGTGGCGGGCTACTTCATGGCCGAGGGCAACGAGATGCTGCTGATCGGACTGGGCGTGGTGTACGGCGGCCTGTCATTCTCGATCTACGGGCTGAGCGTGGCCCATGTGAACGACCTGATCGACCCCTCGCGGGTGCTGGAAGTCACCGGCGGCCTGCTGCTGCTATTCGGCATCGGGGCTACCGTGGGCCCGACGCTGGGCGGCGCCATGATGGACTGGATGGGCCCCGCCGCGCTGATGCTGTACTTTGCGGGCCTGCTGAGCCTGCTGGTGCTGGCCACCTGGCGCTACAGCATCCGCAGCACCCCACACGCCGACGCACACGCCGTCAAATCCGACTACGTGGTCATGGGCAGCGGCTCGCAGGCGGTGCTGCAGATGGACCCACGCCGGACCGCAGGCACCCACACCACCCCCGCCGACCTCGGACCGTAGCACCCAATCAATTATTCGGATTGATCTTGTCGCGGGCCAGGGTCGTAGGCACAGGGCGGCCCTAAACTTTCTTCCAACCTTTTGTGCTTGGAGCCCGCATGCAACTCGAATCCATCCAGACCTTTGTGGTGGCCAACCCGCCGCCCAGCTTTGGCGGCCGCTACTTTGTGTTCGTCAAGCTGCGCACCCGCTGCGGCATCGAAGGCATTGGCGAGGCCTACACCGCCACCTTTGGCCCCAAAGTGGTGGCGGCCATGGCCGAAGACCTGTTTGCCCGCGTGTTCCAAGGCGAAGACCCGATGCAGACCGAAACCCTGTGGCGGCGCGCCTACGGCGAAGGCTTTTCGCTGCGGCCCGACATCTCGCTGATGGGCGTGCTCAGCGCGCTGGAAATGGCCTGCTGGGACATCACCGGCAAGGCGCTGGGACAACCCGTCTACAAGCTGCTGGGCGGCCTGGTGAACCCGCGCCTGCGCAGCTACACCTACCTGTACCCCGACCCCGACGAGGACGAATCCTTCTACGGCGACCCGGACCGCTCTGCCGCGCGCGCCGCCCGCTATGTGGAAGAAGGCTTTACCGCCGTGAAGTTCGACCCGGTGGGCGGCTACTCGGTGTTCGACCCGCGCCAGCCCACGCTGGAGCGCATGGACATGTCGGAGCGCTTCTGCGCCCGCATCCGCGAAGCCGTGGGCGACAAGGCGGACCTGCTGTTTGGCACCCACGGCCAGTTCACCGTGTCCGGGGCCAAGCGCCTGGCGCGCCGCCTGGAGCCCTACAACCCATTGTGGTTCGAAGAGCCCACGCCGCCCGAGCGCCCCGAGTCCATGGCCGAGGTGGCCCGCTACACCTGCATCCCCGTGGCCACCGGCGAGCGCCTGTGCACCAAGTACGAATTTGCCCGGGTGCTGGAAACCGGCGCGGCCACCATCCTGCAGCCCAACCTGGGCCGCGTGGGCGGCATTCTGGAGGCCAAAAAGATCGCCGGTATGGCCGAGGCGCACTACGCGCAAATCGCCCCGCACCTGTACTGCGGCCCCATCGTGGCAGCGGCCAACATCCAGCTCGCGGCCTGCATCCCCAACTTCCTGATTCTGGAAAGCATCCAGCAATTTGGTGGCTTCCACGCACAACTTTTGAAGAAGCCACTGCAGTGGGAAGGCGGCTACGTCATCCCCAGCAAGGAACCCGGCCTGGGCGTGGAGCTCAACGAGGCCGTCGCCCTGGCCCACCCCTACGACAGCACCCGCCTGCACCTGGATATGGCGCAACACCCCCTGGGCTACTTTTGACATGCACATCTACCTGAACTTCATCCACAACCAGTGGGTCGCCGGACCCGGTAGCTACACCGTCACCAACCCCGCCACCGAGGAAACCGTGGGCCAGGTCAGCGCCGCCAGCGCCGCCCAGGCCCTGGCCGCGGTGGATGCCGCCGCCGCGGCCCAGCGCAGCTGGCGCAAGCTCACCAGCATAGCGCGCGGCAACCACCTGCGCGCCCTGGCCGATGCGCTGGTAGCCCGCAAATCCGCTATCGGCCAGGCGCTGGCGCTGGAGTCGGGCAAGAGCCTGGAAGATGCTGAGAACGAAGCCGTGTACGCGGCAGAGATCACCCGTTACCACGCCGAATGGGCGCGCCGCATCGAGGGTGAAATCATCCCCAGCGACAGCCCCGGCGAGAACCTCATGCTGCACCGCGAGCCCATGGGCGTGGTGGCCTGCTTGATCCCGTTCAACTACCCCGTCTACACCTTGCTGCGCAAGATTGCACCCGCGCTGATCACCGGCAACACCGTGGTGGTACGCCCCAGCAACCACACGCCCTGTTCGGCTTTTGAGATCGCGCAGGCGGTATTGGACGCAGGCCTGCCCCCTGGCGTGGTCAACATCCTGGCCATGGGCCACGCCGAAGCCGAGGCGCTCTGCACCCACCCCAAGGTCGCCATGATCACCCTCACCGGCAGCGTGGGCGCAGGCCAGCGCGTGCTGGACTATTCGCGCGTCAACATCGCCAAGGTGTCGCTGGAACTGGGCGGCAAAACCCCGGCCATCGTGGCCGCCGATGCCGACCTGGAGCAAGCCGCCAGCGACATCGTGCGCTCCAAGACCACCCACTGCGGCCAGCTCTGCACCGCGGTGGAGCGGGTCTACGTACAAGCAGCCGTGTTTGAGGCGCTGGTGGCCAAGCTCAAACAAAAACTCAGCGCCCACGCCTTCGGCAACCGCACCGAGCAAGCGCAGCGCATGGGCCCGCTGGTCAGCGCCTCGGCACGCCAGGGCATCCACGCGATGGTGGAGCGCGCCCTGCAAGCCGGTGCCCAGCTGGAATGCGGCGGCAGCATCCCCAGCGGCCCGGGCTACTTCTACCCGCCCACCCTGCTCACCCACGTGCGGCAAGACATGGAAATCGTGCAGGAAGAAGTCTTTGGTCCGGTGCTGTGCGTGCTGCCCTACACCACGCTGGACCACGCCCTGGCCCTGGCCAACGACCACCAGTTCGGCCTGGCATCCGTCCTGTACACCGCAGACTACCGCAGCGTGATGCAGGCCAGCAACGAGATCGAAGCCGGCGAGCTCTACATCAACCGCACCCCCGCCGACCCCTACCAGGGCTACCACGCGGGCTGGAAACGCTCCGGCCTGGGGGGAGACGACGGCAAGCACGGCATGCTGGAGTTCACGCAGACGCGGCTGGTGGTGATGAAGTTTTAAGAAAAATCGGCCTCCATCGCTTATTCGATAAGCACAAGCAGCTATAAAAAATATAGTAAATACACCCCCGGTTGCCCCCGCCCTGGCGATAATGCGGCGATGGAACTCACCCCTCTGCGCGCATTTCTGGCTGTGGCCCGCCACGGCCAGCTGGTGCGGGCGGCCGAGCAACTGCACCTGACCCAATCCGCGCTGTCCAAGCAGGTCAAGGGCCTGGAGGACGAGCTGGGCGTGCTGCTGTTTGCGCGCACACCCACCGGCATGGTGCTCACCGGCGAGGGGCGGCGGCTGTTGCCGCTGGCCACCAAGACGGTGGAGTCGGTGCAGGACATCAGCGCGCTGGCGGCGCAGATGCGGGGCACGGTGTCGGGCGGGCTGCGGCTGGGCACCATCATCGACCCGGAATCCATCCGCCTGGGCCCGCTGCTGGCGGCCCTGCTGGAGTTTTACCCGCACGTGGACGTGGCGCTGCAGCACGGCATCTCGGGAAGCGGGCTGCAGTTGCTGCGCGACGGCGAGGTCGATGCCTGCTTCTTCCTGGGGGCCCTCAAGGACCCGGACATCGCCGTGCGCCAGCTCTGGCTGGAACACTACGTGGTAGTCGGCCCGGTAGCCTGGGAAGAGCGGCTGCGCCAAGCCGACTGGAGCGATCTGGCCGCCATGCCCTGGCTGTCCATGCCCGTGGGTGGCTCGCAATACGGCCTGGTGGCCCAGATGTTTGCCGAGCGCGGCCTGACCCACCGCACCTCGGTGCAGGCCGACCAGGAAGCCACCATGCTGGAGCTGGTGCAAAGCGGCGTGGCACTGTGCCTGATGCGGGAGCGCATCGCCGCGCCCGTCCTGCAGCGTGGCCAGGTGGTGCTGTGGCAGGGCGTACGCCTGCCCTGCCCGCTGTCGCTGCTGTACCGCCGCGCCGACGAAAACACCGCCACCCTCCAGGCCCTGCTGGCCATGCTGCAGGTGGTGTGGCCTACCCAGCCGGACGACACGGAAAACTAGGGCAGGTTATTAGGCAACAGAGGCGCGCGCGGCCACGCGCTTGACCATCTGGCTGCCAAAGGCAATGCCACGCTTTTCGATGGTGCGTTCGGTTACCAGTGCAATGGTGAACGTGGCCAGGCACACCAGAACGTAGCTCACCGCCAGCACCAGCGCGGGCGGCAGCGTGGTGGGGTGCTGCGCCAGAAAGGGCTTCAGCAGGATCTTGGCAAAAATGAAGTGGAAGATGTAGATCGAGAACGACACCCGGCCCATCGCGCACAGCAACGGGGGCGGATGGCGCCACAGCCGCAGCAGGTTCAACAGAAAAAAGAAGGAGATGCCCGCCAGCGTTGGCAAAACCGCAGACATCACATGCGGCTTGTAGTCCCACAGGGCGATGGCGATCCCGGTGGGCACGGCAAACCCGATGGCCAGCCAGGGCTTGGAGTCCAGTAGCCCTCGGTAGCGACCATCTTCCAGCACAAAATAGCCCAGCATGCCCAACAGAAACACCGGCAGTTGGTTGATCAAATGGTTGGCAAAAAAGTAGCCATCGAGCCCGCGTCCGACAGTTCGGTGAAAAACCACGTCGACCACCCAGGCCGTGCCGATCACGGCGACCAATGCCCATATCCCTTTCGCCCTGAGGCTTTCAAACCAATAGAACAGCACCGGAAAACACGCATAAAACGCCATCTCCGTACCGATCGACCAGCCACCCGGCACGATGTTGTTGTTGGCAGCGGGTACAAAGCCGTGGATGAACAGCACATTGGCCAGGATGTTCCACCCGGTGTAGGCGTCGGCCGCATGGTCTTGCCCCGCCAGTTGCCTGGCAAGGGCCACGCCGAAATAGAAAACAATGCCCAGGTAGTACAGCGGTGCAATGCGCCAGAACCGGCGGATAAAAAACGCCCGTATGTGCCGCGGCTCCGTACGGCGCTGTACAAAGGTGCGGCACAGGGTAAAAGCCGATGCCACAAAAAACAGCTGCACCCCCATCTGCCCATAGCCCGCCAGTAGCGCGACCGGACCGGCAAGGCCACTGACCGACTGTGCTGTGTGCACCAGCACCACCATCAAAATGGCGATCCCCCGCGCCACGTCCACGTAGGCAAGATTGGGCAATGGGGTGGGTACGTTTTTTGGCATGGCTCCTCGATGGCAGCGCCGCTGGGGTAGTCATGACCCGTGTTTACGCAGCGCACGATTCTAGCCACCGCTGGGCCAAGCCTCGCATCTTGCCTTCGCCATTTTGAACCACCCGTGCCTCTAGGGGTTTTCACCATGCGGCTGTGGACGCAGGCGCGCAAGTCCTTGTCAACAAAGGCTATTCCCGCAGGTTGAGGCCGGGTTGCCCGAATGTCACTCGGCCAAACGGGGCGGCTTGCCTAGACTGCGCTCAGACCGGTGTTCCTGGTCGGTGGCACCTGGCCACACCCCACAAGTCCATCTCCTGGAGACAACACAATGCCCATTCCCTCCCCTGCCAGCGACGCGCTGGAGAAAGCCACCTACAGCAAGGTCATGTGGCGGCTGATTCCTTTTCTGTTCCTGTGCTACGTGGTGGCCTACCTGGACCGCGTCAACGTGGGCTTTGCCAAGCTGCAGATGCTGACCGACCTGAAGTTCAGCGACACCGTGTACGGCCTGGGGGCGGGCATCTTCTTCATTGGCTACTTTCTGTTTGAAGTGCCCAGCAACATGATCCTGCACCGCACCGGCGCCCGGGTGTGGATTGCCCGCATCATGGTCACCTGGGGGGTGATCTCGTCGTGCATGATGTTCGTCACCACGCCCACCATGTTCTACGTGCTGCGCTTCTTTTTGGGCGTATCGGAAGCGGGCTTCTTCCCCGGCATCATCCTGTACCTGACGTACTGGTTCCCGTCGGCCCGGCGTGCCCGCGTGGTGGCGCTGTTCATGACGGCCATCGCCCTCTCGGGCGTGGTGGGCGGCCCGCTGTCGGGCTGGATCATGCAGGCCTTTGCCGGGGTGAACGGCTGGACGGGCTGGCAATGGCTGTTTCTGCTGGAGGGCATTCCTTCCATCCTGGTCGGCATTAGCGTGTACTTTTATCTGGACGACTCCATCGCCCAGGCCCGCTGGTTGACCGATGCCGAAAAGAGCCTGCTGATCGACAACATCCGCCGCGATGAAGGCACCCGTGGCGACCACAGCCTGAAGCAGGTGTTCCGCAATGGCCGGGTGTGGCTGATGGCCAGCATCTACTTTTGCTTCATCATGGGCCTGTACGGCATCAGCTTTTGGCTGCCGCAACTCATCAAGACAGCGGGCGTGAAAGACGTGCTGGATGTGGGGCTGCTCACCATGATCCCGTACGCCCTGGCCGCCGTGGCCATGGTGCTGGCCAGCCGCAGCTCGGACCGCACTGGCGAACGCCGCTGGCACACTGCCGGAGCCGGTTTCATTGGCGGTATCGGCCTGATTTTGAGCGGCATTTATGGCGGCGATGTGACGCTGGCCATGGCGGCGCTGAGCCTGGCCACCATGGGCATCCTGACCTGCCTGCCCCTGTTCTGGACCCTGCCGACCAGCATGCTGCGCGGCTCGGCGGCGGCGGCAGGCATTGCGCTGATCAACGCCGTGGGCAACCTGGCCGGGTTCGTCAGCCCGTTCATGGTGGGCAGCGTCAAGGATGCCACCGGCAGCACCACCGCGGGCCTGTATGTGCTGGCCGCCAGCCTGGTGTTGGGCGGCGTGCTGGTGCTGCTGGCCACCCGCGGCCGCCACGCCAGCACCCAACTGGCTGCCGCCTGAAGCGTCCATGGCAAGCCCCCACACCCTGTTGCGCAGCCTGTTTGATGCGGCTGTTGCCGCCGCACAACCGGCGCTGTGCCTGCCCCCGCACCTGCCGCCGCCCCCCAAGGGCCGCACCATCGTCATCGGCGCGGGCAAGGCGTCTGCGGCCATGGCCCGGTCGCTGGAAGACCACTGGCCCGGCCCGCTCGAGGGCCTGGTCATCACCCGCTACGGCTATGCCGTGCCGTGTGAACGCATCGAGATCGTGCAAGCCGCCCACCCGGTACCGGACGCCGCGGGCCAGCAGGCCACCCAGCGCATCCGCGACATGGTGCGCGGCCTGACGGCGGACGACCTGGTGATCGCCCTCATCTCCGGCGGCGGCTCGTCCCTGCTGGTAGCCCCTGGCGAGGGCCTGACGCTGGCCGACAAGCAGGCCGTGAACAGCGCGCTACTGGAGTGCGGCGCCAGCATCTCCGAGATGAACTGCGTGCGCCGCCACCTGTCGCAGGTCAAGGGAGGTCGCCTGGCCGCCGCCTGCCACCCGGCGCCGGTGTGGACGCTGCTGATCTCCGACGTGCCCGGCGACGACCCTATCAATATCGCCTCCGGCCCCACCGTGGCCGACCCCAGCACCTGCGCCGACGCGCTGTCCATCATCGACCGCTACCGCATTGCAGTGCCGGCCACCGTACACGCCCTGCTGGAAAGCGGCCAGGGCGAAAGCGTGAAGCCCGGCGACCCGCGGCTGGCGGGCTGCACCACGCGCACCATCACCGCCCCGCAAATGGCCCTGGAAGCCGCCGCCGCCGTGGCCCGCGCCGCCGGGGTCACCCCCTACATCCTGGGCGACAGCCTGGAAGGCGAAGCCCGCGACCTGGGCAAGGCCATGGCCGGTATTACCCGCCAGGTGGTGCAACACGGCCAGCCGTTTAAAACGCCCTGCGTGCTGCTGTCGGGCGGCGAAACCACGGTGACTGTCAAAGGCACGGGCCGGGGCGGGCGCAATGTGGAGTTCTTGCTGTCGCTGGCGGTGGCACTGGACGGCCTGCCCGGCGTGCACGCCCTGGCGGGCGACACCGACGGCGTGGACGGGGCCGAAGAAATCGCCGGGGCCCTCCTCACACCCGACACCCTGGCCCGCGCCTGGGCGCTGGGCACCCATCCGCGCCACAGCCTGGACAACAACGACGGCCACGGCTTCTTCCAGGCGCTGGGCGACTCGGTGGTGACCGGGCCCACACTGACCAATGTGAACGACTTTCGGGCTATTCTGATCGAGGGTTGAATGCTTTTTAGGCCGCCCGTGCTCATCCAGTCAGCGTAAGCAGCTCTCAAAGTAATAGCAATTACGGTTTCGCCTGCATCTCTTGCAGCAGCCAGGTCTTGAACGCCTGCGCCGCCGGGTGCGCCTGGTTGCCCTCGGGGGCGATCAGGTAGTAGGCCTCTTTCATGGGCAGGGCAAACGCCAGCGGGCGCACCAGCCGCCCGGCGCGGATCAGGTCGTTGGCGACGGTGTCGTGGGCCAACACCACGCCCAGGCCGTTTTGCGCCCACTCCAGGCTCAGCGCCCAGGTGCTGGTGCGGTGCACCAGGGGTCGGGCCACCCGGCTTTTGGCGGGGTAGGCCTCCAGCCAGCTGTCCCAGCTTTGCAGCGTGCCCGGCAGGTCGAACAGGCGCTGGCGCAACAGGTCGTCCAGCCGCTGGATGCGCGCGCCCACCTCGGGCGAGCACACCGGGAAGATGCTGTCCTGGGTGAGCCGCTTACCCACCCGGCTCTCCCACTTGCCCTGGCCGAAGACGATCTCCACATCGGCCGAATCGCTCTGCCGTTCTTCGGGCCAGATCGAGGTCACCACATTGAGCTGCACCCAGGGGTGCTGGTCCATGAAGCGGCCCAGGCGCGGACTGAGCCAGAACTTGGCAAACGACAGGTTCACGTGCAGCTCCAGCATGTCCGGCTCCTTACGGCCGGTGAGCACGCGGGTGCTTTCCTCCAGCATGGCAAACGCCGCCTGCACCGTGGGCAGGTAGCCCCGGCCCGCGTCGGTCAGCTCCAGGCCGCGCACCCGGCGCACAAACAGCGGGCGGCCAATGGCGTTCTCCAGGCTCTTGATCTGCTGGCTCACCGCCGACTGGGTCATGTACAGCTCTTGCGCCGCTGCGGTGAAGCTCAGGGCGCGGGCCGAGGCCTCGAAGGCGCGCAGCCAGTTCAACGGAGGTAATCTTTTCATTGCAATTTTTACGTTAACGGTCAGTGCAAAGCACCCAAGTTTCAGACTGGACGCGCACCTTCCAGGGATGCCGTGGAACCGGCTTTGCCGGGCCACTGGCATCGCCCCCTGCGTGTCGCATTGGCTTTTCAAGCCAATGCGAGGGGGGTTGGCGAAAGATGCGCAGCACTGCAGCCTGGGGGTGCTCCATAAGCCAGGCATTAGTTTTGCTAAGGTTATAGCGCTGTTTTCTTCGTTTGTCGGCCATGGGGTCTGGCGCGACACTCATTCACCTCCTCCACCCGCGTCCACGCCATGTCTGAAATCCACATTCTTTCCAACCCCACCCGGCTGGTCATGCGCACCGCTACGGGCGACACCCCCTTGCCCGCCCTGTGGTTGCGCGCCCTCAGCCCCGACCCCAGCCAGCGCGACCCGCTGACCGGCCAGCGCCTCATCAACCCGCACCTGTTTCCCGACGACCTGGCGCTCACCGCCGCCCGCTGGGACGGCGCGCAATTGCACCTGGCCTTCAGCGACGGCTTTGCCGGGCACTTTGATGCGGCCGAGCTGCTGGAAGCCACGGTGCTCAGCGAAGGCTGCCCCGCGCCCCAGCCCTGGCGCGCCGATGCCGCCTACCAGCCGGTCTACCAGTGGCCCGATCTGGCGCAAGACGCGGTGCTGTACCAGGCGTTGAAAGACTTCATCGAACTCGGCTATTTGCTGGTGCACCACACGCCCACGCAGCCCGACTCCATCCTCACCATCGCCCGGCGTTTCGGCTTTGTGCGCGAAACCAACTTTGGTGCGTACTTCGAGGTGTATTCCCGCCCCGCCGCCGAGGCCATCGACCTGGCCTACCAACCCGTGGCGCTGGGCCCGCACACCGACAACCCCTACCGCACCCCGGTGCCCGGCATCCAGCTGCTGCAGTGCCTGCAAAACGAAACCTCGGGGGGGCTGTCCAGCCTGGTAGACAGCCTGGCCGTGGCCGCGCAGGTGCGCCAGGAAGACCCCGAAGGCTTTGCGCTGCTGAGCCGCATCCCGCTGCGCTTCGAGCACCGCGATGCGACCACCCAGCTGGTGGCCATCAAACCCATGATTGAGCTCGACGGCAGCGGCCAGATGGTGGGCGTGCACTACAGCCCCCGGCTGGACAGCCTGCCGCTGATGTCCGAGGACGACACCCGCCGCTACCACCGCGCCCGCAAGCGCATGGGCCAGCTGTTTGACGACGATGCCTACGCGCTGCGCTTCCGGCTGGAGCCGGGGCAGATGATGGTGTTTGACAACAACCGCGTGCTGCATGGCCGTACGTCGTTCAACCCCGCCGAAGGCCACCGCCAGTTGCAGGGCTGCTACATCGACCGCGACGGCCCGCGCAGCCTGTACCGTGTGTTACATCGCCAATTCACTGGAACCCCCGCATGATCACTGTTGCCAACCCCGCCACGCACGCCGTCAGCTTCACCCAGATGAAAGACGGCAGCACCGAGGAATACCTGTTTCTGCAAAAGCTGGAGCACGGCTACGTGCGCGCCCTGCCCGACCGCCTGCTGCTGGCCCTGCACCGCCTGGGCGACTCGCTGGAGGGCTACCAGGTGAGCCGCCTGGAGCATTCGCTGCAAGCCGCCACCCGCGCCGAGGCCGACGGGGCCGACATCGAGACCATCGTCGCCGCCCTGCTGCACGACCTGGGCGACGAGCTCGCGCCTGAAAACCATTCGCAGTTTGCCGCCGCCATCATCCGCCCCTACGTGCGCGCCGAGGTGACCTGGGTGGTGGAAATGCACGGCCTGTTCCAGATGCAGTACTACGCCCACCACTACGGCAATCCGCCCGACGGCTACCTGGCCTACCGCGACCACCCCTGGTTTGCCGCCTGCTGCCGCTTCTGCGAGCACTACGACCAGGCATCGTTTGACCCGCACTACCCCAGCAAGCCTCTGTCGTATTTCGAGCCTATGCTGCGCGAAGTATTTGCCCGCCCACCGTTTGACCCGGCTATCCTGAAAGAGTTAGCATGAAAAAGGACTCTAGCGCTTATTCCATAGGCGCTAACAGCTCTTTATTTTGTAGCAGATAGCCCCGCTGTCCATGCACCCTGCCCCCAACGTGGCGTCGATTGCCGAAGAGCTAGCCCAAAAAATCCGGGACGGCCAGCTGTCTGCGGGCGAAAAGCTGCCCGCCCAACGGGTGCAGGCCCAGCGCCTGGGTGTGAGCCTTGCCACCGTCAACCGCGCCTATGCCCAGCTGGAGCAACTGGGCTTGGCGACAGCCCGCGTGGGCGACGGCACCTATGTGCGCACCACCCCACCCGCCGCCGATGCCGCACCCATCGACCTGGCCCACAACGTGGCCATCCCCACCGATGAGGTGCAAGCCCTGCGCCAGGCGCTGGCCGAGATCAGCCAGGACCCGGCCTGCATGGCCGGGGTGCTGGCCTACCAGCCCGAAACCGGGGCCCCGCAGCACCGCCAGGCCGGGGCCGACTGGCTGCGCCGCTTTGGCACCAGCGGCGACGCGAACCGCGTCATGGTCACACACGGCGCGCAGCACGGCCTGGCCGGGGTGCTGCGCACGCTGGCCAAACCCGGCGACACCTTGCTCACCGAGTCGCTCAGCTACCCCGGCCTGCTGGCCCTGGCCAGGTCGCTGCGGCTGCAGGTGATAGGGCTGGAGATGGACGGTGAAGGCCTGCTGCCCGAGGCGCTGGACCAGGCCGCCCACAGCTACCAAGCCAAGCTGGTGTTTTGCAGCCCCACCCTGCACAACCCTTGCGTAAGCACGATGTCGCTGCCGCGCCGCGAAGCCCTGGCCGCCGTGGTGCGCCGCCGCGGCCTGTGGCTGGTGGAAGACGTGGTGCATGCCGCCGTGCTGGCCCAGCCGCCACCCGCCGTCTCTACCCTGGTGCCCGAACAGTCCTTTCTGCTGGCCAGCCTGAGCAAGGTGATGGCCCCGGGCCTGCGCGTGGGCTACCTAGAGGCCGCGCCCGAATGGCTGGACAAGGTGGCGGCCAGCATCCGCGCCGACTGCTGGATGGTGGCCCCGCTGATGCCCGAGATCGCCACCCGCTGGCTGGCCAGCGGCGAGGCGGAGCGCCTGATCACCCTGCAGCGCCAGCAAATAGACGAACGCCTGGCCCTGGCCCACACCTGCCTGGCCGGGTGGGACTACGCCTGGAGTGCCCACCACCCGCACCTGTGGTTTCCCCTGCCCGAACCCTGGCACGCCAGCCCGTTTGCCGCCGCCCTGCGCCAGGCCGGTGTGCTGGTGCGCACCGCAGAACAGTTTGCCGCCGGGCGCAGCCGCGCCCCCCACGCCGTGCGCATCAGCCTGAACACCGCCACTTCGCCCGCGCAACTGCAACAGGGCCTGCTGGCCTTGGTGCAGGTGCTGGGCAGTACCCCACCCACCGACATGGCTCCATGAAAACCGTTAAATCCTTCCCCCGCAAAGTCCAGGAAATCGCCAACACCTTCATCCCCCTGGCCGACGGCACCCGCCTGGCCGCGCGCATCTGGCGGCCGGTGGATGCCGAGCGCAAACCCGTGCCCGCCATCCTCGAATACCTGCCCTACCGCAAGCGCGACGGCACCGTGGTGCGCGATGCCCTCACCCACCCCTACCTGGCAGGCCACGGCTACGCCTGCGTGCGCGTGGACATGCGCGGCAGCGGCGACTCCGAGGGTGTGATGCTGGACGAGTACGCCGAACAGGAACTGGCCGATGCCGAAGAAGTCATCGCCTGGCTGGTGGCGCAAAGCTGGTGCACCGGCAAGGTGGGGATGATGGGCATCTCCTGGGGTGGCTTTAACGGCCTGCAGGTGGCCGCACGCCAGCCGCCGGGGCTGGAGGCGGTGATCACCCTGTGCTCCACCGACGACCGCTACAGCGACGACATCCACTACAAGGGCGGCTGCCTGCTGGGCGAAAACCTGGGCTGGTCGGCCACCATGCTGGCCTACTCAAGCCGCGCCCCCGACCCGGCCCTGGTGGGCGACCGCTGGCGCGCCATGTGGCTGGAGCGGCTGGAGGCCGAGCCGCTGCTGGCCATCCCCTGGCTGCAACACCCGCACCGCGATGCCTACTGGAAGCGCGGCTCGGTGTGCGAAGACTTCGGCACCATCCAGGCTGCCGTGCTGGCCATCGGCGGCTGGAACGATGCCTACTCCAACGCCGTGCCGCGCCTGGTGGCTGGCGTGCAAAGCCCTGTGAAGGGCATCATCGGCCCCTGGGCGCACAAGTACCCCCACTTCGCCGTGCCCGAGCCGCGCATCGGCTTTTTGCAAGAAGCCCTGCGCTGGTGGGACCAGTGGCTCAAGGGCGTGGACACCGGCGTGGACCAGGACCCGGCGCACCGCACCTACATCATGGAGCTAGGCCGCCCCGGTGCCAGCGTGGCGCACATCGCCGGGCGCTGGGTCAGCGACACCGTTTGGCCATCGGACCGGTCTGAAACCCAGCGTTGGTACCTGAACGCGCAGGGCCTGGGCCAGACACCCGAAACCAAAGGCAAAAAAATCGTCTCGTCCCCACAGCACACCGGTGCCGACAGCGGCGAGTACTGCATCATCTGGCTCGGCCCGGAGTTCCCCGGCGACCAGCGCCAGGACGATTCGGGCTCGCTCACCTTCGACACCCCGCCGCTGCAAAAGCCCATCGATCTGGTGGGCGCAGCGGTGCTGCACCTGCAGGTCAGCAGCGACCGCCCGGTGGCCATTGCCGCCATCCGCCTCAACAGCGTCTGGCCCGACGGGGCCGTGTCGCGCCTGACCTATGCGGTAGCCAACCTGTGCCACCGCGACAGCCATGAGCATCCCGAGGTGCTGGAACCCGGCAAGGTCTACACCCTCAAAATTGCGCTGGACGACGTGGCCTGCACCGTCCCCAAGGGCCACCGCCTGCGCGTCTCCATCTCCACCAGCTACTGGCCGCTGATCTGGCCCGCGCCCGAGCCGGTGACGCTGACGGTGCACACGGGGAGTAGCTACATCGACATCCCGGTGCGCAAACCCCGGCGCGGCGAGAAAGCCCCGGTGTTCGCCCCCGCCGAGGCCGCACCGCCGGTGAAGCTGGTGACCGTGCAGCCCGCCTGGAACCAGCGCGAGGTCACCACCGACCAGCGCACCGGCGAGCGCCGCATGGCCATCGTCGACGACTTTGGCCGCAGCACCAGCACCGAACACGGCCTGACCACCTGGGGCTGCGGGCGCGAGAACTACCGCATCCTGCCCGACGACCCGCTGTCGGCCCAACAAGACTGCCACTGGTCCATGGAGACCTCGCGTGGTGATTGGAAGGTGCGTACCGAAACCTATTCCAGCCTGCGCGCGACCAAGACGCACTGGCTGGTGTCGGGCAGACTGGAAGCCTATGAGGGCGACACCCAGGTGTTTGCCAAGGACTGGAACAAGAAGATCCCGCGCCAGCTGGTATGAATATGGCTCACCCCCAGGCTGCGCTTCGCTACGCCAACCCCCTTGCAGGGGGCGATACCAGTGGCCCGGCAAAGCCGGTTCCACGGTATCCCTGGGTGGCGTGCGTTCAGACTGAACCTTGGGGTTGAACTATTACGATTTATATGTCTTTCAGGCCCTCTGTGCTGATTCCATGGGCATGAGCAGCTATTATTTTTGAAGCATCTATGCAAACCAAGTATTTTGTGCAGTTGGTGGCCTTGTCGGCTCTGTGGGGCACCACCTTCATGCTGACGCGCCTGGCGGTGCCTACGCTGGGGCACAACCTGGTGGCCGGCCTGCGCATGGCCATGGCCACGCTGGTACTGGGCGCCATCATGCGGGTGGCGCGCCAGCCCTGGCCCTGGGCGCAGTGGCGCGAGATGTTTTTGCTGGGCGCGCTGGCGGTGGCCGGGCCGCACTTTTTCTACGCGTGGTCGTCGGTGGAGCTGCCTGCGGCCTACGGCTCGCTGCTGTCGGTCACGGCGGTGCTGTTTGGGGCGATCATTTCGGCCACCATGAAAGAGGAGGTGCTCACCCCGGTGAAGCTGGCGGGCTGCCTGCTGGGCTTTGGCGGCGCGGCGTTGGTGGTGCAGTTGGGCCCTGTGAACCCCACGCCACTGCTGGTGCTGTCGGCCCTGGGCTGCGTGGCGGGGGCATCGCTGTCGGGCATGTCCACTCCTTTCCTCAAGCGCGCCACCACCCGGCTGGAGCCGCTGGCCATCACCGCCGGCATGCATGCCACCGGCGCGCTGCTGCTGCTGCCCGGTGCCCTGTACGACCTGCCCCGCGCACACTTCACGCTGCCCGCACTGGCCGGGGTGGTGCTGATGGGCACCATGACCTCGGGCATGGCGTACTGGATGTACATGCGCATCATGCGCCACGTTCCCCCGGTGGCGGCACTGAGCAGCACCTTTCTGGTCACCGGTTTTGGCGTGCTGTTTTCCATCATTTTTCTGGGCGAAGCCACCGGCCCCGGGCTGTACGCAGGCGGCGCGCTGATCGTCTTGGCCAGCATGATGGTCATGGGCTTTAACCCCTTTCGCCGCACGGCGTAAATCGTTTTTATCCACGGGAGTTTGAGATGGCACTGAACATTGGTTTTATTGGTCTGGGCAGCTTGGGC
Source organism: Comamonadaceae bacterium OS-1 (assembly GCA_027923965.1). Taxonomy (NCBI): domain Bacteria; kingdom Pseudomonadati; phylum Pseudomonadota; class Betaproteobacteria; order Burkholderiales; family Comamonadaceae; species Comamonadaceae bacterium OS-1. Next base: position 4,294,397 of record AP026969.1, read on the forward strand.
GAGGGCCTGTGCAACAGCCTGGTGAAGGCGGGCTTTGCGGTCACGGTGACCGACCTGAACCCGGCGGCGGCGCAAAAGCTGCTGGCGGCGGGCGCGGCCTGGGCAGACGATGTGGCCGGGGTCTGCCGGGAGGCGGATGTGGTGATCACCGTTCTGCCCTCACCCGCCATCTCCCGCAAAGTCGTAGAGGGCCCCGGCGGTGTGTTTGACAACCTGCGCGCAGGCGGCGTGTGGATCGAGATGAGTACCACCGACTTTGAAGACCTGCAGCGCCTGCAGGCGGCGGCCGCCGAGCGCGGCATTGCGGTGCTGGAATGCCCGGTAACCGGCGGCGTGCACCTGGCCAACTCGGGGCAGATCACCGTGCTGGTGGGCGGCGACGAAGCGGTGTTCCAGCGTGTGGAGCCGCTGCTGGCGGCCATGGGCGGGCAGATCATCTACATGGGCAAGCTGGGCAATGCGTCGGTGGTGAAAGTGGTCACCAATATGCTGGCCTTCATCCACCTGGTGGCCGCGGGCGAGGCCATGATGGTGCCCGCCAAATACGGCGTGGACCCGGATGCCACCTACCGCGCCATCCGCGCCAGCTCGGGCAACAGCTTTGTGCACGAGACCGAGTCGCAGCTCATCCTCAGCGGCAGCTACAACGTCAAGTTCAACATGGACCTGGCCTGCAAAGACCTGGGCCTGGTCAACGGCATCGCCGAAAAACTGGGCGTGCCGCTGGAGCTGGGCGGCATGACGCAGCAGATCTTCCGCCGCGCACGCGGCATGTTCGGCAGCCAGGCGCAAAGCCCCGAGGTGGTGCGCATGCTGGAGCAGGCCTGCGGACTGGAACTGCGCGCGCCCGGCTACCCCACGGAACTGGTGGCGGAGTAAGCCATGACGCACCAAGACTGGCTGCGCAAAGCCCAAGCGCTGCATATCGAAGGCCGCCTGTTCATCGAAGGCCGCTACGTAGACGCGCAAGATGGTGGCAGTTTTGACTGCGTGAACCCGTCCACCGGTGCCGTGCTGGCCCGCGTCGCCCAGGGCGAGGCCAAAGACATCGATGCCGCCGTGGCCAGCGCCCTGGCCGCCTGGACCGACCGCCGCTGGCGCGGCCAGGCCCCGCGCGCGCGCATGCAGGTGATGAACCGCTGGGCCGACCTGGTGGAGCAGCACGCCGACGAGCTGGCGCTGTTGGAAACCCTGGACATGGGCAAGCCCATCAGCGACATGCTGAACATCGACCTGCCCGAGGTGCTGCGCACCATCCGCTACTTTGCCGAGTGCATCGACAAGGTGGAGGGGGCGGTGACCCACACCGCACCCGGCTCGCTGCACCTGATCCTGCACGAGCCGCTGGGCGTGGTGGGTGCCATCACGCCCTGGAACTACCCGATGCTGATGGCGGTGTGGAAGCTGGCCCCCATCCTGGCCGCAGGCAACTGCGTGGTGCTCAAACCCGCCGAACAGGCCCCGCTGACCTGCACCCGGCTGGCCCAGCTGTTTGTGGAGGCGGGCGGCCCCGCTGGTGTCTTCAATCTGGTCAACGGCCTGGGCCCCGAAGCAGGCCGCGCCCTGGCCCTGCACCCGGATGTGATCAAGCTCTCATTCACCGGCTCCACGCGCGTGGGCAAGCTGCTGATGGGCTACGCCGGGCAGTCCAACATGAAGCGCGTGGCGCTGGAAACCGGCGGCAAAAGCCCGCAGATTTTCATGCCCGACCTGTACGACCTGGACGCGGCGGTAGACCGCGCCGTGGGCGGCATTTTTGACAACGCCGGCCAGGTCTGCAACGCGGGCTCGCGCCTGCTGGTACACCGCGATCTGCAAGAGGCGTTCACCGCCCAATTCATCGCCCGCACCCAGGTGCTGTACCAGCCCGGCGACCCGCTGGACCCTGCCACCACCCTCGGCCCCCTGGCCAGCCAGCCCCACCAGCGCAAGGTGCTGGCCGACATCGCCCGCGGCCAGGCCGAAGGCGCGCACATGGTGATGGGCGGAACACAGGTGGCCTTGCCCGGCACCTTCGTGCCCCCCACCCTGTTCGTCGGCCACAACCGCATGGCCCTCGCCCAGGAAGAAATCTTCGGCCCGGTAGCCACCCTCATCCCCTTCGACACCGAAGCCGAGGCCATCGCATTAGCCAACGACTCCGTCTACGGCCTCGCCGCCGCCGTCTGGACCCGCGACCTGCACCAGGCCCACCGCATGGTCGGCGCGCTAGAAGCCGGTGTGGTCTGGGTCAACTGCTTCGGCGACGGCGACATGACCCAGCCGTTTGGCGGGTACAAGCAGTCGGGGAATTCACGGGACAAGCATGTGGATAGTTTGCTGTCGTATATGCAGACTAAGTCGGCTTGGTTTCAGGTGGGGTGAGGGGGGACTCATGAGCACCCCTGGCCGGGATGTGCGCCCGGCGGCGCAGTGTCTTTTCTTTGTGTGGCCAAAGAAAAGGCACCAAAAGAAAGGCCACCCCCACTGTCTCCGCCCTGCGCTATCGCTACGGGAACCTGCGGTGCTCGCTTCAGGCGGGGTCTGGCTAAACTCGCCTGCGGCTCAAACAACGCCAGCCCTTTTCCGCCTGAAGCTGCGCTCCTCGGCTGCGACAGAGGGGGACCCCGGGATCGCAATCGGGTGCGCAAAGCGCCCCATCGTGCCTAGGGCACGAAGCTGGATCGTGCGCCAGCCGGTTGCCGAACTGATCTCAAAACCGTTAATGCCACCTCCAGTTCGCGACCGGCGCGATGCTCGGCGCAGACGGGCCGATCCCGCGCCCTGGAGTCCCCCTCTGCAATGCACCGAGGAGCGCAGCTTTGGGCGGATCAGGGCTGGCGTCTGTTTGAGCCGCAGGCGAGTTTAGCCAGACCCCGCCCAAAGCGAGCACCGCAGGTTCCCCGACGCGCAAGCGGCGGGGCGCAGGTAGTGGGGGTGGCCTTTCTTTTGGTTACTTTTCTTTGGCCAAACAAAGAAAAGTGACTGCGCCGCCGGGCGCATTACCCGGCCAAGGATGTTGGCAAGCACCATCCCAACCGTGTAGTCGAAACTAATTGCTTCACTTTTGATAGTTAAAAATAGGATCTTCTTGCGCTCATCTGGTAAGCACAAGCAGCCGTTTTGGCATCTGAAAATTGGCCTAAATTTCTGAAAAATACCTACCATGACCGAACAAGAATCTCTGCTCGCGGCCATCCAAGAAGAAGTGCGACTGCATTCCTACGACCCGTCGTGGCCCCATGCGTTTGCGGCTGAACGGGGGCGGCTGGCTTCTTTACTGCCGGGTACGTTCCAGGACATCGCGCACATCGGAAGCACCGCCGTACCCGGCATGCCCGCCAAGCCCATCATTGACCTATTGGCCGGTGTGGAGTCCATGGCGGTGGCGAAGTCCATTGCGGAGCCGATCTGCCAATCCGGCTACACCACATCGGCAGAGTTCAATGCCAGCCGGCAAGACCGCCAGTGGTTCATGCGCTGGGCCGAAGGGCACCGCACGCACCACCTCCATGTGGTGGTGCACGGAGGCGAAGCTTGGCACACGCACCTGGCGTTTCGCGATGCCCTGCGCTCAGACGCTGCGCTTGCGGCCCGCTATGCGGCGCTCAAGTCTGAACTCGCGACAAGGCACACCACCGACAGAGAGGCGTACACCGATGCCAAGGCCGAATTCATTCGTTCTGCGCTGGGCGAAGGGTGAGACGGGCGATGGAGCCAAGCACTTCAGCGATAAAAATGCTGCGTTTTGGATAGTTAAAAATAGGAGCTGCTCGTGCTGGTTGGATCAGCGCAAGAAGGCAATTTGGTATCTGAAAAATGGCCTGAAAGTCTCAAACTAGCGCAACAACCATCCGTGCTCGCGCCCTAGGCGCGATGCCCGGCAAAGCCGGGCCGATCCCGCTCCCCGGGGTCCCCCTCTGCAAAGCGCCGAGGAGCGCAGCACCACGGGGATCAGCAGGCCGCGTGTTTGAGCGCAGCGAGTTTGCGGCATGCCCCCGTGGGGCGAGCACCGCAGGTTCCCCGACGCGCAAGCGGCGGGGCGCTGGCAGTGGGGGTGGCCTTTTCTTTGGTGACTTTCTTTTGGCCACGCAAAAGACAAGTTACTGCGCCGCCGGGCGCAATCCCGGCCGGGGATGCTGGCAGACACCCAGAAAGCGTCAACTCCAACCCGCCAATAGGGGTCGGAGCCCAAATGCGGGATACGCAGTGCTCGACCCGCCAGCGTTGATCGCGCAATTGGGATCCGACCCCCATTGGCTACGACCCGCGCAGTCGAAACAAATTGCTTCTCTTTTGATAGTTAAAAATAGGAGCTGCTTACGCCGATAGGATCAGCACAGGCTGCCGTTTTGGCACCTGAAAATAGGTCCAAAAATCTGAAATAGTCTGCTGCACAAACCACCCCCAAGCACGGCTATAGTTTTGCGGTATTGGCACCAAGGAGCACAGCATGGTGGTTCGTATTGTCCGACTGGGCACCCCCCGAGACCCGCAAGAAGGCACCCGCATCGGCACGGTGCGCCGTCCCCCGCGCGGGGTGCCGAAGGCGGATTTTTCCAGCGGCAACTGGTACGACGTGTGGTACCCCAACCTGGCCCCCAGCGCCGACACCATGAAGCTGGGCCAGGCCGCCGAAACCCCGGAGCAGTGGCGCGCTTTCGAGAAAAAGTACAAGGCCGAAATGGCCACCTCCGACAACACCCGCACCCTGGCCCTGCTGGCCACCCTGTCCCGCCAGAGCCACTTCTCGGTGGGCTGCTACTGCGTGGAGGAAGCGCATTGCCACCGCTCCATCCTGCGGCATTTGCTGGTGGAGGCTGGAGCAGACGTGCGGTAGCGCCGTGCTACTGTTTTGGTCGTTAAAAATAGGAGCTGCTCGTGCTAGTCGAATAAGCACGGGAGGTCGATTTGATACATGAAAAATGGCCTGAAATCTCAAACTAGCGCAATAGCCACCCCGGCTCGTGCCCTAGGCGCGATGCCCGGCACAGCCGGGCCGATCCCGCTCCCCGGGGTCCCCATCTGTGTGCGCCGAGGAGCACAGCTTTGGGCGGATCAGGGCTGGCGTTGTTTGAGCGCCAGCGAGTTTAGCCAGACCCCGCCCAAAGCGAGCACCGCAGGTTCCCGTAGCGCCAGCGGAGGGCGCAGACAGTTGGGGCGCCTTTCTTTTGGTTCCTTTTCTTTTGCGCAAAAGAAAAGGGACTGCGCCGCCGGGCGCACCACCCGGCCGGGGATGCTCATGGCACCCAGAAAACGTTACCGTCAACCCGCCAATAGGGGTCGGAGCCCAAATGCGGGGTACACCCCTCTCGACCCGCCAGCTTTGATCGCGCAATTGGGATCCGACCCCCATTGGCTACGACCGCGCATTTCCCGCCAGCAGCCGTTGCGCAATGGGGATCTGACCCCACCTCCTGCCCCCACCAGGCTACCCCAGCAGCCGCTGCTCGAACGGGTAGTCGGACAGCAGCTCGATGCTTCCGTCGTTGCGGATGTAGATTTGCTCTTCGAGCTTGGCACCTTCGCCGCCGTCTTCGTGGCCGATGTAGCTCTCGATGCACAGGGTCATGCCGGGCTCGAACACGCCGTCGTAGCCTTTGGCATCGCTGTCTTCGCGGTGCACGATGTACGGGTACTCGCCGCACATGCCCACGCCGTGCGCCAGCGCAAAGTAGCGGCGGGCCTGGTAGGGCTTGGGGATCTTCCAGGCGCGGGTGGTGTACTCCGAGAAGCTCATGCCGGGCTTGACCAGTTCCATGTTGGTGTGGATCTGCTCGTAGGCCAGCTGGTAGACGGTTTTTTGCGCGGCCTTGGCCTGGCCTTTGCCGCACAGAAAGGTGCGCGAGAAATCGGCGTAGTAGCCAAAGCGGCCCACCACGTCGGTGTCCAGGCCGACCAGATCGCCGTCTTCGATGACGCGGGTGCTGCACTCGTGGAACCAGGGGTTGGTGCGCGGGCCGGAGCTGAGCAAACGGGTTTCGATGTAGTCGCCGTCGGTGGCGATGATGTGCTGGTGCAGGTGCGACCAGAGTTCGTTTTCCTTGATGCCGGGCACCAGGGCGGCTTCCAGGTTGCGCACGCCCTGCTCGGCGGCGCGCAGCGAGGCGCGGACCATCTTGATCTCGTTGTCGACCTTGATGCAGCGGGCACGTTCCAGCGGCTCTTGCGCGTCCGACAGGATGTAGCCATAGGCCTGCAGCGCGAAGGCAGCGGCCGAGGTGGCGCTTTCCAGGGCGATCTTCTTGCCGCCACCGCACTGCTGGATGAGCTCGTGTAGCTCGGCCGCCCAGCGCTTGGTCACGTCACCCAGATTGTCGTTGCAGAAGTAGTAAGAGATGGCGGTGGCCGGGCGCACTTCGTCGATGGTGTCCAGGCCGTCGGCCAGGAAGTCGCAACCGGCGTACTCGAACATCACCACTTTGCCCTCGGCGGGCACGAACAGGTAACGCGCCGGGTTGCGCATGGAGTAGACCTGCATGTTGCGCGAGCCGCTGGCATAGCGGATGTGCGTGGGGTCGAACAGGATGCAGGCGGTGAGGTCGCGCTTTTTCAGCTCGGCCTTGACGCGGGCCATGCGGTCGCGCTGGATTTGCGCAATCTCGGCGGCGGTGGGTTCGCAGTCTTCCAGGCGCTGGGTGGGACGGATGAGGGCCATGGTGGGGGGCTTTCGATGGTTATGGAAAAAATCAGTCGATCAGGGAATCGTTGCGTACCAGCTGGCTCTCGGCAATCAGGTGCGCTTCCGACACGCGGCCATACAGCTGGCGGGTGCGCTCCAGGCGGCCCATCACGTTGGGTTTTTGCGAGTAGGCAAAGATGGCGGTGTGGCGCTGGGTGCTGCCGCTGACCTGGGTGACGCGGTGCAGCGAGAAACGGCCCTTGAAGAACTGCACGTCACCGGGGCGCAGCGTGAGCACCTTGACCACGCTGCGGTCTTCGCCGCGCAGTACCTTGCCCACGCCCTCGTAGTTTTCGCCCTCGGGCGAGCGGATGTTGGGGCAGTATTCGAAGTCGCCGCCGTGCTCGGCCTTCTGCGTCATCATGGAGACGATGAACTCGTTGGTGTCGTAGTGCCAGGGCTGCTGGGTGCCGTCGGGCAGCACGTTTTGCACCAGGCCAGCAAAAGGATCGGCGTATTCCCACACCCGCTCCTGCTGCAGGCAGGCGGCCACAAACAGCTTCATGGCGCGGGCGACGTAGATGCGGTGGATGATGTAGTCGGCCGGGATCATGTCGCGCGTGACGAAGCCGCTGGTGCGGTCCATGAAATGGCGGCGCGGGTCGCTGGCGGGCAGGCTGGGGTCGTCGTTGGTGAAGTAGGCATTGGTCTGCTGGCGCGGCGAGAAAAAGGTTTTCTGCGCCAGCACACGGCCTTCTTCGGTGACGCGCTGCATGGCCTCGGGCCGCAGAAAGCCGGGCAGCACGTAGCTGCCCTCGGCGGCCAGCTGCTGGCGGCACATCTCCACCAGCTCCTGCATGCGCTGCGAGCCGGGGGCCTGCAGCGGGTAGCGCTCGGTGTCGACGATGTCGCTCAGGTCCATGCATTCGGCATCGGCCAGGGCGAGGGTGGGGAAAGTGCTCATACAAACTCCAGGGTCAATGTGGGGGGAATCATGCGCAGGCGCGCGGGTGTTGAAAAGCGATGATTTCGCGGGATGACGCTTGAGGAAAAGTCATAACGCGTGGTCTTCCAGGATCAGGTCGGCCCCTTTTTCGGCCACCATGATGGTGGGCGCATTGGTGTTGCCCGAGGTCACCGCCGGGAACACCGAGGCATCCACCACCCGCAGGCCCTGGATGCCATGCACCCGCAGCCGGTGGTCCACTACATGGCGCGCCGGGTCCGGGCCCATGCCGCAGGTGCCGCAGGCGTGGTAGACCGAGCCGCTGCGCTGGCGAAAGTCTTCCAGCAGGGCTTCGGGCGAGGTGGCATCGGGGCCGGGAAACAGCTCGGAGGCCACCACGCCCGATAGCGGCGCGCTGGCGGCAATGCGGCGCAGCAACTGGCTGCCCTCTTGCACATCGGCCAGATCCTCGGGGGTAGACAAGAAATTGGTGCGGATCACCGGCTTGGCCAACGGGTCGGCGGACTGGATGGTGATGCTGCCGCGGCTGGTGGGGCGGCAGGTGTTGAAGGACATCAAAAACGCCGAATACGGGTCGGGGTTCATCAGCTTGGCCTGGGGCTTGGCGTTGGCGGTATAGCTGATGGGGTTGAAGTACACGTGCATATTGGGCCGGGCCAGCTCGGGGCGGCTGCGCACAAAGGCCCCCGCCTGGTTCACGCTCATGGCCAGTGGGCCTTGCTTGCCCATCAGATACTGCAGCGCCGCCTTGACCTTGCCGCTGAACGGGTACAGGGTGTCGTTGAGCGTGGGCACCTTGGATTTGAAGTAGTACGACACACACACGTGGTCTTGCATGTTCTGCCCCACGGCGGGCGCGTGGCGCACCAGCGGAATGTCCAGGCCCTGGAGCAAACCCGCGTCGCCCACGCCCGAGAGCTGCAACAGCTGCGGCGAATTGATGGACCCGCCCGACAGCACCACTTCCTTGGCGGCGCGCACGGTGTGCAGGCTGCCCTGGTGCAAAAACTCCACGCCCACGGCGCGCGTGCCCTCGAACACCACCCGGGTTACCTGGGCGCGGGTGGTCAGGGTGAGGTTCTTGCGTTTGAGCGCCGGGCGCAGAAAGGCGTTGGCGGTGGAAGCACGCACGCCGTCGCGGATGGTCATTTGCCACAGGCCTGCGCCTTCGGTCTGCGCGCCGTTGAAGTCGCGGGTGGTGGGGTAGCCCAGCGCGTTGCAGGCGGCCATGAAGGTGTCGCACAGCGGGTGCACCTTGCCGGTGAACTCGCTCACCCGCAACGGCCCGCCGCTGCCGTGGTAGTCGGATGCGCCCCACACGTGGTCTTCGGACTTCTTGAAATACGGCAGCACCGACTTCCAGCCCCAGCCGGGGTTGCCCGCGGCCTCCCAGTCGTCAAAGTCTTCACGCTGGCCGCGGATGTAGACCATGGCGTTGATCGAGCTGGTGCCCCCCAACACCTTGCCGCGCGGCCAATACAGGCGGCGGTTGCCCATGGCGGGCTCGGGCTCGGCGTGGTACATCCAGTTGAAGCGCGGGTCGGCAAAGGTGCGGCCATAGCCAATCGGCACCTGGATCCAGGGGCTACGGTCCGAGCCCCCGGCTTCCAGCAGCAAAACCCGCTCGGCACCGCTGGCGCTCAGGCGGTTGGCCAGCACGCAACCGGCAGACCCTGCGCCGACGATGATGTAGTCATATTCGTTCATGCGCCGCAGGTTAGCGGCGGCGGCCAGCCTGGGCAAACTACGAATTCGCGGCCCCAGCCATGAGAAAAATGGTGTGGCTACAGACTTAGAACTGCCCCGTCAGCCAGTCGCGGAACAAGCCCACCAGTGCGCGGCTTTCGGCATCGCGGGCCAGGTTGACGAACCAGTAGCCGTGCGGCCCGGCCACTTTCACGTCACTCAGGGGCCGCAGGCTGCCCTCGGCCAGCTCCTTGGGCACCATGGCCTCGTCCACGATGGCGACCCCGGCCCCGGCCACGGCGGCGTTGATCACCTGGTCCAGGGTGCTGAAGCTCAGGCCGGGCTTGGGATTCACCTCGGTCAGGCCCTGGGCGGCGCACCAGTGCTCCCACATGGGCATGCGCACATTGCCGTCGGTGATGTGCAGCAGGGTGGCATCTTCCAGGCGCGGGGGCTGGGCATCGACCCACAGCTTGGGGCTGGCCAGCATCACGTGCTGCTCCACCATCAGCAGCGCGCAGTCGCCATCGGCCCAGGCCTGGTCGCTGAAGGCAATCACGCAGTCGCAGTGGCGCACATCGCGCGGGGCGTGCACATCGTGGGTGCTGATGGACAGGTCGATATGCGGAAACTGCCGCCGAAAGTCCGGCAGGCGCGGCGCCATCCAGCGGGTGGCAAAGGTGGGCGGCAGGTTGATCGCCAGCTGCTGGCGCAGGTTGTGGTGCTGCAGGTTTTGCACCACGGTGTCGATGTGCTGGAACGCGGTGTCCACCGCAGTGGCCAGTTGCCGCCCGGCAGGCGTGAGCTGCACGCCGCGGTGGGTGCGGGTGAACACCGGCACGCCCAGCCAGTCTTCGAGCTGCTTGATCTGCCGGCTCACCGCCCCCTGGGTGACAAACAGGCTCTCGCCCGCCTGCATGAAGTTCTCGGTGCGGGCCGCAGCCGCGAACACGCGCAGCGCATTCAGCGGGGGGAGGCGTTTGTGCATGGTGGGGGTGGCGAGGGCGAGGTGTAGGGAAGTCAGCGCGGATTATGCAATTCGCATGCCGCTGGCTACGCCACCCCAACTCTCAAAACCCTTCGTGCGGTGCCAGGTAGCGCCACTGCCCCACGGGCAGGTTGCCCAGCATCACGTTGCCGATGCGCACGCGCTTCAGGCCCACCACCTTCAGGCCCACCAGCTCGCACATGCGGCGGATCTGGCGTTTCTTGCCTTCGGTGAGCACAAAGCGCAGTTGCTCGGGGTTTTGCCAGGTGACCTTGGCGGGCTTGAGGGCCTGGCCGTCCAGGCTCAGGCCGTGGCGCAGCTTGGCCAGCATGGCGGGTGGGAACACGGCCTGCACGTTGTTGGTGACGGGGTCGTCGTCGTCCATGCGGATGAGCTGGCCGGTGGGCGCGGGCTGGCCCAGGCCGTGGTAGGCCACACGGACCAGGTATTCCTTTTCCATCACCGAGTCTTCGCCGATGAGCTGGCGGGCCACGCGGCCATCTTGCGTCATCACCAGCAGGCCGATGGAGTCGATGTCCAGCCGCCCGGCGGGTGCCAGGCCGACCAGCTGCTTGGGGTGGAAGAAGAAGCGCGCGTTGTCCTCGGCCCAGCGGTTTTGCGCGGTAAACAGCGTGACCGCCGGTTCGTGGCCGTCCTCGGCCTGGGCGCTCACGTAGCCCATGGGCTTGTTGATCAGGATGGTGACCTGGTTGGCCTGGTGGCCGCTGGCGGCCTTGTCGATCTGGATGCGGTCGCTGGGTGTGACCTTGACCCCCATCTCGGCAATCGCCCCGTTGACCTTGACCCAGCCCCGGGCAATCCATTCATCGGCTTCGCGGCGCGAGCACATGTTCAGATCGGCCATGCGCTTGTTCAGGCGGATGGGGTCGCTGCTGCTGGCCTTTCCGGCAGCACCAGCAGGTGGCGCGGCGCGGCGGAAGGGGACGGGAGCGGATGGAGGTTTGGGGGGTGGCACGGGGGAGTTCATAAATGCTATCAATGTAGTAGCTGCTTGCGCTGATGGAATGGGCACAAAGAGCAGATTTTGCTTAGATTTTAGGCCAGCAGCCGGTACCCCACCCCCGTCTCCGTCAGCAAATGCACCGGCTGCGCCGGGTCGGCCTCCAGCTTCTGGCGCAAATGGCCCATGTGGATGCGCAGGTAGTGGCTTTGCTGGGTGTGGGCGGGGCCCCAGACTTCGCGCAGCAACTGGCGGTGGGTGAGCACGCGCCCGGCGTTGCTGGCCAGCACGGAGAGCAGGCGGTATTCGATGGGGGTGAGATGCACCTCTGCGCCCTCGCGGCGCACCAGGCGGGCGGTGCGGTCGATCTCCACCATGCCGAAGCGGAACACGGCCTCCTCGCTGCCCTCGGCCACGCGCGGGCGGCGCAGGTTGGCGCGCACACGGGCCAGCAGCTCGCCCACGCCGAAGGGCTTGGTCAGGTAGTCGTCGGCCCCGGCATCCAGGGCGGCGATTTTGTCGGCCTCGTCGCTGCGGGCCGACAGCACGATGATGGGCACGGCCGACCAGCCACGCACATCACGCACCACGTCCAGGCCGTCGCCGTCGGGCAGTCCCAGGTCCAGCACCAGCAGGTCGGGCTTGCGGGTGCCGGCCTCGGTCCGGCCTTGTTGGGCGGTGTCGGCCTCGAACACCTGCCAGCCTTCGGCCTCCAGCGCGGCGCGCACGAAGCGGCGGATATGGGGTTCGTCTTCGATCAGTACGGCTATGGGGGTGGTCACGTGGGTTCCGGTGCGGGTCGGCGGGGCAAGCTGAGGGTGAATTCTGCGCCACCGTCCGGCGCGTTGGCAGCGCTGATCTGCCCCCGGTGCGCATCGACGATGGCTTTGCAGATGGCCAGGCCCAGGCCCACGCCGGGGGTGGTGGACTCGGCGCTGCCGCGGGTGAACTTGTCGAACAGCTCGGCCTCGCGGCCCCGCAACCTGGGTGGCAGGCCGGGGCCGTGGTCGCGCACCGCCAGCACCAGGCTGGTGGGGGTGGCGCGGGCAGTCAATACGATGGGGGCGGCACCGTATTTGGCGGCGTTTTCCAGCAGATTCACCAACACGCGCTCCATCAGCACCGCGTCATATTCCACCAGCGGCAGGTCGGCGGGGATGTCGGTATCCACGTGCTGGCCGCGCAGGGCCGGGCCCGCGGCGCGGATGGCGGAACCCACCAGCTCTTCTACCGACTGCCAGTCGCTGCGCAGGGCCACAGCGCCGTTTTGCAGCCGCGCCATGTCCAGCAGGTTGGTGACCAGCGCCGAGAGTTCACGCGCCTGCACCACCATGGCCTGGGCCGTGTCCGCCTGGGCGGGGGCCAGCGGCGGCTGGGCGGTGCGCAGCGACTCGGCCAGGCCCATCAAGGCAGTGAGCGGGGTGCGCACGTCGTGCGAAATTGCGGCCAACAAGGTATTGCGCAGGCGCTCGGATTCCATGTGCACCACAGCCTCTTGCGCCACCTCCACATAGTGCACGCGCTCCAGCGCAATGGCGATTTGCCGGGCCAGGGTTTGCAGCAGTTGCTGCTGCTCGGGAATCAACAGCCAGCGCGCCTGGCTGGGTTTGAGGGCCAGCACACCGCGCACCCGCATGGGCGCTTGCAGCGGCACGCAATGCCAGGGGTGGGCGGGCAAGGTGGTGGTGGCCAGCCCGGCGCTGTGGCCGGTGCGCAGCACCCATTCGGCAATGCCTGCGTCGAAGTCGTGCGGCAGCATGGCGGGCAAATGCAGGTGGCCGGTGCCTGCGTCGGTGTGCTCGGCCACCAGCACCATCACCTTGCCGCCTTTGACCGGATCAAACGCTACGCCCTCCACCTGGGTAAACAGGCGCTGCACGGCGGTTTGGCCGATCTCCACCACCTGGCTGGTCAGCAGCGCGGCGGACAGCTCGCGCGTCAGGTCAAACAAGGCCTGCGCCCGGCGTTCGCGGCCGGCGGCGATGCGGGCCGAAAAGCGCAGCCCGGCGGTCAGCTGGCCGGTCAGCAGGCCCATGGCCAACATCACCACAAAGGTCACCAGGTACTGCACGTCGCTGACCGCAAACGAAAAGCGCGGCGGTACAAAAAAGAAGTCGAACGCGGCCACATTCAGCACCGCCGCCAGGGCCGCCGCGGCGCGCCCGTAGCGCATGGCCACCAGCACCACGGCCACCAGAAACAGCATGGCGATATTGGCCAGGTCCAGCCGGTCCGCCAGCGGCGTGGCCAGCAGGCTGACCAGCACGGCCCCGCCCAGGGCGGCGGCCCAGGGCTGCCAGGTGCTGCGGCGGATGTCGCCGTCGGTGTCGGTGGGCAGCCAGGCGCGGGCCAGGCGGCGGGTGCTGGGGCTGGCCCCCACCTCCAGCACGTCCAGCGTGGGGGCCAGGGTGGCGAGCTGGCGCGTCAGCGTAGGGGCCCAACGCCGCCAAAATTGCCAGCGCGGCGGCTGGCGCGGGCGGCCCATCACCAGGGTGGCGCAGTTCAGGGTCTGGGCCTGCTGCACCAGCGCGGTGGCCACATCGCTGCCGGTCAGCACCGCGGTGTCGGCCCCCAGGGTTTCGGCCAGTTGCAGCACGGTAAGGATGCGGTCGCGCTCGGGGGCCTCCAGGCGCTGCAGCAACGGGGTTTCCACATAGGCGGCATGCCAGCGAACATTGAGCTGCCCGGCCAGCCGCGCGGCCGCACGCACGGTCTGCTCCGCGCCCGCCTGCGGGCCGATGCAGGCCAGGATGGTGCCCGAGGTGTTCCACACCGGGGGCAAGCTGGAAGCGCTGCCGGACTGCTCCACCCGGTAGCTGCGCACATCGTCTTCCACGTGCTCTGCGGTGCGGCGCAGGGCGATTTCGCGCAGCGCGATCAGGTTGCCCTTGCGGAAGAAGTTCTGCGCGGCGCGGGCGGCCTGCTGCGGCAGGTAGACCTTGCCCGCCTGCAGCCGGGCGGTGAGCTCGTCGGGGGTCACGTCCACCAGGATGATCTCGTCGGCGCTGTCGAGCACGGTGTCGGGCACGGTTTCCATCACGCGGATGCCGGTGATGGCCCCCACGGTGCCGTTCAGGCTCTCCAGGTGCTGCACGTTCAGGGCCGACCACACGTCAATGCCCGCGGCCAGCAGCTCCTGCACATCCTGCCAGCGCTTGGGGTGGCGCGAGCCCTCTACGTTGGTGTGGGCCAGCTCATCGACCAGCAGCACGGCGGGTTGGCGGGCCAGGGCCGCGTCCAGGTCGAATTCGGGCAGCGTCTGGCCCCGGTACGGGAGTGGACGCAGCGGCAACTGCTCCAGGCCTTCCAGCAGTGCGGCGGTTTCCTGGCGGCCATGGGTTTCCACCACGCCCACCAGCACCTCGCGCCCGGCCTGGTGCGCCTGCTGGGCGGCGCTGAGCATGGCATAGGTTTTGCCCACGCCCGCGTTGGCTCCAAAGTAGATGCGCAGCCGACCACGCGCCCGCGCCACGTCCTGCTCTTGCAGGCGCTGTAGCAGTGCGTCGGGGTCGGGGCGGGTGTCGTCGTGGGGCATGGGGGCCGAGGTTACTGCATGGCATCCAGTGCCAGGTTCAGGCGCAGCACATTGACGCGTGGCTCACCCAGGAACCCGAACAACGGTAGTTCGGTGTGCTGGGCCACCAGGGCTTGCAACTTGGCGGCCTCCACGCCCCGCGCCTTGGCTACGCGCGGGATTTGGTACAGCGCTGCCGCCGGGCTCATGTGCGGGTCCAGCCCGCTGGCCGAGGCCGTCACCAGATCCACCGGCACGGCTGCGGTGTTGCCGGGGTCCGCATCGCGCAGGGCCTGGATGCGGGCTTTGACGGCATCGGTCAGCGCCGGGTTCAGCGGGCCCTGGTTGGAGCCACCAGAGGCCGCGGCGTTGTAAGGCTGCGAGCCGGTGGCCGAGGGGCGGCCCCAGAAGTGCTTGGGGTCGCTGAAGTTTTGGCCGATCAACTCGGAGCCCACGGGCTTGCCGTCGCGCAAGATGATGCTACCCGCCGCTTGCTGGGGAAAAACCGCCTGGCCCACGCCGGTAACGGCCAGGGGGTAGAGCACGCCGGTGAGCAGCGTGAGCGCCGTGAATACCACCAGGGTGGGACGAAGAATTGCGTGCATGGTGAATTCCTTAAACCAAATGGGTGGCGACCAGCAACAGGTCAATCGCCTTGATGCCAATAAAGGGCACGACCAGGCCGCCCAGGCCGTACACCAGCAGGTTGCGGCGCAGCAGCGCAGCGGCTCCCACGGGGCGGTAGCGCACGCCCTTCAGCGCCAGTGGCACCAGGAACATGATGATCAGCGCGTTGAAGATCACCGCCGACAAAATGGCGCTGGACGGGCTGCCCAACCCCATCACATTCAGCGCCTGGAGCTGCGGGTAGGTGCTGACGAAGATGGCCGGGATGATGGCGAAGTACTTGGCCACATCGTTGGCAATCGAGAAGGTGGTGAGTGAGCCGCGCGTCATCAGCAAGGCCTTGCCGGTTTCCACAATCTCCAGCAGCTTGGTGGGGTTGGAATCCAGGTCCACCATGTTCCCGGCTTCCTTGGCGGCCTGGGTACCGCTGTTCATGGCCACGGCCACGTCGGCCTGGGCCAGGGCGGGCGCGTCGTTGGTGCCGTCGCCGGTCATGGCGACCAGGCGGCCTTCGCTCTGGTACTGGCGTATCAGGGCCAGCTTTTGCTCGGGCGTGGCCTCGGCCAGGAAGTCATCCACCCCGGCCTCGGCGGCGATGGCCGCGGCGGTGAGCTTGTTGTCGCCGGTGATCATCACCGTTTGGATGCCCATGCGGCGCAGCTCGCCAAAGCGTTCTTTGATGCCCGCCTTGACGATGTCCTTCAACTCGACCACACCCAGCACCGTGTTGCCTTCCACCACCACCAGCGGCGTGCTGCCCCGGCGCGCCACGTCGTCGGCGGTGTTCGACACCTCGGTGGGCATGCGGCCGTTTTGCGCCTGCACGTACTTGCGGATCGCATCCACCGCGCCTTTTCGCAGCACGCGGGTGGTAGTCCCTGCCACCACGTCGATGCCGCTCATGCGGGTCTGCGCCGTAAAAGGAACTTCGGTGGTCTGCCCCACCAGCAGGGGCACCGTGCCCAGCCGCTGCGCCAGCGCTACGATGCTGCGGCCCTCGGGGGTTTCATCAGCCTGCGAGGCTTGCGCGGCGCAGGCGGCCAGTTGGGCTTCGGTCACACCCGGGGCGGGAAAAAAGGCCGAGGCCTGGCGGTTGCCATGGGTGATGGTGCCGGTTTTGTCCAGCAGCAGCACGTCCACGTCGCCCGCGGCTTCCACCGCGCGGCCCGAGGTGGCGATCACATTCGCCTGCATCATGCGGCTCATACCGGCTACGCCCACCGCCGACAGCAGGCCGCCGATGGTGGTGGGGATCAGGCAGACCAGCAACGCGATCAGCGCCGTCATGCTCACCACGGTGCCCGCACCAGCCGCCTGCACGCTGAAGCTGGAAAACGGCAGCAGCGTCACGGTGACCACCAGGAACACGATGGTCAGCGCCACCAGCAGGATGGTCAGCGCAATCTCATTGGGCGTTTTCTGGCGCTTGGCACCTTCGACCATGCTGATCATGCGGTCCAGGAAGGACTCGCCGGGGTTCACGCCGATGCGCACCACCAGCCAGTCGGACAGCACACGGGTGCCGCCTGTGACAGATGAAAAATCGCCGCCCGACTCGCGCACCACCGGGGCCGACTCGCCGGTGATGGCACTCTCGTCCACCGAGGCCACGCCTTCGATCACTTCGCCGTCCAGCGGAATCAGGTCATGCGCCTCGACCAGCACCACATCGCCTTTACGCAGGTTTTCGGCCTCCTCTGGGAGCCAGGTGGAGCCGTGCACTGGCTTGGTCAGCTTCTTCGCCATGGTGCTTTTCTTCAGGCCACGCAAAGACGAGGCCTGCGCCTGCGCACGCCCTTCGGCCAGGGCTTCGGCGAAGTTGGCGAACAGCACGGTGAACCACAGCCACACCGCCACCGACAGCACAAAGCCCGCTGTGCCATCGCCGCTTTGCAGCGCCAGCACGCCCAACAGCGTGGTCAGGATGCTGCCGATGTAGACCACGAACATCACCGGGTTGTGCCACTGCACGCGGGGGCTGAGCTTGGTGAAGGCCGCGGTCAGCGCGGGCTTGAGCAGGGCAGGATCGAGCAACACCAAAGATTTTTGGGTGTTCATACGAGGGTCTTTCGGAAATTTAAGCAAAACAAGGCTGTTGTGCTGGTGGGACGAGCACGAGCAGCTATTAAATGAGTAGCAATCATGGTTTTGCCCACAGCACCAGGTGTTCGACCACCGGGCCTAAAGCCAGCGCGGGCACGTAGTTCAGCAGGCCCACCAGCAGCACGGTGCCGATCAACAGGGTGACAAACAGCGGGCCGTGCGTGGGCAGGGTGCCCGCCGTCACCGGCAGGCGCTGCTTGGCGGCCAGCGAACCGGCAATCGCCAGCACCGGTACGACCATGCCGAAGCGGCCCAGCCACATGGCGATGCCCAGCAGGATGTTGTAGAACGGCGTGTTGGCCGACAAGCCCGCGAAGGCGCTACCGTTGTTGTTGCCCGCCGAGCTCAGCGCATACAGCATCTCCGAGAAGCCATGCGCCCCCGGGTTGGCAATGCCAGCCGTGCCGGCACCCGACACCACCGCCACGGCGGTGCCCGCCAGCACCACGATGGGAGTGACCAGAATGGCGATGGAGGTCAGCTTCATCTCGTGCACCTCGATCTTCTTGCCCAGGTACTCGGGGGTGCGGCCAATCATCAGTCCGGCGATGAACACCGCCAAAATGGCGAAGATCAGCATGCCGTACAGGCCCGAGCCCACGCCGCCAAACACCACCTCGCCCAACTGCATCAGCACCAGCGGCACCATGCCACCCAGCGGGGTGAAGGAGTCGTGCATGGCGTTGACCGCGCCGCAACTTGCGGCCGTGGTGATGACGGCAAACAGGCTGCTGGCGGTAATACCGTAGCGCAGTTCCTTGCCTTCCATGTTGCCGCCCGACTGCAGGCTGCTGGCCATCTGGTCTACGCCCAGCGGGGTCAGCAGCGGGTTCCCTGCCTGTTCGGCGGGGATGATGGCCACCACGGCCACCACGAACAGGATGGTCATCGCCGCCAGCACCGCCCAGCCCTGGCGCTTGTCGCCCACCACGCTGCCGAAGGTAAAGCACAGCGCGGCCGGGATCAAAAAGATCGCCAGCATCTGCAGGAAGTTGCTCAGCGCCGTGGGGTTTTCAAACGGGTGGGCCGAGTTGGCGTTGAAGAAGCCGCCGCCATTGGTGCCAATCATCTTGATGGCCTCTTGCGATGCGACCGGACCCATAGGCAGGGTTTGCGTGGGGGTCTTGGCATCTTCCAGCACCGCTTGGCCCTGGGCATCCAGCACCGGCACGCCAGCAGCGTCTACTTTGGGCTGCTGGAACGCGGTAACTTCGAGCGTGGTCACGTCCTTGTAGCCGTCAAAGTTCTGCACCACGCCCTGGCCAACCAATACCACCGCCAACACCAGCGACAACGGCACCAGCACCCAGGCGGTCACGCGTACCACGTCCACCCAGAAGTTGCCTATCACGGCCGTAGACCGCGCCGCAAAGCCGCGCATCAGCGCAAACACCACGGCAATGCCGGTAGCTGCCGAGAAAAAGTTCTGCACCGCCAGGCCCAGCATCTGGGTCAGATAGCCCATGGTGGACTCCCCGGCATAGCCCTGCCAGTCGGTGTTGGACACAAAGCTGATGGCGGTGTTGAAAGCCGAGTCGGCCGACACCGCCGCCATGCCCTGCGGGTTCAGCGGCAGCCATACCTGCAGCCGCTGCAGGGCGTAGACCACCAGCACGCCCAGCGTGTTGAAAGCCAGCAGCGCCAGCGCGTAATGTGCCCAGTGCATGGACTGGGTCGGCGAGGTGCCCGCCAGCCGGTACACAGGCGCTTCCACCTTGTGCATCCAGCCCGGCAGCTTGCCGTTGGCCAGGCGCGCCAGCCACAAGCCCAGCGGCCAGGCGGCGGCCAGCAGGACCACCAGGTACACGGTGAGCAAAATCCAGGCGTTGGAGGACATCAAAACTCCTCCGCGCAGATCAGCGCATAGACCAGGTACGCCAGCAACAGCACGGCGCACAGGCCCCCCAGGCCATACAGGATGTCGAGCGAAATCATGCGCGGCCTCCCTGGGGTTTTTCCAGCTTCTGGAACCCCTTGACCAGCAATACCATCACGCCCCACAACAGGCCCAGGCCCGCCATCCACAGCACATCCATACCATCCCACTTTCTCAAGAAATTGATGGTGTGAGATTAGGTAAACGGGCGTAAAGACGAGGTAATGAGTGGGGAGCGGGGTGTATAGAAAGCGTAAAGACGGGGCTTACACGCTGGGCAAAGAAGCTTCAGGCATGCCTGCGAACCCACGCCACCACGGCATCCACGCTGCGGAAATCGTCGCAGGCGCGGGCCGGAATGTCGGGGTAACGCTGGTTCCAGATGCGGGCCAGGGCCTGCCCCGGGCCGACCTCCAGCACGCAACCCACGCCGCGTGCGGCCAGGTTGTCCATGCACTCGTCCCAGCGCACGGTCTGGGCGATCTGCGTGGCCAGCGCGGTTTGGGCCTGCGTGGCATCCAGAATGCGGTCGGCCGCGTTGCTGAACAGGACGCTGCGCGGCCGCTGCAGTGGCAAGGCGGCCAGGGTCTGGGCAAAGCTGTCCGCCGCGGCCCGCATCCAGGGCGTGTGCGAGGCGACATGGACCTTGAGCCGGGTGCAGTGCGCGTTCTGTTGCAAGGCCTGGCTTTCGGCCCGTGCCAGCGCAGCGAGCGGGCCACCAATGACCGCGCTGTCCACCCCGTTGCGGATGGCCACGGCTACGCCGGTGGCTTGGCAGAGCGCCTCTAGCACGGGCATGGCCAAGCCGCTGACGGCCAGCAGCCCACCGGGTGTATCGGCGGCACAGCGGTCCATGGCCTCGGCCCGGTCGCGGGCCAGATCCAGTGCCGTGGCGGCATCGAACACCCCGGCGGCACTGAAAGCCGCCAGCTCGCCCACGCTGTAACCGGCGATGGCGGCAGGCGGTGGCAAATGGGTGGCGAGTTGCTGCCAGGCCGCCAACCCCAGCCCGGTCAGCAGGCATTGCGCATGGCGGTTGCTGGCGGCCCAGCCAGCGTCTTCCAGACCTTTGCGCCAATCCTCTACCCCCAGCCGCGCACAGGTCAACCGCACCAGGGCACCGTCCGGGGCCAGCCAGGGCAGCATGGCGGGGTGTTGCATGCCTTGGCCACTGAAGACCAGCGCGAAGCTCATGGCTGTGGACTGCAGAGCTGGACCATCCAGCAGGCGGCGGCCAGGGTGTCGGCGGAACCGCCGGGCGACAGGTTGCGGGCTTTGAAATCCCGGCCCATGGCCTGGGCGGCCTCCATGCCTCCCGGGCGGGCCGACCCGCCTGCGGCCAGAAAACTGCGGGCCGACTGCCGGGCGTGTTGCAGGCCCTCGAGTCCACCCCGGTGGGCCAGGTTGCTGTCGTCCAGCACCGCCATCACGTGGAAAAGGGTGTCCAGCCGTGCCTGTGCGGGGGACAGGCCCCGTGCCAGCCCTGCCACCAGGGCCGGTACCGCCGTCTCGAACAGCACCGGGAATGCCAGCGCCGCCTCTTGCGAAGCACTGCGCAAACCGTGTTTTAGCGCGGCAATGCCTCCGGGCAGCGTGGGTGTTCGCGAAGCCCGCGCCGCCAGCGCATCGCCCCAGTGGTGCCGCAAGGCCTGGCGCAGCCGCGCCGGGGTGGGCGCTGCGCCGCTGCCAGACACAGCACCCGCCGCCGCACACAACAGGCCCAGCATGAAGATGGCTCCCCGGTGCGTGTTGATGCCGCCGGTGGCTGCCAGCATATGGGCTTCGGCCTGGATGCCGCAGCGCTCCAGCGCCGCAAAATCGGCGTTCTGCTGGCCTAGCTCGGCGATGGCCACGAAGTAGCCGCGCAGGGCGAACAGGCTGCGCATAAAGGTGTGCGCGTCCATGTCGCGGTGGCTGCCGTTGTCGGTGAGCGTGACCAGGCCAGGCTTGGGGGACAGGGCCAGCTCGTGGTACAGCGCCCGCGTCGCCGCCCGGCCTATCGCCTGGGGGGTGGGCACCAGAGGCCAGGCCTGCGCTGGCTGGCGTGCGGCGGCCCTCATGCAAGGGCCTCCGCCACCGACGGGGCGTTCTGCCAGAAGGGCGCGCGCTCCAGCGTGGCACCGCACAGGCGCTTGACCAGCACCGCACTGCTGCGTCCCGCCCGCCAGGCGGCCCATTCGCGCCAGGCCACGGCGGCACCGTCGCCAAACACCAACTCGCCGTCCAGGCGCACGCGCGGCACGGCACAGTCCAGCAGCAAGGCGGCGACCGCATCGGCCTGGCTGGCGTGGGATACGGCGATGCACAGGTCGATATCGGAGTCGCCATGCACATGGTCCAGCCCGGTCAGCCGCTGCCAGCCGTAGCTGCCGTAGACCCGCGCGGCGGCGTGGCAGGCGCTGAGCTGTTCGCACAGCCCGCGCCACGCGGTGCGTGCCGGTAGCGGCAGCAGGCACTGCACCTCGCAGGCGCGTGGAAATGCGTCGAAATACAGCACGGCACTGCGCGGCACCGCCAGCGCGATGCGCCGCTTGTCCCAGCGCGCCGGAGCGGGCAGGCCCAGGGCAATGGTGCGCGGCATTTCGCTGGCGGTCTGGCGCGTGACCACCAGCGGCAGGCGCAGGCGGGCCCAGTGCTGCAGGCAATCCTGTGCGGTGGCATCCCAGGTCTGGGCCAGCACCTGCTGCCAGCCGACATCAGAAAGCCAGGCGATCTGGTGGCGGTGCAAGGGGGTCATGCGGCATCCAGCACCCGTTGCACCACGGCAGCCGACATCTTGCGGCCACCGCGTGCGGCACCGTCCATGGCGCGCCGGTCTTGGGTGGGCGCATGCGCCAGCGCCTCGCGCAGGGCGGCGGGCAAATCGCCCTGCCACAGGGCTTGCACTCCGCCCATGGCCACATAGTTGCCCACACCGGGGGCGAAAACCGGGTTGGATTGCGACAGCGCGGTCAGCATCTCCTCGGGGAGCTTGGTGACGCGGGCCATGGCGGGGATGCGCATGACGCGGATCTCGGCCTCGGGCAGCGCGTAGCAGGCATCGGCAATCAGGCCCGAGGTGATGAAACCGCCCGACAAGGCCTGGTCATACACCAGGCCCAGCACCCGGTGCCCGCTGCGCCGCGCCAGGTCGATGGCCATGCCCAGATGCGCCATGGCGCGGTTGATGCCCAGCAGCTCGTCACGGCGGCGCAACTGCTGGCCCTGGGTGTCGATCAGCAGCAGGATGGGGCGACCGGGATGGCGGGCGATGGTGTCCAGCACCACCCGGGCCTGGGCCAGGGCCAGTTGTACACCGATGGGCGCGTGGTGGGTGGTGCCCAGCACCGCCAGCGGCTGCCCGTCGAAGGTGGCGGTACCTTGTAGAAAGTCGCCTTCGGCGGTGATGCCGTGGTCGGGGCCGAACAAGGTGGTGGTGAGAGTGTTCCAGTCAGGGGTCATGGTGGGTCAATCCAGTTTGATGTTGGCAGCCTTGACCACAGCGGCCCAGCGGGTGATCTCGGCCTGCACGTACTCGCCGAACTGTGCCGGGGTCAAGGTGCCGAACTGCGCGCCATTGCTGGCCCACACCGCGCGAACCTCCTCGGCCGCTCCGACGCGCTTGAACTCTTCGACGATGTGCGCCTGCACGTCCGCTGGCGTACCTTTGGGTGCCCACAGGCCATACCAGGTGGTGACCTTGTAATCGGGCAAGCCGACCTCGGCGGCACAAGGCACGTCGGGGAACGAGGGGTTGCGCTTGCTACCAGCCACCATCAGCGCTTTGACGCGTCCGCCCTTGATATGTGCAGCCGATGAGCCCAAGCCGTCAAACATCATGTCCACATTGCCGGCAATCAGATCTTGCAGGGCCGGGCCCGCCCCACGGTAGGGGATATGGGTGATGAAGGTGCCGGTCTGCTGCTTGAACAGCTCGCCCGCCAAGTGGTGCGAGGTGCCGCCACCGGCAGATCCGTAGTTCAGCTTGCCAGGACTCTTTTTCAGCTCGGCCAGGAAGGTCTTGAAGTCGGGCGCGGTTACGCGCTTGGGGCTTACCACCAATACCTGCGGCACTTCGGCCAGCAGGGCCAGCGGCACGAAGTCGCGTTGCAGGTCGTAGTCGAGCTTGGGGTAGACCGAGGGCGCAATCGCGTGGTGGATAGCCCCCATGAACAGCGTGTAGCCATCGGCTGGTGCGCGCGAGGCGATGGTCGCGCCTAACGTGCCACCGGCACCACCCCGGTTGTCCACCACCAGGGTCTTGCCAGTCTGCTTGGAGAACTGGGCCGACAGCGGCCGTGCGAACGCGTCGGTACCGCCACCGGCAGGGAACGGCACGATCAGTGTGACGGGCTTGGTCGGCCAGGTGGATTGGGCATGTGCACCCCATGCGGCGAGGGTGATCCCGGCGGTGCCGGCGCATAGCAGGCTGCGACGTTGAATAAGTGAATGCATGGTGTTTTGTCTCCTTGGGTATTCAGGGCAGCGCGGCTAAGCCTGGCTGCAGGGTCTGCGCCTGGGCGTGGTTGCGGTAGGCTGCAGCATCATCAGATGCCGGGTGGGGAAACCAGCTGCTGCAGTTCCGCCACGTCCAACGACGGCACGCGCTGCGCATCGGCCACCCCGAGCTTGCGCCACAGGCGCACGGCGGCATCCTCGGTGCTGTCGTTCCAGCCCGCTTCAGGAATGGCGGCCAGGCGGGCGGCCAGCAGCGCGTGCTCGGCCTCGAGCACCTGCTGCGTGACCGGCTTGGATTGGGCCAATGCCACAATGGCGGCACTGCGGAAGGCCACGACGTCGTCTTCCACCAGCGCATCGCAATCGCCGGTGAGCCAACGGTGCTTACCACCGGTAGTGCGCCAGACCAGTGCGCGGTCGCGCGAGTCGAATTCGTCCACGCCGTGGCTGGCCTCGATCACTTCCGGGCCGGACATGGCCAGGCGGCCCACGTCGCTCATCACAATGTGGTCGGCGCAGCGGGCTACGATGCCCATGCCGCCAAAGCAGCCGTTGGCACCACCGATCAGGAAAATGACCGGGATGCCTGCGGCCCGCACATCCAGTACCGCACGCATCACTTCCGACACGGCGATCAGCCCGGCATTGGCTTCGTGCAGACGCACACCGCCAGATTCGGCCAGCACCAGCACGGCCTGTGGCCGGTCGCGCAGCGCGCGCTGCAGCAGGCCCACCAGCTTGGCACCATGCACTTCGCCCACGCCACCGCCCATGAACTCGCCTTCTTGTGCGGCCACCAAGATGGGATGGCCGTCCAAGGTGGCGCGGCCAATCGCCACGCCGTCGTCAAAAGCCGAGGGCACGCCGAGCTGGGCCAGGTGCGGGCTGGTGACGCGTTCTGCAGGCGGCAGCCACTCGTGGAAACTGCCACGGTCCAGCACCTGGGCCAAGCGCTCGCGGGCGGTGCATTCGACATAGCTGATCATGTGGATGCCCCTGGAGTTGCTGGGAGTTCGGCCACGGCCTGGTCCAGGCGCAGGCTGACGACGGCGGGCGTGGCCCCCATGTCGTGGATGGAAATACGCACACCGGTGAGAGGGTGGCGGGTGTGGAAGTCGTCCACCACCGCCTGCCAGATCGGGGCGAAGCCGCGTGCCGAGGTTTCAACGCGCACAGCGCAGTCGTTGTCGGGCGTGGCCTCCAGCATGACTTCCAGGTTGCCCGAGCCGACGACACCGACCAGGATGGGTGCAAAGCCGCCCGCGGGCAGGCCTGTAGCGTACGAAAAGTCCAGGGTCTCTAGCCCTGCGGGAATATCGCTCATGGTGGTCTTCCTCCTACCAGTTTCTGAAACGTTGGGGCGGTTGGTACAGCCCGCCCGAGGCGCGCACCAGGTCGCGCATGCTGCGGGCGGCCAGCAGGTTGCGCGTGGCATCCCGCGGGTCAATGCCTAAGTCTTGCGGGCGGCGGATGATGCCGCGGTCGCGCAGGTTTTCGACCGCGCGTTTATCGCGCGCCAGGCCCACCGCCGTGTAACCGGCCACACCACGGATGGCCTGCTCGCGCTCGGCATCGCTGCGGCACAGCAGCAGGTTGGCAATACCTTCTTCGGTAAGGATGTGGGTGACGTCATCGCCATAGACCATGATGGGTGGCAAGGCCATACCGGCTTGTTCTTGCAGCGTCCAGGCATCCAGCCGGTCCACAAACGCAGGCTGCATGTGTTCGCGGAAGGTTTCCACCATCTGCACCACCAGCTTTTGCCCCCGCGGCGTACCCGCTGCGCCGCTGCGGCCTGCACGGGCTTCACGGCCGGCTTTCAGCCAGGCCGGGCTGGCGTGGCGGCGGCCACGGGCATCGGCGCCCATATTGGGTGCGCCACCAAACCCGGCGATGCGGCCCAGGGTGGCGGTGGAGCTGTTGCCGTCCAGGTCGATCTGCAGGGTGGAGCCGATGAACAGGTCGCAGGCATAGTGGCCTGCCGCCTGGCTGAAGGCACGGTTGCTGCGCAGGCTGCCGTCCGGGCCGGTAAAGAACACGTCGGAGCGGGCGCGGATGTAGTCCTCCATGCCCAGCTCGGAGCCGAAGGAGTGGATGGATTCGACCCAGCCCGCCTCGATGGCCGGGATCAGCGCCGGGTGCGGGTTCAGCGCCCAGTGCTTGGCAATCTTGCCCTTCAGCCCCAGCGATTCGGCATAGGTGGGCAGCAGCAGCTCGATGGCGGCGGTGTCGAAGCCGATGCCGTGGTTCAGCCGCTCCACGCCGTATTCGGCGTAGATGCCCTTGATCGCCATCATGGCCATCAGCACCTGGATTTCGCTGATCTGCGCCGGGTCGCGGGTGAACAGGGGTTCGATCAGGTTGGGGCGCGGCGCTTTCACCACAAAGCTGATCCAGCCCGCCGGAATATCGATGCGCGGCAGCGTGGTGTTGCCGTCCACCAGCTCGTTGACCTGGGCGATGACAATGCCGCCCGAGAAGGCCGTGGCCTCGACGATGGCCGGGGTGTCCTCGGTGTTGGGGCCGGTGTAGAGGTTGCCTTCGGCATCGGCCGCGTGCGCCGCCACCAGTGCCACCTTGGGTGTCAGGTCTACAAAATAGCGGGCAAACAGCTCCAGGTAGGTGTGGATGGCACCGATCTGGATGCGCCCGGTAGACACCAGCCGCGCAAGACGCGCGCCTTGCGGGCCAGAGAAGCTGAAATCCAGCTTGCTGGCCACGCCGTTCTCGAAGATATCCAGGTGCTCCGGCAACGCCAGCACGGATTGCACCATATGCAGGTCGTGGATTTTTTGCGGATCGACCTGCACCAGGGCCTGGGCCAAAAAGTCGGCCTGCTTCTGGTTGTTGCCCTCCAGGCAGACGCGGTCGCCGGGCTCGATCACGGCCTCCAGCAGCGCGCCGATGGCCTCGGTGGCCACATGCTTGCCACGCAGCTGCGGCCCCAGCGCCTGGGCGGCCCGCGCCAGCCGGGCAGCGCGGTTGTCGGCCTTGGTATTCCAGTTCAAACGGTCCATAACGTGATCCTTAACCCACCAGAGCTTTGGTGGCAAAAAACAGCACCGACGGGCCCATCAGGCAGCCCAGGCCGGTGTGGAAAGTAGCGACCAACGCGCCGTAGGGCACCAGCTTGCGGTCGGTGGCGGCCAGCCCGGCGGAAACCCCGCTCACGGTGCCTGCCAGCCCGCCAAACACCATGGCCGAGCGGGGGGTCTTCAGTCGCAGAAAACGCGCGGCCACCGGGGTGCCAACCATCACCAGAATCGCCTTGATCAGGCCGGTGGCAATGCTGAGCGCCATCACGTCGGGGCTGGCACCAATGGCCGCACCGGTGACCGGGCCGACGATGTAGGTGACGGCACCTGCGCCGATGGTGGTCATGCTGACGGCATCGGTATAGCCAAAGCTCCAGGCGATACTGGCCCCGACGATGAAGGGCAGCACCGTGCCCAGCACCAGGGCTACAACCCCGATCAGACCGGCCTTGCGGGCTTCGGTGGCCTGCACCTCGAAGGCGGTGGCAACGATGGCGAAGTCGCGCAGCATGGCCCCGCCCATCAGGCCGATACCACCAAACAGCGACATATCGGCCAGGCCCTTGTGCCCGCCGGTTTGGGTGCCACCCCAGTAGGCCAGCACCAGACCGATGACGATGGCGATGGCCGAGCCATGCACCCGCCCAAAGGTCAGCTTGCGCGACAGGAAGTTGGACAGCAAGACCACCAGGCCGACGATGGCGAAGGCGGTGACGAGGCCGTTGCTGGCGGCGGCTTTTTGCAGAATTTCGAGCATGGTGTTTACTGTGCGTGGGGAGTTGTTACTGCCGTTGGCAGCGCGGCGGCATCGGCTTCTTCAGAAGGCTTTTCCGTGCGGTTGATCAGGGAGATGACGACTGCGCACAAGCCCACCGCCCCCAGCGCCGACAACAGCGCCAGATGCCCGCCGCGCAGTGCCGACACCACGTCCTGCTGGGCTGCCATGGCCACCACCACGGGGATGTACATGGCACCCCAGTACTCCACACCCACCTCGGTGGCCTTGGGCAGGATGTTGTTCTTCTGCATGTACAGGCGCGCAAAAATCAGCAGCAGCATGGCGATGCCCACCCCGCCCACATTGGTTTTGACCCCCATGGCCTGCCCCAGCAGGTCGCCTAAAAAAATACCGAGCAAGTGGCAGGCTGCCAGCAGTGCGGTGCCGTAAATGATCATGTCTGTCTCCTGGTTATGGCGCGTGTCAGCGCTATTTTTGGGAAGCCTTGCCAAGCGGATGGAGCACGGCGGGGCTACTCGGAATGGAATGTACCGAGCGGGCCGCGAGAGAACAATTAACCGGGCGTGGGGATATTTACGGCAGGTGAAACGATCGGGGGTTTACCCGAGCGCCGCCCACTCTCAGGCGAGACTGGCCAGGGACAGGCGGCAGACCGACAGCAAGGTCAGCAGGTTAGGGTCGCGCTCGCGCGTGCGCAGAAAGTTCAGGCCAATGGTCTGGCGCATGGCGTATTTGGCTTGCAACGGAATCAGCTGCACCTTGTGCTGGAACACATCACGCACGCGGCCCGGCAGCAGGGTGCAGCCCAGGCCACCGCTGACCAGGTTCATCAGCGAAAAAATATCACCGGTCTGCATCACCACATTGGGTGTGAATTCGGCGATGCGGAAGGCTTCCTGGAAGCCTTTGTAGGTGGCAAAGCCCTCGCTCAGGCTGACAAAGCGCTCGTCAGCACAGCGACCCAGGTCCACCGCCGCCATCTCGGCGTAGCGCGAGCCCACCGGCGCGGCAAAGTAGATGTCGTCCTCGAACAGCGGCAGGGACTCGATGTCGGGCGCATCGTCGGGAATGGCCATCAGCGCCGCATCGATCACGCCCTGGGCCAGCTTGTGCAGCAGCACGGCGTTCGAGCCCAGCACCAGCTCGGGCTGCAGCTCGGGCTTGCGCACCTTCAGGGCGATCAGCAGGGCCGGCACGGTCTTGATGGTCAACGAATACAGCGAGCCGATGCGGATCTGGTCGGACGCATAGCCCGCCGCCTCGCGGGTGGCGCGCACGCCCTGGGCCATCAGGTGCAACACGTCCTTAGCGGCTTCGGCCAGCACCTGCGCCGCCTGGGTCGGGATCAGGTTGCGGCCCTCGTGGCGAAACAGTGCGCAGCGCAAGCCCTCCTCCAGGGCATGCAAGGCCCGGTGCACGCTGACCGTGCTGGTGTCCAGCACCTCGGCGGTGCGCGTCAGATTACCTTCCTGCATGAAGGCCAGAAAAATCTCCAGCCTGCGAAAGGTGATGTCGTCTCCGACGCGCGTGGTCATGGCCAGGCCGCGGCCTTGTGGGCTTCGCTGGTGAACACGTCGGCCAGGCTCTGAAGGCGCCGGGCACCATTACCCAGCACACACTCGATCCCCTGGCGCGAGCCGGTCGCCAATATGGCTTCCTGGGCGATGGCTGCCACAACACAGCCACCCAGTCGCCTGGACCGCATGGTGATGGCGAAGGCTTGCGGCATGTGGACGGGATGGGCCATGGCGTTCGGTACCTTATTGGATGCTGTTCCGATTTTGCCTTCAAACCACCCCCCTATTGGCGCATGGCCTGCGCGCTTTCGCCGCGAGCGTGAGCCAACCATCGGCGGCGGTGTCCGACGGTCAAAACCGGTCTGGTGCCTGACGGGTCAATGCTGGCGGCCACCCCGGTAGGGTCGATTCAATGCCCCAACTTTCGCTGCTGCCAGCGCGCCCGCTGCAGGGCGCACAGTTCCCACAGGCCCCACACCAGACAGGCCGGCACAGCCACCAGGCGCATGACCGCCGCTTTGCGTAACAAGACCATGATCGGGCTCCTTCAACAGACAGAAAGCCCACCCTAAACCGACCGCGTGACAGGGGCGTGACCGTCGTCGCCGATGGCCATCGGTGTCGACTCAATATCCTGGACCACCTGGAGAATGCTCTCGGCAATAACCGCTTCTGAAAACAGAAAGCCCTGAACACCATAACAACCCAACGAGAGAAGTTTGTGGTAAACCCAAATATCTTCAACACCCTCGGCAATCACCTCGACGTTCAAATTTCTCGCCAATTCCATGGTGGAACTTACAATCGTCGCGCTAGATGGGTGCTCACGCATTTGCCGAATGAACTGCTGGTCTATTTTAAGAAAGTGGAGCGGCAACTGCTGCAGGTGCAGCAAAGAGCTATAGCCCGTACCATAATCATCGATACTGATTTTGACCCCCAACTCCATCAGGCCTGACAAAACCTTTTTGACGTGTACGGGGTCAGAAAGAGCGCTCGATTCTGATATTTCAATTTCAAGGTATTTGGCGGGCATAAGGCTTTTTTCCAGCACGCCCCTGATTTCTTTAACCAGATCGAAACTCATGATATCTCTGGCGACAACATTGAGGGCAATACCCAGGACCAGGCCCTGTTTGCTCCAGTTGTGCCACTGCTTTGCAGCGTCGTTTAAAACCAGGGTAAATAATTGGTGCGCCAGGTCGGTGGTTTCTATTTTTTGGATAAATTCATATGGCATGACCAACCCGCGCTCGGGATGGTGCCATCGGATCAATGCCTCCACCCCTATCACCTTTTTGGTACTGGCGTGGATTTTAGGCTGGTAATAAACGATCAATTGGCACGCAGCCACTGCACCACGAAAATCCGTCAATATCCAGTTTTTGTCTTCGGCAATATCTTTACTCTTTTCATAAACCGCTACCTGGGATTGGCTTTCTCTTGCCCATCCCAGCGCACGTTCGCTTTCTTTCAGCATGGAAGCAAAATTCAATTTTTCAAAACCTTCATCCACTGCCACCCCTATGCTGCACATGATGCGCAGGGCAACTCCGTTTACCGTGACCGGGGCCTCCAAAATCCTATGGATGTGCCAAGCTTGCGCCGCGATGGCTCCGCTGTTTTCAACGTTGAGCATCAGCAGTGCGAATTCATCGCCATCGACTCTGGCGAAATGGTGACCGTTTTTGGTGCTTTCCGCCCATAGGCGGTCGGCAACTGCCTTGATGATCAAGTCGCCCATGTGAAAACCAAAAATATTGTTGATCGATTTAAATCCATCAATATCGATCAACAACAGCCCATTTATCTTACCCAACTGGAAACTGCTCCTGGTGATCACATGCTCAATATGGTTTCGATTGGGCGCGCCTGTGAGGTAATCGGTTCTGTTTTGCGTTTCCAGTCGCCGATTGGTGCGAATTATTTTCTCGACAGATATGCGCAGCTGGTGCCAACCCAGCAGCATCAATAAAAAAAATCCACCCAAAATACCCACAGTTGCCGGATGCAGGTTTTTGAAGTACACCACCAACAACGAAACAGGCAACAAAAGCACTGAAGGCAATAATAAGGTCAATACATTGTTGACATGGCTGCTTTCTTCGCTCAGCCGAGGAACGGATATGCGTTCCATGTCCGGGTGCAATGCCAACGCACCATAGGCCACATAAGCCAGCAACCATAATACGAGATTGAAGTTGGTAGGAACGCCCAAACTGGAGCTGGTACCGTGGAAAAATGATTCTCCCCCGGCAAACACGGTGGTTGCCACGGCAAGCAGGATGAAAGCACCTGATTTATAAGCCTCACTGCTGGTCCATACCCAGAGCAACATGCCCACCTCGACGAAAGCCAAGGTTGGGTACATCATCCTGAATGTCTGCGGTTGGTCGATCGAAAATCCATACTCCACAATGGTAGGCAGAAACAGAAACTGCCAACCAATCAAAATCAAACTGGTGGCCAGAATGCATGCTTGAAAAAAACCGTGTCTTGGAAATTCTCGGTGTAATGTGCTGGAAAACTGCCACAGTGCCACCACCATGCACACATGACCAGATAAAATAAAACCATCTGCCAGCGACAGCCTCGACCCGAAAGCGCCGCT
Source organism: Comamonadaceae bacterium OS-1 (assembly GCA_027923965.1). Classification (NCBI taxonomy): domain Bacteria; kingdom Pseudomonadati; phylum Pseudomonadota; class Betaproteobacteria; order Burkholderiales; family Comamonadaceae; species Comamonadaceae bacterium OS-1. The sequence continues at coordinate 4,326,059 of AP026969.1, forward strand.
CATATCGGTATTGGCCTGAATCAGTGCGCCAGGCAGTTGCAAAAATATTGCATATGAATAATAGCGCCATGCCTCCCTGGCCACAGGCTTATTTTTCAAAATACCACGGTATATTCCATACACTCCGTAGATTTCTATTCCAAAATAGAGAATATCGCGCGAACCAAGACTATCGGCCAGCGGAATGCACACAGATGCCCATGCGCCGAAAATCAAATATTTTTTCCAATCAGACATTATTTTTCTCAGCAGGTTAGGGGGCGCAATACAAAATGTGTATCGTCGACCCAAATCTGAATGGGGATAGCTGAAGACGCCGCGTGGGCGCACCCGACAGCGGGCCTTGCCTGTTTTAGCGCAAAAATGGGCAATCTATACAAACCGGTACAAATCAACACAAGGTATACAAAATACACTTACATCCCCATAAACCTGGCGCGTGACAGGGGCGTGACCGAGTGCAATATCCGTACAGCACGCCGGATAAACCCCTGCAATAGCCCCCGCCTCGGTATCCTGAGCGCCGTGCACCATCCTTCCCCCATTGAACTGCCCGAGCTGGACGCGCTGGAGCGCACCATCGCCCTGGGCGGCAAGCACCTGCAAGCGCGCACCGTATGCCACGTAGACCTGCCCGGCGGCACCCGCTACCCGGTGCTGTGCGTCACCCTGGGCAATCCCGCTTTGGACGTGCCCGCCGTGGGGTACTTTGGCGGCGTGCACGGGCTGGAGCGCATCGGCGCGGGCGTGGTGATCGCCTACCTGCACAGCCTGGTGGAGCGGCTGGCCTGGGACAGCGCGCTGCATCGCCAACTCGAATCGGTGCGCCTGGTGTTCATGCCCATCGTGAATCCTGGTGGTATGGCCTTGGGCACGCGGGCCAATCCGCGCGGGGTGGACCTGATGCGCAACGCGCCGGTGGATGCACGCGAGCCGGTGCCGTTCCTGGTGGGTGGGCAGCGGCTGAGTGCGCGGCTGCCGTGGTTTCGCGGTGCCTTTGGGGCGGCCATGGAGGCCGAAAACCAGGCCGTGTGCGAAGTGGTCCAGACCGAACTGTTGTCGCGCACCTTCAGCCTTTCGGTGGACTGCCATTCGGGCTTTGGCACCCGCGACCGGCTGTGGTTCCCCTACGCCCACACCCGCACGCCGATTGCGCATCTGGCCGAGATGCATGCGCTTCAAACCATCTTTACCGCATCGCACAGCCACTACCGCTACATTTTCGAGCCGCAAAGCCTGCAGTACCTGGCGCACGGCGACCTGTGGGACCACCTGTACCGGCAGGCCTGCGCGCAGCCGGAGCGCATCTTTTTGCCGCTGACGCTGGAGATGGGCTCCTGGCTGTGGGTCAAGAAAAACCCGCGCCAGCTGTTCTCGCGCCACGGCATCTTCAACCCGTTGATCGCCCACCGCCAACAGCGCGTGCTGCGCCAGCACCAGTCGCTGCTGGACTTTCTGGCCCGCGCCGCGCATGGACACCGGCTGTGGCTGCCCGATGTAGACGCACGCACTTACCACCACGCGCAGGCCCGGCACCACTGGTACGGGAGCCACGCATGAGTACCTGGATCTTCCTGCGCGGCCTGGCCCGCGAAAGTGGCCACTGGGGTGCGTTCACCCCGCAATTTGAGAATGCCCTGCCCGGCGGCGAGGTGGTGGCGCTGGACCTGCCCGGCAACGGGAGCCTGTGCCAGCAGGCCAGCCCCACACGGGTGCAGGACATGGTGGCGCACTGCCGCGCCGAGCTGGACCGCCGCTGGCTACCACCGCCCTACCACCTGCTTGGCATGTCGCTGGGCGCGATGGTGGCGGTGGCGTGGTCGGCGGCGCACCCCATTGAAGTGGCAGCGCAGGTGCTGGTCAACACCAGCCTGCGCCCGTTCAGCCCGTTCTACCAGCGGCTGCGGCCCCGCAATTACGGTTTGCTGCTGCGGCTGGCCTTGCTGGGTGCCAGCCCTGAAGACTGGGAGCGCAGCGTCCTGCGCATCACCAGCCATGGCGGGCAGGATGCGGTCCTTTCGCAGTGGCTGGCCCTGCGCGCGCAGCACCCCGTCACCCGCGCCAATGCCCTGCGCCAACTGCTGGCTGCCGCCCGCTACCGTGCGCCAGATGCCGTTTCCACCCCCACCCTGCTACTGGCCAGCGCGCAAGACCAGTTGGTATCGGTGGCCTGCTCTCAGGCCTTGGCCCGGCAGTGGCAGTGCAGTCTGCAGGTGCATCCCACGGCCGGACACGACCTGCCGCTGGACGACGGCGACTGGGTGGTCCGGCAGATCGCCGGGGCACGATCGCTACTTAATTTATAGCTTGTCACGCTTATGGAATAAGCACGAACGGCCTAAAAATCTTATAAAACCGACATCCTGCTCACACGGACTGTCGGAAGGCAATGATGGCCTGGTTGCGCAGGGTGCGCAGCAGGGCCAGCTCTTGCTCGTCCAGCGGCAGCACACCTTTTTCGGCCATGTCGGCGTAGACCAGGCCGAAGGGCTTGCCCTTGATCACCAAGGGCAGCAACAAAAAGGTGGGCGCGTGCACATGGTTGCGGTACCAGGCGGGCAGGCGCTGGGCGATGCGCGGTTCGGTGGCATCGCTGATCAAGGTGTCCACCCCTTTGAGGCAGACGGTGCTGAACAGGTCCAGGCTGCTGGCCTTGAGGGCGATATGGAAGGTTTTGACGACGCTGTCGATACGGCCCACCCCCTCCACACCCGCGCCCAGGCCGAAGCGCCCGGTCAGGGCATCGACCTTGGGGTCGCGCAGGCAGAACACCACCCGTTGGAAACCCATGGCACGGTACATCGTCTCCAAAATCATGCGCAGCACGTCGCTGAGCTTGAAGTCTTCCACCATCGCCTGGCTGATGTCCTGGATGCCGGCCGACAGCACATCGGCCACGCTGGGCGCCACCACAGGGTGGTCCTTGTCGGGCACAGGGGTTGGCGTGGCCTGCAGGGCCATCGGAGCCAGGGCATCGGGCGGCTCGGCCTTCTCGGCTATCGGTAGCGGGTGGGCGGCGATGTCTTCATCCGGGTGCTGCAGCAATTGGGCAGCAGCCGATCCCTCCTGCACGCTCAGTTCCATGGCACTGGCCATGTCGATCAGTTTCTTGCGCGCCGCCACGGTGGCCTGGCGCACCTGCTGGGGGCGGATGCCCAGGGTTTTGGCGTACAGACCGGCCTCTTGCGCCAGCCGCAGCTCCAGCTCGCGGGGCGGGGCGCGCAGCAGGATGTCGGCCATGTCGTTGGCCACCAGGGCGATCCAGCGCAGCCGCTCGGCCGACTGCACCGGCGGGCGCAACGGCGGTTCACCCCGCGGTCGGCGCATGCTGTGCTGGATGGCCTCGGGCAGGCCCCAGGCTTTGGCCACGCCCAGGCCCAGGGTTTCAAAGTCCACCCCCAGCACGCTGGCAGAGGCGCGGGCTTCGGACAAGGGTTTGTAGCTGGAACCCACCAGGTGGCGCACGGCCCGGGCTTCGTCGGCAAAGTAGAACTCGGCCAGCATGCGGCCCAGGTTCTGGAACATGGCGGCGATGAAGGCCTCTTCGTTTTCGTGTGCCTCGGCGCACAGCTCCACCGCGATCGAGCCGGCCATCAGGGCGCGCAAAAACTCGTCCTTGATCAGGTGGGCATGGGCCTTGTCGCGCATGTGCTCCAGCAGCACCAGGCTCAGCGCCATATTGCGCACGCCGTTGAAGCCCACCAGACTGACCGCCCGCGACACCGTGTTGATGCTGCCGCCCCGGGCTGCGAAATGCGCGCTGTTGACCAGGCGCAGCAGCTTGTTGGTCAGCGCCACGTCTTTCAGGACTTCGTTGGTGAAGCTGGCAATGCTCTCGGTTTCCGAGGTGGCCATGCCCTGGATACGCACCACCGCATCCGACATGGCGGGGAAGTCGCTCTTGAAACGCATCCGGGCCATCAGCGCGTCCAGGCTGCCGTTGCCGGGGGCACCCGGTGTACCGGGCAATACGCTCAACGGCGCGTGCAGCGTACTGTCGGCCCACTGCGACAAGGCCCTGCGCAGGGCCTGCAGGCTGGGGGTACGCTGGGTCTCGGGGGCCTGGGCCTGGTCCACGATGGCCTGCAGATCAGCATCCATGTCCAAGCCCGACCCGTGCGGACCGGACAGCATGGCTTCCAGCACATGGCCCACCGCGCCCACGTCGTCCTGCGGCAGGGCCGCGGCCGCGAATGCAGTGTCGGTGAAGTCAGCCGAGTTCGCCAGGTGGGCCCGGCCCGTGGCATCCACCAGCACGTTGCCTATGCTGGGTGGGCCGTGGGGCCGCCCGGCGGCATGGGCGGCCAGCAGGGCATCGAGCAAGTCCAGGGCCAGCGCCACGGCCTCTGCAGGCGGCAGTGCACCGCGCTGGGCCAGCAAACTATGTAAATTAGGCAACGACGTGCGGGGGTCAGGGTCGGCCATAGGTCCATCGGTGGGAAGAAATGTCTCCCGTGGAAGTATGACACTCCCGCCCTGCCCCGGCGGCTTTCTGTCGCAAGTTTCTGCGCACGCCAAAGTGTGCAACAAATGTGTACGTTAGGGCGACGTTGAATAAATCCCCGTGAGGCGGCGCGCCCTGGACAGGGATGGGATGCTAGGCGCAGACCGCGAAGGGCTCGTTCAGCGTTGCCTTCGTGCGCCACCGGCTACCGGGCGCGGGGGAGCGACCAGGCCAGGCTACCTATACCCGGACCGGGCAGGGCCGATGGGCCGGGCTCGAACATCTCGTGGATGCCCAGGTTGTCTGCCCCAACGCCCCCGCGTGCGAACAGGGTGTCGGCCTTGCCAGAGGGATCGGACAGCCGGGCCGCGTCGGCGTCGGCAATGGTGGTCTGCAAGTACGCCGGTGCGCCGTCCAGGTAACCCGTCAGGTGGATGTTCAGCCCGTGCAGATAGACCGCCGTGAAGTACGCGCTGTAGAACACAAAGTCATTGGCCACCGGGCTGGGCGGGCTGCCCGGCGGCAATTGCGCGCCCAGCAACATGGCGGTGGGGCCGCTGTGGATGAAGGCCGCGTAAATGGGCGCGTCAGCGGGCGCGACGCGGGCGTTGACCAGCCCGGCGCTGCCGCCAGTCGCCCTATTCTGCCCCGCCACGTTGAAGCGATTGAAACTCTGGTAGCCATCGGAAAGGCGCGCGGCCACCGCCGTATGGATGTCATCAAACCTTACCAGGCTCGCCTGGGCCTGGCCCAGGCTGCAGGCCAGGCACAGGGCCAAAGCAGTCCATTGCATGGAGGCGCTCTCCGGGAGGGTGTATTCACGGCCTCCATGGTATTTGCGGGTTTTTTAAGTGGATACAAAAAACCATAAACAATGTGCAAAATACACTTGTATTTGTAAAAATAGTAGCCGCAGGCACCTGCCCAAATGCCGCTAATATGCGCGGTTGCGCTCCACCCCCACACCCCCATCCGACCCCATCGACATCGTCTACCTCTGGGTGGACGGTAACGACCCGCAGTGGCGCGCCAAGCGCCAGCAGGCCGCTGCCGCGCTGCATGACAACGCCCGCCTGGCCGCCTACGCCAATGTGGAAGGGCGGTTTCGCGACAACGACGAGTTGCGCCACAGCCTGCGTGCGCTGGAGCGTTTTTTCCCCGGCCACGGCCACATCTACCTGGTGACTGACGCGCAAACCCCGGCCTGGTTGGCCGCTGTGCCCGGCATCAGCGTGGTGGACCACCGTGACCTGATACCGGCAAGCAGCCTGCCCACCTTTGACTCCGGCCACATCGAGTCCTACATCCACCGCATTCCCGGCCTGTCGGAGCGGTACTTTTATTTGAACGACGATGTGTTTTTTGGCGCACCGGTGGTCCTGGAGGATTGGTTCTGGCCGGGTGGCGTGTGGGTGTCCTGGTCGGATGAGCCTCTGGTGAGCGACGAGCCGCTGCGCCCCGATGCCACCGCGCTGGACAACGCCTGCCGCCGCTCCAACCAGTGGCTGCGCGCCCACCCGGTGCCCGGCTACCAGCACACTTTTCGCACCTTTGCGCACGCGCCCCGGCCGATGTGCAAATCGCTGTTGACCACGCTGGAGCAGGTGGCCCCCGACATGTTTGCCCGGGTGCGCTCCACCGTCTTCCGCGCCTGGGACAAGCCGGCCATCGTGTCCGACTTTGTGCTGCGCTGGGCCCTGGCCCACGGCCTCGCCCAGCTGCGCGAATACCCCCACCAGTACCTGTGCACCAGCGATGCCGACACCACGGACGACCTGGACCAGCTGGTGGCCCGCAACGGCCAACTGGCCTTTTTCTGCATCAACGACACCACCGACGATGCCCTACCCCACGACCCGCGTCTGGCCAGGGTGCGGGATGCGCTACAGCAGATGTTTGCGCTGCCGTCCCGGTTTGAGGTTCAGCAGAACGCCCAGGCCAGCCAGGCCGGGTCTTCCACCACGTTGAGCAGCAGGTAGGTTCCCACGCGGTAGGACAGGTATTCGCCCAGGTGCAACGCGTCGGCCCAGGTGGGGGGCCAGGCGATGCCTGCGCGCTCCAACAGCACCGCTGTCATACGTAAAGGGGCTCTTCCTGCATGGCTTCGATCTGCTCGGTGAGCATGTTGACCTGGCCAACCCAGTAGTCGCTGCTGCCAAACCACGGAAAGTTGACCGGGAAGGTCGGGTCGCTCCAGCGCCGGGCCAACCAGGCGCTGTAGTGGATCAGGCGCAGGGTGCGCAGCGGCTCGATCAGTGCCAGTTCGCGGCGGTCAAAGCTGCGGAACTGCTCGTAGCCCTCCACCAGGCCACTGAGCTGGCCGGTGCGCTGGGCGCGGTCGCCGCTCAGCAGCATCCACAGGTCTTGCACCGCCGGGCCGGTGCGGGCATCGTCCAGATCGACAAAGTGCGGGCCGCCGCCGGGGCGGTCGGTGGGGGTCCAGAGGATGTTGCCGGGGTGGCAGTCGCCGTGCAGTCGCAAGGTTTTAATTTGAGGTTCTTTTAGGCCTCCAGCGCTTATGGGTAAAGCGCTGGCAGCTATCAAATCAAGAGCCTCGGTACAGGCCTTCTGCCATGGGCCCTGCACGTCCAGCGGCACGATTTCATGCTTCACCAGCCAGTCGCGCGAATGCAGGCCAAAAGTCTCCAGGTCCAGCGCCGGGCGGTGCACAAATGCGTGTTTGGCCCCCACGGTGTGGATGCGTGCCAGGAAGCGGCCAATCCACTCCAGCACCTCGAAGTCGTCCAGCTCGGGCGCGCGCCCACCCCGGCTGGGGCTGACGCTGAACTCGAATCCGGCGAACGGGTGCAGCGTGGCCCCCTCCAGCACCAGCGGGCCCACGGCGGGAATCTCGGCGGCCATGAGTTCGGCGGCGAAGCTGTGTTCTTCCAAAATCTGCGCCCGGCTCCAGCGCCCAGGCCGGTAGAACTTGGCCACCACCACGCTGCCGTCTTCCAGGTGCGCCTGGTAAACCCGGTTCTCGTAAGAGCTGAGGGCCATCAGGCGGCCATCGCCAAACAGGCCGACGCTGGCCAGCGCGTCCATCACCACATCGGGGGTCAGGGCCTGGTAATCGTGCGAAATGGCCGAAGGACCGGAGGAATCTAAGGGGTTGGACATGGGGCGATTGTCGCCGCTCCCAAACAAAACGCCCGCGCCAGGCAAATGGCGCGGGCGATGGAGCACACCCCCTTGCGAGGGCGGGCTGGGGTTTACGCCAAAGTCAGGGTGACTTCGATGTTGCCGCGGGTGGCGTTGGAGTAGGGGCACACGCCGTGGGCGGTGTCCACCAGATCCTGGGCCACAGCGCGGTCCATGCCGGGCAGGTTGATGACCAGGGTGGCAGCGATGCCGAAGCCTGCGGGGATGGGGCCGATGTCCACCGATGCGTCGATGGATGCATCTGCAGGCACGGTGATCTTCTTCATGCCGGCAACGTGCTTCATGGCCCCCATGAAGCAGGCCGAGTAGCCTGCGGCGAACAATTGCTCGGGGTTGGTGCCGGTGCCTGCGCCGCCCATGGCCTTGGGGGGCGAGAGCTTGACCGCCAGCAAGCCGTCGTCGCTGGCCGATTGGCCGTCGCGGCCACCGGTGGTGTGGGCGTGGGCGGTGTAGATCACTTTGTCGAGTTTGGTGGGCATGGTGCGTCCTTGGGTTGAAAAAAGTGTCAGGCGGTGGTTAAGCGATCACGCAGTGCCTGGACTTGCTGCGTGAGGGAAAGAACTTCGGGAATGCTGCACTGGGTGGCGCTGAGGATGCAAGGAGGGACTTTGGCCGCCTCGGTCTTGAGATTGCGGCCTGCGGGTGTCAGGGTGATGAACACCCGGCGCTCGTCCTGCACATCGCGCTGGCGGCTGATCCAGCCCGCCGCTTCCATGCGCTTGAGCAGAGGGGTCAATGTGCCGGAGTCCAGCGACAGGCGTTCGCCCAGTTCGGACACCATCTGGCTGTCGCGCTCCCACAACACCAGCATCGCCAGGTACTGCGGGTAGGTCAACCCCAGGGCTTTGAGCAGCGGTTTGTACAGCTTGGTCATGGCCAACGACGCGGAGTACAGCGCAAAGCAGAGCTGGTTGTCCAGCAGCAGCGTCTCGTCGGCGGTGAAGAATTTGGTGGGCATGGGCTGAATTATATGGTGCAATTATATTTTGCACAACTTAATTTCCTGACGCACCGTAGTGCGCTGGCGTTCCGTTTAGTAGGTGCTCAATAGGTATAGATGCCCTGCCCCGTCTTGCGCCCCAGGCGGCCTGCGGCCACCAGCTCCTTGAGCAGCGGGCAAGGGCGGTATTTGCTGTCGCCAAATTCGGTCAAGAACACCTCCATCACCGCCAGGCACACGTCCAGGCCGATCATGTCGGCCAGGGCCAGCGGGCCGATGGGCTGGTTGCAGCCCAGCTTCATGCCGGCGTCGATGTCTTCCGGCGTGGCCACGCCCTCGGCCAGCACGAACAGCGCCTCGTTCACCATGGGCATCAGGATACGGTTGACCACGAAGCCGGGGCCGTTCTTGACGGTGATGGGGGTCTTGCCCAGCACGGCGGCCATGGCGTGTACGGCATCGTGGGTGGCATCGCTGGTTTGCAGGCCGCGGATGATCTCCACCAGGGCCATCAGCGGCACGGGGTTGAAGAAATGCATGCCGATGCAGCGGTCGGCCCGTTTCGTCACCGCCGCCAGCTTGGTGATGGAGATGGACGAGGTGTTGGAGGCAATCAGCACCTCGGGGGCCAGCAGCGCGTCGAGTTGCTGCACGATCTTGACCTTGAGCGCGTAGTTTTCGGTGGCGGCTTCGATGACCAGCTGGGCGCTGCTGAAGTCGCTGTACTGGGTGGAGCCTTGGATGCGGGCCAGGATGGCGGCCTTGTCTTCAGCGGTAAGTTTGTCTTTCTTGATCAGCCGGTCCAGGCTGCCCGCGATGGTGGCCAGGCCCTTGGCCACCGCCTCTTCGCTGATGTCTACCATCACCACCTGCAGGCCCGCCGCCGCACAGGTTTGCGCGATGCCATTGCCCATGGTGCCCGCGCCGACAATGCCGACGGTGTTGATTGTCAAAATGCCGCTCATAGAAAACTCCCGGTAGATAGTTTGGTTGCAGTGCAGCATTCATCATAAACATCCCTTATGTTCGACTACCTCATCATTGGCGGCGGCGCGGCGGGCTGCGTGCTGGCCGGGCGGCTCAGCGAAGACCCTGCCATCCACGTCGCCCTGCTCGAATCCGGCCCCAGCGACCACAGCGCCGTGCTGCAGTGCCCCTCGGGCATCGCGCTGCTGGCCCGCACCGGCCAGGCGCAGTGGCGCTTTGACACCGTGCCGCAGCCGGGGTTGAACGGGCGCTGCGGCTACCAGCCCCGGGGCCGGGTGCTGGGCGGCAGCAGCTCCGTCAACGCCATGGTCTACACCCGCGGCCAGCCGGGCGACTTTGACCACTGGGCCGCCCAGGGCAACCCCGGCTGGGGCTATGCCGATGTGCTGCCGTACTTTAAAAAGGCCGAGGGCAATCGCCGGGGCGCGGATGCCTGGCACGGGGCCGACGGCCCGCTGCAGGTCACCGACCTGCAAAGCCCCCACCCCGCCAGCCAGGCCTTTGTACAGGCCGCGATGCAGGCCGGTTTTGCCGCCAACACCGACTTCAACGGCGCGACCCAGGAGGGCGTGGGCCTGTACCAGGTGATGCAAAAAGACGGCGAACGCTGCAGCGCAGCCAAGGCCTACCTCACACCCCACCTGGGGCGGCCCAACCTGCAGGTGTTCACCGGCGCCCACACCACCCGCATCCTCACCCAGAACCGCCGCGCCGTGGGCGTGGAATTCATGCAGGACGGCCTGCTGAAACAGCTGCGTACCCAGGGCGAGGTGCTGCTGTGCGCCGGGGCCTTGCAGTCACCCCAGTTGCTGATGCTGTCCGGCATTGGCGACCACGCACAGTTGCTGGCCAACGGCATCGCCACCGTGCACCACCTGCCCGGCGTGGGCCAGCACCTGCACGACCATGTGGATGTGGTGCAGGGGGTAAAGGCCCCCCAGGCCAAGGATTTATGGGGCATCTCGCCCACCGGCGTGGCCCGCATCGCCAAGGGTGTGCGCGACTGGCGGCGCGACCGCACCGGCCTGCTGACCAGCAACCTGGCGGAGGCCGGGGGGTTTCTCAAAAGCCAGCCCATGGAGGCCCAGCCCGACTTGCAACTGCACTTTGTGCCCGCCCCACTGGCCGACCATGGCCGCAAGACGCTGTGGGGCCACGGCTATTCGGTGCATGTGTGCGTGCTGCAGCCCGCCAGCCGGGGCAGCGTGCGGCTGAACAGCAAAGACCCGCTGGCCCCGCCGCGGATCGACCCCAACTTTCTGGGCGCGCTGGAAGATATGGAACGGCTGCGGCGCGGGTTCCAACTGGTGCGGCGCATCACAGCCCAGCCCGCACTGGCGGCATGGGGCGGGCGCGAGCGGTCGGCCCGCGCCCAGAGCGAGCTGGAGCTGGAGCTGCTGCTGCGCGAAACCGCCGACACCGTGTACCACCCGGTGGGCAGTTGCCGCATGGGCCCCGGGGGAAATGGCGAACATATGGACGTAGTCGATGCCCGCCTGCGGGTCCACGGCATGGCCGGGCTGCGGGTGGTGGATGCGTCCATCATGCCCCGCATCGTCAGCGCCAACACCACGGCGGCCACCACCATGCTGGCCGAAAAAGCCGCAGATATGTTGCGCGAGGATGCGGCGCAAAGATGATTTGTTTGGAAGAATGGAGGCTCGACCATCGCACGCATGGTTTATTCCTCTAGCGCCCCATGCACCTCCCCGAACGCCCCCGGCTCAACGCCATCGCTGGCCCCATCTTTGGCGAGTTCCTGCTCGGCTACACCGTCATCATCGCCGGGCTGTGGCTGGCCTCGCACACCTCGGACGGCGCAGCGGGCAGCCTGGGGCTGGCCAACCAGGTGCTGGAAACGCTGTATGTGGTGTTCCGCGTGCTGGCCATCGGCATGGGCGTGGTCATTACCCAGCTGCTGGGCGGCCAGCAGTTCGAACAGGTGCGCCGCACGGCGCTGGCAGGCCTGGGTGCCTGCACCTGGGCGGGCTTGCTGGTGGTGGCGGTGCTGGTGCTGGCCAACGACTGGATTCTGGACCTGCTGAACGCACCCGACGAGATCCTGCCGCTGGTCAGCCCCTATCTGCAACTGCTGGCCCCGGCCGCGCTGCTGGACGGCTACAACCTCACCATGGCCTCCATCCTGCGGGCCCATCTGCACGCCCGCGACTCGCTCAAGGTGATGGTCATCATGCACTGCACCCACCTGGCGCTGGCGGTACCGCTGATGCTGGGCGTCGGCCCGTGGGAAGGGCTGGGGCTGTACGGTTTTGCGGTGGCCCTGTTGATCAGTCGCGCTGTGGGCCTGGGGCTGCACCTGGTGCTATGGCGCAAACGCATGGCCCTGGTGCCCACGGCCCGCCACTGGTGGGTGCTGCAGTGGCGCGTGCTGGGGCCGGTGCTGCGCATCGGCGTACCGGGCGCCAGTGCCGAGCTGGGCTACCGCGCCGCCTTCATGGTGTCGCTGGCCGGGGCCGCGCGCCTGGGCGTGGTGGCGCTGGCCACCCATGCCTACACCCTGCAACTGTTGCGCTACGTGCTGCTGATCAGCCTGGCGATTGGCTGGGCCTGCGAGATCATGGTGGGGCGGCTGGTGGGCGGCGGCCAGTTCAACCAGGCCCATGCCCTGGTCCGCAAGGGCCTGCGCAACGGCCTCATGGCCTCGGGCGGCATGGCGGTGGTGGCGGCGCTGGCCGCGCCCTGGCTGATGCACATCTTCACCAAGGACCCGCACGTCATCCACGCCGCCCAAACCCTGCTGTGGATCGCCGTGGCGCTGGAGACGGGCCGGGCATTCAACCTCATCATCACCGGCGCGCTGCGGGCCACCGGCGACGTGATCTACCCGGTGGCCGCCAGCCTGGGCTCGTTCGCCCTGGTGCTGGGCTGCGGCTCGTATTTTTTAGGCCGCAACTTTGGCCTGCCCGGCATCTTCATCGCCTACGCCGCCGACGAATGGGTGCGCGGCCTGCTGATGTGGTCGCGCTGGCACTGGCACGGCTGGCTGCCCCACGCCCGCAACTCGCAGCGCCGGGTGCGCAGGCGGTAGATTGGGAATTTATATGAAATCGGCTGCTTGTGCTTATTCCGCCAGCACAAGCAGCTCTTGTTTTGATAGTAAAAGGAGTTTCCATGTCCCTCCCCCTGCCCACCGCCAGCCTGGAACAAAGCTTCCTGAGCGCCCGCACCTTCAGCCAGTTCACCGACCAGCCCGTACCCGACGCGCTGCTGCACCAGCTCTACGACCTCGCCAAATGGGGGCCTACGTCAATGAACTGCCAGCCCGCCCGCCTGGTGTTTGTGCGCAGCCCCGAGGCCAAGGCCCGATTGAAACTGGCGCTGGCCCCCGGCAATGCGGACAAGACCATGGCCGCACCGGTCACCGCCATCGTGGCCATGGACACCCGCTTTTTTGACCACCTGCCCGAGCAGTTTCCGGCCATGAACGCCAAGCCGATGTTCGAGGGCAACGCCGCGCTGGCCGAGGCCACGGCCTTTCGCAACAGCAGCCTGCAAGGTGCCTACCTGATCCTGGCGGCCCGCCAGCTGGGCCTGGATTGCGGCCCGATGAGCGGCTTTGACGCGACCAAGGTGAACGAACAGTTCTTCCCCGATGGCCGCTTCCAGGCCAACTTTCTGGTCAACCTGGGCTACGGCAAAGCCGGCACCACCTACCCGCGCGGCCCGCGCCTGCCGTTCGAGACCGCCTGCAGCATCGCTTGAGGTACCAAAGGGCTGAAAGGCTAACGTCGAAACTTTCCGTCAGATCCAATGATGGCCAGGTCGGCAAAGTCCAGCCCGGTGTGGTCGGTGGGGCTGTAGCCGATCTCCAGGCCGCCCAGGTCAAACTTGTCCATCCTCTCCAGGGCAGCCTGCAGGCGCTCACGCGTGGGGTTTCCCCCCGTGCGGCGCAGGGCTTCGACCAGCACCTTGGCGGCACTAAAGCCCTCCAGCGTGGCCGGGCTGGTATCGGCCAGGCCTTTGGCACGGGCCGCATCCAGCATCTCCTTGACCAGGGCGTAGGACTGGGACTGCGGAAACACCTGGCTGACGATCACGCCCCGGGCATTGCCCCCGAGTGCGGCGATAAACCCCGACGTGGCGTTATTGGACAGGGCCACACACTGCGCCGTGCTGCCTGCAGCCCGCAGCGCCTCGATGGCGGCCACCGCATGCGTCCCCGAGGCCACCAGCAGCACCGACTGCGCGCCCACCTGCGCAATGGCCGGTGCCAGGCTGGCGAAATCCGGCTTGCTGCGGTCAAACTTGTACAGCCCCACGGCCTCCAGATGGGCCTTTTGCAGACCCCTTTGGGCCCCGGCCAGACCGTCGGCACCAAAGCTGTCGTCGGCATAGAGCACGGCAATCTTGGACTGGCCAATGCTGGCCTGGTGGGTGATGGCTTTTTCCGTCTCGTGCTGGTAGGTGGCGCGCACGTTGAAGATGTACTTCTGCACCGGCTGGTGCAGCACCATGGCCCCGGTAGACGGCCCCACCAGGGGCACATGGTATTTGTTGAGCCAGGGAATGATGGCTTCGGTGTGCGGTGTGCCACGGGTCAGAAACAGGGCCACCACGTTCTTCTTTTCGATCAGCTCGCGGGCGTTTTCGGCGGCCAGCGCGGGCTCGAACTTGTCGTCCATCGACAGCAGCTCGATCTTTTGCCCGCCCACGCCGCCCTTGGCGTTGACGCGGTCAAAGTACAGCATGGCCCCGGCCAGCGTCTCCTTGACACCGGCGGCCACGGCACCGGTAAAGCCGCTGGTCTGCCCGATCAGTATCTGCGCCTGGGCCGCCAAGCTGGCCGTGGCCAGCAGCACGGCCATGGCCAGGGAGTGGGTTGTCTTCATAGGTTTATTTTTAGAGGGATGGATGCACCGCGCGCCATTGGGCCACAAGTCCATGCCGGGCATGCGGTAAATTCCCCCCCTCCAGCCCCCCTTCTTTACCCTTTCAGCGGTACCCACCATGCGCTCTTTCGGCACCCCTTTGTCTCCCTCTGCAACCAAAGTCATGCTGCTCGGCTCCGGCGAGCTGGGCAAGGAGGTGCTGATTGCGCTGCAGCGCCTGGGCGTGGAAACCATCGCGGTGGACCGCTACGCCAACGCGCCCGGCCAGCAGGTGGCGCACCACGCCCGCACCATCACCATGAGCGACCCGGCCCAGCTCAAAGCCCTGATCGAGGCCGAGCGCCCGCACCTGGTGGTGCCCGAGATCGAGGCCATCGCCACCCCCATGCTGGAAGAGCTGGAAGCCGCCGGTACGGTGCGCGTGATCCCCACCGCCCGCGCCGCCCGCCTGACCATGGACCGCGAAGGCATCCGCCGCCTGGCCGCCGAGACGCTGGGTCTGCCCACCAGCCCCTACGTGTTTTGCGACTCGCTGGCCGAGCTGCAGGCCGCCATTGACTCCACCACCAGCTACCCCTGCGTGGTCAAGCCGGTGATGAGCAGCTCGGGCAAGGGCCAGAGCAAGATCAGCGGCCCGGCCGATGTACAAGCCGCCTGGGACGTGGCCATGGCCGGGGGCCGCGTGAGCCACGGGCGCGTCATCGTCGAGGGCTTCATCGACTTCGACTACGAAATCACCCTGCTCACCGTGCGCGCGCTGGGAGCCGATGGTGCGGTGGAAACCCATTTCTGCGAACCCATCGGCCACATCCAGGTCAGCGGCGACTACGTGGAAAGCTGGCAGCCGCACCCCATGCCCAGCCTGGCGCTGCAGCGCGCGCAGGCCATCGCCAAGGCCGTGACGGACAACCTGGGTGGCCAAGGATTGTTTGGCGTAGAGCTGTTTGTGAAGGGCGACGCGGTGTGGTTCAGCGAAGTCAGCCCGCGCCCGCACGACACCGGCATGGTCACGCTGTGCACCCAGTGGCAAAACGAATTCGAGCTGCACGCCCGCGCCATCCTGGGCCTGCCGGTCAACACCGCGCTCAAATCGCCCGGTGCCAGCGCAGTGATCTACGGCGGAGTGGACGCCCAAGGCATCGTGTTCGACGGCGTGGCCGAAGCGCTGCGCGTGCCCCACACCGACATCCGTCTGTTCGGCAAGCCCGAGAGCTTTGTGAAGCGCCGCATGGGCGTGGCCCTGGCCTTTGATGCCGACGTGGAAGTCGCCCGCACCCGCGCCAAGCAAGCGGCGGCGCTGGTCAAACCCCGCACCGCTTGATGCCATTCCACCAGCTCATTGCCTGGGCCGACGACTCGGCGCTGCGCATTTTGCTGTCTGCCGGCACCGCTATCGTGCTGGCGCTGGTGTTGCACGCCATGGGCGCAGCGCTGGTGCGGCGGGTCACGCGCAACCTGCCGCTGGCCTCGCGCATCGCCAACGCCTGCCATGCGCCCACGCGCTTTGTGCTACCGCTGATCGCGCTGCAAGCGGTGTGGCAGATTGCGCCGCGCGACTTTCCGCTGATTGCCGAAGTACGCCATGCCAACGTGCTGTTGCTGCTGGCCTGCCTCACCTGGTTGGGCCTGCGCGTGGTGCACGGCACGGTGCAGGGCCTGATCGCCTCGTACCCGCTGGAGGGGGCCGACAACCTGAACGCCCGCCGCGTGCACACCCAGGCCAAGGTGCTGGCCAATACCCTGGTCATCGGCATTCTGGTGACCGGGCTGGCGGCGATGCTGATGACCTTTCCCGAGGCCCGGCAGTTCGGGGCCAGCCTGCTGGCCTCCGCCGGGGTGGTCGGCATCATCGTGGGCATGGCCGCGCGGCCAGTGCTGGGCAACCTGGTGGCGGGCCTGCAGATCGCCCTGGGCCAGCCGCTGCGCATCGACGACGTGCTGATCGTGCAGGGCGAATGGGGCCGGGTGGAAGAGATCACCGGCACCTACGTGGTGCTGAAGATCTGGGACCAGCGCCGCCTGGTCATTCCGCTGCAGTGGTTCATCGAGAACCCGTTCCAGAACTGGTCGCGCCGCAACCCCGAGCTGATCGGCACGGTGTTTCTGTGGGTGGACTACACCACGCCCATCCCCGCGCTGCGCACCGAACTCGACCGCATCTGCGCCGCCTCGCCTGCCTGGGACCGCCGCTACTGCAAACTGGACGTGACCGACACCGCCGCCCACGGCATCCAGCTGCGGGTGGAAGTGACCGCCGCCAACGCCGACCTGCTGTGGCGCGTGCGCTGCGATGTGCGCGAGGGCATGGTGGACTTCCTGCAGCGCGAGTACCCGCAAAACCTGCCCCGCATGCGCGCCGAGCTACAGCCATCGCCCCAGATGGCCGAAGCCAAAAACTACTAAATTCATAGCACCTTACGCTGATGGAATAAGCGCCAGGTGCCGAAATGTCCTAAAAGTTGAGGATGACAACGCAGGGGCCCGCACAGTAAGCTCAAGGAGAAAATCCCTCTTGGAAGAGCTCCCCCGATGACCCGTTTTGTGTACGCCACGCCGCCCGTCCCTCTGGCCCTTTTGGCATTGACCGCCAGCCTGCTGCTGACACCCGCCTGGGCGGTCACCACCGCCACCCCGTTTGCTGCCGAAGCCCAGGTCCAGGGCACGCCCCTGGTGCTCAACGGCGCGGGCACCCGCTACCGCGCGGTGTTCAAGGTCTACGACATGGCCTTGTACACCCCGCGCAAGGTGGGCACGCCCGAAGAACTGCTGGCCCTGCCCGGCCCCAAGCTGCTGCGTTTCACCGCCTTGCGCGACATCCCCGGCACCGACCTGGGCCTGGCCTTCATCAAGGGCCTGTCGGCCAACGCCCCCAAAGAGCTGGCGCTGAAGCACACCGTGTCGTCCAACCGCCTGATCGAAATATTTTCGGGTCGCAGCAAGCTGAACCCTGGTGACAGCTTCGCCATGCAGTTCATCCCCGGTCTGGGCACGCTGTTCTTCATCGGCGACCAGCCCCAGGGCAACCCGGTCGGCGATGCCGAGTTCTTTGCCATGGTGCTGAACATCTGGGTGGGCGGCAGCCCGGCGGATTACGGGCTGAAGGCGGCTTTGCTGGGGCAGGAGGCGGTGAAGGAGCCGCTTATTCCGCCGCAAATCCTTGCGCCAGATAGGTTGGGTCCAGCGCGGCCAGTTTGAGCAGCTGGATGTCGTTCGTAAGCACCGTGGCCTGGTGCATTGCGGCACTGGCCATGACGATGGCATCGGGCAGCTTTAACGCTTTGCGCTGGCGCAGTTCGGTGATGTACGCCATCAAGGCACTGTTGCCATAGGCTACATCCACCACCGTGACACGGGCCACCAACTGCGCCAGCAGGTGCCGATCGTCTGGGCTGAGGCCGTCAAATCCCAAGAACTCCAGCACATTGATGACCGACAGCCCCAGCCATTCAGCGGACTGGGTGAGCGCCAGCAGCTCTGTATTGCCTCTTAACAAGGCCACCAAAGCATTGGTATCCAGAAAATAGCGCCTACCAGCCATCGCGCTGAACTCGCTGGGCCGCCACCGCGTCACCTTGCCACTGCAAGCGCCCGGCCAAGTCCGCCAGGTCGTAGCGCACCGGCGCAGGCTCGGCAGCGGCGGGCTCTTCATCCACCACCACCAGCACACGCGTGCCCGCGACAAACACGGGTGGCTGACCCAACCAGGTCAATTCCGCGCCGTTGAGTTGTGCGCTGTAGCTGCGTAACATGGTGGATACCTCCTGAAACTATCTACAGATTTTAGGCCGGGTCCAGACAATAGCGCCCCAGAATCGCTACCCCCGCACCAGCGCCAGCCCCAGCGCCGTCAGCGCCGCCACCTCCTGGTCGGTGGTGCCGGGCTCCACCACCAGGCCGGTGGCATCGGTGCAGGGGGCAATCACATAGGGCGAGGCGGCGTGCAGCTTTTCGGCCGAAGCCAGCACCCAGGTCTCAGCCGACTGGGCCATCAGCGCGCGCTTCACGTGGGCTTCTTCCATGTCGCCGGTGCTCAGGCCCACGCGGGCGCTGATACCGGTCACGCCCATGAAGTACAGGTCGGCGCGCACCCGTCCAATGGCCTCCACCGCCGCCGCGCCCACGGCCACCACCGAGTGTTTGAATAGCCGCCCGCCCACCAGTTGCACCTCGATGCGCGGATGCTCCACCAGGGCCAGAGCGATGGTCGGGCTGTGCGTGACCACGGTGGCCTGCAACGTGGGCGGCAGGCGCAGGGCCAGCTGCTGGCAGGTGGTGCCGCCGTCGATGAACACCACCTGGCCGGGCTGCACCATGGCCGCGGCGGCAGCGGCAATCGCCTGCTTGCCCGGCATCTGCAACTGGCTGCGCGCGGCGAAGTTGGCCATAGCGGGCGACGCAGGCAGGGCCCCACCGTGCACCCGTTGCAACAACCCCTGGGCCGCCAGCGCCCGCAGGTCGCGCCGGATGGTGTCTTCCGACAGGCCCAGTGACACGCTGAGGTCGGCGGCCACGATGCGGCCCTCGCGGCGCAGGGTGTCGAGCAGCAGGTGTTTGCGTTGTTGGGTCAGCATATTTGCATGATTATCATTGAAACTGCACGAAACTGCACGATTACGCTAAACTTTGCCCACCACCACCGGAGCCCCCATGCACGCCCTAGACAGCATCCGCATCCTTGAAGAAAAAGTTTTGTCGCACGACTGGTATCTGCTGAAGAAAAACACGTTCGAGCTGCGCCGCCGCGACGGCAGCTGGCAGCGCCAGAGCCGCGAAACCTACGACCGGGGCAACGGTGCCACCATCCTGCTGTACAACGCCGCCCAGGGCACGGTGGTGCTGACGCGGCAGTTCCGCTTTCCCACCTATGTCAACGGTAACGCCAGCGGACAGCTCATCGAAGCCTGCGCCGGCCTGCTGGACCAGGACGACCCGGTCACCTGCATCCGCCGCGAGGTGGAGGAGGAAACCGGCTTTCGCATCGACGGTGTGCGCAAGATTTTCGAGGCCTACATGAGCCCGGGTTCGGTGACGGAAAAGGTGTTTTTCTTCGTCGGCGCCTACACCGCCGCCGACAAGGTGTCGATGGGTGGCGGCGAGCACCACGAGGGCGAAGACATCGAGGTGCTGGAGCTGCCCTTTGCGCAAGCGCTGGAGATGGTGGCCGACGGGCGCATCTGCGACGGCAAGACCATCATGCTGCTGCAGTACGCGCAGTTACAGCGCCTGATTTAATGTGAGGTAACTTGCATGGCTCGGAGTGCTCTGCACCCGAGTCCATGAAAGCTAGTTCGGCAAGCTGGCCAGGCCGCCAATCGCCGCGATGATCGCGTTGGCGGCAATGCGGTTGAAGTTGGTGAACGGGCTGCCACTGGCGCCCGCAGAGAAGTAGCGGCCTTCTTGCACATTGCCTTCGGGGGTCAATGCGTAGATGAACTTTTGGCCAGCGGCCAGGCCGGAGTGGGTCGATGCACTGGCATCCACCGAAGCCGGAATATCCAACACCATGACCTCTTTGCCCATCACGGTTTTGACTTCCCAGGTGCCGTTCTCCAGCACGGGTGGGTTTTGGTCGGGGTAGTTGAGGCTCAGCAACAGCGTGCCGCTGGTGGTGCCCGGCCCAAAGCGCCATTGCAGCAGCGCACCCTGCGCCAAACTGCCGCCATTCCACTGCACGGGCTCAGAGCTGCTGCTGTGCTGGCTGCGGAAGTCGGCCAACGAGGTGACGTGGCTAAAGCCGCTACCGCCGTTGAGCTGGTACTTTTCAGACACGTAGGTTTGGGTGAACTCAAACACCTTGGACCCGGTAGGCAAAGTGACATTTGTTAAAGCGCCGTAGCGGTAGGTCGCAGGGCTGCTGGACACCATCGTCATCTGGGTCGACTGGGTGGCGCTGGTGTACAAAAAGCTGGTCAGTCCGGTTTGCTTCACGGTGGCGGCCAAATCTGCGCCGTCGAGCACCCAGCCGCCGGCCGTCAATACGCGGTTGTTATCGCTGTTGTCAGCCGCACCCCAGACACCGCTGGCAAAGACATAGCTGCCACCGGTAAAGCTGTACACGCCATTGACCGGGCCGCTGGTCGAGCGGTGTACTTCGGCATTCCACTGGCTGCGGTAATCGTCGTAGTGCACACCAAAAATGCCCGCGGCAAAGTCGGTCGCCAGGGTGGATTGCAGGCTGGAGCCGACGGTGGTGCTGCCCGCCGCCACCTGGCTGACGATCGCCGTCAGTGTGGTCCGGGCGTTGGCCACGGATGTAGCCAGTTGGTCGAGCAAACGGTCGTAGGCGTTGCCCGTGGTGGGGCTTTCCAGGGTCGCAGGGACCAACGCGTCCGTGAATGGATTGGTCGTGGTGATGCTCACCGAGGAGAACAGCGCGGTCGCCACCTTGGTCACTGCCGCCGCCAAACTTTCTGCGCTGACTGTCGCCGTCTGGGTGCTGCTGAAAGCATTAAAAAACGTAGCAGGCGCCTGGCCTGCAGCCTGCGCCAGCACCAGTTCGGTCAATGGGGTGACGTTGGCCACCACAGTTCCGCCCCCGCTGCCTGCGGCTACCGAATGCAGGGTGGTAAGGCCATCGGCAGAGCGGACTTGCAAGACACAAGGTAGCGCGGCATTGTTTAGCGTCGTGGTGTAGAAGCCGCTGGCAATGGTGCTGGCCGTGGCGTTGCCGGTGGCGCACTTGATGTTGACAGTGGCCCCGGCCATCGCCAGGCCTGTGGCGGCATAGCCCGAGAGTGTGATGCTGCTGCCTGCCGGACTGCTGTCACTCCCCCCGCCGCTGCCGCCACCGCAGGCGCTGACCAACACGGCGACCGCTGCCGCGCTGGCCAACAAGGTGAAACGGGAATTCCAGTGGGGGATTTGCATAGTTTTTTTACTCAGAAGGGTCTCGCCCCATCGCGGGCACAGGCTGCACTGGATTATTCAGAGCCAACTGTCTGTTTCACCGGACAATCGACACATTCCATTACCTTTTTAAACATAAAAATACATGCAAGAGACATTGGACGGTTGGATGCGCCAGCGGGCGCGGGAGCTGGGTTTGAACCTGAGCGCACTGTGCAAGCAGGCCGGCATAGGGCGGCAAACCCTGTACGACCTGGCCTGCATTCCCGACAAGCTCCCGTCCATGCAAACGGTGGTGGCGCTGGCCGATGTGTTGCAGGTGCACCCGCTGCGCATCCTGCATCTGGTGTTTGATACCGTGCCCATCAAACCGGCGGTGAAACGGGCCCAGCAGCAGGGCGACCGCAGCGCCTTCGTGCGGGATGTGACAGCCCCGGATGGCGCGCTGGTGCTGCCGGGCCAGCGCTTCACCAAAACCTGGGAGCTGCAAAACGCGGGCAACGTGCCCTGGCAGGGGCGCTTTTTGCAGTGCATGGACGAAGAGGTGGTGGTAGCCACCCGCACCGGCGAAACCCTGCATCTGGCGCACAACCTGGTGCCCGCCAGCAGCCGCATTGCGGTGCCCACCACCGCGCCGGGGGCGACGGTGCAGCTCAGCGTGGAATTCACCGCGCCGCAGCCGCCGGGCACGGTACTGTCGTACTGGAAGTCGGTGTTTGCCGATGGCACGCTGTGCTTTCCCGACAGCGTGGGGGTGTGGGTGAAAGTGCGGGTCAACACCTGTACCCAGGGGGCCTTCAACGGTGCCTGACAACGGCACAAAAATGGGGTATGAAATCGGCAGCTTGCGCTTATTCCCCCAGCACGAGCAGCTATCTTTTTTAGCTAAATCACCGTCAACCCGGCCCCACCACCCGACTGCACCAGTCGACCACGGCCCGCCTTTTTGGCCTCGTACAGCGCGGCATCGGCGCGGGCGATCAAGCCCGACAGGGTGGAGTCGCCATCCTTGAGCACACCCACCCCGGCGCTATAGTCCAGGGGAAAGCCCAGCTCTTTCTCTGCTGTCTGGTGCAGCACGGTGCGCAGGCGCAGGTCGAAACCGATGCTGGCCGAGCGGTGGGTGTTGGCCAGCACGATGCAAAACTCCTCGCCGCCCAAACGGCCCACCAGATCGCCGGTGCGGCGGCTCTCACGCAGCAGGCGGGCAAATAGCTTGAGGGCAGAATCGCCCACCTCGTGGCCGTAGGTGTCATTGACGCGCTTGAAGTGGTCGATGTCCAGCATCATCAAGGTCAGCGGCTGCTGGTAGCGCATGGCGTTGGCGAACATGGCCTCGGCACGCTCCGTCCAGCCCCGGCGGTTCAGCAGGCCGGTCAGGCCGTCGGTCATGGCCAGGTTGTGCAGGCGGGCCTTGGCCTCGTCGCGCCAGGCGGCCAATAACGCCACCATGGCGGCGACAAAGGCCATGTTCACCACCAGCGCCAGGGCCAGATCCAGCAGGTGCAGCAGGTCCGTACGCCACACGCCCACCAGGCCGCGCAACAGCAGCATCAGCGCCAGGAGTGCCAGGCTGGCGCACAGCACCCAGCGCCAGGCGCGGCCCACATGCCGCAGCGGAAACAGGGTGGCCCCCGCCACCAGCACCAGCATGGCCGCCAGGCACAGGTGGGACCAGCCCCACTGGAAAGCCGGGCTGGACGCGCCCAGCGAATGGCCCAGCACATAGCCCAGCGGCGTGGCCACCAGCAAGCTGCGCAAGCCACGCTCGCTCCAGCGGTAGTCCAGCCCGTAGAACGCGGCCCGATGGCCTCTTTTTCGCGGCTTGTTGCGCTGGGTGGGTGGGCGCGTGCGGTGGCCCAGCCAACTGCCCAGCGCGCGGTGCCACAGCCACAGCCCCAGGCTGAAAAACAGCAGGGCCAATGGCGCCAGCGCGACCGTCCAGGCGCTGCCTGCAGTGAGGGCGGCCACACCGCCCAGCAGCAAGGCGACCAGCGCGAATTGCACGCAACGCGTGGCCGCGCTCGCCCGGGTGCCGATGACGGCCAGCAAGGCTAACGACACCACACCGGCATTGACCGTGGCAATGACCAACAGGGTCAGTGGGTCGAGCAGCATCGGGGCGGTTACTGGAATGCCACTTCCGCAAAGCTGCGCAGCTTGCGGCTGTGCAACTGGTTCATGCCCTGGGCGCGCAGCAGCTCGATGGCGCGGATGCCGATGCGCAGGTGCTGGTCGACGCGCTCGCGGTAGAAATGATTGGCCATGCCGGGCAGCTTGATCTCGCCGTGCAGCGGCTTGTCGCTGACGCACAGCAGCGTGCCATAGGGCACCCGGAAGCGGAAACCATTGGCGGCAATGGTGGCGGACTCCATGTCCAGTGCCACGGCGCGGCTCTGGCTGAAGCGGCGCTGCGGCTGGTTGTTGGGCAGCAGCTCCCAGTTGCGGTTGTCGGTGCTGGCCACGGTGCCGGTGCGCATGATGCTCTTCAGCGCCGCGCCCTGCACCTGGGTCACATCGGCCACGGCCTGCTCCAGCGCCATCTGCACCTCGGCCAGCGCCGGAATCGGCACCCACAGCGGCAGTTCTTCGTCCAGCACATGGTCTTCGCGCACATAGCCGTGGGCCAGCACGTAGTCGCCCAGTTGCTGGGTGTTGCGCAAACCGGCGCAATGGCCGACCATGATCCAGGCATGCGGGCGCAGCACGGCGATGTGGTCGGTGATGTTCTTGGCGTTGGCCGGGCCGACACCGATGTTGACCATGGTGATGCCCGCACTATCGGCGCGCACCAGGTGGTAGGCGGGCATTTGCGGCAGGCGCGGCGGCGCGGCGCCCAGGGCATCGCGCGGCTCTGCGGGCAGGCCCACGCGGCGGGTGATGACGTTGCCAGGCTCTACAAAGGCGCAGTACTCGCTGCTGGGGTCGGCCATGGCGGCGTGGCCCATGCGGACGAATTCGTCGATGTAGAACTGGTAGTTGGTGAACAGCACGAAGTTCTGGAAATGGTCGGGCCCGGTGCCGGTGTAGTGGCGCAGGCGGTGCAGCGAA
Organism: Comamonadaceae bacterium OS-1; assembly: GCA_027923965.1. NCBI lineage: Bacteria > Pseudomonadati > Pseudomonadota > Betaproteobacteria > Burkholderiales > Comamonadaceae > Comamonadaceae bacterium OS-1. Next base: position 4,350,339 of record AP026969.1, read on the forward strand.
TAGTCCACCCGGGGCGCGGTGAACAGGGCTAGCGGCTGCGGGTCGCCAGGGCGGGGCTCGTAGGTGCCGTTGGCAATGCCGTCGTCCATGGCGCCCAGGTCGGGCAGGTCGAACACGTCGCGCATGAGCATGCGGCGCTGGGCATCCATGTGGCCTTCGACGTGGTCGTGCTCGGCAAACGAGAAATGCACCGGAATCGGCAGCGCGCTGGTGCCGATTTCCAGCTCGACCTGGTGGTTTTGCAGCAGCAGGCGGAACTGCTCCAGCAGGTAGCCATTGAACAGGTCGGGCCGCGTCAGTGTGGTTTCAAACCGGCCCGGCCCCGCCACAAACCCGTAACTCAGGTGCGCACCTTCCAGGTCGGCGGCGCGGGCCACGGTTTCGGTGTGCAGGCGCACAAACGGGTAGCAGGCCCGCACATGGCCGGGCAGGGTTTCGCCCGCCACAAAGCGCTGCATGGCCAGGCGCAGATGCGCGATCTGTTGGTCGTAAATCAGGTGGACCTGGGCCAGTGCGGCAACCGGGTCGCTAAAACGGGTGGGGGCAATGAAGGCAGGTAAATAGGGCATGGATCTATTGTGCAGCGGGTTCACGCATGGTGACGAATTCTTCGGCTGCCGTGGGGTGGATACCGATGGTGCTGTCAAACACGGCCTTGGTGGCACCGGCCTTCATGGCCACGGCAAAGCCTTGCACGATCTCGCCTGCGTCGGCACCCACCATGTGCAGGCCGACCACCCGGTCGGTGGCATTGTCCACCACCAGCTTCATCAGCGTGCGCTCGGTGCTGCCGCTCAGCGTATGGCGCAAGGCCTTGAATTCGCTGCGAAAAATGCTGACCTGGCCAAACTGTTGGCGCGCCGCCGCCTCCGACAGGCCCACGGTGCCGATGTTGGGGTGGGTGAACACCGCCGTGGGAATAAGTTCGTAGTCCATCTGCCGCGCGGCCTTGCCAGTTTTGGGGCCCAGCAAATGGTCTACCAGCACCATGGCCTCGCCCAGCGCCACCGGGGTGAGCTGGATGCGTGCGGTCACGTCGCCCAGCGCGTAAATGCTGGGCACCGAGGTCTGGTAGTGGGCATTGACTTCGATAGCACCGTCTTTGCCCTGCACCACGCCCGCGGCTTCCAGGCCCAGGCCCTGCACATTGGGCACGCGGCCAATGGCGTACAGCACCTGGTCTACCGTCAGCGTGTCGCCGCCCACCAGCCGCACCTCCAGCCCGGCAGGCGTGTGCAGGATGCTGGCCACGTCGGCCTCCAGCCGCAGGTCCACCCCGGCCTTGCGCACCTCCTGGGCCAGAAAGTTGCGCACATCGTCGTCAAAGCCGCGCAGCACCTGCGTGCCCCGGTAGACCTGGGTGACCTGGGAGCCCAGGCCGTTGAAGATGCTGGCAAATTCGCAGGCGATGTAGCCGCCGCCCACCACCAGCAGGCGCTGCGGGAAGGGATCTAAATCGAACATCGCGTCCGACACCACCGCGTGCTCGCCACCCGGAATGCCGGGCACGGTAGGCGTACCGCCGGTGGCCAGCAGGATGTTTTCAGCGGTATAGGTCTGCTCGCCCACCCGCACCGTGTGCGCGTCCACCAGCGTGGCCCAGCCGGGGATGAGTTGCACGCCCGCGCCCACCAGCAGTTGCCGGTAAATGCCGTTGAGCCGGGTGATCTCGGTGGCGCGGTTGGCCTTGAGCTTGCCCCAGTCGAAGGTCGGGTGCGCCACCTGCCAGCCAAAGCCTGCGGCCTCTTCAAACGCCTCGGCGTAGCCCGCGGCATAGCTGTAGAGCTTTTTGGGGATACAGCCCACATTCACGCAGGTGCCACCCAAGGCCCCCACCTCGGCCAGCGCCACCCGGGCACCGCGCTGGGCCGCCATGCGGGCGGCGCGCACGCCGCCACTGCCGCCACCCACCACCACAAGATCAAACTGGAACGCGGACATAGAGGTTTCCTTTACGGTGATTCGAATATCTTATGTGCTATTAAATATGTAGCTCTGGGTACACACGGTAACTGCGCCGTCCCCCTTTTTGGGGATGCAGCCGCAAAGACCCCACCAGAAACCGCAATAATGGATGCATCCACCCCCACCACATTTTTAATCCCGAAAGTTTTACGTGAAATTCGCCCTGACCACCGCCGCGTTCTGCCTGCTCGCCACCACTGCATCGTGGGCCCAAACCAACGACGCAGCCACCGCCGCCAAAGAGCCCGGTGCCACCGTCACCTCCAGCGGGCTGGTCTACCGCTCGCTGAAAGACGGCAGCGGTGCCAGCCCCAGCGCCGCCGACAAGGTCAAAGTGCACTACCGCGGCACCTTCCTCGACGGCAAAGAGTTTGACAGCTCGTACAAGCGCAACGAACCCATCGAGTTCCCGCTGAATGGCGTGATCAAGTGCTGGACCGAAGGCGTGCAGAAAATGAAGGTCGGCGGCAAAGCCAAGCTCACCTGCCCACCGGCCATTGCCTATGGCGAACGCGGCGCAGGCGGCGTGATTCCGGCCAACGCCACCCTGCAGTTCGAAGTCGAGCTGCTCGGCATCAACGGTAAATAAGCCGGACCACGTTTTTCTGGATTCCCCATGGCACCCACCCGACCCAGCGCCTCCAACTTTGGAGCGTCCAATTTCCCCACGTCCCAACCGGGGGCGCTGTCCACCTTTGGCGGCAAGGGCAGCAGCGCGGCGCACGACCACATAGCCTTCATCGGCGGCGGCAACATGGCCAGCGCCATCATTGGCGGCCTGGTCAAAAAAGGCGTACCGGCCAACCACATCGTGGTGATCGAGCCCTGGGCCGATGCGCGCGCCAAGCTGCTGGCCGACTTTGCGATTACCGCCCATGAAATGCCCGGCCCGGCGCTGGACCAGGCGCGCACCGTGGTGTGGGCCGTGAAGCCGCAGATGTTCAAAGACGCGGCCCTGCAAACCCGCTTCCACACCAAGAACGCGCTGCACCTGAGCGTGGCCGCGGGCATCCGCAGCGACAGCATCGCCCACTGGCTGGGCAACGACCGCATCGTGCGCGCCATGCCCAACACCCCGGCGCTGATCGGCAAGGGCATGACCGCCCTGTACGCCCGGCCCGCCGTGTCCGACCCCGACCGCAAGCTGATCGACAAAGTGCTGTCGGCCACCGGCGAAACCCTGTGGGTGGGCGAAGAAGTGCAGCTGGATGCGGTCACGGCCTTGTCCGGTTCCGGCCCGGCCTACGTGTTTTTGTTCATCGAAGCCATGACCCAGGCCGGTGCCGACATGGGCCTGAGCCGCGACCAGGCGCACAAGCTGGCCGTGGGCACGTTTGTCGGTGCATCCGCCCTGGCCCGCCAGTCGAAAGAGCCGCCCGAAATCCTGCGCCAGCGCGTCACCTCCAAAGGCGGCACCACCTACGCGGCCATCACCTCGATGGAGCAGGACGGCATCAAGAACATCATCATGCGCGCCGTCCACGCCGCCAAGCACCGCGCCCGCGAACTGGGCGACGAGTTCGGCGACTGAATGCAAAAACCCCCGGGCGGCGACGCTGCGGGGGTTCTATATCTTTTAGGCTGTCTGTGCTTGCCAGACAAGCACAGACAGCTCCTGAATGCATAGCATCCAGGATGCTCCGGCTTAGACGGTGGCCAACTGCCCGTGCGGGTCAATCACAAACTTCTTGGGCACACCCGCGTCGAACTCGGCGTATCCGCTGGGGGCCTGGTCCAGGCTGATGACCTGCACGCCCACGATGTCGGCAATGTGGATGCGGTCCCACAAAATCGCCTGCATCAGCGCACGGTTGTACTTCATCACCGGGGTCTGGCCGGTGTGGAAGCTGTGCGACTTGGCCCAGCCCAGGCCGAAGCGCAGGCTCAAAGCGCCGCTCTTGGCAGCCTTGTCCACACCGCCCGGATCGTCCGTCACGTACAGGCCCGGGATGCCGATCTTGCCCGCAGCGCGGGTGATTTCCATCAGCGAGTTCAGCACCGTGGCAGGCGCTTCGCCTTGCGATCCGGCGTGGCCGTGGCCGCGGGCTTCGAAGCCGACGGCATCGATGGCGCTGTCCACCTCGGGCGTGCCAAGGATGGCGGCGATCTGGTCGGCCAAGGTCACGTCCTGCGACAAATCGACGGTTTCAAAGCCCACCTTGCGCGCATGTTCCAGGCGCACCGGGTTCACGTCGCCCACGATCACCACCGCTGCGCCCAGCAGGCGGGCCGAGGCGGCTGCCGCCAGGCCGACCGGGCCGGCACCGGCCACGTACACCGTGCTGCCCGGGCCCACACCGGCCGTGACGGCACCGTGGTAGCCGGTGGGCAGGATGTCGGACAGGCAGGTCAGGTCGCGGATTTTTTCCATCGCGCGGTCGCGGTCGGGGAACTTCAGCAGGTTGAAGTCGGCATACGGCACCATCACAAACTCGGCCTGGCCACCGATCCAGCCGCCCATGTCCACATAGCCGTAGGCACCGCCTGCGCGCGAGGGGTTGACGTTCAGGCACACACCGGTGTGTTGCTCTTTGCAAGTGCGGCAGCGGCCACAGGCCACGTTGAAGGGCACGGAGACGATGTCGCCCTTTTTGAGGGTCTCCACATCGCGGCCTAGTTCCACAATTTCACCCGTTATTTCATGGCCCAGCACCAGGCCGGACTGGGCGGTGGTGCGCCCGCGCACCATGTGCTGGTCGGAGCCGCAGATGTTGGTGGTGAGCACGCGCAGAATCACGCCGTGCTCTGCCGCCTGGCCCAGCGGGTTGAGTAATTTGGGAAAGGGAATGGATTGCACCTCCACCTGGCCCTGGCCTATGTATACGACACCTCGGTTGCTTGACATGGGTCTTGTCTCCTTGTTGGCAATGGGAATTTTTGGGGACTTGCGCAGCCCCCCAGAAGAGGCTTGCAAGCCAGCATCTTGGAACAGTATCGACGTGGCACTGGCCAAATTGCGACACGCTTCGGTATTTGCAGGTAGCCCAAGGGTAAGCACGGGGGTCTGCGGGTTTACTGCATTTTTAATAGCTACTCAGGTCCATTCGACCGGCGGAGAAGCCTGTTTTGACTCTCAAAAACCGCAGAACACCTGGTTACAACCGTAGCTTTACAAAGGCTTTGCCTGCATGCCGCAAAGCCCGCACGCAGGCTATGTAAAGTGGGTCAAGGCGCTTTACTTGCCTCACTCCCTACATGCCCAAGCACAAACTTCTGCGATATACCCTGCTGGTTCTGGCCCTGGTGGCCATTGGCGTTGCCACCAAGCTGGTGTTCTTCCCCCAGGCCAAGCCCCCCGCCTATGTGACCGCCACCGCCGAGCTGGCCGACCTGGAGCAGGCGGTGCTGGCCACCGGCACGGTGCAGGCCTTCAAGCAGGTGAGCGTGGGGGCCCAGGCCTCAGGCCAGATCAAGTCGCTGAAGGTCGCTCTGGGCGACACGGTCAAAAAAGGCCAGCTGGTGGCCGAGATCGATTCGCTCACCCAGCAAAACAACCTGCGCAATGCCGAGGCCGCGCTGGCCAATGTGCAGGCCCAGTTGCTGGCCAAACAGGCCAGCCTGCAGCAGGCCGAGCTGAGCTTCCAGCGCGAGAAAACCCTGCTGGCCGCCGATGCCAGCGCCCGCGCCACGCTGGAGGCCGCCGATGCCGCGCTGAAAACCGCCCGCGCTGATGTGACCGTGGTGCAAGCGCAAATCGCCCAGGCCAAGCTGACCGTCAACACCGCGCAACTGAACCTGGGCTACACCCAGATCCTGGCCCCTATCGACGGGGTGGTGGTAGCCATCGTGGCCCAGGAAGGCCAGACGGTGAACGCCAACCAGACCACGCCCACCATCATCAAACTGGCGCGGCTGGACACGGTGACCGTCAAGGCGCAAATCTCCGAAGCCGATGTGGTGCGCGTCAAACCAGGGCAAAAGGTGTACTTCACCATCCTGGGCGCGCCCAACCAACGCTACACCACCACCCTGCGCACGGTGGAGCCCGCCCCCGATTCCATCCTGACCGACACCACCGCCAGCACCACCACCAGTGCCAGCGCCATCTACTACAACGGCCTGCTGGACGTGCCCAACCCTGCGGGCCAGCTGCGTATCTCGATGACGGCGCAGGTCAGCATCGTGCAAAAAGAAGCCCAGCAGGTGCTGACCATCCCCTCGGCCGCTTTGGGTGAGCGCAGCCGTAAAAAGGGCAAGGAAGACAGCAAGGATGGCGGTCGGGAAGCCACCGTGCGGGTGGTCAACGCCGCGGGCCAGGCCGAGCCGCGCCAGGTCAAGACCGGGCTGAACAACAACATCAATGTGCAGATTCTGGAAGGCCTGGCCGTGGGCGACCGGGTGGTGGTGAGCGAAGCGCCTGCGGCAGGGGCTGCAGCCGCGTCGGGAGGCGGCAGCGCCCGCTCCGCCATGCGTCCGCCCCCGGGAATGTGAGCATGGAGTCCACACCCACCAGCCCCCTGCTGGAACTCACCGGCCTGCGCCGGGAATTCCCCGCAGGCGAAGGCACCATTGCCGTCCTGAAAGACGTGAACCTGCAAATCCGGGCGGGCGAGATGATTGCCATCGTCGGCGCCTCCGGCTCGGGCAAGTCCACGCTGATGAACATTCTGGGCTGCCTGGACCGGCCCACCACCGGCTCCTACCGCGTGGCCGGGGTCGAGACCGGCCAACTGGATGCCGATGCGCTGGCCGCCCTGCGGCGCGAGCACTTTGGCTTCATCTTCCAGCGCTACCACCTGCTGGGCGACCTGAGCGCACTGGGCAATGTGGAAGTACCCGCCGTCTACGCAGGCAAAGACAGCGCCGCCCGGCACGAACGCGCCGCCGCCCTGCTGGGTCGCCTGGGCATGGCCGACCGCGTGCGCCACAAGCCCGGCCAGCTCTCCGGCGGGCAGCAGCAGCGGGTGAGCATTGCGCGCGCGCTGATGAACGGCGGCAGCGTGATCCTGGCCGACGAGCCCACCGGCGCGCTCGACAAGCACAGTGGTGCCGAGGTGATGAAGATCCTGCAGGAGCTGCACGCCGAGGGCCACACCATCATCTTGGTGACGCACGACATGCAGGTGGCCGAACACGCCCAGCGCATCATCGAGATCAGCGACGGGGAGATCGTGGCCGACCGCCAGATCCAGGCCGCCAGCGCCGCCCCGGTACTGCCCACGCCCGCTGCAGGCAGCAGCGGCCTGGGCGCTATGTGGGGTCGCTTCAGCGAAGCCTTTCGCATGGCGCTGCTGGCCATGCGGGCCCACCCGCTGCGCAGCTTTTTGACCATGCTGGGCATCATCATCGGCATCGCCTCGGTGGTGTCGGTGGTGGCGCTGGGCGAGGGCTCGCGCCTGCAGGTGCTGAAGAACATCAGCTCCATTGGCACCAACACCATCGAGATTTTTTCGGGCAGCGGCTTTGGCGACCAGCGCGCCGGGCGGGTGCGCACCCTGGTGCCCGCCGACGCGGCCGCGCTGGCCCAGCAGGTGTATGTGGATAGCGCCACGCCCATGGCCTCCAGCGCGGCCACGCTGCGCTATGGCAATGTGGCCGTCACCGGCAACATCAACGGCGTGGGCGAGCAGTACTACCGCGTCAAGGGCATCACGCTGGCCCAGGGCACCTTCTTCGATGCGGCCAGCGTGGCCAGCCTGGCGCAGGAGGTGGTGATCGACGACAACACCCGCAAGCAGCTGTTTCCCACCACGCCCAACCCGCTGGGCCAGGTGATTCTGCTGGGCAGCGTGCCGTTTCGGGTGGTGGGCGTGGCGCAAAAAAGCGAGTCGGGCTTTGGCAACCGCGAGGCGCTGAATGTCTACATCCCCTACACCGCCGCCATGCGCCGCGTGCTGGGGCAAAGCTACCTGCGCTCGATCTCGGTGCGGGTCAGCGACGATGCCTCCAGCGAAGCCGCCGAGGCGGGCATCAACCGCCTGCTCAAGCAGCGCCACGGCACGCAGGACTTCTACACCCTGAACACCGACACCATCCGCCAGACGATTGAGAGCACAACCCAGACCATGACCCTGCTGGTGTCGGCCATCGCGCTGATCTCGCTGGTGGTGGGCGGTATCGGGGTGATGAACATCATGCTGGTGTCCGTGACCGAGCGCACCCGCGAGATCGGCGTGCGCATGGCCGTGGGCGCGCGCCAGAGCGACATCCGCCAGCAGTTTTTGATCGAAGCCGTGCTGGTCTGCCTGCTGGGCGGCGTGCTGGGCATTGGTTTGTCGCTGCTGATTGGCTGGGGGTTCAGCCAGAGCGGCAGCAGCTTCCAGATGGTCTATTCCACCGCCTCCATGGTGGCGGCGTTTGCCTGCTCCACCCTGATCGGCGTGGTGTTTGGCTACCTGCCCGCCAGCAATGCGGCCCAACTCAACCCGGTGGACGCACTTTCGCGTGAATAAAGCTATGCACTCTTTCAAACCTCTTGTGCTGTGCGCACTGGTCCTGTCGGGCTGCGCCACAACGCAAGCGCCCTACTCCGCGCCCGCTGCCAGTCTGCCCGCCCAATGGCAATACGGCACGGCCAGCACTGCCGCCAGCACCGATGCCTGGTGGAAAGGCTTCAACGACCCGGTGCTCAACCAGTTGATAGACCAGGCCTTGCTGCGCAACAACAACCTGGCCGCCGCCACCATCAAGGTGCGCCAGGCCCAGCTGCAGGCCGGGCTGGCCGAGAACCGGCCCAGCTTCAGCGGCAGCCTGAACACCGGAGCCAGCCGCGCCCTGGAGGGCAACGCGAACACCAGCCGCAGCAGCGGTGCCAGCCTGGGCGTGGGCTACGAGATCGACCTGTGGAACAAGCTGGGCAGCCAGCGCGACGTGGCCCTGTGGGAAGCCCGCGCCACCGCCCAAGACCGGGCCGCCACCGCCCTGGCCCTGGTCGGCACCACGGCCCAGCTCTACTGGCAACTGGGCTACCTGCACCAGCGCCTGGCCGCCAACCAAAGCAACATCGCTAGCGCCGAAAAAACCCTGCAGTTGGTGCAGGCCCAGGCCAATGCCGGGGCCGTGGGTGGGCTGGAGCTGGCCGAGGCACGCCAAAGCCTGCTCAACCTGCAGGCCAGCGATACCACCCTGCAACAGCAGGCGGTAGCCGCCAACACCGCCCTGGCCTTGTTGTTTGACACCGCCCCCGGCACCCCACCGGCCCAGCCGCAAACACTGCCCAACAGCACCCTGCCCGAGGTGGCCGCAGGCCTGCCCGCCGAGCTGCTGGCCCGCCGCCCCGACCTGCGCGCGGCCGAGCTGCGCCTGCGCGAGAGCCACGCGCAAATCACCGCCACCCGCGCCAGCTACTACCCGGCCCTCACGCTCACCGGCGCTTTGGGCACCAGCAGCACCTCGCTGCTGAACCTGCTGAGCAACCCCGTGGCCAGCCTGGGCCTGGGTCTCAGCCTGCCGTTTCTGAACCAGCAAGAGATGGACCTGAACATCCAGGTCGCCCAGGCACAGAGCGAGGCCGCGGTGGTGAACTTCCGCCAGACCCTGTACACCGCGCTGGGCGATGTGGACAACGCCTTGTCCGCCCGCCAGCAGTTGCGCGCCCAGGCCGTGCTGCTGGCCCAGGTGCTGCAAGCCGCCACCGAGGCCGAGCGCCTGTACGAAGTGCGCTACCGCGCCGGTGCCGTGGCCCTGAAACCCTGGCTGGATGCCCAAACCGCCCGCCGCAACGCCGAAATCGCCCTGGCCGAGAACCGCCTGAACCAGTTCACCAACCACGCCACGCTGGTGCTGGCGCTGGGTGGGGATGCGGTGCTGCCGGAATGACGATTGCTACGCTTTAAGTAGCTGCTTACGCTTATGGAATGGGCGGTAGAGGCCGATTTCTTATAAATCTGCCTGCGCCAACACCAGCCCCACCATGGCCTGCGCCGCCACCGACAACGCCTCGCCTTTGCGCTGCGCCAGCACCAGGGGCCGGTGCAGGGCGGCATCCAGCACCGGGCAGGTGTGCAGCCCGGCGCGCTGGAAATGGAACAGCGTCAGCTCCGGCACGATGCTGATGCCCAGGCCTTGCGCGACCAGGGCCGCCAGCGTGGCCAGGTGCTCTACCTCCAGCGCCGAGGTGGGCAGGGCCTCCAGGCCGGGCACCTGCGCCAGGTGCTGGCGCACGCTGCTGTTGCGGGCCATGTGCAGCAAAGGGGTGTTGTGTTGGGCAAGCTGGGCCAGATGGACGCTGGCGTGCGCGGCCAGCGGGTGGTCGGGGCGGCAGACCAGCCAGTAGCGCTCGTCGCGCAGCACGCGGGTGTCGAATTCGCGCAAATCGCCCCCGGCGGTGATGGCAAAGTCCACCCGTCCCTCGCGCAGCAGCGCAAGGCTGGCAGCGGCCAGGGTGTCGAACAGTTGGATGCTGATTTGCGGGTACTGGCGGCGGTATTCGGCGATGGCGGGCGGCATCCACACTGCCGCTACCGAGGGCAGGGCCGCCACCGCCACCCGGCCCACCCGGCGCGCCGCCAGGTCTTGCAGGTTGCCCAGGGCGCTGCGCAAATCCTGTTCGATGCGGCCCACCTCGTCGGCAAACACCTGGCCTTCGGGGGTGAGCGCCACGTGGCGGGTCGAGCGCTCAAACAGCTTCAACCCCGCCGTGTCCTCGATACGCCGGATGCGCTGGCTGAACGCGCTTTGCGACAGGTTGCAGCGCTCGGCCGCGCGGGTGAAGTGCCGCGTCTGCGCCAGGGCCATAAAGGCCTCCAGGTCGCGCACCGAAAAGTTAATTCTCCATCCGGCAGTTCCTTCGCGGGCATCAGAGATGCCCCTCAGTGAACTGCCGGATGGAGGGTGATTGATTGGCTTCATGGATGAATCAAGACATTTTTCCCATTTTACAAATGAGAGGTGGGCCCTAATACTCCGAGCCATTGCTTTGAAGAAGGACCACCATGCCCCCTGAAATTTCTCCGCCCCCTTTGCGCATAGGCTGCGCTGCCGGGTTCTCCGGCGACCGGGTCGATGCGGCACAGGCGGTGGTGGACAGCCTGATTGCCCAGGGTGGCCCGGCATTCCTGATCTTTGAAACCCTGGCCGAGCGCACCCTGGCCCTGGCCCAGTTGCGCCGCCGCGTGGACCCTCAAGCCGGGTTTGAGCCGCTGCTGGACGCGCTGCTGCGCCCGGTGCTGGCGCGCTGCCTGGCGCACGGCATCCGCATCGTCAGCAACTTTGGCGCGGCCCACCCGCGGGCGGCGGCGCAGCACATCCAGCGCATGGCGCAGGAGCTGGGCCTGCCCGCGCCACGGGTGGCGGTGGTCTGGGGCGACGACGTGTCGGGGCCCGCGTTTCAGTCGGCCTTGCGGGCCGAGCTGGGGCCCATGTTCGACACGCTGGCGGTGGTCAGCGCCAATGCCTACATCGGGGCCGAGCCGATTGCCGACGCGCTGCTGGCGGGCGCGCAGATCGTGGTGTGTGGCCGCGTGGCCGACCCCTCGCTGACCGTAGGCCCGGCGCTGGCGCATTTTGGCTGGGCACGCGACGACTGGCCCCGCTTAGGCGCAGCCACCATGGCCGGGCATTTGCTGGAGTGCGGCGCGCAGGTCTGCGGCGGCTACTTTGCCGACCCCGGCTTCAAAGACGTGCCCCATCTGGCCACGGTGGGCTATCCGATTGCCACGCTGCAGGCCGATGGCAGCTGCAGTATCACCAAGGCCGATGGCACGGGCGGCCTGGTCAGTCTGGCCACGGTGAAAGAGCAACTGCTGTACGAGGTGCACGACCCCGCCGCCTACCTCACCCCCGACGTGGTGGCCGACATCAGCGCAGCGGGCGTAGCCCAGACCGGCCCGGATGTGGTGGCCTTGCACGGCGTACAGGGCCACGCCCGGCCCGCGTCGCTGAAGGTCAACGTCTGCTACGAGGGCGGCTGGCTGGCCGAGGGCGAAATCTCCTACGCCGGCCCCCGCGCCGAGGGCCGCGCCCGGCTGGCCGCCGAGGTGCTGCGCCAGCGCCTGCCGCAACTGGCCTTGCGGGTGGACCTGATCGGCGTACTCAGCGTGCTGGCCGACGACGGCGGCAGTTTGCAGGCCAAAACGTCTGCGGGCGAAGCCAAAGATGTGCGCCTGCGGGTGGCCGCCAGCCATGCCGACAAGGCCCAGGCCGAGTGCCTGTGCCGCGAGGTCACCGCCTTGTACACCTGCGGCCCGGCGGGCGGCGGCGGGGTGCGCACCACGCTCACCGCGCGGCTCAACACCTTGTCGTGCCTGCTGCCCCGCAGCCTGGTGCCCACCGGATTCACCCTGCTGGAGGCTACATGACGACCACTTTCCCGCTCTACCGTGCCGCCCACAGCCGCACCGGCGACAAAGGCAACCGCTCCAACCTCAGCGTCATCGCCTACCGCCCCGAACTGTTTGCCCTGCTGGAACAGCAGGTCACCGCCGAGGCCGTAGCCGCCCACTTTGCCTACAGGCAGCCCAAAAGCGTGGAACGCTACGTGTTACCGGCGCTGCAAGCCATGAATTTTGTGCTGGACGAGGTACTGGACGGCGGCGTGAACGACGCGCTCAACCTGGACAGCCACGGCAAGGCCCTGTCGTTCTGGCTGCTGGATTTGCCGCTGACAATCCCCCTAGAGCTACAGCCATTTTTGCAACCCGAAAATTAACCGAGACACCTTATGCGCCGCACCTTACTGACCTTCACCGCTGCCATGGCGGCTGCCTCCTTGTTCAGCACCGCCAGCCAGGCCGAGAGCTTCCCCGACAAGCCCATCACCTTCATCGTGCCGTTTGCCGCTGGCAGTGCCACCGACCAGCTGGCCCGCGCCTTGGCCCAGGCGGTCACGCTGGATGCCAAGGTCAGCGTGGTGGTGGACAACAAGCCGGGCGGCAACGCCTTCATCGGCGCGCAGGCGGCGGCCAGGGCCAAGCCCGACGGCTACACCGTGCTGATCGCCACCAACACCACGCATGCGGCCAACGAGCACCTGTTCAAAAAGCTGCCCTACGACCCGGTGAAAGACTTTGAACCCCTGACCCTGCTGGGCCGGGGCGGCCAGATCATGCTGGTCAACCCCAGTCTGGGCGTCAACACCGTGGCCGAATTCGTCAAGCTGGCCAAGTCCAAGCCCGGCAAACTCAGCTTCGGCTCGGGCAGCTCGTCCAGCCGCATCGCGGGCGAGCTGTTCAAGCAAATGGCCGGGGCCTACATCGTGGCCATTCCCTACCGCAGCAACCCGCCCGCCGTGACCGACCTGATCGGCGGCCAGATCGACGTGATGATCACCGACATGGCCACCGGCCTGCCCCAGGTCAAGGGCGGCAAGCTCAAGGCGCTGGGCGTGTCCACCCTGCAACGCAGCCCGCTGGCCCCCGATGTGCCCACCATCAGCGAGGCCGGGGTCAAAGGCTACGAGATGACCTACTGGTTTGCCGCCTACGCCCCGGCCGGTACGCCCGCGCCGGTGGTGGCCCGGCTGAACGAGCTGCTGGTCAAGGCCGCCAAGAGCAGCACCGCCGCCAGTTTCTACCAGAGCACCGGCACCGAAATCACCACCACCACGCCCGAAGGCCTGCGCAAGGTGCAGGCCGACGAGTCGGTGAAGTGGGGCAAGATCATCCAGGCGGCAGGCATTGCGCCGGAGTAAATGGCAATTGCTACGATTTTAGTAGCTTCTTATGCTGGCGGGATGAGCGACAGAGGCCTAAAAAACTTGTAAAAATCAAGCCCGCCACCCTGCGGCCTACAGGCCAAACGGCCAGATGTCCTGGACGGTTTGCGACAGGATGTGCTGGCGCTCGGCGGCGGGCAGAAAGCCCAGGTTGTCGCGGTACACGGCGACCATCTTGTCGTAGGGCAGTTCACTCAGCGAGATCGGCCAGTCGGTGCCCCACATCAGGCGTTTGGCACCAAAGCGGTCGTAAACACGCTTCACCTGGTCGAAGGCATCGGCATAGGGATAGGCCTGCTTGGACAGGCGCGGCACGTGCGAGATCTTCACGTACACCCGGGGATAGCGCGCCAGGGCCAGCAGCGGCTCCAGCAGCTGCGGCTGGTCGGGTGGCACGTCGGCCATGTGGTCGATCACCACGGTCAGCTCCGGGTTCTTCTCGATCAGCGGCACCAGGTCGGCCATGCGCGCGCCCGAGGCCAGCACCGTCATCGGCACTTTGAGCTCGGCGCAGCGCTGCCACAGCGGAGCCATCAGCGGGCCACGGATCCAGTCGCCATCGGCCTGGTCGGACGGGCTGAGGCGCACGCCGCGAAAGCCCTGCTCCAGCGTCAACCGGCTCAGGTGGTCGGGCGCGGCCGGGTCTTCGGGGTTGACCCGGGCAATGCCGTGGAACTGGCCCGGATAGCGCTTGAGCACATCGGCCAGGTAGCTGTTGTCCCAACGGTAGTGGATGACCTGCACGATGACGGTGCGCGCCACGCCGTTGGCCTGCATCAGGTCCAGCAGCATCTCGGCGCTGGCATCGAACTCCGGCGGCTTGCGGCCCTGGGCGAACGGGAAGGCCGGGTCGCGCTTCCACACATGGACATGCGCGTCAATCAGCAAGGGCGCGGCTTGCGCCGCCATGGAGGGGGAGAGGTGCGCTAAGGGCGCAGCCAGGGAGGCGGCAAGCACGTGACGGCGGTTCAGCATGGCGGTCTCTGGCTTGTATTTAGGCGATGTCGGCCGTATCCAGGCGGTGCGAGCGGCTGGCCTCTACCAGCATGCGGGTGTAGGGGTGTTGCGCGGCGTTGTTGCACAGGGCCTCGATGTCCAGCGTCTCCACGATGCTGCCGTGCTGCATCACCGCCACCTGGTCGCACAGATGGGCCACCACGCCCAGGTCGTGGGTGACCATCAAATACGTCAGGCCGTCGCGCTCGCGCAGGTCGGCCAGCAGGTTCAAGATTTCCGCCTGCACCGACACGTCGAGGGCCGAAGTGGGTTCGTCCAGCAGCAGCACGCGCGGCTCCAGGATCAGGGCGCGGGCAATCGCCACGCGCTGGCGCTGGCCACCCGAGAGCTGGTGCGGGTAACGGAAGCGGAAGCTGCTGTTCAGGCCCACCTTGGTGAGGATGCTCTCGATGCGTTCGCGCTCCTGGTCCATGCCGTGGATACGCAGCGGCTCGGCCAGCACGGTGTGGATGGTGTGGCGCGGGTGCAGCGAACCATAGGGGTCCTGGAACACCATTTGCACGCCACGGCACTGGGCCAGTTTTTGGGTGCGGTCCAGCTTGTGGCCCAGGGCGCGGCCTGCAATCTGCAGGTTGCCTTCCCAGTGGCTGTACTGCCCGGCCAGGCAGCGCAGCACCGTGGTTTTGCCCGAGCCGGATTCGCCCACCAGCCCGAAGGACTGGCCCTGGCGCACCTGCAGGTTGACGTTGTTGAGCACGTTGACGGACCCGAAGGCCAGGTGCAGGGCGTTGACATCGATCATGGTCATGGTGGTGTCCTTAGGCGCTTTTTAGGCATTTTTTAGGCGGTGAGCCAGGTGGGGTCGCGTTGCAGCACCGGCAGGCGCGTGCGGCGCTGGTCCAGGCTGGGCAGGGCGCTGAGCAGGCCCCGGGTATAGGGGTGCTGGGCGTTGTCCAGGTCGGCGGCGGCAATGCTTTCCACCACCCGCCCGGCGTACATCACCAGCACGCGGTCGCAAAAGTGGCGCACCAGGTTCAGGTCGTGGCTGATGAAAACCAGGCCCAGGCCGCGCTGGCCCACCAGCTCGTCCAGCACCGCCAGCACCTGCAGGCGCACCGACACGTCCAGGGCCGAGGTGGGCTCGTCGGCAATCAGGATCTCGGGCTCGGTGATGAGCATCATGGCAATCATGATGCGCTGGCCCATGCCGCCGGAGACCTCGTGCGGGTACAGGTTGAACACCCGCTGCGGCTCGCGGATGCGCACCGACTCCAGCATGGCCAGAGTCCGCGCATAGGCTTCGGCCCGCGGCACCTTGTTGTGCGCAAGGTAGGCTTCGGCGATCTGCTGGCCCACGCGCACCACCGGGTTCAGCGAGTACTTGGGGTCTTGCATGATCATGGACATGCGCTTGCCGCGGATGTCCTGCATGGTCTTGGGGCTGGCATCAAGCAGGTCAATACCGTCGAAGGCCAGTTTGCGCGCTTCGATCTTGGCGCTGCGCGGGTGCAGCTTGAGCAGGGCCCGGCCCACGGTGGATTTGCCGGAGCCGGATTCGCCCACGATGGCCAGCTTTTCCCGCGACAGGTTGAACGACACGCCGCGCACGGCGTGCATGGGGCCGTCGGGGGTGGCGAAGCGGATGTGCAGGTCTTCGACTTGCAACTTGGGGGTGGAGGAAGGGGAAGTCATGGCGGGCATCCTCATTCGTTACGGGGGTCGAGCACATCCCGCAGGCCATCGCCCAGCAGGTTGAAGGCCAGGCTGACCAGCATGATGGCGGCACCGGGCGTGGCTACCAGCCACCAGCACTCCATCATGTAGCGGCGGCCACTGGAGATCATCGCGCCCCACTCGGGCAGCGGTGGCTGGGCACCCAGGCCCAGAAAGCCCAGGCCCGCAGCGGTCAGGATCACGCTGGCCATGTTCATGGTCAGGCGTACCACCACCGACGACATCAGCATCGGCGCGATGTAGCGCAGCAGAATGCGGCCGCTGGAAGCGCCCTGCAACTGGGCTGCCACCACAAAATCGGCATTGCGCAGCGACAGGGTTTCGGCCCGTGCCAGCCGCGCAATCGGCGGCCAGGCGGTCAGCGCAATCGCAATCACCGCGTGGTCCAGCCCCGGGCCGAGAGCGGCCACGAAGGCCAGCGCCAACACCAGGCTGGGGAAGGAGATGAAGATGTCGGTGACGCGCATGAACAGGTTGTCCACCCAGCCGCCGAAGTAGCCCGAGACGGCACCCACGGCCAACCCCACCGGCCCCACGATCACCGTCACCAGGGCGATGATGTAGAGCGAGATGCGCGAGCCATGCACCAGGCGGCTGAACACATCGCGGCCATATTCGTCGGTGCCGAACCAGTGGGCATTGCTGGGGGCCTGCAGGGCCTGGGCCAGGTCCTGCTCCAGCGGGTTGTGGGTGGCGATCAGCGGGGCAAACAAGGCCACCACCAGCAGTGCCGCTACCACCACCAGACCCGCCACGGTCATGGGGTTGTGCAGCAGCCTTTGCAGGATGCGGCGGGCACTTTGCCGCCACGCTTGCGCCGCCGTCTGGGGGGTGCTCGGTGCGGTTTTGTCGGATAAGGTCAGGGCAGCCATTAGCGGGTCCTCGGGTCAAACACGTGGTACAGGGCATCGGACAGCAGGTTCAGCGTGACGAAGATCACCCCTACTACCAGCACACAGCCCATCACGGCGTTCATGTCACCCAGCAGCAGGCTGCTGGTCAGGTACTGGCCAAAGCCGGGCCAGGCGAATACGGTTTCGATCAGCACTGCGCCTTCGAGCAGGCCGCCGTAGGCCAGGGCCACGATGGTCAGCAACTGCACCAGGATGTTGCGGAAGGCATGGCCCCAGACCACACCGCGCTCGGACAGGCCTTTGACCCGTGCCGTGGTGATGTACTCCTGCGACAACTGCGCCAGCATGAAGCTGCGCGTCATGCGGCTGATGTAGGCCATGGAGTGCAGGCCCAGAATGCAGGCGGGCAGCAGTAGGAACTTGATGGCGTTGCGAAACACCTCCCACTCCCCTGCCATGGCCGAATCCACCAGCAGCAGGCCGGTGCGCGGTGCCACCATGCCGTCAAACGCCAGGTCGATACGCCCCGCCCCCCCGGCCCAGCCCAGCCAGGCATAAAACACCAGCAGGCCCATCATGCCGAACCAGAACACCGGGGTGGAATAGCCAAACAGGCTGATGACGCGCACCACATGGTCGGCCAGGCGGCCGCGCCGGGTGGCGGCATACACGCCCAGCGGCACGCCCAGGCCGGTGCCCAGCACGATGGCCATGGTGGCCAGCTCGACCGTGGCGGGCAGCACGCGGGCCAGGTCGTCGGTGACCTTGTGGCCGGTGAGCAGGGCATTGCCCAGATCGCCGTGCAGCAGGTCCCGCAGGTAGTAGGCAAACTGCACCGGCAGGGGCCGGTCCAGGCCCAGCTGCTGGTAGACCTGGTCGTAGGTGGAGCGGTCCGCGTCGGGGCCGACGATGGACAGCACCGGGTCCAGCGGCATGACGCGGCCAATCACAAAGGTCAGCAGCAGCAGACCCAGCAGCGTGAGCACCACGCTCAGCAGGCGGTGGCCCAGAGCGCGCAAGGTGGATGTAGTCACAGAAGTTTCTCCATGGGGTGGACAGCGCGCTTTAGCGCTGCTTGCTCACATCGCGCAGCCGGGTGGTAGCCGACGGGTGGCCGAAGTAGTTGCGCACGTCTTTGCGCAGCACCACGGTGTCCACCATTTGCGAGAACGGCTGGATCGCGCCCACCTGGGCTTCGTACAGCTTCTGCGCCTCCTGGTACTGGGCGGTCTGCTTGGCTTCGTCGCGCTCGACCTCGGCCTTTTCGATCAGCTGGTTCAGCTCGGGGCTGAAGAACGAGGTGCGCCAGCCCTGGAAGTTGGTGAGCTTGGCCGCGTCGCTGTTGTCCGGGTTGTACACCAAGGCGCGCAGGCTGGAATGCGGATGGGGCTCGACCCCGCCACCGCCCCGGCCCACCAGGATTTCAAAGTTGCGCTCGCGCATGGCACCGTAGACCTGGTTGCCCGTGCCCGATAGCACGCTGGCTTCGATACCGGCCTTGGCCAGGGTGGCCTGCAGGCTGGTGGCGATGTTGATGAACGGAGGGTCGGCCAGCACGCGGATGGTGGTCTTGAAGCCATTGGGAAAACCGGCCTCAGAAAGCAGCTTCTTGGCTGCGGCCACATCCAGCTTGTAGCCGGGGCTGGGCAGGCTGGCGGGCAGGCCCATCTGCACAGGGCGCTGCTGCGGCACGCCGTAGTTGGGCATCACCGTGGTGTTGATGCCGTCGTAGTCGATCAGGTTGCGGATCGCCAGGCGCACGCGTTTGTCGGCAAACTTGGGGTCTTTCATGCTGACGGCCACGTAGTACAGCGTGCCGCGGCGCACCGGGCTGACCACGGCCTCGGGGTTTTTCTTCATGGACTCGATATCGGGCACCGACATGCCCGAGGCCACGTCCAGGTCGCCGCGCTCCAGCATCAGGCGCAGCGACTGCGACTCGGTCATGTGGCGCATGATGACGCGCTTGAGCTTGGCCGGGCCGCGCCAGTAGCCGTCAAAACGGTTCATCAGCAGGGCATCCTTGGCGCGCCATTCCACCAGCGAAAACGGGCCGGACCCGGCAGCGTGGGTGGTCAGCCAAGCAGCCCCCATATCGCCATTTTTCTCGTTTTCCATCACCTTCTTGCGGTCCAGCACCACCGAGCTGACCGAGGTGGCCAGGGTGTAGAGCACCATTTTCGGATCGGTCGGTTCGGGCAGGTCGATCACCAGGGTGGTGGCATCGGTGGCGCGCACGGCTTTCTCCACGTTCTGGGCGGTAAAGCCATAGCTCTTCCAGGGTGAGGCCATGGCCAGGTTCAGCTTGAGCACGCGCTGCAGCGACCAGGCCGCGTCTTCCGCCGTGAGTTCGTTGCCCGACTGGAACTTCACGCCCTTGCGCACCACCAGGGTGATGCTGCGGCCATCGGCAGACACTTTCCAACTCTCGGCCAGGCCGGGCTGCATCTTGCTGATGGTTTGCGGGTCGAGTTCGATCAGGTAGTCGTACAGGTTGGCGGCAAGCTCGACCACATCGTTGCCGGTGGCCGCGGCCGGGTCCAGCGACAGCAGGTTGTTCATGCTGAAACCGACGATCAACTGGTCGTCCGGGGTTTTGGCTTGCGCCACCACCCCCAGGGTGCCGAGTGCCAGGGCAACTGCGACGGAAGCGGCGCATCGGCGCAACAGCTTTGTGTGGTTCATAGGTGTCTCCTCAAGGTGGATGGGGTGGCGCAACCGTGGGGTGGTGCGTTTAGTAGGCGTTGCGCGTGTGGGCTTCGATGTAGGCGAAGTTGATGTCTTCGCCCAGACCCGGCAGCTGCGACAGGTGCACATAGCCGTCGGCATCCATGGGGTCGGCCAGGGTGTTCAGGTAGGCGGGCACTTCGTCGTACTCCAGGAAGGGGTGCAACAGGCCGCGCTCGTACCAGCGGGTGTTCTTGATGGCTGCGCACACCGCCAGGTTGGCCGCGCCGTTGCCGTGCACTTCGCACTGCATGCCAAAGGATTCGGCCAGGTGCGCCACCTTGAGCGTGGGGGTGATGCCGCCCACACCGGGCACACCGGCACGCAGGATGTCGCAAGCACCGGCCTTGACCCAGTCGGCCCGGCTGTGATGCTTGCCCGACAGGCTTTCGGGGCCGACGATGGGGATGTCGAGCTGGTCGGCCAGCCAGGCATACGAAGCCATGCTTTGCTCGTTCATCATTTCCTCGAACCAGGTGAAGTTGAGCTTCTCCAGGGCGCGGCCAATGGTCAGCGCGTCGATGCGGCTGTAGTTGTGGTAGCCGTCCAGCATCAGCGGAATGTGAGGGCCAACGGCTTCGCGCACGGCGGCGCAGGCCTGGATGTCCATGGACACGCTGGGGGCAAACGAGACCGGTGGCATCCAGGTGTGCAGCTTGATGGCCTTGTAGCCACGCGCCACCAGCTTCAGGGCGAAGTCGCCATATTCTTGCGGGGTGGACAGGCCGCCCTTGAGCTCGTCACCGCACATGGTGCTGCCGTAGGCGGGCACCTTGTCGCGGTAGCCGCCGATCAGGCGGTACACCGGCTGGCCCAGCACCCGGCCGGCCAAATCCCACAGCGCCTGGTCTACCGCGGCCAGGGCGCGGTCGGTCAGTTGCCCGGCGCTGCCGCGCTGCCAGTGCTCCAGGCCGTGCCAGAGCTGCTCGCGCTGGAACGGATGCTGGCCCACCAGCACCTTGCGCACAAAGGCTTCCAGCACATGGGGGCGGATCACCTCGGGCGGTGCAAAAGCGTAGCCGCTGTGCCCCTCGTCGGTGGTGATGGTCAACAGGGCCATCTTGCCCAGACCTTCAGGGCCGGGGTGGGAATGGCCTGCCGTGTCTACCGACCGGCGGGTCGGGTAGGTGAATTCGGTGCCGTGTACGCTGGCAATTTTCATAAGATTCCTTCTATGTCATCGGTCGTCAGACTGGAATGAATTTTAGGCAACACGTCAGACGTGTTAAATCAGTAGAAACCCTTAATTCCTATATTTTCTCGACTATTGCGCAATTGGCATCAGTCGTCTGGTGAGATACCTGCCCGCGTTATAGTGGCCAGCTCCTCCATAGCGCCACTCCACCATGCAAGCCACCCCAACAGAGCATCCCACGCGGACCAAAAGCCAGCCGCAGCGGGTGGTGGACGGAGTCTCCGAGCGTATCCACAGCGGGGCCCTCAAGCCCGGTGACCGGGTGCCTTCCGAGCCGGGGCTGATGCAGGAATTCAATGTCAGCCGTACGGTGGTGCGCGAGGCCATGTCGCGCCTGCAGGCCAGCGGCCTGGTCGAAACCCGGCAAGGCGTGGGCACTTTTGTACTGGCATCCGCCGCCCCCGAGCCCTTGCTGGCGATTGGCGCGCGCGACCTGCAGGTGCGCCAGAAGCTAGCCATGCTGGAGCTGCGCATCAGCCTCGAATCCGAGGCCGCCAGCCTGGCTGCCGTGCGCCGCCGTGAGGACCACCTGGCGGCCATGCGCGCCGCACTGGACGCGTTCGATGCGCAGCGCCGCGCGGGTGGCAGCACCACGGAGCCCGACTTCCAGTTCCATGTGCAGATCGCCGCCGCCACCGGCAACGAATACTTCGAGGAAGTGCTCACCAGCCTGGGCAACGCCACCATTCCCCGGGCCACGCCCCATGCCACCGCCCAGTCGGTAGCCGACAGCAAGCCCGCCGCCCGTTTTGGCGAAGCCCAGCCCATGCTGGAGAGCGGCAAGGCCATCACCCAGCGCGAGCACGAAGCCATTTTTGATGCCATCCGCCGGGGTGATGCCGCCGCCGCGCGGGCCGCCATGTTCATGCACCTGAGCAATAGCCGCGAGCGCATGCGCGCCAATACCGACAGCAGCGGCCACTAACCGCCCCTCGACCCCCACCAGCCTGCCAGCCAGCGCAAAAAGCCGCGGGCACAGCCCCGCCTTGCGCACTTAAATCCACAAAGCAAGGGTTTTTACTGATTCCACGGGAAGTAACTCTTTCTTACTATTCGCCAAGTCGTCAGACGACTGACGTATTACTAGTAAACCCAACCCACTACCCCTGGAGAACTGTTCCCATGCCATCCAAACTCATTCCCGCACTGGTTTTCGGCGCCTTTGCCAGCGCCGCTTCGGCCCAATCCAGCGTGACCCTCGGGGGCATCGTCGATGCCTGGGTGGGCCAGACGCGCCATAAAGTCGGCGTCAATCCGCCGGGCACGGGTTACGTGGTGGACAGCGGCGGTGCCCAGGCCAGCCGCTGGAGCCTGCGCGGCACCGAAGACCTGGGTGACGGGCTGAAAGCCAGCTTTGTGCTGGAGCAAGGCTTCGCGCTGGACAGCGGCACCGTCTCTACCGTTTCGGCCTCCAACGTCGGCTTCAACCGCGGGGCCTACCTCGGGGTGTCGGGTGACTTTGGTGACGTGCGCCTGGGCCGCATGCTGGGGGCCTTCGATGCGCTGCGCGGCTCGACCAACCACCTGTACGACTCGTCCGGCTTTGCCTCCACCGGCCAGGTCTGGGGCGCGGGTGCCACCGCCGCCAACGGCCTGCCCGCCGTCACCGGTACCGACTACCTGGCCCGGGGCAACAACACGGTGATGTACATCACCCCGGCGCTGGGCATTTTCAGCGGCTCGGTCAGCTTCAGCGCCAACGAAGGTGCCTCCACCGCGACCGAGTCGCCCCGCACGATCAGCGCCCACGGCAAGGTCACCCAAGGCCCGCTGCGCGTGGGCTATTCCTACCAGGCTGAGGCCTACACCACGGGCAAGAACAAGTTCCATCTGGTCGCAGGCAACTACAACTTCGGACCGGTCAATATGGTGGGGGCCTTCCAGCGGCAAATCGACGAGCGTATCGCCGGTCACCAGACCTCCAATGAATGGGAACTGGGCCTGGATGCGCCCTTCGGCCTGGCCACGGTGGCCATAGGCTACGCCAGCGCCAAGACCGAAAACAGCGCAGGCCGCAAAGTGGTGGACGCCCACGGCCTGAGCCTGATGGCCACCTACGACATCTCCAAACGCACCCGTCTGTACACCGCGTTCCGCCAGCTCAAAACCGCACGCGCAGACGGTAGCACTTCGCTGGACGCATCGCGCTTGGGTTTTGGCGTGACGCACCGGTTCTGAACCAGCAGGGCGGCTGCCCTATTTCGGCCAGAGCACCCAGAGCTTTAAGGGCTGCTTGAGCCGACCGGCCAGGTCGCCGGCCTCGGGGCCCCAACCGGCGAAATAGTCGGCCCGCACGGCCCCGGTGATGGCACTGCCGGTGTCCTGGGCAAAGACCAGCTTTTGCAGCGGTGCCCAGGGGCCGGGCGAGGCCAGCCAGACCGGTGTGCCGTAGGGGATGCTGGCGGGGTCCACGGCAATCGAGCGGCCCGGGGTCAGGGCCACGCCCTGCGCCCCCCGGGGGCCGAAGGCCATATCCAGCTCCGACAGTACTTCTTCGCGAAAGAACACGGTGCGCGGGTTACTCCATAGCAGCTCGTTCACCCGCTGCGGGTTTTGCAGAATCCAGGCCTTGATGCCGGGCCAGGTGGCATCGCGGATCAGCCCCTGGTCCAGCAGCCAGCGGCCCACGCTTTTGTAGGGCTGGTCGTTGGTGCCCGCATAGGCCAGGCGCACCAGGCGCTGGCTGCCGTCGGCCTCGGTAATGCGCAAACGCCCCGACCCCTGGATTTGCAGCACCAGCGCATCCACCGGGTCGGACAGCCAGGCGATGGCACGCCCGGCCAACTGGGCCTTGGCCTCGGGCAGGGTTTCCATCTCTTGGCGGGTGTACCAGGGCTTGCGCTGGCCCAGGGTGGCCGGGGGACGGTACAGGGGCACGGCAGACGCGCTGGTGGGGTTGCGGGTACCGTCCAGCAAGGGTTCGTAGTAGCTGGTCAACAAACCTTCGGAGCTACCTTGCAGCGGTTCCACCTTGTAGGGCTGCAGGCGCGCGACCATCCAGGCCCGCTGCTCGTCGCCGCTGCCTATGCTCAGGCGGCGCACCTCTTTGCACAGCGGGGCCTGGACCGGGCCGGGGCGTTCGCAGCTTTTGATCCAGGCGTTCCAGGCTTCATGCAGCGGGTCCTGGCCAAAGCCGGGCAGCTCGGCCCAGCGCACCGGTGTCCAGCGGCTTTTGGCCTGGGTGATGGGCGCAGGCAAGGGGCCGGTATCGCCGGGGATGGCATAGGGTGGGGCCTCGGGCAGGCCGGGCATGGTGGGTAGCGCCGCCGGGCCGGAGTCCGGGGCTTCGGGCATGCGGGTGGCACAGGCTGCCAGGGTTCCTACAATCGCGACCAGAAGGGTACGGCGTGCGCCGCGCGCCAGGGAAAAATCTTGAAGGAGTCGGTGCATGGTCTTGTTGTTACTGGAAGCGCTGGGGGCCGGGGTGTTGCTGGTGCTGATTGTCTGGTGGACCATGTTCTCGGGCCGCAAGAATGGCGAGATCATCGAAAATTCTAAAGAAAAACAGCCCCCTGTGCAGGACTGATAAGCACAAGTAGCTACATTTTCTGTAGCAAATTGGCCAATTCCACGGCCGACTTTACTTCCATCTTGTCGAATACCCGGCCCCGGTGCACCTCCACCGTGCGCACGCTGATGTCAAGCTGGTCGGCGATCAGCTTGTTGGGCAGGCCCAGCACCACCAGCCGCATCACGTCGCGTTCGCGCTCGGTCAGTTCGGTCAGGCGGGTTTGCAGACGCTGGCGGCCTTCACGGGCCCGCAGGTTCAGGGCCGACTGGGCAAGAGCCTGCTCGATGCGGTCGACCAGGGCGTTGTCGGAAAACGGCTTTTCGCAGAAGTCGAATGCCCCGCGCTTGACCGCATCCACGGCGGTCGGCACGTCGGCGTGGCCAGTCAGAAAGATCACCGGCATGGGCTGGTGCAGCCCCCGGGCAATCAGCTTGTCGAATAGCGCCAGCCCGCTGATGCCGGGCATGCGCACGTCCAGCAGCAGGCAGCAGGCCTGGCGCGGCACAAAGCCGGTGGCCAGCATGGTCTCGAAGGCCTCGGCGCTGGGAAAGCCCTCGCTGAACAGGCCGCGCGAGCGCAGCAGCCACGACAGCGCATCGCGCACGCTGGCATCGTCATCGACGATGAAAACGGTGGCATCTTGTACGGGTTGCATCACAGCCTCACATTCATTCTGGGATCGGCAGGGTAAACCGAAACACGGTGCCTTGCGGCCCATTCGCCATGAAAGTAAGCGAGCCACCGTGCTGCTCCACTACCGTGCGGCACAGGCTCAGGCCCAGGCCCATGCCTTCGTCTTTGGTGGTGAAAAATGGCGTAAACAGGCGCTCGGCCACCTCGGGCGGGATGCCGGGGCCCCGGTCGGACACTGAAAACTCGACCCATCCGTCCAGCGGCGGCGGCAGCTGCACCACCCGCAGCACCAGCAAGCGCTCGGCCACGGCGGGGTGCTCCATGGCCTGCATGGCGTTGCGCGTCAGATTGAGCAGCACCTGCTCGACCATGGAGCGGTCGCACAGCACCGGCGGCAGCACCTCGGCTACGTCCAACTGCACCTGCACGCCCAGCTTGCGGGCCTGCAACTGCACCAGCGGCAGGATGGCATCCAGCAGTACCTGCGGGGCCACCGGTTCGCGCACCTTGGCCCGGCGGCGCACAAAGTCGTGCACGCTGCGGATCAGCTTGCCCGCGCGCTCCACCTGCTCGGCAATGCGGCGCATGGCGGTGGCCAGATCGGCAGTGTCCACCAGCGCGCCTCCCGTCTGCAAGCGGTTCAGCGAACCGGTGGCGTAGCTGGAGATGGCGGCCAGCGGCTGGTTCAGCTCGTGGCTCAACAGCGAGGCCATTTCGCCGACCGTGGCCAGCCGGGCGGTGGCCTGGAGGCGGTCCTGGCTGGTGCGCGACAACTCTTCGGCACGGCGCTGCTCGGTCACGTCGACCACCGCACTCATCCAGCCGGTGTGCACGCCCTGGGCATTGATCAGCGGCGCCTCCATGACCAGCACCGGAAAGACGCTGCCGTCCTTGCGCATGAACACCGAGCTGAAGCCTTCTCGGGGTGGTGCGCTGCCCGCCATGCGGATCTCTTGGCGCTGCTGGTATTCGCTGGCCAGATCGGGCGGCCAAAAGGGCGCCGGCATGCCGCGGCCCCACAACTCGTCGGCGGCAAAACCCACCATCTGGCAAAACGCCGGGTTGACGTAGGTGATGCGGCCTTGCAGGTCGCGGGCGCGCAAGCCGGTGAGCAACGAATCCTCCATGGCTTTGCGAAACGCCAGCGCGTCGGCCAGGCTGCGCTCGGCGCTGAGCCGCCGACGGGTGTCTTTGACCAACAGCGCGGTCACCGACACCAGGGCAATCGACATCAAGGTCACCAACGCCGTCATCAGGTTGGGGTACACATCCGGGTCGCCATGCCAGCTGTCCATGCGCAGCACCATGGTGTTGCCGGGCAAGTTGACCAATTGCCGCGCAGTAAACACCCGCGTGCCGCGCCGTGCCGAGCCGTGCAGTACCAGGCGGGTGCCATCGGGCTCGATAAACGACACCTCCTGGCTGCGGCTGAGTTGGCGGCCCACCATGTCGGCCAGCACATCGCCCAGCGCGTAAGTGGCCACCAGATAGCCCGTGAGCTGCCCACGGGTGATCAGCGGCATGCACATCTCCATCACCTCCAGCCCCAGTCCATCCATTTGCGGTAAAAAATAGCTGCCGGAATACGAGGGGCCGTTGGCGCGTTTGGCCAAGGTGCAGGCCAGGGTGACATCGGGTTCGGTATTTTTGCTGCCCAACCACTCAAAGGCATGGGGCCGAAACGGGCTCTCGGCCTGCGCCAACACCGTCAAATCGGGTCGCCGCCATTGCACCCGCAGCAGCTCGCGGTGCAGGCGCACAAACTCGGCGGCATCCACGCGCCAGGAGCCGGGGCTGGGGTCGTTGAACTGCAAGGCTTGCAGGCTTTGCACATTGCGCCCCAGGCCCAGCCGCACGTCGTCCGCCGCTGCGGCGGTATCCCGCTCCAGCGTGTCCTGTACCTGGCTGGCTTCAAACCGCCCGGCCAGCCACACCAGCGTGGTCAGCACCAGCGCCAGCAACAACAGCATGACCACCCACAGCGACCAACGCTGCCACCAGCGTAGCCAGCCCACCCGGGATCGCGGCAGTAAGGCGTTCACAGAACCCGGTGCTCCAGCGCGGGCAACTGGGCGCGGCATTGCGCCAACCGGGCGGCATCCAGGGTGCCCAGCACCACCGCTTCGCCCTCTGCGTGCTCGGCCAGCACCGTGCCCCAGGGGTCCACCAGCAGGCTGTGGCCCCAGGTGCGGCGGCCATTGGCATGCAGGCCGCCCTGGGCCGGGGCCAGCACGTAGGCCAGGTTTTCCACCGCGCGGGCGCGCAGCAGCAGCTCCCAATGGGCCTGGCCGGTGGTGTGGGTAAAGGCGCTGGGCACCAACAGCAAGTCGGCGCCCTGGGCCGCGTAGCGGCGGTACAGCTCGGGAAAGCGCAGGTCGTAGCAGATGCTCAGGCCGATGCGCCAACGCTTACCGTCGCGTGCGCGCAGTTCGAACAGTACGGGCTCGGTGCCCGGCTCCAGCACCCGCGACTCGTCAAACCGCTCCTGCCCGTTGTCGAAACGGAACAAATGGATCTTGTCGTAGCGGGCCACACAGGTGCCGGTGGGATCGAACACCAGGGTGCTGTTGCGCACCCGGCTACCGTCGCCCACGGTCAGGGGCAGGGTGCCGCCCACGATCCAGATGCCCAACTGGCGGGCGGTATGGGCCAAAAAATCCTGGATCGGGCCAGTCCCCAGGGCCTCCTGGATCTGCAGCTTGTCGGTATCGCGCTGGCCCAGCAGGCAAAAGTACTCGGGCAGCACCGCCAGCTCGGCACCGCTGGCGGCGGCTTCGGCCAGCAAGACGGCGGCGCGCGCCAGGTTGGCCTGTACATCGGTGCCCGAGACCATCTGGATGGCGGCAACTTTCATGGGGTGGGTTCCGGTTTGGTGGGGGCCTGGGCCTCGACTTTGGCACCAAACATCTTGTGCGGCACCTTGGTGATTTTGGGGTCGGCCCAGGTGCCGTCGATGTGGAACTGCTGGGTGGCGGCCTCGGCCAGAGGGCGGCTTAAAAACCATTGGGCCAGAAATGTGCCCAGGCCGATGGCGGGGTTGATCACCGCCGCCACCAGCGACGCCGTACCGGCGTTGATCTCAGGCACCACCAGCACCTTGAGGTCCTGGGTTTCGCGGGCAATGTCGGCACTGCCCTCCATCATGACGGCGGCGTTCACGCCCTTCATCTGCAAATTATTGCTGGTAGCGCGGCCCAGCTCGACCTGCACGTCGCCGCGTACCGAGTCAAACGCAAAGCCTTCGCTGAACACATCGCGGAAATCCAGCGCCAGACGGCGCGGCAGGGCCTGCAGGTTCAGCACGCCCAGCAGCTTGGCCAGGCCGGGATCGGCCTTCAGGAACTGGCCGTTGTCGACGGCCAGGTTGAACTGCCCGCCCAGCGTGGCGGTGTCCAGCGCCAGCGGCGAACCCACCCAGCCCACCTGCCCGGCCATCTGGCCCTTGCCGCGCCGCACCACCCCCGGCATGCCAAAGCGCGCCAACAGTTGCCCCGCGTCGGCAATGTCGAGCTGGAAGTTCAGCGTGGTGCGCCGGGGCGTGGTGGCCCCGGCGCGGCCCCCCAGGGCGACCCAGTTGCCGGTGGCGTTGAGCTGCGCGTCGGGGTTGGTGATGCTGAGCTTGTTCAGCCGCCACTCGCGCACGCCCGCATCGACCAGCCCCACCCCGCCCACGCGGCCACCCCGGTTGACGGCCTCCACCTCCACCCGGCCCAGTTTTTTGCCTTTGAGCTCCAGCGCGTCCACCACGATGTCCAGCGCGGGCACGGTGTCCGAGGGCTCATCCAGCAGGGTTTCCACTTCGGTGGCGGTACTGGGGGCCAGAGTCAGCCGGGTCAGCCGGGCGTAGACCCGGCCCGGGCTGGTATCCATGGACTGGCGGTACTCCACGTAACCGTTGAGCTCCTGGGCATCGACGTTGGCGCGCCAGGTGGTGGCAAAGTGCGAGCCGCCCAGCACCAGCTGGTGCAGGGTGCGGCCGCCCAGCGTCAGGGCTTTGGCCTGCACCGCCAAGGTGGTGGGCGTATAGCCGCCGGGTGTACCAGGCACGCTGCCGGTCGCAGGCCCGTCAGCCAGCTTGGCGGCCAGGGCCTGCCAGGCATCGGCATTCACGGTATCCACGTGGATGTTGGCCGATACACCCTCGGCGGGCATCAGCAGGGCCTCGCCGGGCGGCAGGCCTACCGCCACGGTGCCGCGCAGCACACGCGGTGCCGTGCCGGAAATATCGCGCACATACGCCACCGAGGCCACCGACCCGCTCGCCCCCAACTCCAGTGCCAGGCTGTCACGTAAAGGCAGGTTATTGGCAGGCAGCAGGAGGTTGTCAAAACGCAAGGGCAGCACCGCGTCGGCGGCTTTGGCCAGTGGCGCGGGCAGGTTCAAAGCCAGGCCCTGCAGATTGCTGGTGACGCTGACTTCCGGCACGCCCTGGCGCGCGCCCACCACGGCGGTGTAGGCCGCGCTGCCGCTGGCGTACTGGGCGATTTGCGCCGCCACCCCCAGCCCCGGCGACTGGCGCAGCCCCTCGGCGGTGGCCACACCCTGCACCCGCATCTGCACACCGCCCTTGGCGGCATCGGCCATGCCGCCCTCGATCCTGGCATCGCCACCCAGCATGCGGGCCTGGCCGCCGACCAGGTTAAAACCGGTGTCCGAGAAGTGCACCACCCCGCGCGCCCGGGCCAACGCCGGGCTGCTGGGGGTGATCTGCACATCGTTGCCGCCCAGCGTGATACTGCCCTGGACCTTGCTTTTGTCCAGGTTGGCAATCGGCAGTTGCAGGCGCAGTTGCAGGTCGGCCAGGCCGCTGGCCGTGGCCTGGTCCAGGGCATGGCCGGTGATCTCGGCCAGCGGCGAGCGGTTGACCACGCCCAGCATGTCGGCCAGCGGGCCGCGCCCCTGGGCCTTGAACACCACCACGCTGTGGCCCAGGTCGGCAATCTGGACTTCGGCCTGGGCCATCTGGAAACCGGTGGTACCGGCCAAAGTGGCCGTCGCCCGGTGGATCTGCAGGGTATTGCCTTCAAACACCAACTCGCCAGACAAGCGCTCCAACGCGGGCCAGGGCAGGGCCTTGGCAGGCTGCAGGCTGGGCGGCACATAGGCGTAGGTGGCATCGCGCACATCGGCGGCAATACGGAACTCGCCCTGGCGGGGTTTGGTGAACGGGAAGTCGTACAGGTCGCCCTTGACGCGAAACTTCACCTGCTGGGCCCGGCCCGCCAGCACCGCATCGCGCACGTAGTGGCGCACCTCGGCATCCAGCTCCAGCGGCAGGTAGCGGTGTACCCGCGCGGCATCGCCCCGGCCCAGCTGGCCTTGCAGGTCCAGCACACCCGGAAAGCGCGCATGGCCGCTGGACTGGGCCGGATCGCTGCTGCGCCACTTGACTTGCAGCTGGCCTTCGGTATCGGTGTTGGCAAAGCGCACATCGCTGGCCTGCACCGCCAGGGCATCGCCCTGCTGCTGCCAGGCCACCGTGGCAGAAAGCTGGTCCATGGGCACCACCGGTTCCTCGAACAGCCCGGGCAGGTCCAGCGCTCCCTGGATCACGCGCACGGTGGCCTTGCCTCCGGCCTGGGTGATGTCGAAGTCCACCGCCGCACCGCGCACACCGGGGCGGCCCAGCGGGGCCCTGTCCTTGGGGCTGGGAGCGTCGGGCACACCGGCGGCCACCTCCAGCCCGGTGATGCGACCCTGGGCGCTGTAGCTGGTGGGGTCGGCGAGAGGGCCGTTCCAGCGGGAGCTGATCTGCTCCACCTGCCCCTGGGGCTCGTAGGTGGCCAGCATGCGGTGGGTGGCGGGGCCCAGCGGCAGGCTGTTGGCCATGTGGGCCAGCAGGGCCAGGTCCAGCCGGTCGGCGCGCAGTTCGCCCTGCGCGGGCAGGCGGGGGGTGGCGTCCTGCAGGCGCAGGGTCAGGTTGCCTCCCGGCCAGACGCGCCCGTCGTCGGTGGTGAACTGCAAGCCCTCGGTGGCCAACGCCATATCGCCCATCTGCCGCTGCAGGGTGATACGGCCTTGCAAAGACTGCAAGGCCAGCGGCTGCAGGTCGGTGGCCAGGGTGGCGCGGGCATCCAGCAACGCCACATCGGCCGTGCCCCGGGTCACCTGGCCGTGGCGGATGTCGGCCCACACGCGCAAAGCCCCCACGCCCGCCACCACGTCCACCCCCACATCGGCATATTGGCGCAGTTGCGATACATCGACCCGGGGCAGGCTGGCGTAGGCCGGGCCGTCCCAGTCCTGCCAACGGCCCCGATGGATACTGAGCAAGGGCTGGCGGAAGCGGGCGCGGAGGCTGAAACGATCACCCCAGTCGGCAGGCGGCGAGGCATCCAGGCGCAAATCGTGGCCCAGTCCCTTGTTGCGCATCACAAAGTCCACGCCGCTCAAGGCCAATGGAGGGGCGGCGCGCTGCGCGTCGGTCCAGCGCACGGTGCCGCCGCGCACCACCAGCTCGCTCTGGGCAAACAGCCAGTCCAGGGCCCGGCCATCGCCGCTGCCGGTGTGCGACACATCCAGCCCGGCGATAAAAATGGTGCCATCGGCGCTGCGGCGCACGTCCAGCGAAGGCTGCTCGATCAGCAGGGTCTCAAACCCGCGCTTGAGCAGCGACGCGGGCGACACCGTGGCCGTGACCCGCGACAACGCCAGTGCCTCGCGCCCCTGGCCGTCCAGCAAGGCCACATCGCGCAGCTCGAACGAGGGGAACAAATGCTCCGACTGGGCCGAGATGGCACCGATGCGCACCGGTACCCCCAGCGCCCGGCTGGCATAGGTTTCCAGCCACGGGCGAAATTCGCCGATTCGCGGCACAATCCAGCCGTGTAGGGCCCCCCAGGCCAAGGCCAGCACCAACCACGCTGTCGCCACCAAGCCCAGACTCCAGGATGCGGCTTTGGCGGCCCATCGGAGCAGGCGCGTGGACTCGGTGCTGGAAGGTGGCTTGGATTCAGTCATTGGACACATGGATGCAACCAGAATTATCACTCCCATGGCAGCCGCGCCCGCAGCAGGCCCCTCCGTTTACGGTGTTACTTTGTTAAGCACTCTCACCCCCACCGAGCCCCTGTCCGGCCACTCGCGTTTTGTGCAGCGCCTGCGCCGCCGCTATGCCAGCCAGCTCGACCTGCTTCCCCCAGGGGCTCCGGTGCGCGCCAGCATGGAGGCCACCCTGGCCACCCTGCGCGGCACCGGCCTGGACACCGGTGCAGCCCTGCGCAGCCTGCGCCAGCTGGTGATGGAGCGCCTGGTGGTGCTGGACTGCGATGAACAAGCCCCGCTGCAGGTGGTGACCCGGGCGGTGACCGAGCTGGCCGAAATCGCCCTGGATGCCGCCTGCAGCCACGCCTTTGCGCAGCTCGACAGCCAGCACGGCGCGCCGCTGGCCCCCGACGGCAGTCGCGCCCAGATGTGGGTGGTGGGCATGGGCAAGCTGGGTGCCCGCGAACTCAATGTGTCCAGCGACATCGACCTGATCTACGTCTACAACTTTGATGGCGACACCGCAGGCCAGGCCAACATGCCCGAGGGCCGGGGCCGCACCAGCAACCACGAATACTTCTGCAAGGCCGTCAAGATCATCTACGCCCTGGTGGGCGACACCACCGAGCACGGCTTTGTGTTCCGCGTCGATCTGGCGCTGCGCCCGCACGGCAATTCCGGTCCGGTGGCGGTGTCCATGGACGCTCTGGAAAATTATCTGCAGGAGCAGGGCCGCGAATGGGAGCGCTTTGCCTGGCTCAAGAGCCGGGTGGTGGCCCCCCGCAGCTGCATCACGGATGCCAGCGCACTGCGCACCGTGGTGCTGCCGTTTGTGTTCCGCCGCTACCTGGACTACGGCGTATTCGACGCGCTGCGCAACCTGCACCAGCAGATCCGCGACCATTCGGCCAAGCGCAGTGCGGGCCGCCCCGAGCGGGCCAACGATGTCAAGCTGTCGCGCGGCGGCATCCGCGAGATCGAGTTCACCGTGCAGCTGCTGCAGGTGGTGCGCGGCGGCCAGTTTCCCGAGCTGCGCACCCGCCCCACGCTGGCCGCACTGCAGCGCCTGGCCCGCGCCGGGCTGATGCCCCAGGTGACCGCCGACGCACTGGCCCGGGCCTACACCTTTCTGCGCCGGGTCGAGCACCGCATCCAGTACCTGGACGACCAGCAAACCCATGTGCTGCCCACCATCGACGCCGACCTGGCCTGGATCGCCCACAGCATGGGCTACCCCGACTGCTGCGCCTTCCTGACCGAGCTGGACACCCAGCGCGAGCTGGTGGCGCAAGAGTTCGACACCCTGCTGGGCGGCAAAAAAGAATGCAAGGGCTGCAACGGCAAAGGCGCCAAACCCGGCCACAGCGGGCCGGGCGACCTGTCGGGCGCACCCGACCTGGCCGCACTGGCCGAGCGCCTGGACGAGCCCCTCAAGGGTCGCCTGCTGCGCTGGTCCACCCACGCCCGTGTGCTGGCCCTGCGCGATGTGTCGGCTGCCCGGCTGTCGCGGCTGGTGCAGCGCACCATGGGCTGGCTACAGGAGGGCAGCACCAGCCTGGACGGCGCATTGCGCTGGATGGACTGGATTGAACCCCTGCTGCGCCGCGACCACTACCTGGCGCTGTTGCTGGAGCGCCCCTCGGTCCACCAGCGTCTGCTGCGCCTGCTGGCCGCCGCCAAATGGCCTGCCCGCTACCTGCAACAGCACCCCGGCGTGATCGACGAACTGGCCGCCGAGACCATGTTGGCCGAGCGCTTCGACCCCGCAGCGCTGGAGGCCGAGCTGGAAGCCCGCCGCAACTCGCTGCGCATCACCCAGGAAGACGACGAAGAAACCCTGCTCAACCTGCTGCGCCGCGCCCACCACGCAGAGCTGTTCCGCACCCTGGCGCGCGACGTGGAAGGCCGCATCAGCGTCGAGCAGGTGGCCGACGACCTGAGCGCGCTGGCCGACGTGGTGCTGCGCGTCACCGCCCGCTGGTGCTGGCAGCGCCTGCCCAGCCACCACCTGGACGAACCGCGCTTTGCCGTCATCGGCTACGGCAAGCTGGGCGGCAAGGAACTGGGCTACGGCAGCGACCTGGACATCGTCTTCGTGCATGAAGACGAAGACGAACGCGCCCCCGAGGTCTACGCCCAGCTGGTGCGCAAACTCATCAACTGGCTGAGCGTCAAAACCGCCGAAGGCGACCTGTTCGAGATCGACACCGCCCTGCGCCCCAACGGCAACTCCGGCATGCTGGTCACCACGCTGAACGCCTACGCCAGTTACCAGGAAGGCCGGGGCAGCAACACCGCCTGGACCTGGGAGCACCAGGCCATGACCCGCGCCCGCTATGTGCTGGGTCCGGACGACATGCACCAGCGCTTTGACGCCGTGCGGCAAAACGTCATCACCGCGCCGCGCGACCTGCCCGCCCTGCAGGCCGAGATCGTGGCCATGCGCAACAAGGTCCGCGCCGCCCACCCGGTGCGCGGTGACAACTTTGACGTGAAACACAGCACCGGCGCCATGGTGGATGCCGAATTTGCCGTGCAGTACCTGGTGTTGGCCCACGCCGCCCAGCACCCCACGCTGCAAGACAACGTGGGCAACATCGCCCTGCTGCAACGCGCCGAAGCCTGCGGCCTGCTGCCCCCCGGCGTGGGCGAGGCCGCCGCCAACGCCTACCGCGAACTGCGCAAAGCCCAGCACCAGGCCCGCCTGAACGAAGCCCCCACCCAGGTCGCCCCGCCGCTGCTGCAAAACGAGCGCGAAGCGGTGCTGGCGCTGTGGAAAGTCGTGTTTGGATAGATGCTATTAAATAAGTAGCTGCTTGTGCCAGCCCTATCAGCACAAGCAGCCCTTTTTATATATATCCCGAGCACGGCCCAAGTCCGATCGGCTGGCGCTGCGTCGACATAAACCGACACAAACCGATACCCCCTTGATAAGCCGCGGCTTGCCGACCCTGGCAACATGGCCTGTGCGCGGCTCCACGGCGTCCCCACGATGGGGGACAAAGCGCAGACCTGTCACGCGGCGGGTAGGAGCCACCCGATACGATAGCCCCCGCCCTACCCTTGCCACCCCTGGAGCCCTCCCGCATGCCTCTGCCCCGCTGGCCACTTCTGTGCCTCCTGCCCCTGTGGCTGGCTGCTTGCGCCATTGCACCGCCCCCCACCACCGTGCCTGCCCTGGCCGCCGCGCAATGGACGGCACCGCTGCCGCACCAGGGCAACATAGGGGATTTATCGGACTGGTGGCAGCGGCTGGACGATCCGCTGCTGGTGGCGCTGATCGCGGCGGCGCAGGATGCCAGCCCCACGGTGGCCTCGGCGGCTACACGTATTGCCCAGGCGCGGGCCACGGCGGTGGGCGCGGGTGCGGCGCTGGGGCCGACGCTGGATGCCTCGGCCAGCGCCAGCCGGGGCCGCTCGCAGCCCGCTGTGCCCATTGCCACCACGGCGCAGGGCGGCTTGCAGGCGGCGTGGGAGATCGACCTGTTTGGCACCAACCGGGCCGCGGCCAACGCCGCCCAGGCACGCCAGCAGGGGGCCCAGGCCCAGTGGCACGACGCGCGGGTGGCGGTGGCCGCCGAGGTGGCCAGCCAGTACGTCACCGTGCGGGCCTGCGCCCTGCTGCGCGGGCTGGCGGGGGAGGACGCGAAATCGCGCCAGGAAACGGCCCGCCTGTCGGGCTTGAGCACCCGCGCCGGATTTACCGCCCCGGCGGTGGATGCGCTGGCCCGTGCCAGTGCCGCCGAGGCGAACAACCGCGTGGTGCAGCAACTGGCGCAGTGCGATGTGTTCCTGAAAGCCATGGTCGCCCTGACCGGCCTGCCCGAGGCAGATTTGGCACAAAAACTGGCCTCTGCGCCCATGCCACCAGCAGAACCAGCTCTTTTTTCCATAGCATCCATCCCCGCGCAGGCCCTGGCCCAGCGGCCCGACATCTACAGCGCCGAGCGCGACGTGGCCGCCGCAAGCTTCGACGTGGGCAACGCCCAGGGCCAGCGCTACCCCCGGCTCACTTTGAATGGCTCCATCGGCGCACTGGCCTACCGGGCGGGCTCCACCAGCGAAAACTTCGGCACCTGGTCCATCGGCCCGCTGGCGGTGTCGGTGCCCTTGTTCGACGGCGGGCGGCGCAGCGCCGATGTGGAGGCCGCCCAGGCCCGCTACACCGAGGCCGTGGCCGTGTACCGCGCCAAGGTGCGCCAGGCCGTGCGCGAGGTGGAAGAAGCCCTGGTCAACCTGCGCAGTGCCGATGACCGCAACGCCGACACCGAGGTGGCCGCCCAGGGCTACCAGGCCTCGTTCACTGCCACGCAGGCCCGTTACAGCGCCGGCCTGGCCAGCCTGCCCGAGCTGGAAGATGCGCGCCGCACCGCGCTCACCGCCTACACCAATGCCATTGCCCTGCAGCGCGAACGCCTGCTGGCCTGGATCAGCCTGTACCGCGCCGTAGGCGGCGGCTGGACCGGCCCCCAGTAAACCTTTACGGATACCCTCTCATGCCAAAAAATGCTATTTATTCCGTAGCTGCTCTCGCCCTGTCCATCAGCGCTATCGGCCTTTTTTCCTTGAATTCCCAGGCGGCAGACGAGGCCAAGGCCGCCGCACCCAAGCCCGCCCTCACCGTCACCACCGTGCAGCCGCAGCGCAGCCCCTGGGCGGTGCAGCTCAGCGCCAACGGCAACGTGGCCGCCTGGCAAGAGGCCAGCATCGGCAGCGAGGCCAGCGGCCTGCGCCTGCTGGAGGTGCGCGCCAACGTGGGCGATGTGGTGCGCGCCGGCCAGGTGCTGGCCACGTTTGCGGCCGAGAGCGTGCAGGCCGATGTGGCCCAGGCCCAGGCCAACCTGCTTGAGGCCCAAGCCAATGCCCAGGATGCCAGCGGCAACGCCGCCCGCGCCCGCACGCTGCAGGCCACCGGGGCCTTGAGCGAGCAGCAGATCACCCAGTACCAGACGACCGAGCAGGTAGCCAAGGCCCGCGTGGCCGCCGCCAAGGCCACGCTGGCCGTGCAGCAGCAGCGCCTGCGGCACACCCAGGTGCGCGCCCCCGACTTTGGGGTCATCAGCGCCCGCAGCGCCACCGTGGGCGCGGTGCTGGGCAGCGGCACCGAGCTGTTCCGTATGGTGCGCCAGGGGCGGCTGGAGTGGCGCGCTGAAGTCACCGCCGCCGAGCTGGAGCGCATCAAGGTAGGCACCATCGCCCAGGTGCGCACCGCCCAGGGTACGCCGGTGCAGGGCAAGGTGCGCATGGTGGCCCCCACGGTAGACCCGCAAACCCGCATGGGGCTGGTGTATGTGGATTTGCCAGCGTCCAGCCTCAAGCCGGGGATGTTTGCCAGTGGTGCATTCGCACTGGGCCAAACCACCGCGCTGACCGTGCCGCAAACCGCCGTGGTGGTGCGCGATGCCTTCAGCTTTGTTTACCGCGTGGGCAAAGACCAGCGCGTGGCCCAGGTCAAGGTGCAAACCGGGCGGCAACTGGGCGACCGGCTGGAGATCACCAGCGCGCTGGAGCCAGATGCCGTACTGGTCGCCAGCGGCGCGGGTTTCCTGAACGACGGCGACCGGGTGCGCGTGGTGCAGGATTCCAAGCCCAATGTGCCGCCTGCGCTTGTAGCACCAGCACAAGCAGCTAGCAAATAAAGAGCAGGCCATGAACGTTTCCTCCTGGTCCATCAAGAACCCCATTCCGGCGGTGATGCTGTTTGTGCTGCTGACCTTTGCCGGGCTGCTGTCCTTCAACGCCATGAAGGTGCAGAACTTCCCCGACATCGACCTGCCCACGGTCACCGTGTCCGCCAGCCTGCCCGGCGCGGCCCCGGCCCAGCTGGAAACCGAGGTGGCCCGCAAGCTGGAAAACTCCATCGCCACCGTGCAGGGCCTGAAGCACATCTACACCTCGGTGAGTGACGGCGCGGTCACCGTCACCGCCGAGTTCCGGCTGGAAAAGCCGGTGCAGGAGGCGGTGGACGATGTGCGCTCTGCCGTGGCCCGCGTGCGCAGCGACCTGCCGGGCGACGTGCGCGACCCCATCGTCAACAAGGTGGACATGGCGGCCCAGCCGGTACTGGCCTTCACCATCCGCTCGTCCAAGCTGGATGCCGAGGCGCTGTCGTGGTTTGTCGATAACGACATCACCCGCAAGCTGCTGGCCGTGCGCGGCGTGGGGGCGGTGAGCCGCGTGGGCGGCGTAACCCGCGAGGTGCAGGTGGCGCTGGACCCGCTCAAACTGCAGGCGCTGGGTGCCACTGCCGCCGACATCTCGCGCCAGCTGCGGCTGGTGCAGCTCGACAGCGCCGGGGGCCGTGCCGACCTGGGCGTGGGCGAACAGCCGGTACGCACCCTGGCCACGGTGCAGACCGCCCAAGAGCTGGGCCAGCTGCAACTGGCGCTGAGCGATGGCCGCCGCATCCGCCTCGACCAGGTGGCCACGGTGACGGACACGGTGGCCGAGCAGCGCTCTGCGGCCCTGCTCAATGGCCAGCCGGTGGTGGGCTTTGAGGTGTCGCGCAGCCGCGGCGAGAGCGAGGTGGCGGTGGGCGCGGCGGTGCAAAAAGCGCTGGCCGAGATGAAGCTGCAACACCCCGACATGGAGCTCACCGAGTCCTTCAACTTTGTGGCCCCGGTGGAAGAGGAATACACCGGCTCCATGCACCTGCTGTACGAGGGCGCGATTTTGGCGGTGGCCGTGGTGTGGCTGTTTTTGCGCGACTGGCGGGCCACCTTGGTGTCGGCCGTGGCGCTGCCGCTGTCGGTGATTCCGGCCTTCATCGGCATGCAGATGCTGGGCTTTTCGGTCAACGTGATCACGCTGCTGGCGCTGTCGCTGGTGGTGGGCATCCTGGTGGACGACGCGATTGTGGAGGTGGAAAACATCGTGCGCCACCTGCGCATGGGCAAAACCCCCTACCAGGCGGCCATGGAGGCAGCGGACGAGATTGGCCTGGCCGTGGTGGCCACCACCTTCACCCTGGTGGCGGTGTTTTTGCCCACGGCCTTCATGAGCGGCATTGCGGGCAAGTTCTTCAAGCAGTTTGGCTGGACCGCCTCGCTGGCGGTGGTGGCATCGCTGATCGTGGCGCGGGTGCTCACGCCCATGATGGCGGCCTACATCTTGAAGCCCATCGTCGGGGCCGAGAAGGACGCAGGCTGGATGCGCGTGTACATGCGCTGGGCCACCTGGTGCCTGAAGCACCGGGTGCTGACCATGGTGGGCGCCACGGTGTTTTTCTTTGGCTCCATCGCGCTGATTCCGCTGCTGCCCACTGGCTTCATCCCGCCCGACGACAACTCGCAAACCCAGGTGTACATCGAGCTGCCGCCCGGCTCCACCCTGGCGCAAACCAAGGTATCTGCCGAGCAGGCGCGCACCCTGATTGCAAAAGTAGAGCACGTCAAAAGCATCTACACCACCATCGGCGGCGGCAGCGCGGGCGGCGACCCGTTTGCTCCCGCCGGGGCCGCCGAGGCACGCAAGGCCACACTGACCATTCTGCTCAGCGACCGGGGCGAGCGACCGCGCAAGCAGGGCATCGAGAACGCCATCCGCACCGCGCTGGAGCCGCTGCCCGGCGTGCGCAGCAAGGTCGGCCTGGGCGGCTCGGGCGAAAAGTACGTGCTGGTGCTCACCGGCGAAGACCCCATCGCCCTGCAGGCCGCCGCGCAGGCGGTGGAAAAAGACCTGCGCACCATCCCCGGACTGGGCAGCGTTGCGTCCAGCGCCAGCCTGATCCGCCCCGAAATCGCGGTGCGGCCCGACTTTGCCCGCGCCGCCGACCTGGGCGTGACCAGCAGCGCCATCGGCGAGACGCTGCGCATCGCCACGCTGGGCGACTACGACATTTCACTGCCCAAGCTCAACCTGTCGCAGCGCCAGGTGCCCATCGTCGTCAAGCTCGATGACGCAGCCCGCAAAGACTTGAGCGTGCTGGAGCGCCTGGCCGTGCCCGGCAGCAAGGGCCCGGTGATGCTGGGCCAGGTGGCCACGCTGGAGACCAACGGCGGCCCCGCCGTCATCAGCCGCTACGACCGCACCCGTAACGTCAACTTCGAGATCGAGCTCTCGGGCCTGCCGCTGGGCGATGTGAAAGAAGCGGTGGACAAGCTGCCCGCCATGGCCCAGCTGCCGCCCGGCGTGAAGGTGGTGGAAATTGGCGATGCCGAGGTGATGGGCGAGCTGTTTGCCAGCTTCGGCCTGGCCATGCTGACGGGCGTGCTGTGCATCTACATCGTGCTGGTGCTGCTGTTCAAGGACTTCCTGCACCCCGTCACCATTCTGTGCGCGCTGCCGCTGGCGCTGGGCGGGGCCTTCGTGGGCCTGCTGATCGCACAAAAAAGCTTCTCCATGCCCTCGCTGATCGGCCTGATCATGCTCATGGGCATCGCCACCAAAAACTCCATCCTGCTGGTGGAATACGCCATCGTGGCCCGCCGCGACCATGGCATGACCCGGGTGGAGGCCCTGCTCGATGCCTGCCACAAACGCGCCCGCCCCATCATCATGACGACCCTGGCCATGGGCGCAGGCATGCTGCCGATTGCGCTGGGCTGGGGCGCGGCAGACTCCAGTTTCCGCAGCCCGATGTCGGTGGCGGTGATCGGCGGGCTGATCACCTCCACCGTGCTGAGCTTGCTGGTGGTGCCCGCCGTGTTTACCTACATCGACGACCTGGAGCACTGGTTCAGGCGCATGGGCGCGAAGCTGCGGGGGAAACCGGTGCCGGCACCGCAGACCAAGGCGCTATCGTAATAAGAGCTGCTTGTGCTGATGGAATAAGCGCAAGCGGCCTTTTTGTCTAAGATGATGCTAAATGAGTCCCCGCGAGGGACTTGTTCAGCTTTGCCCAAAGGCTCGAAC
Source organism: Comamonadaceae bacterium OS-1 (assembly GCA_027923965.1). Taxonomy (NCBI): domain Bacteria; kingdom Pseudomonadati; phylum Pseudomonadota; class Betaproteobacteria; order Burkholderiales; family Comamonadaceae; species Comamonadaceae bacterium OS-1. Next base: position 4,391,345 of record AP026969.1, read on the forward strand.
GCCCTTTGGGACAGGGGCTAGGCTGTGACGGTGGGCGCTCCGAATGCCTAGCTGGTCCACGCATCGCGTATGGCGCGCAGGTGGCGCCAGTCGGTCCCGCAGCAGCCGCCCAGTACATTCAGCCGCGGCAAGGCGCCTTTGAGTCCACGGTACCGTTGGGCCAGGTCTTTAGGGTCGCCTATGTCCAGTTCGGTTGAGTCGTCGAGCTCAGCGTGGCTCTTCGTCGAGGCGTTTGCACGGACACCTTGGATGCGCGCAATCCAGGGCTCGCCCACCGGCAAGGCATTTTCGAAGTGCCGCGGATGCGCGCAATTGATGGCAAAGTACGCTGGCGGCGCATACGCGTCTACTTTGCCTATCGCATCACCCAACGATTCGCCGCTTGGCAATCGGCCGTCTGTTTCTACAGTGAAAGAAATGGCCACGGGCAAACCCACCCGCTGTGCCGCTATGGAAATACCCAGGGCCTCGGCGGCTGTGGTCATCGTGACACCGGCGAGCATGTCGACCCCGCCTGCGGCAAGCGCCTGCGCCTGCAGGAGGTGGTAATCGGCAGCTTCGTCCACACTGTTGGGGGCATCGGCAACGTAGCCGTCGCCCCGCGGGCCTATGACCCCGCTTACTACGATGGGCCCGCTGAGGCGTGGTGCCCAGCGTGAACGCATCGCGCACATCATCTGCGCCGCCTGGGTGTTCAATGCTTTCAGGCGGGTGGCATTGATGCCCATGAGAGCGGCCCAGTCGGAACTGGCGCGCCACGTGGGTGTTTCAAGTATGAAACCAGCGCCTGGCATCTCACCGCAGAGTTCAAGGTATGGAACGTAGTAACTTTTCAGTCGCTCTTGGCCAAGCTCATCTTCCAGCAGCGTAAAGGCCGCAAAGTGTGGCAATGCCATGTTGTCGAGGAAAACGAGCGAGGTCTCGAGGCCGCCGTCGCTCAAGAAGATTTCCCCCGTGAGTTGGGGAAGTGCATGGGTCATGCTCCACCTCCTTCCATCGATTGGATCGTACGTTCGGGTACCACGATACTCCGGCGCGCATGCTTGGGCAACCCAGCATATGCGCTATCGTAAAAGGAGCTGCTTGCGCTGATGGAATAAGCGCAAGCGGCCTTTTTCGATCTAAGGCGACGTTGAATAAGTCCCCGTGAGGCGGCGCGCCCTGGATCGGGATGGGATGCTAGGCGCAAACCGCAGACATAGCTTGGGCTATGGCGAGGATTTGCAACGACGCAGACCGCCCGAGGCCAGGGATGCGCAGACCACGAGGGACTTGTTCAGCGTTGCCCTAGTCCTAGGGGGCAGCTTGCCCCCGTGCCGCCGCCAGGCAGTCCTGCAGCGCTTGGATGAGCCGCTCGGACACCAGTTTCACCACCGGTCCGGGCGGCTTGGTGGCATCTACGGCCACGCTGATCTCCTGGGGTTCTGCCCCCCGGTCCCGGATGGGGATGAAAACCAGCGTTCCGGTCGCCAGCTCCGATGCCACGTCCAGCTCGGACGTGAACACCACATGGTTGCCGCCCAGCGCCAGCTGCTTGACCAGCTGCAGCGAGTTGGTCTCGGTATAGCGGCGCGGTTCCTTGAACAGCCAGCTGTACTGCGCCTCAAGGTAACGCCGGATCGTCAGCGCCTTGCTCTGCAGCGCCACCGGGTGGGCCATGGCCTCCTGGAAACTCACCGTCTCGCGCTGCGCCAGCGGGTGGCCGGGTGCCACCACGCAGCCCAGCGGCAGCGCGCTCTTCCACAGCACCAGCAGTTCCCGGCGCGGTTTCAGGTTAAAGATGGCGGCCAGGTCGGCCTGGCCGGTCAGCAGTGCCGCCTCGGCATCGTCGGGGGTGGCCAGCGCGATGGACAGGCTGACCAGCGGATGCTGCACACCCAGATCGCGAACCAGGGCGGGCATGACGCTGGTGGCATGGCTGTCCATGGCCACCAGCGACACATGGCCCTGGTGGATGCCCTGAAGGCGCCGGATCTCGGCGACCACCCCCCGTTCGTCCTGCAGCCAGTGGCGCGCCAGCGTGATGAGTGCGTCGCCCGAGGCCGTCAAGCGCATGCCGCGCGGTAGCCGCTCGAACAAGGGCACGCCGAGTTCGTCCTCCAGCTGCAGGATCTGCCGGTTGATGGCCGAAGCCGCCACGTGGAGTTCGCGCGCGGCCTTCTGGATGGAGCCCGAGCGCGCAACCTGGTCGGCGTAGCGAAGTCCGGCGGGAACGAGCGAATGGCGCATGGATAGGTCAATAGAAGTGCAGACAGAGTGTACTGATTTTGCGTACGCAGCACTGCAAAAATGGTGATGGACGGCAATGATTTGCATCCCTAAGATCCGTTTCCATGAGCACACGATCTACCCTGGAACACCTCAACACCTGCGCGCCCGAGGTCTTTTGCGCCACCCTGGCCGACATCTGGGAACATGCCCCCTGGGTGGCACGCGGCGTGGTGGGCCAGCGCCCTTTTGCGACAGTCGATACCTTGCACACCGCGATGGTGGATGTGGTGGCCGCCCTGGACGAGCCCGCACGCGTCGCCTTCTATGCCGGACACCCTGAGCTGGCCGGTGACGATGCCCGCCGGGGTTCGATGACCGATGCGTCCATTGCCGAGCAGGGCACGCTTTCGCTGGCGCGGCTGGAGACACACGATGCCGCGCGCTGGAGCGCGCTCAACCAGGCCTACCGTACGCGCTTCGGCTTCCCGTTCATCCTGTGCATCCGCCGCCACACGCGGGAGTCGGCCCTGCAGGCTTTTGAGCAGCGTCTGGCGCACGACCGCGCCACCGAGCTGGCCACCACGCTCGGCGAAATCGCCGCCATCACCCGCCTGCGGCTGGACCGCCTGGTGCCCGGTGTTGCGCATACGGCCAGCCACGGCGAATCCATTCCTTCTTGAAATTCTTTCTTAACCTATCCACCCCGGAGCTATCCATGACCACTCGACGCAACATTTCCCTCCTGGCGTGCGCGCTGGGCCTGCTGGCCGCCGCCCTGCCCGCCAGCGCCCAGGGCAGCTATCCCGACCACCCGGTGAAACTGCTGGTGGCACTGCCTGCTGGCGGCGGGGTGGACATCATTGCGCGCCTGGTCGGCCAGAAGCTGGCAGCCGTCACCGGCCAGCCCTTCGTGGTGGACAACCGGGCCGGAGCCTCTGGCCGCATCGGCCTACCGGTGGTGGCCAAGTCCGCACCAGACGGCTACACGCTGATGGCCTCACCCGCCTCGTTCCTGACCACCAACAAAAGCATCTTCAAAGAGCTACCGTACGACCCGCAGGCCGATTTCGCACCCATCACCAAGCTGGCCAACCAGTCCATGGTGCTGGTGGTCAAAGACAAGCAGAAGTTCGCCAGCGCAGCGGCGCTTCTGGCCGCAGCCAAGGCCAAGCCCGGGGGCCTGAACTACGCCAGCTCGGGCGACGGCAGCCCCCAACACCTGGCCGCCCTGATGTTCGAGACCCGGGCGCAGGTACGCATGACCCACATACCGTACAAGGGCGGCGCGCTGGCCATCACCGACCTGCTGGGTGGCAACGTGGACCTGCTGTTCGCGCCCCTGCCCGAGGCACTGCCCTACCTCAAGACCGGCAAGCTCACCGCGCTGGCGCTGATGAGCGACAAGCGCTCGGCACTGATCGCCGACGTGCCCACGATGCGCGAAGCAGGCATCCCCAACATGGTCATGCAGACCTGGATCGGCCTGCTGGCTCCCGCAGGCACGCCGCGCCCGCTCGTGGACCAGCTGAACCGCCAGGTGCACGCCATCCTGCAGAGCGAGGAGGTGAAGAAACAACTCTATGAAATCGGCATGGACCAGGCCCCCACCACCCCCGAGCAATTCCAGCAAACCATCGCCCAGGAGATCGCGCTGCATGCCGAACTGGTGAAGGCTTCGGGGCTGGTGCCGCAATAGGGGGTAGCAAAGAACTCGGTTCTGTCGCGGGGGAAACCGACCCCGGCACCAGCGCGACTGCGGCCAGAGCCGCAGACCCAGTTGCTATCGGAATAAGAGCTGGCAATGCAGGTAGGATCAGCACAGGCAGCCTATTTTCCTCTAGACCTGAAAGTCATTTCCGCCATGCCCCGCGTACTCTTCATCTGCAGCCGCAACAGATTGCGCAGCCCCACGGCGGAGCAAGTGTTCTCTACCGTCCCGGGCGTGGAAACCGACTCCGCGGGCTTGGCATCCGACGCAGACTGCCCGCTGAGCGCGGACCAGGTCGAATGGGCTGAACTCATTTTTGTGATGGAGAAACGGCACCGCACGCAGCTGGCTAAAAGATTCAAGGGTCAGTTATCTGGGAAGAAGGTGGTGTGTCTGGATATTGCGGACAACTACCATTTCATGCAGGCGGAGCTTGTGGTGTTGTTGGAGAGGCGAGTGGCGGGGCATTTGGGTTAGGTACATTTGCAATGCCGGAACCTAGCATTTTTAGGCGGCTTTTCACCGGCTGCTGTAGGCTGATCTGAGTCATTCACAGTTCTGGTCCTGAGCGACGGCTCTCGCCAACACCGGTCACCTTGTACCGCTGACTTTGCGGACAGGCGCCCGTTGGAAGTCCGGCGTTTATCGTCCTGCTGCAACTGCTGTTACCCGGCATATCCAGTAGCCCTGCAGCGCGTGATCTCGCGCAACCTGCGCTCGTTCTTGACGCAGTCCCGCGACTTCGTACACGCGCAGGTCTGAACCGTGGCTCAAGAATAAGGAATAGGCGTGAAAGCCAGAAAGTCGATCGCTGTACCGGAACTGCCTGCAAATATGAGCGACATGGCACGAGCGGCACTCCTAGAGCTGGAGCCCGCCGGGCCTCCGCGTTCGCCTGAGGAAGGACGCGGGCTGATGTTGTCGGCGCGAACGGAGGCCGGTCGAGGCCTTCCGCCCTACTACCTTGTCTATTTTCTTCTCGTTGATCTACTCAAGTTCCCGAGTCTTGGTCAATGGGAAAAGACCGCGTGGACGGTACCCGTCAGGTTCCGCGGTCGCCTGTACGGCATAGAGCATCGAAAGATGGGGCTCGGCGTCTTCGAACCCAATCTCGACCCCAACGCGAGAATGAGCGGTCGGCCAAGTCAGCAAGGCGAGAAGGACGCGACCGCTATTGTCGAAGCGATCAAGAAGGCCGTCTCAGTTGCGGCCCCATACTTCCAGTGGCGTGCACAGCAAGCAATTGCGACATCTGATCTGAACGTCGTCAACAAAAACTCTGATCTGTTCGAACGCTACGAGTATTTTCGCGACCAGTTCAACGCACAGGTCGTTGAAAGCAAAGAGCTGGAAAGTAAGGCGAAGGACAGAGGAAGCGAATCCCCTGGGACGTTCAACTTCGAGCTCATCTCATCGTGGTTGTCGGTTAACAAGCAAGTAAACTGGTATGCGCTGGCTGCCATCGAAGCTTTCTTCAGTTGGACCGAGCACGCGTTTATCCATCTCGCGATACTTCAGGGAAAGCTGACCGTGGGTACGCAAGTTGCGGAGCTCGCCGAGGACAACTGGAATGCGAAATTCAAGGCCGCACTCGACATCTCGAATAAAGACACCAAAGCGCACTACGACAAGCTCTTGGATCTTCGTGCACAGGTAAGGAACTTCGTGGCTCACGGGGCGTTTGGCAAAGAGGGCCAAGCGTTTCGTTTCCACTCGGGTGCGGGCTCCGTCTCCGTTCTGCTGACCAACGACCGAGACCATCAAGTTAGCTTCACAGGTCGCGTCGCCTTCGATGAGGCGTCGGCGATAACGGAGATCGGTTCGTTTCTTGACCACCTATGGGCGGGAGCACTGGCGCCCGCAAGGCACTATCTCTTCAGTGTCCTTCCAAGCATTCTGTCGTACGCGACTGATGGTACCTACGCACGCGCTATGCAGTCCGAGGAGGACATGCTCAGTTTCGTCGAAGGCCTGACTCATCAGTTCGAGCAGGCTGCGGACATGGCTTGGTAGGCTACGAAGATGCAGAAACGGACGGTAGTACCGGCGCAAGAGACCATCAAGATGCCTACGCCATAGGGCGGCTTGAGCATGTTGGCCCATTGATTTCGCGAACAGAGATATTTGCTTGACCTCGACGGCTGGCGTCCGCTTTGCAGCGTCATCGGCCGGTCGCCCGAACAACTGGAAGACCGCAATCGCTGCAGAGCGGAACTTGGCATCACGGCACTCAGTTTGCCGAAAGCACTAGCGATGCCAATCTCCATCGCCTACCTGACGCACCGGTTCCAACGCTTGTCGGGCATGGAGCACAAGGCGCCGCATACGAAGTGTCGAGTGGATTGGAGGCAGTTGCTATATTTAGAGTAGCTTGTTACGCCCATGGGATAAGCGTTAGAGGCCGATTTTTCATCCAAACCCAAAATGCGACTCCTTTCATACCCCACGTTCTCTTCATCAGCAGGCCTTATCTGCTTTTCCACATCAAAAATCCGATGCAGATATAAATAAGTTCACTATTTGCTTCGATAGGTCATAATTTCAGTATATTTTTACTCCCACCTGGATAAACACAATGCTGGTCGAGTTCCGCACCAAGAACTTCCGTAGCCTGCGCGACGAGCAGGTGCTCAGTCTGGTGGCGTCCACGGACAAGACCTTGCTGGACACCCATGCCTTGGGTACCGGGCTGAAGGCGGCCCCGCACGTACTCAAGAGCGCGGTGGTGTACGGTGCCAACGCCAGTGGCAAGTCCAACCTCGTCAAGGCGCTGCAATTCATGCGTGGTGTGGTGCTGCAGTCGGCCGCGCTGCAGCCGGGGCAGACCTTTGACCGACTCCAGCCCTTCAAGCTGGATGCCACATCGGGCAGCCAACCCACGGCGTTCGAAGTCACCTTCGTCCTGGGCGGTGTGCGTTACCAGTATGGGTTTGCCATGGATGCGCAGCGCATCGTGGGCGAGCAACTTTTGGTCTACAAGGCATTCAAGCCGCAACGCTGGTTTGAGCGCCACTTCGATGCCGAAAGTGGCAAGGATGTGTACGAATTTGGCTCGGGCCTGAAGGGTGCCAAGAACCTGTGGGAGGGTGCGACACGGCCCAATGCCTTGTTCCTGGCGGTGGCCGTGCAGCTCAACAGCGAGGCGTTGCGCCCGGTGTATGACTGGTTCGCCAACCGGCTTGTCATCTTTAACGAGCAAACGCCTTTGTCTCCGCAGTTCTCGGTACACATGCTCAAGCAGGAGGCACAGCGCAAAGCGATTTGCGCGTTTTTGCAGGCGGCGGATACCAGCATTGCCGACATTGAAGTGGCCACCCAGCAGGCCATGGTGCACACCATCAATTTTGACCTTGCCACCGGCAAACGCGAGGAGACAGCCGGTGAGCAGGCGGTGGAGGAAGTGAGGTTTCACCATGTCACCGAGCAGGGCAAGGCGGTATTCGACCTGGCGGACGAATCCAGTGGTACCCGCAACCTCTTGTTCCTCACCGGGCCCATCCTGGACATCCTCAACAAGGGGCTGACGCTGGTGGTGGACGAGCTCGACACCAGCCTACACACGCTGCTGGTGCAGGCGCTGGTGCGCTTGTTTCACCGGCCTGAGGTCAACACCGGCGGCGCACAGCTGGTCTTTACCACGCACGACACCTCGCTGCTCGATGCCTACGGCCTGTTCCGGCGCGACCAGATCTGGTTTATGGAAAAGCGCCCGGACCAAAGCTCGTCGCTGTACCCGCTGCTCGACTTCAGCCCGCGCAAGAATGAAGCGCTGGAGCGCGGCTATTTGCAAGGGCGCTACGGTGCGCTGCCGCTCTTGCGCAACCAGGCTTTGGGGGTGCCGGGCTGATGGGGCGCGACAACCAGGCCAAAGACCGGCAGTTGCGCCGCAAGGCAAGCAAGGAGGCGCAGCGTGCCAGTTACGCCCGCATCCTGGTCGTGACCGAGGGCAGCAAGACCGAGCCGCTGTATCTGGAGGAGATCCGCGCCGCGCACCATCTGCATTCCGCCAATGTGGAAGTCCAGCCGGGTCAGCTGGGCACCGCGCCCATCCAGGTGGTGCGTTATGCCCAGCAACTGTTTGAAGTAGGTGATCTGCGCAAAGGCATTCGCGCCAAAAGCTTCGACCAGGTCTATGCCGTGTTTGACCGCGACGACCACGACAGCTATTTCAACGCCCTGGATGTGGCAAAGGCGCTGGATGGCAAGCTGCGCAATGACGAGAGGCAGCCGGTTGGCTTCAAGGCCGTCGCGTCCATTCCCAGCTTCGAGCTATGGTTGTTGTTGCACTACGAGGATGTTCAAGCGCCGATGCACCGTGATGCGGTGATGGACCGTTTGAAGCAGCACATCCCCGGCTATGACAAAGGTGCAGGCGGCGCGTTTGCGATCACCCGCAACCGGCTGGACACGGCGACACAGCGGGCGCAAGCGCTGGCGGTCAAGTTCGATGCCTACAGCGACCCCGAGCCCTTCACCGCACTGCACGAACTGGTCACGCTGCTGACCACGCTACGCGCCTGAATAGGTTCGATCACAGGGAACACGGACTCCAACGCACGGTGGGCAAGGTGCCGCATGGCGAGTGCGAGGCGAGATGCAGGCAGTTGCTATATTTATAGCAGCTACTTACGCCCTCGGGATCAGCACAAGAGCCTGATTTTTCTTAAATTTTGAACCGCAGTACTGGTGTTTTCCCTGTGCCCGCAGCAGGCCATTCCAGCTTCAAATCCCTCTGCTTCAAAGCGCTTTGAACGGCGGGTTCCCGTACACTCGCCGCTGCCCATTTACCCACCCACTGGCCGCACCATGCTTTCCGTCGCACACCAAACCCAACTCGCCCACCAGCACGTCGTCGCCGCCCTCAAAGCCCGCCCCGAGGCCAAGGCGGCGCGCAAGGCGTGGAACGCATTTGCGGCCCGACTGGACGCACACTTCCCGCAATTGGTGAAAGAGCTGGCCCCGCTGTACGGCGCGCGGCCCGACTTTCTGGACTTTTTGGTGGACCTGCTGTCCAAGGCCTTCGATGCCTGGAACGCCCGCCCGGCCGATCTTCAGGCGCTGGACGTGCAGCGCGAGAAAAACCCGCGCTGGTTCCAGTCGCAAAAAATGCTGGGCGGCGTGTGCTACGTGGACCTGTATGCGGGCAACCTGAAGGGCCTGCAGAAGCAGATTCCCTACTTCAAGGAGCTGGGGCTGACGTATCTGCACCTGATGCCGCTGTTTAAATGCCCCGACGGCAACAGCGACGGCGGCTACGCGGTCAGCAGCTACCGCGAGGTGAACCCGGCCCTGGGCAAGATGGAAGACCTGCAGAACCTGGCCGCCGCGCTGCGCGCCGAGGGCATCAGCCTGGTGCTGGACTTCATCTTCAACCACACCTCGGACGAGCACGCCTGGGCCACGGGTGCAGTGGCGGGCGACCCGCAGTACGCCGACTTCTACTACCTGTTCCCCGACCGCACGCTGCCCGACGCGTACGACAAGACCGTGCGCGAGATCTTCCCCGACCAGCACCCCGGCGCGTTTTCGCAACTGCCCGATGGCCGCTGGGTCTGGACCACCTTCAACAGCTTCCAGTGGGACCTGAACTACAGCAACCCGGCGGTGTTTACCGCCATGGCGGGCGAGATGCTGGCGATTGCCAACCTGGGCACCGAGATCTTGCGCATGGACGCGGTGGCTTTTGTGTGGAAGCGCCTGGGCACGGTGTGCGAGAACCTGCCCGAGGCGCACACGGTGATCCGCGCGTTCAGCGCCCTGGTGCGCATTGCCGCGCCCAGCATGCTGTTCAAGAGCGAGGCCATCGTGCACCCGGACGATGTGGTCAAGTACATCTCGCCCGAGGAATGCCAACTCTCGTACAACCCGCTGCAGATGGCCTTGCTGTGGAACAGCCTGGCCACGCGCGAGGTGAATTTGCTGCAGCAGGCCCTGGAACAGCGCCACAACCTCGACCCCGACACGGCTTGGGTCAACTACGTGCGCAGCCACGACGACATTGGCTGGACCTTTGCCGACGAAGATGCCATCCAGCTGGGCATCCACGGCTTTCCGCACCGGCAGTTTTTGAACCGCTTTTATGTGAACCGCTTCGAGGGCAGCTTTGCCCGCGGCGTGCCGTTCCAGGACAACCCCGCCACCGGCGACTGCCGCATCAGCGGCACCTGCGCGTCGCTGACGGGCATTGAGCAAGGCGACCCGCTGGCCCCGGCGCGCATTTTGCTGCTGCACAGCGTGGCCCTGAGCACCGGCGGCATGCCGCTGATCTACCTGGGCGACGAGGTCGGCACGCCCAACGATGCCAGCTACCTGAACGACCCCGCCAAGGCCGGCGACAGCCGCTGGGTGCACCGCCCGGCCCGCGTGCCCGCCCTGTACAGCCAGCGGAATAAAAAGAACAGCGTGCCCGGCCAGATCTACCAGGGCCTGCGCCGCATGGTGCAGGTGCGCACGTCGCTGGAAGAGTTTGCCGGGGGCCAGCTCACCGGCTTTCGGGCTGGCAACCCCAGCGTGCTGGGCTATCTGCGCGGTGTGCCGGGTGCGCATGTGCTGGCGCTGGCCAACTTCAGCGAGCACCCGCAAACCTGCCCGGCCATCGTCTTCAGCGCCCAGCCCGAGAGCGCGGTGGACCTGCTGACCGGCGAGGCGCGCAACCTGCACGCCGGGCTGACGCTGGCACCGTATGAGGTGCTGTGGCTGGATTGCCGCGCTTAAGAGCGCTTCAACAGACTGCGGGCGATGTGCTTGGGGTGCACCACCCGCAGCGCGCCGCCCCAGCCGGATAGCTGGCGGATGAAAGCCAGCCCCTCGCGGTATTCGCGCCAGCCTTTCTGGCAGCACAGGTACATGTAGTCTTTGGCGCAGGCCTGCATTTCTGCCAGGCAGGCGGCCCGGTTGGCCGGGCTCAGGCGCAGGGCCGGGTTGTCGCGCACCATCTGGATGGCCCGCAGGCCGTTGGCGGCATTGCGCTGGGCGTTTTTAATCTGCGAGGCGTTGTCGTCGTGCCAGCGGTAGCGGGTAATGGATTCGCTGGTGTAGACAAAGTCGCCCAGCAAGACCAGGCGCACCAGAAACTCGCGGTCTTCGGCCGTGCCCAGGCTTTCGTTGAACACGCCCACGGTGTCGATGGCCGAGCGCGCCACCACCAGGCTGGAGGGCTTGATGAAGTTGCCCTTGACCAGCCGGGGAAAGATGGTGGAGTCGATGCGGTAGCAGGCGGTGCCCGCAATCGGCGCGCCGTATTTTTTGGACGGATTGCCCCAGAAGTCGTCGTACAGGCGCTCATTGGGCACGTCGCCCGCAAACAAGCGGCCCGCTCCGTAGGCCGCAATGGCCGAGGGCACCAGGGCCAGCGCCGCCACCAATGTTTCGAGGTGGAACGGCTCCCAGATGTCGTCGGCATCCAAGAACGCAATCCAGTCGCCCGTGGCCAGGCGGATGCCCTGGTTGCGGGTGGCCGAGATGCCGCTGTTGGCCTGGTCGTGCAGGCACACGCTGAAAGGGGCATTGTGCTGCGCCACCCAGTCGCGGATCACCTGGCTGGTGGCATCCTTGGAGCCGTCGTTGACCACCACCACCTGCACGGGTAGCAGGGTCTGCCGGGCAATGCCGTCCAGGGCATCGGTGATGAAACCAGCGGCGTTGTAGGCCGGTATCACCACCGATATCTGGGGGGCGGCGGATGAAACTGTTGTTTCGGGCATCAATTTCTTTCTCAAGACAAGGGCAAAAGCAGCGTTGGGGATGATAGTCCCGGCCAAACGCCAAATCTGCCACAGTTCTTGGCACCTGCGGCTGCGCCATCCCCTAAACTCGTTAGCTACCCTGCCAACGGCCATTGCCGGATTTTACTCCCCCTTATTGCCTAAACTAAACCCAATTAGGCTAAGATATGGAAACCCAAATAAACCGCAATCATCTTATTTTTTTAAGAGAAAAATGTTAATTCGAATCGACAAAGACTGGGGATTCCCCGATGTAAAGCAGCAGAGTCCGGCATCGACCTGCAAATGGGGCGATTTTGAATTCACTTTTGAGCCGGTCAAGGAGTGCGATTTATTAATTTCTCTCAACCCACCCAACAAAGAAATTAAAGTCAAATGCCCACCAGGAAACAAATGGTTGTTTACGCTGGAATCTCCTATCGACCAATATAAATGGCACATCGATTCTTTTGAATACTTCGATAAGGTTTTTACATACTGGGATGATTCTGTAGCAGGAAACATTTTGCACGAGCAAACCGCCTTACCTTGGCATATCGGTCGGAGTTACGACCAACTAATGGCTCTTACCCGTGAGCCTGGTTTGCTAATAAAAAAAGATGCCGTTTCATGGGTTACCAGCAATGCTACCCACAAAGAAGGTCATAAATTACGAATGGGCTTTAAAGATTATTTGATTGAACAGGGATTCAGTTTTGATCTTTTTGGAAGAGGTTTCAATCCCATCGACGACAAGTTTGATGGAATTTACCCCTACAAATATAGCCTCGCAATAGAAAACTATCCATGCAACGACTATTGGACTGAAAAAATTGCCGACTGCTTTTTATCCTGGACTGTACCTATTTACTGGGGATGCAAAAATATTCTGTCTTACTTCCCGGAAAAATCGATCATCTTGATCGATCCCAGTGACCCCCAAGCTGCGTTGAAAACTATTCGACATGCCATTGATAGTGGTTACTACCATCAGAACCTGGATGCACTGGCAGAGGCACGGGATTTGGTACTGAATAAATACCAGCTATTTCCGCACGTATCAGGGTTGATCAAGAAGTACGGCATTCAGGAGGGTGGTAACAAAAAAAGAAGCTATATTCCAAAAAACAAGGCCCATGGAGAAACAAGGACTCTTGCGTCTCTGTCCTCCAAGCTTTGGAGAATTTTTAAAGCCACCTAAGTTAGCCACTTGGAAAATTGCCTCTAAGGCCAACAACCCCATTTAAACTCTTTTTTGCGCAAGGTCCTACGGGTCCAGAACCCGAAGGCGCACCAATGGCGCTTCTCAGGCCAGGGACTGCAACGTGATGCCACGAGATCCCGCTTGCCAGACATTCCGGGTTGTCCCGCGCATCAGTGTTATCCATGCACCAATGTTGCCGGTGTGCGTAACAATATGCGACATGCTAGAGAGGATGTACATCGCCGCAGTCATGTTCTGGGCAAAGCTGATGCGCTTTCCAGAAATCTCCGCAGTCTGGTGGAGGACGATCTGGCCGGACGTACGCGGAAGTGCCTCAATCACGTCGCATATGCCCGAGAAATGGTGTTTGAAGAGATCACAGATCTGTGCTTGGTCGGTTTGTATCAAGACGCGGTCGGCAAGACCCTCTTCCAGCAGTTTTTGAGCACGTTCGACATACAGCGATGAATCCGTGGGCGCAATCTCTGTGGCCTTGTCCGTTCCCCGGATGCATATGCCGACGTACCGCTGGCCATTTTTCAAATATTGGGTGCTGAAGTCAGAAATCTGGCGGTGGATCTGCTGATTGGGTTTGAAGTAGGTTTCAACCAGAGCGGACAGTACGTCGAAATCCAACGCACTGTAAGAGCCGTGGTGGTCAAAGTGCTTTAATCGGTCGGCTGTCCAGGCAGGCAACTTGTCGCGGAGTCGAGAAACCGAGGGCGATTCGAACATCTGCGGATACGTATCTTCCCCGGCAGTTTCCTTGTAAGCCGAAAGGGTTCCGGAAAAGTTGACCTTCGATGGTAGATGGCCCGCTGCGATCAGATCGCAGATCGACCACAAGGCAACGCTCATACAACTGTAGAGTCCAGTATCGTGGGTCAGGAAAAACTCTGCGTTGACCGGGTCGTATATCCCGTATTCCATGTCGATCAGCTCTTTTTTCCGTACGGAGGAAAAATTGCCAATGATGGATTTTTTGACTAAATTGCTTGGCGCAGAGTATTTGAATAGTTGAACCTCGACACCGAACAGCGTCCTTGTGCAGAGATTGAGGGTCCTCTTGAAGACGTGTTTGGCGTCATCGGGTTGTGCAAGTCTTCTCATCGAGCAGTGGTTTGGATAGGAAAATTTAGCGCTGACGGCCCGCGCAGGTTTATCAGTTGCGTGCCAGAAGGCGATTCACGATCGGATCCAACTCCTCGAGGAGGGGGTGCGCAATCCATTTGATCATGGCGAAAAATCCGATCACGGATCCGGCAACGCCGAGCAGCAGCGGAGACCAGACATTGGAGGGAGTTGCCCCGTAGAACGCGAAGACGAGGGCAGGGGCAACACCGGCGGCGAGGCTCACTACCGCACTGGAGCGGAGTGTGACAAACATCGCGGAGTAACTGAACTGGGCCTCTTTCTGGGTTGCATTCAACCAGAATATCGACCGCACGATGGAGGCCACCGTCACACACACACCTAGGGCAAGCAATCCGATACTGGCACCGATGGCAGTCAATATGACGGCAATGACCGTGGTCACTGCGGTCACCCGCAGTACGCTGTTGACCGCACCGACCGCCATCAGTGCCGACATACACATGGCCGCCGGCATGCCGCAGGCCAATGCGGCAGCCAGCAACCGTGTGAGATCGACGGCGCCATCCCACTGATCTCCATACATGATCCGTATGGCGGGATACGCTAGAAATATGGTGCCCAAGGAGAACGACCAGCCTACGGCCGTCACGTAAGAGGTTGCTTTCAGGAACGGAAGGGTGATATTCCCCTCTTCCCGGGACTGTTTGGCGAACCACGAAATGGCCACTGACGAAATGGCCGACATCACCAGTCGGTCGAACATCGATACAAAACCGCCGGCACGGGAAAACAATCCTGTAGCGGTCATGCTTTGCAACTTGCCGAGTAACAACTCCGCGGCACTTCCCCCAATCGTTTGGAATATGGACGCGCCGGTAGACTTCGAGCCGAAAGAAAGGACACGTTTGATTTCTTTGGTGCCCGGAAGCCATGGAAACCACTTGGGCCGAAAGTAGATGGCCATCAACGCATTGACGAGGGTGCTGCCGAACGAACCAATTGCCAGGCTGATCGGGCCCATACCGATCCAGGCGAGGTAAATGGATACCAACGCACCCACAAGTGTGGATGAAAATCGGACCAACGCCAGCGCATCAAAGCGCATCTCCCGGATCTGCCACGCGTAGGTTAAAGAACCGAAAGGATTGACTGCGTAGTTGGCCGCCAACACAAACATGATGCTCTTCATGCGCGGCTCGTTATAGAAGTGCGCCGCGGGCACACTGCCCAGCAGTACGACGATGGCAAGAAACCATCCCAATCCCAGCTGTACGGCCCACACCGCGCGAACCCGTTCCTTGGTGAGTTCCTTTTCCTGCACCAGGTAACCGCCGGCACCCATGTCACGCACCGTGGCGAGGAACGTCAGCATCACCATGGTTACTGAATATATGCCGATGTCCTGAGGCGTCAAAAGACGGGCAATCACCATGGAAGAAACAATGCTCAGCATGAGGCTGGCATAACGATCCAGATACGAGTAAGCCAGGGATTTTCTAATGGACATGTTCGGGTTCTATCTGCCTAGTTGCTGTTGTCCGTCAGCACCATGAATCTCGCATGTTTGACGCAGGTTTCAACGAATTTTCAGAGCAGCCGCCACATCTTTATAGGTGAACATAGGGATAGTCATTCTGTCTGTGACGGACGTTGTGAGCATTATGCAGGCTGTCATGCACCAAGGTTTTGGCGGCTATGTAAATGAGGCCGCCGGGGAGTGCTTGCGATGCCGCTTTGCGTTAGGGAGCACAGCGGTTCTAGGGCTTTGCAAATCGCGGCACCACTTGAAGACCCCCGAAGTCCCGCCCTATCGCAGCACTATCGGCTGTGTTGGATTGCGCTACTCCACCACCACCGGCACCCGCAGCGCCAGCGCACACATTAATTCGTAACCAACGGTACCCGCCATTTGGGCGACCTCGTCGATCGGCAACACCACGCCATTCGCGGCCCGGCCCCACAGGGTGGCGACGCTGCCGATATGGGCCTGGGGCACGGGGCCCAGGTCTACCGCCAGCATGTCCATGCTCACGCGGCCCAGGGTGCGGGTGCGCACACCGTCGACCAGCACCGGGGTGCCGGTGGGGCAGATGCGCGGGTAGCCGTCGGCATAGCCGCAGGCCACCACGCCGATGCGCATCGGCTGCTCGGCTACAAAACTGGAGCCATAACCTACGCTTGCGCCCGTCTGCAGGTCTTGGGTAGCTATTATTTTCGCAGCAAGCGTCATGGCGGGCTGCAAACCCCAGTCGGCGGCGCTGTGGGCCGGGAAATCGGGCGCGCTGCCGTAGATGGCGATGCCGGGGCGCACCCAGTCGCCCGCCACCTGGGCAGCCAGTGCGGGTTGCTGCAGCGGGCCACCCGCGGTGTGGCGCAGGGTGGCGGCGCTGTTGGCCACGCTGCGCTCGCCGGGCAGGTCGGCGGTGACGGCGTTGAACACCGCCATGGCCTCGGCAATGCCGCGCGGACCATCGGCATCGCTGAAATGGGTGATGAGCGAGATTTCGTCCACCTGGGGCAGCAGGTTGAGCCGGGTCCAGGCCGAGCGGTAGCGCTCGGGCGCAAAGCCCAGGCGGTTCATGCCAGTGTTCATTTTCAAAAAAATGCGGTGCGGCACATTGGTTTTGTGGACGGCCAGCATGTCGATCTGGGCGTCGCAGTGCACCGTGTGCCACAGGTCCAGGCGCGAGCACAGCTCCAGGTCGCGCTGCTCGAACACGCCTTCGAGCAGCAGCACCGGGCCGCGCCAGCCCAGGGCGCGCACGCGCTCGGCCTCGTTCAGGTCCAGCAGGGCGAAGCCATCGGCCCCGCGCAGGCCCTCAAACGCGCGCTCGATGCCGTGGCCGTAGGCGTTGGCCTTGACCACCGCCCATACCCTGGCATCGCCCGCAGCGGCGCGGGCACGGGCCAGGTTGTGGCGCAGGGCATCGGTGTGGATGGTGGCTTGGATGGGACGGGGCATGGGTGGGGTCCGTTCAGGTCAAAGGCGCAGGCTTGCGGGCCCAGTTCGGGGGTATTGGGGATTTTGGCATTCCGCCACGTGCTATAACCCGCACTTCTTTAGAGACATGGCTTAAATCAACCCGCATCAGCCCCGCTGATGCCGTTACCCCAATTTAATGAAGCGCGGTTTCTTTACCCTCATGTCGGCCCAGTTCTTCTCGTCACTGGCCGACCAAGCGCTTTTTGTCGCGTCGGTGGCCATGATCCGGGGCAGCGGCGGCGCGCAATGGCAGCAAGCGGCACTGGTGCCGATGTTTGCGTTGTTCTACGTGATCCTGGCCCCCTGGCTAGGTGCGCTGGCCGATGCCTACCCCAAGGGCCGGGTGATGCTGGCCAGCAACGCCATCAAGATGGTGGGCTGCGGAATGATGCTGTTTGGCGCGCATCCGCTGGTAGCCACGGCCATCGTCGGCCTGGGTGCCGCCGCCTACTCACCCGCCAAATACGGCATCCTGACCGAGATGCTGCCCGCCTCGCAACTGGTCAAGGCCAATGGCTGGATCGAGGGGCTGACGATTGCCTCCATCATCCTGGGCGTGCTGTTTGGCGGCCAACTGGTGGGCCCGATCCTGTCGGCCAAGCTGCTGGCATTCGACTTTCCGCTCATCGAAACCGGCATCCACACCCCGCCCCAGGCCGCCATCAGCGTGCTGATTGCGGTGTACGCCCTGGCCGCCTGGTTCAACACCCGCATTCCCGATACCGGGGTGGAGATGCGCCCCATGCCGCGCAACTTCCTGGCGCTGCTGCCCGACTTCTGGCGCTGCAACTCCCGCCTGTGGAACGACAAGCTGGGCCAGATCACCCTGGCCACCACCACCCTGTTCTGGGGTGTCAGCGGCAACCTCAAATACATCGTGCTGGCCTGGAGCGCCACCGCCCTGGGCTACAGCATCACCCAGTCCACCAGCCTGCTAGGCGTGGTGGCGATTGGCACCGCCGTGGGGGCCGTGGCAGCCTCCATGCGCATGCGGCTGGATACGGCCACCAAGGTGATCCCGTTGGGGCTAGCCATGGGCCTGCTGGTGATTTTGATGAACTTCATCCACAACGTCTGGGTGGCTGTGCCGTTTTTGATTGTGCTGGGCGGGCTGGGTGGCTTTATGGTGGTGCCGATGAACGCCTTGCTGCAGCACCGCGGCCACAACCTGATGGGCGCGGGCCGCTCGATTGCGGTGCAAAACTTCAACGAGCAGCTGTGCATTCTGGCGCTGGGCGCGTTCTACAGCGTGTCCACCGGCATGGGCCTGTCGTCGTTTGGGGCTATCACGGCCTTTGGTCTGGTGGTGGCCGGGTTCATGTGGCTGATCCAGCGCTGGCACGCCAGCAACTGCATCCAGCACAAGGACGAGGTCGAACATCTCTTGATGCTGGCCCGCACCGACAACACCCACTAGCCGCGTGCGGTCCTCCCCCCTGCTGCCGTTCCTGGCGCTACTGCTCAACGCCTTCATCTGGGGCGTGTCGTGGTGGCCGTTTCGCCAGCTGCAGCAGGTCGGCCTGCATCCGCTGTGGGCCACCTCCCTGCTGTTTGCCGTAGCCCTGGCGGGCCTGCTGGCCCTGCGCCCCGGCGCGTGGAAAGGCCTGCGCCAACCCGGGCTGTGGTGGCTGCTGGTGGCCACCGGCCTGACCAATGTGTGTTTCAACTGGGCCGTGGCCATTGGCGATGTGGTGCGGGTGGTGTTGCTGTTCTACCTGATGCCCGGCTGGGCGGTATTGCTGGCCTGGGGCCTGCTGGGCGAACGCCCCACCCGGGCGGCGCTGCTGCGGCTGGCGCTGGCCGTGGCGGGCGTGCTGGTGGTCCTGTGGCCCACGGGCGGCGTGGTGGCCACAGCCCTGTCAGTGGCCGACCTGCTGGCCGTGCTGGGCGGTCTGGGCTTTGCGCTGACCAATGTGCTGCTCAAACGCCTGCACGCCGTGCCCGGCACCGAGCGCATGGCGGCCATGTTTACCGGTGGCGTGCTGATGGCCGGGCTAGCTGCGGGCATAGGCGGCCAGTTTGGCGTGGTGCCGGCCTTGCCCCCGCTGTGGGAGCATGGCGGCGCGCTGCTGGTGGTGGCGGGCCTGGGCGTGGCGTTCTTTGTGGGCAACATGGGCCTGCAATACGGTGCATCGCGCCTGCCCACCAGCACCACCTCCATCGTGATGCTGACCGAGGTGGTGTTTGCCAGCGTGTCGTCCATCGCCCTGGGTGCCGCCACCTTGTCGCTGCGTACCTTGGTGGGGGCCAGCCTGATCTTGCTGGCGTCCGTCCTGGCGGCGCGCAGCGAATAAAGGCCGTTTCTGCTTAAATTGCGGGCATGACTACCTCCATCTTTGACTTCACTGCCACCGACATCCACGGCCAGCCCGTGGCCCTGTCGCAGTTCAGGGGCCAGGCCCTGCTGATCGTCAACACCGCCAGCGCCTGCGGTTTCACGCCGCAGTTTGCCGGGCTGGAGGCGCTGCACAAAAGCTACGGTGCCCAGGGCCTGGCCGTGCTGGGCTTTCCGTGCAACCAGTTTGGCGCGCAAGACAAGGGCAGCAACGACGAGATCGCCAGCTTTTGCCAGCTCAACTACGGCGTGAGCTTCCCCATGATGGCCAAGATCGAGGTCAACGGAGCCGGAGCCGACCCGCTCTACCAGTGGCTGTGTGCCGAAGCCCCCGGCCTGCTGGGCACCAAGGCCATCAAGTGGAACTTCACCAAGTTCCTGGTCGGCAAGGACGGCCAGGTGCGCAAGCGCTACGCGCCCACCGACACGCCGCAGAGCCTGGCCAAGGATATCGAAGCGGCTTTGGAAATTTAAAGAAAATCGGCACCCCGTGCTGATCTGGCGAGCGTGAGCAGCTCCTGATTTAATAGCAAACAGAATACCGGACAATCCGGGCTCCTTTCTGTGCGGAGCAGCCTGTGAACTTCCAAGCCATCCTCGACGACATCGATGCCACCGTGCGGCCCCTGCTGGGCGCGCAGGGCCAGGTGGCCAGCTACATCCCGGCGCTGGCCCGGGTATCGCCGCTGCAGTTCGGTATCGCCCTGCGCACCCGCGACGGGCTGGAGGCGGCCAGTGGCGACGCGGCCACGCCGTTTTCCATCCAGAGCATGTCCAAGCTGTTTTCGCTGACCATGGCCATGCAGCACCTGGGCGACGCGCTGTGGCAGCGCATTGGCCGCGAGCCCTCGGGCAACCCGTTCAACTCGCTGGTGCAGCTGGAGCACGAGCAGGGCAAGCCGCGCAACCCCTTCATCAATGCCGGTGCCATCGCCGTGGCCGACCGGCTGCTGTCGCACGGCGACGCGGTGGGCTCGCTGCTGGCCATGCTGTCGGAGCTGTGCGGTGAACCGGTACACCTCGACCCCGAAGTGGCCCGCTCCGAAGCCGACACCGGCTTTCGCAACCACGCGGTGGCCAATTTCATGAAAAGCTTCGGCAAGCTCGACAACCCCGTGGCCGCCGTACTGGACCTGTACTTCCACCAGTGCGCCATCCGCATGAGCTGCCAGCAAATGGCCCGCGCCGCCGGCTACCTGTGCCGCGACGGCCACCACCCCTACCGCCCCCACCACGAGGGCGCGCCCGTCGTCACCGAAAGCCAGGCCCGCCGCCTCAACGCCCTGATGCTGACCTGCGGCACCTACGATGCCGCAGGCGAATTCGCCTACCGCATCGGCCTGCCCTGCAAAAGCGGAGTCGGCGGCGGCATCGTCGCCGTGGTGCCCGACCAGCTCACCCTGTGCGTCTGGTCCCCCGCACTGGACGCCAGCGGCAATTCGCTGCTGGGGATGCACGCGCTGGAGCTGTTTGCGGGGCGGACGGGGTTGTCGATTTTTTAGGGGTGGGGTTTATGGAAAATAGGGGGTTTGCGCCTATTGGATAAGCGCGAGAAGCTACGAATAAGATAGCAACTTGCAAATGCGATTGGCATCCTGCCTCAGGCCTGCCTGGACGCAAGCCAAAATCTTCGTATCCTGCGGCTGTTTCAGGCCAAGCAGATATTTGAGAACCTCAAAAAACTCAGCATGAAATTTGTTGCTTGCGTTCTATTCAGCGTAGCCTGCTTCTCGGTTTCGGCTAGGCCCGCAGGTCCCCCCACCACTGCTCGACAGTTAGCAGAGTGGCAAAACGGCGATGCAACAACGCGTGGGCAGTTTGAAGACTACGTCTTGAAGTCATACAAATTGCTGCGCGCTAAGCGGCTCATATGCCCGCCCAGCGGAAGGACTGACGCAGTGGACGCGAACGCCGCTCTGGAGGCTGCTCGAATGGCCGTTGAAGATGGCCTATTCAGCGTTGACACTACGGCGATAGAAGCGACGACCAATGCGCTTGCATTTTGGTATCCATGTCCGCCTCGGCGATGACGGCGTTGGGTCCAACGTAGTCTCTGAACGCCGATAGCCACCGCTTCACCAAATCGCAGCCATTCACACTCTGAAAATTCAAGAAAAATAGGCCTCTACCGCCCATCCCACCAGCACAACCAGCTACCAATCCCATAGCACCCCTCCCACCCCAACCTCACCCCCCCACGTTCCCCGCCCGCGCCCTGCGCGCCTCGGAATTCGGGTGCATGGGCCGCAAATACTCGTGCAGCGTCAGCGCCGCAGCCCCCACCACGGCGGCCAAGGGGCCGTAGCGGGCCATGCGGATGCTGGGGGCGGGCATGCCGGCGCTGGCGGCGTAGGTGGCTACGGTGGCCAGGGCGCTTTGCAGGAATTCGGGGTGGTGGTCGCAGGATTTGCCGCCGACCACGATGGCGCGGGGGTTGAAGGTGGTCCACAGGTTTTGCAGCAGCACGCCCAGGTAGTGGCCGGAGCGGCTCAGGTCCGCCGCCTGGCCGTCCAGGCCGCTGAGGGCGCGCAGGCCGATGAAGGCTTCGGCACAGCCCCGGCGCCCGCAGGAGCACAGCGGGCCGTCGATCTGCATGATGGTGTGGCCGATCTCCCCGGCCATGCCCTGCGCGCCGCTGAACAGTCGGTCGTTGGAGACGATGCCCGCGCCCACGCCCACGTCGCAGCTCACAAAGATCAGCGGGTCTTCGCCCTCGCCGTCGGCAAATTCGTACTCGCCCAGTGCGCCCGCGTCGGCATCGTTTTGCAGTTGCAGCGGCACCGGGGGCAGGCCCACCTCGGCCAGGGCCTGGGTCAGGTGGCTGAGCAGGTCCAGGTTGCGCCAGCCCAGGTTGGGGGCAAACAGCACCAGGCCGCTGGCGTGGTCGATCGCGCCCGGCGTGCACACGCCCACGCCCACCAGCTCCAGCCCCACGGCCACCAGTTCGGCATAGGCCGTGGCCACCATGCGGGCGGTTTGCCCGCTGGCCAGCGCGGGGTCGGTGCTGTGCAACGGCTGCTCGTCAGAATGCAGGATTTCGCCCTGCAGGGTGACGCAGACCACGCGCACCACTTCGACGGCGATTTCCACCCCGATCAGCGCACGCTTACCCTCGTGGATGCGCAGCGGTGTGGACGGACGGCCCAGTCCTTCGTTGACGGTTTCCATGGCCTCGGTGAGCCAGCCGTCTTCCAGCAGCTCGCGCACCAGCAGGCTGACCGTGGATTTGGTCAGGCCGCTCTCGGCCGCCAGCCGCGCCCGCGACAGGCCAGGCTGGGCGCGCAGCAGACGCAGCAGCACGCTGCGGTTGATGCGCTTGACGAGTTGCTGGTCGCCGGTGGTTTTCATAAGGGCTTGCCGAGTGGGGAAAGCGCTAAGTCTAGATGCTGGCGCGCTCGGTTTGCGGTTTGCCTTCAGGCCGTTTGCCGGTGATGACCATGCCCAGCACTTCGTCTTCGGTCACGTCGGCGGTGGCGTAGGTGCCGACGAGCTTGCCGTTTTTCATCACCGCCAGCCGGTCGCTCAAGCCAAACACGTCGGGCATGTCGTGGGTGATCAGGAAAATGCCTACGCCTTCGCTCTTGAGCTGCTGCACCAGCCGACCGACCATGGCGGTTTCCTCGGGACCCAGGGCGGCGCAGGGCTCGTCCATGATCAAAATGCGGGCGTTGAAGTACAGCGCCCGCGAGATGGCCACCACCTGGCGCTGGCCGCCCGAGAGCTGCCGCACCGGCACGCGGATGTTGGTGAAGTTCTTGTTCAGGCGGGCAAAGACCTTGCGGGCGTTGACCTCCATGAAATGGTCGTCCAGGGTGTTCCAGCGGGTCATCTTCTCGCGGCCCAGGAACAGGTTGGCCACCGAGTCGAGGTTGTCGGCCAGGGCCAGGGTCTGGTAGATGGTTTCAATGCCCTGGGCCTGGGCTTCGGCGGGGGTGCGGATGTGCACTTTTTGCCCGGCCACCACGGTGTCGCCAGAGTCGATGGGATAGGCCCCGGCCAGCATTTTCATCAGCGTGGACTTGCCCGCGCCGTTGTGGCCCAGCAAGGCCACCACTTCGCCGGGATACAGGTTGACGCTGACACCGTCTACCGCGACCACGCCGCCAAAGGCTTTGCGGATGTCGCGCAATTCGACTAGAGGTTGAGAAGTGTTGCTCATAGTTTTATTCCAGAAACACCGCGGAACCGGCTTTGCCGGGCCGCTGGTGTTGCCCCCTGCAAGGGGGTTGGAGGCCACACGCAGTGGGCAAGCCTGGGGGTGTGCAACATCTCAGCGGTCTCCCGTGAATTTGCGGTACAGCACGTCGAAGACCACGGCCACGATCAGCACCTGGCCGATGATGACCATGCGCTTGCCGATGGACACATCCAGCAGCAGCATGCCGCTGTCGAGCGACTGCATGATCAGCGCGCCCAGGACAGAGCCAAAAATCGACCCGCTGCCCCCGGCCAGTGCGGTGCCGCCAATCACGGCGGCGGCAATCACGTACAGCTCCATGCCGGTGCCCAGCGAATTGGTGCCGGCGTTCAGCCGCGCGATGGACACAATCGCGGCAATGGTGATCAGCACGCCCAGCAGGGCAAACAGTTGCAAGGTCACCTTCTTGACCGGAATACCCACCAGCGCCGCCGCGTCGGGGTTGCCGCCCATGGCGTACACGTAGCGGCCAAAGCGGGTGCGGTGCACCAGAAACGACAAGCCGCCCGCCACCACGGCCCAGATCAGCACCGGCACCGGGATGCCCTGGGGCTCGGTCTTGCTCGATATCTGGTAATGGTTCATGGCGCTGGCAAAGGCCAGCAGCAGCGCGATGGGCACGCCGACCAGCAGGGCCTCCATCCACAGGGGGTCGGTGGCCACGCCGTGGTGCTGGCGGGTGCGGCGCTTTTGCACCGCGCGCAGCAGCATCCCGGCGCTGAGCAGGCCCACCACCACCCAGCTGGCGGTGGTGCCGATGCCGCCGTCGTAGCCGCCGCCCAGGCGCAGAAAGAAATCGTTGGTAACCGGCTGGGTCTTGCCGTCGGCCACCAGAAAGGCCGCGCCGCGAAACGACATCAGCCCGCCCAGCGTGACCACAAACGAGGGCACGCCCAGCACCGCCGTGAGCCAGCCCTGGTAGATCGACACCGCCATGGCCACCGCCAGCCCGGCCAGGCAGGCCGCGGGCCAGGACCAGTTGGCGCTGTACTGCAAATACGCAATCAGCACGCCCACAAAGCCCATCACCGAGCCCACCGACAGGTCGATGTGCCGGGCCACAATGACCAGCACCATGACGGTGGACACAATGCCCACCACGGCCGTTTGCTGGGCGATGTTGTAGAGGTTTTCCGGCGAGAAGAACAGGCCGCCGGACATCAGGCCAAAGCCCAGGGCCAGCACGGCCAGCACCAGGCTCATCAGCACCAGCCGCCAGTCGATGGCGGCATTGCGCCAGGGGTTGGGGGAATCGGTCATTGCAGCTTCCAGAAAAGGGGAGTCCACGCAGGCGCTCGCCCAGTTGGGCGGGGCGCTTGCTGGGGGATGGGGTTACTTGCAGGCCGCCGGAGCCGTCGCCGCCGCCACGCCCTTGCACAGCTCATCCTTCTTGATCCACGCGGCCTTCACCACCACGTCGAGGTTGTCGCGGGTAATGGCCACCGGCGCCAGGAAGTGCGAGTCCAGCGCGATCTTCTTGTCGCCACCGCTCCAGCTCACGGCACCGTCCACCTTTTTGCCATTGCCCAGGGCCACGGCGGCGCTGGCGGCTTCGCGGCCCAAGTCGCGTGCGTCTTTCCACACCGACACGGTCTGCGAGCCCTGCGCCACGCGGTTCAGCGCGGCAAAGTCGCCGTCTTGCCCGGAGACAGGGATGCCCTTGATGCCCTTGCTGGTAAGTGCCGCCACCACGCCACCGGCGGTGCCGTCGTTGGAGGCCACCACGGCATCCACCTTGCCGCCCACCTTGGTGAGGATCTGCTCCATGTTCTTTTGCGCCACTTCAGGCTTCCAGCCGTCGGTGTATTCCTCGCCCACGATCTTGATGGCACCGGACTTGACGGCGGCATCGATCACCTCTTGCTGGCCTTCGCGCAGGAAGTTGGCGTTCGGGTCGGTAGGCGAGCCCTTGATCATCACGTAGTTGCCCTTGGGCTGGGCCTTGAAGACGGCGCGGGCCTGCATGCGGCCCACTTCCTTGTTGTCAAAGGTGATGTAGAACACGCCGGGCGCTTCGATCAGGCGGTCGTAGGCAATGACGGGCACCTTTTGCTTGGTGGCCTTGTTGACGGCGGGCAGGATGGCATCCTTGTCCATGGCCAGCACGATCAGCACTTTCGCGCCCTTGGTCATCAGGCCTTCGATGTCGCCCAACTGCTTCTCGGGGGAGCCACCGGCATCCGCGCTGATGTACTTGGCACCGAGCTTTTCCAGCTGGGTTTTGATGGCGGCCTCGTCGGTTTTCCAGCGCTCCTCCTGGAAGTTGGACCAGCTCACCCCCACCGTCATTTGCGCCAGCGTGGCGGTGCTCACCGTGCCGAGGGCGGCCAAGGCCACGACGGACAGAATTTTCTTGAAGGGTTGTTGCATTTTTGTCTCCGTAAGGTGCCTACAAAAGGCGGGACTGGTAAAGCGGGTCTGGGAAGGCGAATGCAGTGCAAACGCGTAGATAGTTCGACTTCCGGACGAACTATCAAACATTTTGCAGATTGACGGACTAGGACTTGCCCTAGGTAGGTCGGCACAGGGCTGGCCACACCATATTGAAAGAAATCAGCCTCTGATGCTTATTCCATAAGCATGAGTAGCTATCAAAACAGCAGCATCAACCTATCGTGTTGGCGATACGGGTATAGAAGGCCATGTCGTGCCGGTACTGGGTATCGGAGATCTGGCGGTTGGTGTGCTGGGTGGTCAGGTTGTCCATCACCTTGCGGACCTGGGCCTGCTGGCTGCCGGTATCCAGGGTGCTGCCGGGTGTGCTGTCGTAAGGGTTGCGCCGCTGGATCAGGTCCATCGCCCGGCTCGACAGGGACACGCTGGCCTGGGACTGGGCCAGCATATCTTTGGCGGCCTGGGAGATGGTGACCGTGTCGGTAGCCACGGCGGTGTTTGCCACCATGGCCGCCGCTGCCTGCCGAATCGGCGCAGCGCTGGCCAAGGTGGCCAGGGTGGACTGCAGACGGCTGGCTTGGATGTGCATGGTGGTTCAACCATACCCACCAACCCGCCAGGCGAAGCCCCGAAAAGCGGGCAAAAAATGCCGCTATCCCATCCGCTATCCCAACCGGTGCCGTGGCCGCACCAGGTCGGCCACCAGTGGCGGCAGCGACAGGCCCAGCAGCAGCAGGGCCAGCGGCACCACCCAGATAAAGCCCACGTATTTGAAGCCGGTGGCCCCCACCAGTCCGCCCACCACAAAGGCCGACAGCAAAGTGGCGTACAGGCGCAGCTTGGTGCGGTTGGCCCGCACGCGGGACTCCAGCGGGCTGCCCTCGCGGTTCATGTAGAGCAGCTTGCCCAGCTCGATGCCCAGGTCGGTGATCACGCCGGTCATGTGGGTGGTGCGGATCTGCGAGGCCGAGAGCTTGGACACCACAGCGTTTTGCAGCCCCATGGTGAAGGCCAGCACCAGCAGCGTGAGCGGCACGGCAAATGGGGTCTGCCGGTTCAGCGTGGCCCCCAGCAGGCCAAACACCAGCAACAGCAAGGCCTCGCACAGCAGGGGCAGCGCGTATTCACTGCGCAGATGGTGTTGGCGTGCCCAGTTCACCAGTACCGCCGTGGCCGCCGCGCCCGCGGTAAACGCCAGCAAGGCCCCCAGCGCGCCCAGCACCAGCTTGATGTGGCCCAGCACCAGGTTATCGGACAGCATGGAGGCAAAGCCGGTCATGTGCGAGGTGTACATGCCCACCACCAGAAAGCCCCCGGCGTTGATGGCCCCCGCGTTGAACGCAAGCAGGCCGCCCAGCAGCCGGTTGGTGGCGGCAATGCGGTGCTGGCTGGTCAGGTGGCGGAGGCGGCGCATGCAGTGTACTTTGATAAGAAATCAGGGCCTAGCGCTTATTCTATAAGCACAAATAGCTACTAAAAAAGTAGCAAAACCGATGGGCATCCACCGGCAAAACGGAAACCGGCACATCGCCCTGCATGGCCAGCTCGCAGCCCTACGCAGGCACCGATCGACACACAGAGAGTCATGGCCAGAAGCGGCCCTGCAGGCGGCATTTTCCGCCATCGAAACTGTTGCAGGTTGGCAGCGACCTACCCACCCTGCGCAGCCCTGAAAAGCGGGCAGAAAAGGCCGTTGGGCCGGTAACAAGGTATGTTGTTTCAAATTGTTGGTTGACGTATAACTATGTAGCAGATGATGTCCAGCGGGGCCTTGCACCATTCACAATGTTTCTGTCAAACTGAACGCAAACGAATGTACACAATTCCCCTCAGGATTGAGATCGCTGCGCGGACCACGCTGACATCATGAGCGTTCGCCCCCAAGACCCCTCCATGCTGGCGCTGTCGCTGCAGGCCACCGTGCTCTCGCATGCCCGCCTGCGCGAGGCGGCCACAGCGTTTGCCAGTGAAATCGCCAGCGCCCGGGGCTGCTCGCGGGTCAGCTTAGGGTTTGTCATCAACGGTTTCATTGCGCTGGTGGCGGTGTCGCACGGTGGCGACGAAGGCCTGGGCGGCAAGGCCTTCGCCAACCTGGCCGCCGCCATGGACGAAGCCGTAACCCAGGGCCACAGCGTGCAGTGGCCAGCCGAAGGTGCCCCGGCCATCCGGCTGGCGCACAGCCGCCTGGCCACCGGCGCGGTCGGCGGCGTGGCCACCGTGCCCATCGTCTACATCGGCGAGGCCGTCGGCGCGGTGACCTGCGAGTGGTCAACCTGCCCGCCGGGCTTTGCGCTGCTGGTGCAGGAACTGGAAAACCTGGTGAGCCTGGCCGGGCCGGTACTGCACCTGATGCACCAGCGCGAGGCCCCCTTCGGTCGGCGCGTGGCCGACGCGCTGCGCCGCGGTGGCCACAGGCTGCGCTCGGCCGAGGGCGCGCGCATGCGCATTGGCGTGGCCCTGCTGCTGCTGGCCGCGGTGGCCATGCTGGCCTTGCCCGTGGCGCACCGGGTGGGAGGCCGTGCGCATATCGAAGGCGAACAGCAGCGCTCGCTGGTGGCACCCGTGGACGGTTTTCTCAAGGCGGCCCACGCCCGCCCTGGCGACCGCGTCACGGCCGGGCAGTTGCTGGTCGAAATGGCCGACCAGGACCTGGCGTTGCAGCGGCGCAAATGGGCCAGCGACCTGGGCCAGCAGGAAAACGCTTACGCCAGCGCCGTGGCCCGTGCCGACCGGGCGGCGATGGTCATCGCCCTGGCCCGCGCCGACGAAGCCCGGGTACACCTGGAGCTGGTCGACGCCGAGCTGGCCCGTTCACGCATCCTGGCACCATTCGACGGCATCGTGGTCGACGGCGACCTGAGCCAATCCCTGGGCGCGCCGGTGGAGCGCGGCAAGCCGCTGATGGTGATGGCCCCGCTGGAGCGCTACCGCGTCGTGGTGCAGGTCGATGAACGCGACATCGCGGACGTAAAGACCGGCCAGCAAGGCACGCTGGCGCTGTCCGCCCTGCCATGGGACGCGCTGTCCATCCGCGTCACGCGCATCACGCCGGTGGCGCACGCGGAGGAAGGGCGCAATGTGTTCGATGTGGAAACCGACATCGCCGCCGATGCCGCCCGCATCCGCCCCGGGCTGGAGGGCGTGGCCAAGATCACCGTGGGCCAGGCACCGCTGGCCTGGGTGTGGTCGCACCGCCTGGTCGATTGGGTCCGGCTCTCCGTCTGGGGCTGGATGCCCTAGACCCCACCCTGCCGCAGCATGGAAACCTCCCTCTTCAGCCCCCGCTGGTACCGCGTCGCCGGATTGCGGCCCCAGCTGCGCGCACAGGTGGACCTGCAGCGGCAGGTGCAGCGCGGCACGCCGTGGTACGTGCTGCAGGACCGCAGCAGCGACAACGTGCGCCGCCTGAACGCGGCGGGCTACGCCTTCCTGGGCCGCTGCGACGGTTCGGTGACGGTGCAGCAGGTGTGGGACGCGCAGATGGCCGACCAGCCTGAGGGAGCCATGTCGCAGGACGAAGTGATCGAGCTGCTGGTAGCCCTGCATGGCCGTGGGCTGATCCAGTTCGACGTGATGCCCGACGTGGAAAACCTGTTCCACGCGCAAGACCGGCGGCAGCGCCGCCGCCGCCGTGGTGGTGTCAACCCGATGGCTTTCCGGCTCACGCTGGGCGACCCTTCGCGCGCACTCGACCGGTTGGCCCGGCTGGTACCACTGCTGTTCTCGGCTACCGGCCTGGGCCTGTGGTGCGTGGCCGTACTCGCCGCCACCTTGGCCGCCGCCGTGCACTGGAACGAATTGCTACCGTATGCCGACAAGGTGATACGTTCGCCAGGCTACCTGCTGACGGCCTGGCTGATGTACCCGCTGATCAAGACCGTGCACGAAGTGGCCCACGCGCTGGCCTTGCGCCACTACGGCGAACAGGTGCGGCTGGCCGGTATCACGCTGATCCTGCTCAACCCGGTTCCCTTTGTCGATGCCTCAGCCGCTGACGGCTTGCGCAGCCGCCACCAGCGTGCCCTGGTGAGCGCAGCCGGCATCATGGCCGAGCTGTTCATCGCCGCCGGGGCCATGGCGGTGTGGCTGGCGGTGCAGCCCGGGCTGGTGCGCGACGTGGCCTTCATCACCATGCTCATTGGTGGTCTGTCCACGCTGCTCACCAACGGCAATCCGCTGCTGCGCTACGACGGCTACTATGTTTTTTGCGACCTGCTGGACCTGCGCAATCTGGCCACGCGCAGCGGCCGCTACTGGACCGAAGGGCTGGCCCGCCACCTGTTCGGCATCCACGCGCCAGCCCCGCTCGACCTGTTGCCCGGCGAACGCTTCTGGCTGCTGGTCTATGCGCCGCTGTCCTGGGTGTACCGGCTGGTGCTGTCGGTGGCGGTGGGGCTGTGGGTGGGCAGCTTTTCTTCGCTGGTGGGCTTTTTTGTCGGACTGATGATGCTGATCGCCAACATCGGCCTGCCGCTGTGGCGCGTGCTGCAGATGCTGCGCACCGCCAGCAGCGAAGACGGCGTGCGCCACCGCGTCGCCTGGCGTGCTGGCGCAGTGGCCCTGGTCTTGGTGGGCCTGCTTGGCTGGCTGCCCCTGCCGGACCGCACCCTGGCCGAAGGCGTGGTCTGGTTGCCCGAACAGGCGCAGATCCGTGCCGACACCGACGGTTTTATCCAGGCTCTGCATGCGCGCAATGGCCAGCGCGTCAAGACCGGCGAGCTGATCGCCACCCTGGACGACCCGCAACTCACCGCGCAGCGCGCCACGCTGAACGCCGATGCCGCCGAACTCGACGTGCTGCTGTTCCGCGCCATCGCCACCGCACCCCAGGATGCCCCCGACCTACGCGAACGCCTGGCCTATGCGCAAGCCGAACTGGCGCGGGTGGACGACAAGCTCGCCCGGCGCGAAATCCGGGCGCAAAGCGACGGCCTGCTGGTGCTGCCGCACGAGGACGAAGTGGTCGGCCAGTTCCACCAGCGCGGCGACCGCATCGGGTACCTGCTCACCGCAGCCCCCACCGTGGTGCGCGTGGCGCTACCGCAGCAGGAGGCAGATCTGGTGCGTGGCCACCCCTCCGCAGTGCAGGTCCGCCTGGCCGACAGCTCCGCCCACGTGCTCCCGGGCCGCATTGCCGCCAGCGTGCCTGGGGCGGCCATGCGCCTGCCCAGCGCCGCGCTGGGCGACACCGCGGGCGGACGCATCGCCACCGACAGCAGCGACAAGGACGGCCTCACGCCACGACAACCGGTGGTGGTGATGGACGTGGAGCTGGCCCGCCCTAACGCCGCCACCGCCGCCGATGCCAGCGACCGGGTCGGCGCGCGCGCCCTGGTGCGCTTCGACCACGGCACCCGGCCCATCGCCGCGCAGGCCATGCGCCAGCTACAGCAGTTGTTCCTCGGCCACTTCAACCCCTCCACATGAACGCCAGCACCCTGCCCATCCCCGGCCTGCGCTGGGGCCACTACCCGGAACGCAGCGAGCCCTCGGGCCTGCGCCCGTGGCGGCGCGCGCCCCTGCTGGCGTGGGGCTGGCCGGGGGGACTGCGTAGCCGCGCAGAACAGGCGGCCCACCAGGCCACGGCCCTGCAAGGCTTGTCGGCACAGGCCTTCGCGGCACAGGGCGATGCCTTGCAGCAGCGCATGCTACAGCAGGGCTGGCAGCGCGAGGTACTGGTGCAGGCCTGTGCCCATGCGGCTGAGGCGGCGCGGCGCGCACTGGGCTGGGTGGCCTATGTGGAGCAACTGATGGCCGCGCTGGCCCTGCTGGACAACCAGATGGCGGAGATGGCCACCGGCGAAGGCAAGTCGCTGGCCGCGGCGCTGGCCGCCGGCGTGGGCGCACTGGCCGGCATTCCGGTGCACGTGCTCACGGCCAACGACTACCTGGTCGAACGCGATGCCAACACCTTCGCGCCGTTTTACGCACTGCTGGGCTTGCGCGTGGCTTTCGTCACGGCACGCCAGTCTGCCGAGACACGCCGCGTTGCCTATGCGCAGCCGGTGGTCTACGCCACGGCGCGGGAAGTGGCGTTCGACTACCTGCGCGACCGATTGCGCCATGGCGCACCTCAGCGGGCCCTGCAGCGCCGGGTACAGGCACTGGCCGCCCCCGATGGGGCGCAGCCGCTGCTGCGCGGGTTGTGCATGGCGGTCATCGACGAGGCCGACAACATCCTGATCGACGAGGCGCAGATGCCCCTGGTCCTGACCCGCGAAGTGGCGCACGCCAGCGACCGGGCCTTCCTGTGGCAGGCGTATGCCCTGTCGGCCCGCCTGGCCGCCGAGGTGGACTACCGGCTGCAGGCAGACACGCACCGCGTGCAGCTCACCGAGGCGGGCCGCGCGCGCATCGGCACACTCACGGCCCCTCTAGGCCCGTTGTGGCTGAATGCGCGCCACCGCGATGAAACCCTGGCCACCGCACTCACCGCGCGGCATGCGCTGGCGCGCGACCGCGACTACGTGCTCATGCCGTCGGCAGACGTACAGGGCGGCCAGGAAATCGTGATCGTTGACACGGTCAGTGGCCGCATTGCCGAGGGCCGCAAGTGGTCGCGCGGCCTGCATGCGCTGGTGTCCATCAAGGAAGGCTGCAAAGTGCCCGCTGAGATGGAGACCCTGGCGCAGATCACTTTCCAGCGCTTCTTCCGCCGCTACCACCGCCTGGGTGGCATGAGCGGCACCTTGTTTGAGGCACGGGCCGAATTGCGCTCCTTGTACGGCTGCGGCATGGTGCAGGTGCCGCTGCGGCTACCCAGCCAACGCCTGGCCTGGCCAGCGCGCCTGTATGCCGATGATTCCGCACGGTGCCGCGCCGCGGTGGAGCGCACGCGTGCTCTGGTCGCTACGGGCCGCCCGGTGCTGATCGGCTGCGATTCGGTTGAAGCCTCCCAGGCCATGGCCCAGGCATTGGGCCAGGCCGGCATCGCCCACGCGGTACTGAACGCACACTTCGATGCCGAAGAGGCCGACATCGTGGCGCGCGCCGGGCAGCGTGGCCAGGTCACCGTGGCCACCAACATGGCCGGGCGCGGCACCGACATCCACGTCGATGCCGCTGCCCTGGCCGCGGGCGGCCTGCATGTACTGAGCTGCCAGCGCAATGCGTCCCAACGCCACGACCGCCAGCTCCTGGGCCGCGCGGCACGCCAGGGCGAGCCCGGCAGCGGCGAAGTCTGGCTGGTGCTGAACCCAAACGACATGTACACCAGCGGCCTGCGTAGCCTGGCATCCCCCGATGGCCAGATGCCCGTGCCCGCCTGGCTGCAAACCCTGTGGAGGCAGGCCGCCCAGTATCGGGAAGAAAGCCGCCGGGTCCGCCGTCGCCGCCAACTGTTCCGAAACGACCTGGCCATGGACGACGGCCTGTCTTTCTGTGGATCGACCGAATGAAAACACACAACCACCCACGCCGGTTTTCCGTCTTCCGACAACCGGCCAGCTTCCTGGCGACATGGTTGGGCCTGTGCCTGGGCTGTCAAGTGGCCGCCCAGCCTGTGCCCACTGCTCCACCCCCCGCATCCATGGCATCGCTTGCCTGCCTGATCCTGCCCGAGCGGGTAGCCGACATCGGCAGCGCTGTGATCGGCATCGTAGACACCATCGAGGTGGAACGCGGTGACACGGTACGCAAGGGCCAGGTACTGATCCGCATGCGCGCCGAAGTGGAACGGGCCAACAACGAGGTCGCGCGCTCACGGGCCCTGAGCGAGGCCGAGCTGCGCGGTGCGTTGGCGGCACGCGATCTGGCCCAGCTCAAGCTGGACCGCGCGCACTCGCTGAAGGCCGAGAACTTCATCTCGACGCAGGCTGTCGAACAAGTCCAGGCCGAATTGCGCGTGGCGCATGAAAAGGTAGCCCAGGCCCGCGAGAACCTGCGCACGCTGGCGCAGGAGGTGCACATGTCCGACGCGCAAACGGCACAACGCATTTTGCGCAGCCCGTTCGACGGCGTGGTGACCGAACGCTACGCCAACCCCGGCGAACGTTTCGAGGACAAGCCGCTGCTCAAGGTGGCGGCCATCCACCAGCTGCGCGTGGAGGTGGTGGCACCGACGGCGCTGTTCGGCAGCCTCAAGACAGGTCAAGAGGTGATGGTGTCGCCCGAGTTGCCAGGTGCCGCACCGCGCAGCGCGCGCATCGCCCAGATTGACCGCGTGCTCGACCCGGCCAGCAATACCTTCCGGATGCGGCTGGACCTGCCCAATGCCGATGCCAGCCTGCCCGCCGGCCTGCGCTGCAAGGTGGACCTCGGCCTGCGGGCGGCCAAGACAGCGGCACCACCGGCTTCCGCCGCGCGCTGAACACCAGCTGGTTCCACCATGGTTGACCCCAATCGCCACCGCCGCGCCGTCCTCGAAGACGTGGAGCCGCGCATCCTCTACGCCGCAGACCATCCGGTTGCCGCCGTGGCTGCGCCGCTGCTGGAGCAGGCTGCGGCCACAGTGGCGCGGGCCGAAACCCAGCCCGAGGCCGTGGCACCGCGTGATGCCAGGGAGCTGGTGTTCATCGACGAACGCGTGCCCGATGCCGACCTGTTGATCGCCGACATCACCGCGCAAGCAGCCGCAGGACGGCAAATAGAGGTGCTGCGCATCGGCGCAGACGATGACGGCATCGCGTGGGTCTCGGCCACCTTGGCCGAACGCAGCGATGTCACTGCCGTGCATGTGGTGGCGCACGGCAGCGCGGGCAGCGTAACGCTGGGCAACACCACGCTGGACCAGGACGCGCTGCTGCTGCGCGCAGGCGAAATCGCCGCCTGGGGCGACCACCTGGGCGGCGATGCCGACCTGCTGCTCTACGGTTGCGACGTGGCCAGCACGGCGAACGGCCAGGCGCTGGTGCAAAACCTGGCGCAGCTGACGGGGGCCGACGTGGCCGCTTCCGACAATCTGACGGGTGCAGCCGGGCTCGGCGGCGACTGGGTACTGGAGATGCATACCGGCACCATCCAGTCTGCCAGCGCAATCGACGCGGCCGGGCAAGCCGCATTCGACGCGGTGCTGGCCACCTACACCGTCTCCAACACCAACGACAGCGGCGCGGGTTCATTGCGCCAGGCCATCATCGATGCCAATGCCAACGCGGGCACCGACACCATCAACTTCACCATCCCGGGCACTGGCATACACACCATCGCGCTGACCTCCGTTTTACCCAGCATCACCGGAACGGTGATCCTGGATGCCACCACAGACGACAGCTTCGCCGCCAATGGCAACAAGCCCGCCATCGTGCTCGACGTTGGCGGTATTGCGTCCAGCGTGGGACTAGAGCTGACTGGCACGGCGGACGGTTCCACTATCCGCGGCCTGGTCATCAACAACTATAGAACTGCCGGCATCCAGATTGATGCCGGATCCGACGGCCATACGATTGCCGGTAACTACATCGGCACCATCGATGCAACGGGTGGCTCGGCATCCACGTCCACTGCGGGCTATGGCATCTCGATCGCCGGCGCAGCAAACAATGTGGTCGGCGGTGCCACTGCGGCCGACCGCAATGTCATCACCGGTACCAGCGCTGCAGCCAGCCCCTTTTATGACGGCCCAGGTAGCGCCGTCTACATCAACGGCGCTGCTTCGTCTAACCAGATCAGCGGCAACTACCTGGGTACGGACGCAACGGGTGCTACGGCGCTGACGGGGGCACGCCAAGGTGTTTACGTCGGCGGAAGTGCTGCCAGCACGGTCGTCCAAAACAACGTTGTTGCAGCTGATGGCACGATTGGTCTGCAAATCGAATCCAGCGGTACCGGTAACCTGATCCAGGGCAACCGGGTCGGCGTTACGGCCAGCGGTAACGCTGTGCTGAGCGCCTCTAACGCGGGTATCTACGTCGAGGTCGGCAACGGCAACACGGTCAAGAACAACTGGCTTGCCAACGGTCTGATTGGAGTTTGGCTGGGCAGCAACGTCAGCAATACGACCGTCCAGGGTAACCGCATCGGCACAGACCTTACGGGCACGCTGAACTGGGGCAGCAGACAACATGGCGTTAATCTGCAGACCAATAACAACAACAACCTCATAGGTGGCACCGGGGCAGGCGACGGCAATATCATCGCATTCAGCAACCAAAATGCCAGCACTGGCAATGCCATCACCCTCTACACGGGCACCGGCAATGCCTTCCTCGGCAACAGCATCTACAGCACCACCACAGGGACAAGTGGCCTGGGCATTGACCTCGATGCAGCCAACGGCAACGTGACCGCCAACGATGCGGGTGACGTAGACACCGGCCCCAATAATTTGCAGAACTTTCCGGTGCTTACGTCGGCGAAGACCGACGGCAGCACCTCCGTCTATGTTGCTGGAACGCTCAGCACCAACACCGGCACCAACTATTACCGCGTCGAATTTTTTGCCTCGCCCACTGGCAATGCCAGTGGCTACGGCGAGGGCAAGACCTACTTGGGCTTCGTCAATGTGCCGACCACAGGCGGCACGGGCACGTTTTCCACCACTTTGTCGGCCGCCGTATCCGTGGGTTACGTGATTTCGGCCACGGCCACCCGCTCCGCTGCAGGTTACGCTACCTTCACCGACACCTCGGAGTTCTCTCAGGCCGTCTCGGCGACGGTGCTAGTCAACACCATTGCTGTGGATACCGCGGCTGACACCCTCGATGGAGATACTTCCAGTCTGACCGCCCTGCTGGCCAACAAAGGTGCCGACGGCTTCATCTCGCTGCGCGAGGCCATTACCGCGGCCAACAATACCGCCAATGGGACGCAGCCCGACCGCATCAACTTCAACATCACAGGCACTGGGGTACACACGATCACGCTGTCCAGCTTGCTCCCCACGATCACGGATGCGGTGACCATCGATGCCACAACCGACGACAGCTTTGCGGCCAATGGCAACAAGCCAGCCATCGTGCTCAACGGCAATAACAAAAACGGCACCGGCCTGAGGCTGTCTAGCACGGCAGACGGCTCAACCATCCGCGGACTGGTCATACAGCACTTCAACAGCGACGCAATCACCATCGACAGCGGCTCCGATGGCAACACTATCGCTGGCAACTTCATCGGCAGCCTCTCTGCCACCGGCAGCAGCGGCGGGACCGGCAGCAACGGCGCGGCCATCTATGTGCAAGGCGCCAACAACGTCATTGGTGGCACTACCGCGGCCGACCGCAACGTGATATCGGGCAACCTCAACGGTGTGGTGATAGGGGGTGCCAGCGCCACCGGCAATGAGGTCGTCGGCAACTTCATCGGTACCGATTACGCGGGCAACACCGCCATTGCCAACACCTTCGACGGCATACGCATCCAGGCCGGGGCCACGTCGAACACTATCGGAGGCAGCAACACCAACCAGCGCAACATCATCTCCGGCAATGGCGGGGACGGCGTGCAGGTCGACGGCGAAACCAGTGACGGCAATACCGTCAAGGGCAACTGGATCGGCGTGGCCGCCAACGGCACCACCGCGCTCGGAACCGGTGCCGACGGCATTTACATGAGCATCGGAACCGACAACAACGTGATCGGCGGCCCCGGCGCGAACGATGGCAACTGGATCGCCAGCCCCGGGCTGATCGGCATCGAGATCGACGGCATCAGCAGCGGCAATGTGATCCAGGGCAACCGCGTCGGCACCAACCTGGCCGGCACGGCCAACTGGGGCAGCCAGCAGAACGACATCCTGATCGAGAACTCCGGAGGTGGCGGTACGGCCACCAACAACCTCGTCGAAGACAACACCGTCGCCTTCAGCGGCCAGGGCAATTCATTCACCAGCGGCATCGCGCTCAACAGTACCGCCGGAACCGGCAACTCGCTGTTGCGCAACGTCGTATATTCGAATGTGGGCATAGGGATCGATCTCGGCGGAAACAGCGTGACCGCCAACGACACCGGCGATGGGGACGCGGGTGCGAACAACCTGCAAAACTTCCCGGTGCTGACTCTGGCGAAGACCGATGCCAGCACCCAGCTGACGGTCTCCGGCACTCTCAACAGTTCGGTGAGCAGCTACTACCGCATTGAGTTCTTCGCCGCGCCAACGGGCGATGCCAGCGGCTACGGCGAAGGGCAGACCTATCTCGGCTTTGTGAACGTGGCTACCAACGGTTCTGGCAATGCAAGCTTCTCAACCACTCTTTCAGGAGTGGCGGTGCCAGTGGGCTACGCGGTCTCGGCCACCGCGACAAAATCCGACGCGGCCTACGCCACCTTCACCGACACCTCAGAGTTCGCGCGCAATGTGGTCGCGATCTCGTCCACACAGGCCACCGTCGTGGTGGACACAGCCGCCGACACCAACGACGGCGACACCACCAGCCTGTCCACGCTGCTGGCCAACAAAGGCGCGGACGGTTTTGTGTCATTGCGCGAAGCCATTACGGCGGCTAATAACACGGCCAACGGCACGGGTGGTGCCGACCAAATCAACTTCCAGATCGCCGGCACGGGCACACACACCATCACACTGGGTTCGCTGCTACCCAGCATTACCGGTGCAGTACTCCTCGATGCCAGCACCGACGACAGTTTTCTCGCCAACAGCAATCGCCCGGCGATTACGCTGCTCGGGAGCGGCTCCGCCACCACCGGTCTGACTCTGGCGGCTGGCAGCGATGGCAGTACCGTCCGAGGCCTGAACTTGGGTGGATTCAGCAACGTGGCTATCGCGCTGGACTCCAGCAGCAACACGATTGCAGGTAACTACATCGGTGCGCTGACCGCCACTGGTGCCATCGGTGGCACAGCCAACAACAACGGGATCGGCATCACTGGCAACAACAACACGATAGGGGGAACTGTCGCGGCCGATCGCAACATCATCTCCGGCAACTCGAACCGCAACATCACTCTGGAGTCCTTGAGCCCGACCGGCAATCGCATCATTGGCAACTACATCGGAACGGTCAACGCCAATGGCTCAACAGGCACACCCACCTCGGTCGCCGGGATCTATGTGGGCGCGGGCAATAGCACGCAGATCGGTGGCACCGGCGCTGGAGAAGGGAACCTGGTTACTGGTGACACCGGATACGGTGTGTCCATCATTTCCGGAACAGGACACGCAATCCTGGGCAACACGATCTACGGCAACAACAACCTGGGCATCAATATAGACGCCAACGGCGTCACCGCCAATGACGCTGGAGACAGCGACACGGGTGCCAACAATGTGCAAAACTTCCCGGTGCTGACTCTGGCACGCACCAACGGCAGCAGCCAGGTCCAGGTGGCTGGCACGCTCAACAGCACTGCCAGCAGCTATTACCGGCTGGAGTTCTTCGCCTCGGCCACGGCCGACACCAGCGGCTATGGTGAAGGGCAGATTTTCCTGGGCTTCGTCAACGTCGCGACCGATGGATCAGGCAACACCAGTTTCTCAACCACGCTGTCGGCCAGCGTGCCAGTGGGCTACAGCGTTTCGGCCACCGCCACCCGCAGCAACGCGGCTTTCAGTGCCTTCAGCGACACTTCGGAGTTCTCTGCCGTCTCTGTGGCCGCAGGACCGGTAGTACAGACCGTGCCAGGTACCCAGAGCATTGTGGAGGACGTAGGCACGGCCATTGGCGGCATTTCGGTGTCTGCGCCCTTCGCTGCGGCCATCAGCACCACGTTGGCCGTGTCCAACGGCACGCTGCTGGTCAGCCTGCTCGGCGGTGCCAACATCAGCACCGGGGCCAATGGCAGCACCACACTGACGCTCAACGGTACGGTGGCCCAAGTGAATGCCGCACTGGCCACCCTACAGTACACCGGCGCAACCAACTACTTTGGCAGCGACACCTTGGCTGTCACCACCAGCGACGGTGCCGGTGGCAGCGATGCCGACAACTTAGGCGTCACCGTGACCCCTGTCAACGACGCGCCGGTGATCAGCAGCAACGGCGGCGGCGCCACGGCCACCCTTTCGCTGGCAGAGAACACGGCGGCGGTCACCACTGTGGTGGCCAGCGACATCGACGGGCCGGCGCTCACCTACACCATCAGCGGTGGCGCCGACGCGGCGGGCTTCCAGATCAACAGCAGCACCGGTGCCTTGAGCTTCTTGAGCGCACCGGATTTCGAGAACCCTACGGACACGGGCGGCAACAACGTCTACGACGTAACGGTACGGGTCAGCGACGGCAGCCTCGCAGACACCCAGGCCATCGCCGTGACCGTGACCGACGTAAACGATGCACCTCCAGTGATCACCAGCAACGGCGCTGGGGCCACGGCCAGCGTCTCCATCGCCGAAAACGGCACGGCGGTCGCCACGGTCACGGCCACCGACGCAGACGGCCCCACGCTCAGCTACAGCATCGTGGGCGGTGCCGACGCGGCACGTTTCCAAATCAACAGCAGCACCGGCACTTTGAGCTTCGTGACCGCGCCAGACTTTGAGAACCCCGCGGATGTCGGCGCCGACAACGTCTACGACGTGACGGTGCAGGCCAGCGACGGTAACCTAACGGACACCCAGGCCATCGCGGTCACGCTTACCAATGCCAACGATAACGCACCAGTCATCACCAGCAACGGCGGCGGCGCGGTGGCCTCGTTGAACCAGGCCGAGAACGGCACGCCGGTCACCACGGTGACGGCCACCGACGCAGATGGCTCGGCGCTGACCTACTCCATCAGCGGCGGTGCCGACGCGGCGCTGCTCCAGATCAACCCCAGCACGGGCGTCCTGAGCTTCGTGACAGCGCCAGACTTTGAGAACCCGACGGACGCAGGTGCCAACAATGTCTACAACGTGACCGTGCGGGTCAGCGATGGCACGTTCACCGATACCCAGACCCTGGGTGTCACTGTGACCGACGTGAACGACAACGCACCGGTAATCGCCAGCAACGGCGCTGGCGCCACGGCCAGCGTCTCCATCACCGAAAACGGCACGGCGGTCGCCACGGTCACGGCCACCGACGCAGACGGCCCCACGCTCAGCTATAGCATCGTGGGCGGAGCCGACGTGGCACGTTTCCAGATCAACAGCAGCACCGGCGCTTTGAGCTTCGTGACCGCGCCGGACTTCGAGAACCCCGCGGATGTCGGCGCCGACAACGTTTACGACGTGACGGTGCAGGCCAGCGACGGCAGCCTGACAGACACGCAGGCTCTTGCGGTCACGGTGACCAATTTGAACGACAACACGCCGGTGATTACCAGCCAAGGCGGCGGTGCCTCGGCGGCGCTGAGCGTGGTAGAAAACAACACGACCGTAACCACAGTGGCGGCCTCCGACGCAGATGGCTCGGCGCTGACCTACAGCATTAGCGCCGGTGCCGACGCGGCGCTGTTTCAGATCAACGCCAGCACCGGCGCTTTAAGCTTCGTGAGCGCCCCCGACTTCGAGAACCCGACGGACGCAGGCGCCAACAACGTCTACAACGTGACCGTGCGGGTGAGCGACGGCACATTGACGGACACGCAGAACCTGGCCGTAACCGTCACCGATGTAAATGACAACGTGCCCGTCATCACCAGCAATGGCGGTGGCACCACGGCCAATGTGTCCATGGCCGAGAACAGCACCGCGGTGACCACGGTGGCGGCCATCGACACGGACGGCCCCACACTGACCTACAGCGTTGTGGGCGGAGCCGATGCTACACGTTTCCAGATCAACAGCAGCACCGGCGCTTTGAGCTTCGTGACCGCGCCGGACTTCGAGAACCCCGCAGATGTCGGCGCCGACAACGTCTACGACGTGACGGTGCAGGCCAGCGACGGCAGCCTGACAGACACGCAGGCCCTCGCGGTCACGGTGACCAATTTGAACGACAACACGCCGGTGATTACCAGCCAAGGCGGCGGTGCCTCGGCGGCGCTGAGCGTGGTAGAAAACAACACGACCGTAACCACAGTGGCGGCTTCCGACGCAGATGGCTCGGCGCTGACCTACAGCATTAGCGCCGGTGCCGACGCGGCGCTGTTTCAGATCAACGCCAGCACCGGCGCTTTAAGCTTCGTGAGCGCCCCCGACTTCGAGAACCCGACGGACGCAGGCGCCAACAACGTCTACAACGTGACCGTGCGGGTGAGCGACGGCACATTGACGGACACGCAGAACCTGGCCGTAACCGTCACCGATGTAAATGACAACGTGCCCGTCATCACCAGCAATGGCGGTGGCACCACGGCCAATGTGTCCATGGCCGAGAACAGCACCGCGGTGACCACGGTGGCGGCCATCGACACGGACGGCCCCACACTGACCTACAGCATTGTGGGCGGAGCCGATGCGGCACTGTTCCAGGTAAACAGCAGCACCGGTGCACTCAGCTTCGTGGGCGCACCGGACTATGAAATCCCGACGGACGCGGGTACCAACAACGTCTACGACGTGACGGTGCAGGTCAGCGACGGTACCTTTACCGACAGCCAGTCCATCGCCATCACGGTGACCAACCTCAATGACAACGTGCCGGTCATCACCAGCCATGGCGGTGGCACATCAGCCGCCACCAGCGTGACCGAACTCACCACGGCCGTGACCACGGTGGCAGCCCTTGACGCCGATGGTTCCGCGCTGACCTACGGTATCGTCGGCGGTGCAGACGCAGCGCTGTTCACCATCAACGCCAGTTCGGGGGCCTTGGGTTTCGTGCTGGGGCCTGATTTCGAAAACCCGCA
The DNA here is from genome assembly GCA_027923965.1 of Comamonadaceae bacterium OS-1. Taxonomy (NCBI): domain Bacteria; kingdom Pseudomonadati; phylum Pseudomonadota; class Betaproteobacteria; order Burkholderiales; family Comamonadaceae; species Comamonadaceae bacterium OS-1. The sequence continues at coordinate 4,433,784 of AP026969.1, forward strand.
AGACGCGGGTGCCAACAACATCTACGACGTGCAGGTACAGGCCAGCGACGGCACGTTCGCAGACACGCAATCCATCGCCGTCACGGTAACCGACCTGAACGACAACGCGCCGAACATTACCAGCGACGGCGGTGGTGCCACGGCGGCCGTCAGCATGGCAGAGAACACCACGACCGTCACCACGGTGACGGCCATCGATTCGGACAGCCCCACACTGACCTTCAGCATCACCGGCGGGGCGGACGCAGCCCGCTTCGCCATCGATGCCAACACCGGTGCACTGACCCTTCTCGCCGCACCAGACTACGAGAACCCGCAGGACGTGGGCTTTGACCACGTGTACGAGGTGCAGGTGCAGGTGAGCGATGGCGGTTTCACCGATACCCAGGCCATCGCCGTGACGGTGACCAATGCCAACGACAACGCACCGCTGATCACCAGCAATGGTGGTAGTGGCACGGCCAGCGTCTCCGTCGCCGAGGCCAGCACGGCAGTAACCACCGTAGCGGCAACCGACTTGGACGGCTCCACATTGACCTATTCGATCAGCGGTGGTGCGGACGCGGTGCTGTTCCAGATCGACAGCAGCACAGGCAGTTTGCGCTTCGTTGGCGCACCCGACTTCGAGGCCCCGACGGACGCAGGTGCCGACAATGTCTATGACCTGAGCGTGCAGGTGAGCGACGGCAACGCCAGTGACACCCAGGCCCTCACCGTCACGGTGACCGATGTGAATGACGTGGCACCGACCATCACCAGCAACGGCGGCAGCGCTACGGCCAGTGTTTTCATGGCCGAGAACGGCACGGCGGTGACTGCGGTGACAGCCACCGATGTGGACGGCCCCTCGCTGACCTACGCCATCAGCGGCGGTGCCGACGCGGCGCTGTTCCAGATCAACGCCAGCACCGGCGCTTTAAGCTTCGTGAGCGCCCCCGACTTTGAGAACCCGACGGACGCAGGCGCCAACAACGTCTACAACGTGACCGTGCGGGTGAGCGACGGCACATTGACGGACACGCAGAACCTGGCCGTGACCGTCACCGACCTGAATGACAACGCACCGGTGATCACCCGCAACGGCGGCGGCACCACGGCCAGTGTCTCTATGGCCGAGAACAGCACGGCGGTCACCACGGTGACGGCCACCGATGTGGACAGCCCCTCGCTGACCTACGCCATCAGCGGCGGTGCCGATGCAGCACTGTTTCAGATCGATACCAGCACCGGCGCGCTGAGCTTCTTATCTGCGCCCGACTTCGAGAACCCGACGGATGCGGGTGCCAACAACGTCTACGACGTGACGGTACAGGCCAGCGACGGCAACCTGACGGATACGCAGGCCCTCACCATCACGGTGACCAACCTCAACGACAACGCACCGGACATCACCAGCAACGGCGGCGGTGCCTCGGCGGCGCTGAACGTACCGGAAAACAGCACGACCGTGACCACGGTGGCGGCGACCGACGCGGACGGCTCGGCCCTGGCCTATTCCATCAGCGGTGGTGCCGATGCGGCGCTGTTCCAGATCAATGCGTCTACCGGCGTGTTGAGCTTCCAGGTGGCACCAGACTTCGAGGCCCCGGATGACGCCAACCTTGACAACGTGTACGACGTGCAGGTATGGATCAGCGACGGTACCTTGTCTGACACACAGGCCCTGTCAGTAACGGTGACCGACGTGAACGATAACGCACCGGCGGTTACCAGCAATGGTGGCGGCGCCACGGCCAGCGTGTCCATCGCCGAAAACGGTACGGCTGTGACCACAGTAACCGGCACCGATGCGGACGGACCGTTACTCAGCTACAGCATCGTGGGCGGCATTGATGCCGCGCGGTTCCAGATCGACAGCAGCACCGGTGCCATGCGATTTGCATTGGCACCGGATTTCGAAGCCCCACAGGATGCCGGAGGCGACAACGTCTACGACGTAACGGTACAGGTCAGCGACGGCAGCACGGTCGACTCCCAGGCCATCGCGGTCACCGTAACCAATCTCAATGACAACCCGCCTGTCATCACCAGCGATGGCGGTGGTACCACAGCCGCAGTCAACGTGGTCGAAAACGCCTCGTTCGTGACCCTTGTTACCGCGACCGATGCTGACGGCTCTACGCTGGGCTACAGCATCGTCGGTGGCGCCGATGCGGCGCAATTCACGATCAATACCAGCACGGGTGCCTTGCGTTTCGTGGCCACACGCGATTTTGAGAACCCGCAGGATGCCAACGCCGATAACGTATACGACGTAACGGTCCAGGTCAGCGACGGCAGCCTGACCGACGTGCAGGCCCTGGCCGTGACGGTGGCGGACGCCAACGACAACGCACCGGTCATCGCCAGCGGGGGGGGCGGCCCTGCAGCCAGTGTCGCCGTGGCTGAAAACAGCACCGCCATCACGACCGTAGTGGCCACCGATATCGACGGACCAGCCATTACCTACAGCATCGTGGGCGGCGCGGACGCAGCGCTGTTCCAGATGGATGGCAACTCGGGAGCGTTACGTTTCGTGGACGCGCAAGACTTCGAAAACCCGCTGGATGCCGACTTGAACCACGTCTACGAGGTGACGGTACAGGCCAGCGACGGCCTGTTGGCCGACACCCAGACCATCGCCGTCACAGTGACCAACCTCAACGATAACGCTCCGGTGATCACCAGCAACGGCGGCGGTGCCACGGCCTCGACCAGCCTGGCCGAAAACGGTACGGCGGTGACCGCCGTTGTGGCAACCGACGCGGATGGCTCCGCACTGGCTTACAGCATCGTCGGTGGCGCGGACGCGGCGCTGTTCCAGATCGATGCCAGCACGGGCGCCCTGCATTTTGTGAGTACGCCGGACTTCGAGAGCCCGCAGGATACCGGGGCCAACAACTTCTACGACGTGCAGGTGCGGGTAAGCGACGGCAGCTTCACCGACACGCAGGCCATTACCGTGGCGGTGACGGATCTGAATGACAACGCACCTTTTATCACCAGCAATGGCGGAGGTGCCGCGGCATCGGTCAGTGTGGCGGAGAACACCACGGCTGTGACCACGGTAGCGGCCAGCGATGCGGACGGGCCATCGCGCTCCTACAGCATCGTGGGCGGTACCGACGCTGCGCGCTTCCAGATCGACAGCGTCACCGGTGCGTTGTCCTTCACCAGTCCGCCAGATTTCGAAAATCCGCAGAACGCGGGTGCCAACAACGTTTACGAGGTGACGGTGCAGGTCAGCGACGGCAGCTTGACCGACACGCAAATGATGGCCGTCACAGTGATCGACGTCAACGACAACGCGCCCGTGATCACCAGCAACGGCGGCGTGGCGACGGCCATGGTCAGCGTAGCCGAAAACACCAACGCCATAACGACGATCGTAGCCATGGACCTGGACGGCCCGGCCTTGAGCTATGCGATCACTGGCGGTGCGGACGCTGCGCGTTTTAGCATCGACACCCACACCGGCGTACTGGGCTTTCTGAACACCCCCAACTTCGAGGCCCCGCAGGATGCGGGTGCCGACAACGTCTACGACCTGGTGGTGCAGGCCAGCGACGGCACGCTGGCCGACACCCAGGCCATCGCGGTCACCGTGACCGATGTGAACGAAGCCCCCGTGGTCACTAGCGCCGCGACGGTGAACGTGGCCGAAAACAGCACTTTCGTGCTGACTGTCACCGCCACCGACGTGGATAGCCCCACGCTGGGCTATGCGATCAGCGGTGGGGTCGATGCGGCGTGTTTCAGCGTGGATGCCAGCTCCGGTGCGCTGTGCTTCGTCGGCGCACCCAACTACGAGAGCCCGCAAGATGCTACCGCCAACAATGTCTACCACCTCGTCGTCAGCGCCAGCGACGGCGCGCTGAGCGCCAGCCAGGCGATCACGGTCCATGTCATCGATATCAACGACCCACCAACCGCTGCCCTGCCCATCGCGGACCAGATGGCCACCGAGGGTACGGCCTTTCAGCTCCAGTTTGCAGTCAATACTTTCGTCGATGCGGACCCGGCTGACACCTTGGCCTACAGCGCGCAACTGGCAGGCGGCGGCGCCCTGCCCGCCTGGCTGGGTTTCGATGCTGCCACGCGCACGTTCTCGGGCACGCCTGCCCATGCCGATGCCGGCAACCTGGGCATCCAGGTCATGGCCAACGACGGCCATGGCGGCGTGGCGATTGCCAGCTTTACTCTCAGCGTGGCTGCCTTGAACCAGGCGCCGGTGGTGCTCACCAGTGGCGGCGGCGCCAGTTATGCATGGGGCAGTGCGGCGGTTGCCATCGACAGCGGCCTGCTGGTGTCGGACCTGGACAACGCCAGTCTGAGCGGCGCCAGCGTAGCCATCAGCGCCCACTACGCCGTCGGCCAGGACACACTGGGCTTTATCGACCAAAACGGCATCTCGGGTAGCTGGAACGCCGCCACGGGCGTGCTCACGCTGGTCGGTAGCGCCACCGTGGCCGACTACCAGGCTGCGCTGCGCAGCGTGAGCTTTTCAAACAGCAGCGCCCTGCCGGGCATGACCACACGCACGGTGCTGTTCACGGTGGACGACGGCAACGCCGCAAGCGTCCCGGCCATGCGCGACCTGGCGCTTGCGCAGCCGAACCGGGCCCCGGTAATCACCAGCAACGGAGGTACCGCAACCGCCACGCTGTTGGTCGCGGAAAACACCACGACCATCACCACGGTGACAGCCACGGATGCAGATGGCGACGTTCTGGGCTACGGGATCGTGGGTGGGGCCGATGCAGGGCTGTTCACCATCGACAGCAGCTCGGGCGCACTGCGTTTCAATCCAGCACCCGACTTCGAAGCTGCGCGCGATGCCGATGGCAACAATGTGTACGAGGTCGTCGTGCAGGTGTCCGACGGGCGACTGAGCCGCATACAGGCTCTCATGGTAATGGTCGTCGATGTCAACGAAGGTGGCGTTGGCCTGGTTACCGATGCCGATGCAACACCCAACCGCGTGGCCGAAAACGCGGCCACCGGCACCCTGGTTGGCATCACTGCACAGGCGAGCGACCCCGACAGCACCGATACCACACGCTACAGCCTTGCCGACGACGCGGGCGGGCGCTTCGCCATCGATGCGACCAGCGGCGTAGTGACGGTAGCCCAAGGCGCATTGCTCGACGTCAAGACCGCGACCAGCCACAACATCACCGTGCGTGCCACCAGCTCCGACGGCAGCACCCGCACCCAAAGCTTCACCCTCTCGGTGGTGAATGCAAACGACCTCGGGATATCCGAACCCACCGACTCCAATCCCGAGCCGAATCGGGTGGCCGTCCGCACGGTCGATGGTACGGCGGTGGGCATCACCGTGCAGGCCTTTGGCGCGGATGCCAGCACTCCCCTGTCGTATTCCCTGGTCGATGATGCCGGTGGCCGGTTTGCCATCGACCCGTTGACCGGCGTGGTGACAGTCGCCAACAGCGCGCTGATAGCCACGGGTGTGCCGGGTGTCTCGTACGACATCACGGTCCAGGTCCAAAGCAGTGGCGGCTCGGTGCGTACCGCCATCTTTTCGGTCCGCCTGGGTGAAGCCGATACGGCCGCGTTACCAACGGTCGCTGTGCCACCCGCCCAGCCGGGCTCACCAACCGCAGCCACTGCCTCACCAAACGCAGAGACAGTGGCTGCCGGCAGCTCTGCGTCGGCAACCAAGGAACCGACGGCCTCCCGGGCTACCGTGGTCCAAAACGGCCTGTCAGCGCCGGGTGTGGATGCGGTGGCCACTGCCGAATCGGGTCGCCTTCTGTCTTTTGAGATTAGCAGTCAGAACCTGCTGCTGCCCACGCCTATCTCCGGCTTGTCGGAGCGTCGCGCCATCGCGCTGTCTCAGGTGGAGCTGCTGTTGGAGGAAGAAGAGCGTCTGCGTGCATCTTCTTCGACCAGCGTACGCCACGCGGCAGAGCCCTCCATAGAGGTCGACAGCAGCAAAAACGATACCGATCTGCCCCGCGGCGAACCCGTGATCGACGCGGTATTGATCGGCGGCACGGCGCTGTCGCTCGGCGTGGCCATCTGGGCCACACGCGGTGGCGCACTGCTGACCAGTATGCTGGCCACCACGCCAGCCTGGCAGAACTTCGACCCGGTGCCGGTGTTGAGCCGCCCGAAGCCCAACCGCGGCATTGCCGGTCGCCAGAGCGATGGCGCGCAGGGCGGGCAAACGACCGGGGACAGCGTGGCCACCGCGGACGACGTGGCACCCACCCAGGAAGCAGAAATATCGGAGCGCAAAGACGATATGGCATCCGGCACCGGTTCGGGGACATCAGCGTGAGAAGCGCGCTGCAAAAGATGTTGACCCCCGCGGTGCGCATCGCGCTGGGGCTGGTGTCGCTGATGGTCACGCTGGTGCTGATTGGCGAGGTGTTCACCGGTTATCCGCCCGACCGCGAGGAAAGTGCGCGCCGTCAACGTGGCCAGATGGCACGCATCGTGGGCGGCGAGGTGGTGACGGCGCTGCGCACGGGCGTAGCCGATCTGCCTGCCCCCGACTCCACCGTGCAGCGCGTACTGAAGGACGCCCAGCTGCGCGAGCCGAAACTGCTGTCGGTGCGGGTGATCGGTGCAAGCGGCCAGCCGCTGGCCCAGGTGGGCGAGCATGCACGTGGTTGGCGGCTGGCGCCCAGTGAGCTGTCGACTGCTGACAACATCCGCGTGCCACTGATCTCCAACGGCAATGCCTGGGGTGAGGTACAGCTCGTTTTCGAGCCTGCGCTACCGACCACGCTGCGCGGCTGGCTGCACGATCCGCTGGCGCAGTGGCTGGTGTTCATCACCGGTGTGGGCTTCGTGGCTTTCGCGCTGTACCTGCGGCGCGTATTGCGCCACCTGGACCCGAACGCCGCCGTTCCCGAGCGCGTGCGCAACGCCTTCGACACCCTCACCGAGGGCGTGCTGGTGCTCGACCTGTCCGGCCGCATCATGCTGGCCAACCAAGCTTTCTGCGAACTGTGCAACGAAAATGCGCAGGCGCTGACCGGAGTCGATGCCAACAAACTGACCTGGATGCTGGCCGCCCTGCCGTCAGACACCCCCCCACCCTGGCGCCAGGCGGTGCAGCAGAAGAAGACGGTGCTGGGGGTGCCATTGACGCTGGAGTTTGAAGGGCTGCCGCGCCGCGAACTGGTGATGAACTGCGCCCCCATCACCGAAGGTGCCAACCAGGTGCGCGGTTGCCTGGCCACATTTTCCGACGTGACCGAACTGCACGAACGCACCGAACGGCTACAGGTGGCCATGGGCGAGTTGAGTGCCTCGCAGCGCGAGATCGAACGCAAGAACGAAGAGCTGACGCTGCTGGCCACGCGCGATGCGCTGACCGGCATCTTCAACCGCCGCTCGCTGATGCAGCAGGCCGAGCAGCGCTTCGCCGAGGCCAGGGCCACTGCCACGCCGATCAGCTGCATCATGTGCGACATCGACCACTTCAAACAGGTCAACGACAAATACGGCCATGCGGGCGGCGACCAGGTGATCCAGGGTGCAGCAAAAGCCTTGTCGCGCGGACTGCGGCTGGGCGACTTTGTGGGACGCTATGGTGGCGAAGAGTTCTGCATCATGCTGCCCGGTGGCACGGCGGCCCAGGCGGCCGAAATCGCCGAACGGCTGCGCGAAGACATCGACGCGAACCTGGGTAGCGCGCTGCGTGACCACGTCGGCGTGAAGGTCACCATGAGCTTCGGCGTGGCCGAGATCGGCCCACACGTGCCCGACCCGGCCACACTGATCGACCTGGCCGACCAGGCCCTCTACCACTCCAAGAAGAACGGCCGCAACCGCGTCACGACCTGGTCGTCCACTGACGGTGTATCTGCGGATCCCACGCCAAACCGATAAGTTTTACAGGAAAAATGGTCCCAGCGCTTACTCCATAAGCACAAGCAGCTACTAAAAAAATAGCGCCATCGGATAACCATCACCCGTGGAAGAAGTTGACTGGCAGCCCCGGTACCTCCATCCGCATGGACAGCACGCAGCCGGATGCGGGCATCGCCTCCAGCTCGGCGGCGGGGCGCCCATGGCGGCCGGTGGTGAGGTACAGGGTTTGCAGATCGTCGCCGCCGAAGCAGGGCATGGTGGGGCAGCGCACCGGCAGCGCATAAGCGTTGAGCAGGTCGCCATCAGGCGAGAACTTGCACAGGCGCTGGCCTTCGAACTGGGCCGAATAGTAGTTGCCCTGCACGTCCACCGCCGCGCCGTCGGGGCGACCACCGTAGCCGGGCATGCCGGGCTGCCAGCCTGCGGGCTTGGGGGCCATGTGCAGGAATTCGCGGTAGTGCGACAGCACGTTGGGCCCGGCATCCCAGTCCCAGGCGTGGACGATGTGGTGCGGCGTGTCCGACCAGTACAGGGTCTTGCCATCGGGCGACCAGGCCAGGCCGTTGCCGGTGATGGCATTGCCCGCCATGCTGCGCAGTTGCTCGCCTTCCAGGCAGTACAGCTCGGCCTTGCGGGCATCGCGCGGCTCGTAGATGGTGCTGGCCCAGAAGCGGCCCAGCGGGTCGCATTTGCCGTCGTTGAAGCGGGTGGTGGCCGGGTCGTAAGGCGCGGCGGCCAGCAGGGCCATCTCACCGCCCCACACCGGCGCGCGGTAAATGCCATCGCGCAGCGCCACCACCAGGCCGCCGCCGGTGGCCGGTGCGATGCAGCCGGGCTCGCTGGGCATGGCCCAGCGCTCCACCACGCCGCTGGCTGCGTCCAGCCGCTGCAGCAGCTTGCCGGGCACATCGACCCAGTACAGCCGCTTTTCCTGCGGGTGCCAAAACGGGGATTCGCCCAAGGCGTTGGGATCGGTGGTGACGGTGGTCCAGGTCATGGGAAGTGCAGAGGGGAAAGTTGCGGTACCCGTATTGTGAACGGGCAAAAAAAAGCCCGTCCACATTGCTGTAGGCGGGCCGAATCTCTTTGGAAGACTCTGTCGCGGAGCGGCTGCGGCGCACGGGCCGCAGCGCTCCAAATCACATTAGCGGTTGTATGCGGTTTCGCCGTGGGAGCTGATGTCCAGGCCTTCGCGCTCTTCTTCTTCCGTGACACGCAGACCGACGGTCAGGTCCACGATCTTGTAAGAAATGGCAGCCACCACACCGGACCAGCAGATGGTCAGCAGTACAGCCTTCAGCTGAATCCAGACCTGAGCGCCCACCGAGTAAGCGTCTGCGGGGGTCATACCCACCGAGACCCAGTCGGCCACGGTGGACGGGCCACCCAGGCTGGGCGAGTTGAACACGCCGGTCAACAGCGCACCCAGGATACCGCCCACGCCATGCACGCCAAACACGTCCAGTGTGTCGTCTGCGCCCAGGATTTTCTTCAGGCCATGGACACCCCACAGGCAGGCAAAACCAGCCAGGAAACCCACCACCAGGCCACCACCGATACCGACGTTACCGGCGGCGGGCGTGATCGCCACCAAGCCTGCCACGGCACCGGATGCAGCACCCAGCATCGAAGCCTTGCCCTTCATCAGCGCTTCGCCGACGCACCATGCCAGCACCGCAGCCGCCGTAGCGCCCAGGGTGTTAATGAAAGCCAGGGCAGCAAAGCCGTTGGCTTCCAGAGCAGAACCGGCGTTGAAACCGAACCAGCCCACCCACAGCAGGGAAGCACCTACCATGGTCAGCGTCAGGCTGTGAGGAGCCATGGATTCTTTGCCATAACCGACACGCTTGCCGATCATGAAAGCACCGACCAGACCGGCCACAGCGGCGTTGATGTGCACCACGGTGCCGCCTGCGAAGTCCAGCGCGCCCCATTGCCAGATCAGACCGGCCTTGGCGTTCATCGCATCGACCACTTCCTTGCCGGAGTAGGCATCAGGGCCCATCCAGAACCACACCATGTGGGCGATAGGGGCGTAGCTGAAGGTGAACCACAGGGCCGAGAACAGCAGTACGGCCGAGAACTTGATACGTTCTGCGAAGGCACCAACGATCAGGCAGCAGGTGATACCGGCGAAAGTTGCCTGGAAGGCAGCAAACACGATTTCAGGAATGTAGACACCCTTGCTGAACGTAGCGGCGTTGGCAAATGTGCCCGCAGCGTTGTCCCAGATGCCCTTCATGAACAGCCGGTCGAAGCCACCGACGTAGGCATTGCCTTCGGTGAAAGCCAGGCTGTAGCCGTAAATGAACCACAGCACGATGATCATCGAGAACGTGACCATCACCTGCATCAGCACCGACAACATGTTCTTGCTGCGCACCAGGCCGCCATAGAACAGTGCCAAGCCAGGCACGGTCATCAGGATGACCAGCAGGGTGGACAACATCATCCAGGCGGTATCGCCCTTGTTGGGAACCGGAGCGGGAGGAGCAGAAGCGGCATCGGCAGGGGCCGACGCAGCGGCTTCAGCAGCCGCCGGTGCGGGTGCAGCCGCAGGTGCTGCATCCGCGGGTTTGGCCTCGGCCGATGCCACCATCGCCGGAGCGCTGGCCGCATCCGCGGCAGGAGCCTGTGCCTGGGCAAAAGATCCGCCCCACATTAACCCCAAGCCGAGAGCCAGGGACGCTAGTAATTTTTTCATGTTTGCTTGCTTTCTGAGGAAAGAGGATGCTGCTTACAGCGCTTCTTTGCCGGTTTCACCCGTGCGGATGCGGACAACTTGCTCCAAGTTGTAGACAAAAATCTTGCCGTCACCGATCTTGCCGGTGCGCGCTGCGCCTTCGACGGCCTCGATCACGCGGTCGACCAGTTCGTCGGAGATGGCGGCTTCAATCTTGACCTTGGGCAAGAAATCCACCACATACTCGGCACCACGGTACAGCTCGGTGTGGCCCTTTTGGCGACCGAAACCTTTGACTTCCGTCACGGTGATACCCTGCACACCAATGCTGGACAGGGCTTCGCGCACTTCGTCCAGCTTGAAGGGTTTGATGATGGCGGTGACTAGTTTCATGGCTGCTCTTTCAGTAGGCTGTCGCAAGATAGGGCGGCAAGGCGGGCGGCCTTGGGCACGGGCTGTGTCATGTGCTTCTCCAAAATGAAAAGGGGAACGGCAACCACGTTTAAGCAGATTGCGTGCCAAATTATTGTTACTTTGGTAACACCTCCAGGCACCCCCGTTTTCACGGTGCACAGGTTTGGGCACATATTTATCGCACACAAATGGTGCGCACGGGTGGATTCCGTGTTGGAGTCCATTTTTTGCACCGATATGGGGAGTCTTATCGCTATGGGCTTATGTTTGGTGCAAAGCCGGGCTTTGCTGGGCTTGGATGCCCCCGCAGTCACCGTCGAGGTGCACTTAACCAATGGCTTACCCAGCTTTACCCTGGTGGGTTTGGCCGACGTCGAGGTCAAAGAAGCCCGCGAGCGGGTGCGCTCGGCCATCCAGAACGCCGGACTGGAGTTTCCGCACAACAAACGCATCACCGTCAACCTGGCCCCGGCGGACCTGCCCAAGGACTCGGGACGGTTTGACCTGCCGATCGCCCTGGGCATCCTGGCCGCCAGTGGCCAGATCGACAGCGAACGCCTGGCCGGACATGTATTTGCTGGGGAGCTGTCGCTGTCAGGGGCTTTGCGTCCGGTGCGCGGCGCGCTGGCCATGAGCCTGGCCCTGCACACCCAACAGGTGCAAACCCGCTTGGTGCTGCCCCCTGGCAGTGCCGAAGAAGCCGCCTTGGTGCCCGATGCCCAGGTGTTCTGTGCCCACCACCTGCTCGATGTGGTGCAACAGTTTCTGCCGCTGGGGGATGGTAGCGATGGCGAAGCCACCCCCAGCGACGGTTGGGCGCGCCTGGCCAGCACCGCCCTGCCCGACACCGCCCATTTACCGGGCTACGCCGACCTGGCCGACGTGAAAGGCCAGGCCGGGGCCAAGCGGGCGCTTGAAATTGCCGCCGCCGGCTCCCACAGCCTACTTTTAGTCGGCCCTCCAGGCTCGGGCAAGTCCATGCTGGCGCAGCGCTTTGCCGGACTGCTGCCGCCCATGACCGTGACCGAGGCCCTGCAAAGCGCCGCCATCGCCAGCCTGGGCGGCAGCTTTGCGCTGGAGCGCTGGGCCACCCGGTCCACCTGCAGCCCGCACCACACGGCCAGCGCCGTGGCCCTGGTGGGCGGAGGATCGCCGCCGCGCCCGGGCGAAATCTCGCTGGCCCACCACGGCGTACTGTTTTTGGACGAAATGCCCGAATTCCCCCGGGCCGCATTGGAAGCCTTGCGCGAACCGCTGGAAACCGGCCTCATCACCATCGCCCGCGCGGCACGCCGGGCGCAGTTTCCGGCGCGCTTCCAGCTCATTGCGGCCATGAACCCCTGCCCCTGCGGCTACCTGGGCTCTCACCAGAGGGCCTGCCGTTGCAGCCCCGACCAGGTAGCACGCTACCAGGGCAAACTCAGCGGCCCGCTGATCGACCGCATCGACCTGCACCTGGAAGTACCCACCTTACCCGCCGAAGAGTTGCTGCACGCCCCGCCCGGCGAATCCACCGCCGCCATCCGCGCACGCTGCACTGCCGCCCGCCAGCGCGCCGTGGACCGCCAAGGCGGCACCAACCAGGCGCTGCACGGTAAAGCCATCGACCAGGCCGTGGCTCTGGAGCCCGCCGCTGCACGCTTCCTGCACGGTGCGGCCGCCAAACTCGGCTGGTCAGCCCGCGGCATCCACCGCGCACTCAAAGTCGCCCGCACGATTGCGGATTTAGAGGGCACCGCCACCACGCAGGTACACCATGTGGCTGAGGCGATGCAGTACCGGCGGGCGCTGCGGGGCGGGGGTACTGAGGGCTAGGAGTCTGGGCACCAGAACACTCCCAGGGAATTGCAATCGCTCCCCAGCAGCCGATAGCGGCGCAGGCGGTGGTGGCCGCATTCACCACCGTCCATTCGTTTTAAGCCCACAAAGTAGGCGGCATCGCCGATCGTCCATAGGGGCGCGCGATTTGGAGAATATTTGCCAGACCAATGAGAACCTACAACCTCTGTAGGTTCCCACTGAATCTGCGAAAGGAGGGTCTTTAAAGTCAACAGGTTTTGCAGGATCAATGAGAATGGCACATGGAATCATGGCTCTCTTCCGTTTCGGGTGGCACACCACTGCCCACTCCCACAGCAGGGGTTAGAGTTGACACCCCAAGCTGAAGAAGAAAGCGGCAATGCAAGAAGAGTTGTTTCGCCAAGCCCTGGGTCTGACGCAACCCTGGGATGTTGAACGCGTGGCCCTGGATGTGGCCCGCAGCCGAATTGACCTGTACGTAGTCTGGCGTGCCAGCAGTGCGCCATGCCCGGCCTGTGGCGCTGCCGAGCAAAAGATCCATGACCACCGCGGGCGCAGTTGGCGCCACCTGGACTTCTTCCAGTTCGAGGCCTACGTGCACTGTGAGCTGCCGCGTATTGCGTGTAGCGCCTGCCAGGGCACCACCCAACTGGGCGTGCCCTGGGCCCGCGAAGGCAGCCGTTTCACCCTCATGTTCGAGGCCTTGGCCCTGACGCTGGCGCGCGAGATGCCGGTCTCGGCCTGTGCGCGCATCCTGCGCTGCTCGGATAACGCCTTGTGGCGGCAAATCGATGCCCACGTGGATCTGGCGCGCGCCAAAGAAAGCTACGCCGATACACACGTCATCGGCATCGATGAGACCTCCTACGCCAAAGGTCACAGCTACATCACGCTGGTGCACGACCTGTCCAAAGGCCAACTGATCTACGCCACACCGGGCAAAGATGCCAGCACGGTGCAGCGCTTTACAGAAGACTTCAAAACCCACCAAGGCAAGCTCGAGGCCATCAAGGTGGTCTGCATGGACATGTCCAAAGCCTTCATCGCCGGGGCGGCCAAGTATCTACCTGCTGCGGCAGTGGCCTTTGACGGCTTCCACGTCGTGCAGCTGGCCAACAAGGCCGTGGACGCAGTGCGGCGCGAAGAAGCCAGAGATGAGGGCTGGCTGAAGAAGACGCGCTGGTGCTGGCTCAAAGACCAAGCCCAGTGGACGGCCAAAGAGCGGGACAAGATGGACTGGATGCCCCACAGCCGCCTGAAGACGGCACGGGCGTGGCGCATCAAGGAGGCGCTGCGCGACATCTATGCAAACAGCCGCTCAGACGCAGCCCAGAGTGCGCAGTCTTTGAAGAAGTGGCTGCACTTGGCGCAGCGCTCCCAGCTGCACCCGATCAAGGAGTTGGCCAAGACCATCAAACAGCACTGGGCGGGCATCCTCACGGCGTTTGAGGCAGCCCACTTGCACACCGGCTATGTGGAGGCCGTGAATTCGTTGCTGCAAGCGGCCAAAGCCAAGGCGCGCGGCTACGGCTCAACCCGCCACTTCATCGCCATGGCCTTCTTGATCGCGGGCAAGCTCTCTCACCTACCCGCCAATCCGCTGCGCAAGGCAAGGGCTTGACCCTGCTGTGGGAGTGGGCAGTGGTGTGCCACCCGAAACGGAAGAGAGCCGGAATCATTCCCACACACTTGCAAAGATCCCCAGCTTGTTCAGTCCACACCTTCAGGACCTGGGCCGTTCAGCGTTGCGAGCCATGGGATTCTCTCCAAATCCTTGCGCGAGTAGACGGTTTGTCTGCAGTTATTTTGGGAGGGGCCAGCGACCGGGTCAATGCCGTCTGCTAAAAGCGCCGTGATGATAGCCCGAGATGAGCAGCCTAAAGTCTTGGCCGCATCAGAGGCCAAAACGTAGCTCGATTGAAATTTCCTAAGCGAACTGGCGCTTACCCCTTGCGCCTGACGGCGACCAGATATGTTCATCTCAACCTCCAGAAGGCCGAGGGCTGCGAGGGCATATGCCACCTCTTGCTTCACACCCAATCGGCTGGCAGCATCTGGGATGGAATAAAAGACGCGTTGTGCGCCTGCATAATTTTTAAGTAGCTGACAACGGTCAAACAGGAGGCCCGCTAAACCAACTGAGTTTGCGTACAGCCCTATCGGTGGGAATAAGTCAAATTCGACATCTCGCAGCAAGGTGCACACCCGATGTTCGTCCAGAGGGCCATAGCGGAGCAATTGGTCCAAGGAGATCGCCCATGATGGAATCGATTTGTAATGGGAAAGTGCGTTGAGCTTGCCTGTCCATTCCTCGATCCAAGCTTTGGGAATGAGCCAGGGAGTGCCGTGGAATGTGGACTTTCTCGCATTTGGGCATAGGAATGGTAGCAATCTGCTCAAGCGCTGCCGCTTCATGCCCAGGCATGAAGCGGCTTCAGCCAAACACATATTGTCAGCTGCAAAGCTGATCATGGCTTCGATATCCTTCTGCCGCACCATTACAAATTCGCGTCCAGACGCCGTAACTCTTCGAGCCACTTGAATCTGGTTTTGTTCGATCAGGTCGGCTAGCCGGCGTTTGGATAAGCCCGCCCGTGAGGCTGCTGCCGAGAGTGGTGCCCAGGTCAGCCTTGACCAGAGCGAGTCTGGCATTCGGTGATTCCTTCGGCCCATCGCGCCTGACCAATGTTCGGCGATATAGTCTTCAAACGCGGAATGTAGCCAGCTGAATTCTGGCTCCTTGAAGGCTCGGTACAGCGCACGATAAAAACCTCCAAATACGCTAGGTAACCCTTGATCAGTTTGCTCGGCGAAGGAACTAGCGGGAGTGTTCGAATTTGTGTGTTCGAGGCGGTTGGTTGAATAGTCTCACTTCGGTGAGCTAGTTGGCGGCAGTCTTGATGTCGTCGACGTTGTTGTAAACGTTGAGTCCCGCACCTGCTGCGGCCAGGGCCTGCATGCGTACATCCTTGGTCTGGCTGGCTGCCTGGGCCATGCCTTGCACGGTCTGCGCGGCCGTGATGATGGGGCTGGACAGTGCCAGCGTGATCCCGCTGCTGCTTTGCTTGGTGGTCATGCTGCTGGAGCTGCTCTCGCGGGCCTCAGTGATGGCCACGTCTTTGGCTTGGATGGCGATGTTGGCCGCAGCCACATTGCCGTCCGCCCCGATGGCCAGCACCTGGCTGCCCGTCTGGCTTTACTGGTTGCCCGCCACCAGGGTGACGCCGCCCGACAGCGCAGCGACCGTGCTGCCGGATGCCGTACTGCTGCGGTCCTGGCCGTCGGTGCTGAGCTGTTTCTTGCCCACAGTAATGCCGATGCCGCCGCTGCCCATCAGGCCAGACTTCTTCTCTTCCTTGAAGTCGCTTTGGCTGGCGGTGTTGGTGGCGGCGGTGATGGCCAGATTGTTGCCCGCCACCAGGGTCGTGCCCGTGTCGCTGAGCACGTTGCTGCCGTGCACCGCCAGGTCTGGCCAGCCACTGCGGTTACCGTGCTACCGCCCAGGCTGCTGCCCATGGCGGTATCGCTGGTGCGGCTGTGTGCTTCGATGCCACTTTTGTTGGACAGGCCGGTGTTGTGGCTGCCACTGAGGGTGGTGGCTAGCTCACTGTGCTGGTTCTGCGTGCCCATTCGGATGTCGCCTGCGGCTTGCAGGGCCAGGTTGCCCTGGCTGAGCTGGATGCTGCTGGCTTGCAGGCCCATATTGCCGCCGCTGGCCAGGCTGAGGCTGTTGTTGGCGGTGATCTGCGTGCCTTGCAGGGTTTGGGTGTCCAGGTGCACGGTGTCATTGTGGCTGCGGCCACCCCAGCCACCACTGCTGCTGGTCGCCTGGCTGTCGACCTGCAGACGGTCTACAGCGGCGCTGAGGTCGATATTGCCCTTTACGCCCAGGGCGCCGCCGCCTGCCAGGTCTATCTTGGCACCGACGGCTGTGAGGTTGCCCCCGACCTGTGCCAGGGTGCTACCGCCCACGCTGACGCTGCTGGTGGTGTTGTAGGTCTCGGTGCTGCTGGCGTGGCCGCCGACGGCACCTTGGTGGAGGGTCTGCTTGCTGTCGCCGGTTTGTATCGTACCCAGGTTCCAGTTGCCGCCGACCAGTGCGGCCAGATTGCCACCCACGGCCAGGCGGGCACCGTTTTGCGTGAAGTCACCGCCGGTGCGGATGACGGCATCGCCTTGTACGTCGATGCTGGCAATACGGTCCAACAGAGTGTGGCTGGCCGTGCCGGTACTGGCAGCGTTGGCAGCGCTGCCGATCTGGTAGCCCGCCGTGGTGGTGGTGCTGGCCAGCAGCAGGCTGCCGCCTGCATTCAGATTGAGGCTTCCCGCTTTGAGCTGGGCGTTGGTTAGATCCACGTTGCCACGGGTCGTGATCTGCGTGAGGCCGCCGCTTTGCAGGTTGCCACCCCGGCTGTCCAGGCTCACGCCCTCGAGCACCAGTTGGTTGTCGGCGCGGATGGTGCCCCGGTTGACCAGGCCCTGGCTGTCGTAGAGTTCTACGTTGCCTGCGGCGATCAGTGCGCCGCTGGGGAGCAGGTCGCCGGGTTGGGGGTGTTCGAGCGTGGAACTATGAAATTAATAGCTGCTTGCGCCGATGCTATAAGCGCTAGCGGCTGATTTTATGCTTGAAAGGCCCCATTGCTGTAGCCTTAGCTCTGGGCATTCTCACGGGGCCGTGTCTGGCAATTCCACAATCAACTCGCTGTCGATGCTTTTGGGCAGTTGTAAAAATTGCTTCCAGCCTTGCAACGCTGCTTTGTACTGCGCCAGCGTGCAAGACCATATTGGCCATTCGGGGCATTCGCCGAAGATGGCGTGCTCAAAGGTAACTTGGGTGGGAGATATTCGATGCCAAAAACCTTGCCCCTCCCATTCGACTGCTTGAACCTCGCCACGCTCCAAACGATCGATTTGTTGAAGGACTCCCTCAAAATGCTCCGGGTGGTGGGCGGGGAAGTCGGAAAGAGCACCGCTCAGAATATAGAAAGGGTGGGTTTCGCCAACGGGTAAGTCGTTAATATTTCTGGCCGTCAAAAGTGAAGGGGGATTGCCGTACTTATCCAAACCCTCGTGAGACCAACGATAAAAATAGCGAAAACGTACACTCATTTCGCACCTCCGTAGATGGGATATGCAGTTGCTCTTGGCTTTTCGAAACCTTCGATCGTGACACCACTTGCGCTGATTCCTGTCCACTTATTCGGGGTTCCGTCTGGATGGGGAGCGCGGCCCACCCACGCCGAATCAATCTCAGCTTGAATCCTCGGTGCATCCCAAGTCTGCGGGAACATGGTGTTTCTACCCCCGTTGCTGGTTTTGCTCATCCAATCCCCCTGCGGCGTTTTCATCTGCACCGTGGCTTCATACACCCCATTGGCATCCGGCGGACTCACAATTTCCGTGACCTTCACATCGCCATTGAGCGTGGAATGTCCGCCAGTGACCTTGCCCGTTCTGGCGTTGTAATCCGCTCCAATGGTATGCGCGATATCCACCGGGCTATCGGGCAGCTTGCTTGCTACCTTGGCCGCATCTTCAACGGCCTCCAAGCCCTTCACTACCTTCCCTGCCGCCGTAGCCACCTCCGCCGCCTTGTCTACCTTGCCAATCGTCCCCAGCATACCCGCTCCACCACCCATCGGTAGATTGGCGAGTTGAGCACCCATGAGCTGGCCCACGGCTTTGCCATCTCCGCGCTCATAGGCTTGGGCCAGCTTCTCGCGGTCTGTAGCGCCCATCACACCCAGCAACTGCGGCCAGTTGTTGGGGTCTTTGACGAAGTCGTAGGTCGCTCCCGCACCATCGCGCAGATTTTGCTGCGACTGCGTGTCGCCAAAGGCGCTGCCAGACACGGTTGCCAGCAGATTGCATGCTGTGCAAGCCTGCGGCCACCAGTGCACCGGCATGGCCTATGCCAGTGTCACGTTGGCTGGAACGGGCACTACGACGTTCTCCCGTCTTGCCTTGCGCTGTCGCGGTTTCTGCCACCGCCATGAGGCAGCTTGTTGGCGATATTCCAGATGAAGCCGACTAGGTTTTGGTGTTGTGCGTTTTGCATGAGTAATTTCTAAATTCACTGGATCCTTGCGCAGCAAACACCATTTCAAAACGGTGGCTTTCCGATCACGGGGCAAGGTATTCGGCCTGTAGTTAATCTGAGAGAGTAAAACATTAGGAGTGTGTCAAACCTTGGGGAGGTGTTGGAGAGCAGAAAAAAAAGGCGCTCATTCGAACGCCCTTTTTTTCATTAACCGTGTCACTACTTTTTCAGTAACTTGTCACAGTTTTCACTTTCCGTGTCACCCGACAAACCTCAAACGTCAATATTCCCCGCCCGCAGCGCATTCGTCTCAATGAAATCCCGGCGTGGCTCCACTTCGTCGCCCATCAGCATGGTGAACACACGATCCGCTTCGATCGCGTCGTCGATCTGCACGCGCAGCAGGCGGCGCACAGTCGGGTCCATGGTGGTTTCCCAGAGCTGGGCGGGGTTCATTTCGCCCAGGCCCTTATAGCGTTGGCGGCTGGTGGCGTGTTCGGCTTGGGCGATGAGCCAGGCCATGGCTTGGCGGAAGTCGGTGACTTTTTCTTCCTTTTGGCGCTCGCCTTCGCCGCGCATGACCTTGGCACCCTCGCTCAATAGGTCCTTGAAGGTGTTGGCGGCTTCGGCCAGGGCGGCGTAGTCGGAGCCGTGCACGAAGTCTTGGGTGAGCACGCTGCTCTTGATGTTGCCGTGGTGGCGGCGGCTGATGCGCAGGATGGGTTTGTCGGTGCGCACGTCGAACTCACCGGCCACTTCGGCATCGGGCAGGCGGGCTTGCAGGGCGGCGGCGGACACTTCGGCGTCGGCCACGGTGTCCAGGTTCAGCGCCACGCCATCGGCCACTGAGCGCAGGGCTTCGGCATCCATGAAGTTTTGCAGGCGGGCGATGACGGCCTGGGCCAGTTGGTGCTTGCGCGCCAGCTCGGCCAGGGTGTCGCCGCTGAGCGTGCTGCCGTTCTCACCACCGGTGTAGACCGAGGCGTGAATCAGCGCGATGCGCAGCAAAAAGCCGTCCAGCGCGCTGGCATCTTTCAGGTACAGCTCTTCCTTGCCGGCCTTGACCTTGTACAGCGGCGGCTGGGCGATGTAGATGTGGCCGCGCTCCACCAGCTCGGGCATTTGGCGGTAGAAGAAGGTGAGCAGCAGGGTGCGGATGTGCGCACCGTCCACGTCGGCATCGGTCATGATGATGATGCGGTGGTAGCGCAGCTTGGCGACGTTGAAGTCGTCGTTGCCGGTGGTGCCGCCGGCCTTGCCGATGCCGGTGCCCAGGGCGGTGATCAGGGTCAGGATTTCGTTGCTGGTGAGCAGCTTCTCGTACCGGGCTTTTTCCACGTTCAGGATCTTGCCGCGCAGGGGCAGGATGGCCTGGAATTTACGGTCGCGGCCCTGCTTGGCGGAGCCACCGGCGGAGTCGCCCTCGACGATGTAGATCTCGCACATGGCGGGGTCTTTTTCCTGGCAGTCGGCCAGTTTGCCGGGCAGGCCCATGCCGTCGAGCACGCCTTTGCGGCGGGTCATGTCGCGGGCCTTGCGGGCGGCTTCGCGGGCGCGGGCGGCTTCGATGATTTTGCCGACGATGATCTTGGCATCGGCCGGGCGCTCTTGCAGGTAGTCGTGCAGCAGGCGGCTGACGATGTCTTCCACCGGGCCGCGCACTTCGGAGCTGACGAGCTTGTCTTTGGTCTGGCTGCTGAATTTGGGCTCGGGCACTTTCACGCTCAGCACGCAGGTCAGGCCTTCGCGCATGTCGTCGCCGGTGACTTCAACCTTGGCTTTCTTGGCGATTTCGCTGTCGTCGATGTACTTGTTGATGACCCGCGTCATGGCGGCGCGCAGACCGGTGAGGTGGGTGCCACCGTCGCGCTGGGGGATGTTGTTGGTGAAGCACAGCACTTGCTCGTTGTAGCCGCTGTTCCACTGCATCGCCACTTCCACGCCGATGTTGGTGTTCTGGT
The DNA here is from genome assembly GCA_027923965.1 of Comamonadaceae bacterium OS-1. Lineage (NCBI taxonomy): Bacteria > Pseudomonadati > Pseudomonadota > Betaproteobacteria > Burkholderiales > Comamonadaceae > Comamonadaceae bacterium OS-1. The sequence goes on from AP026969.1 coordinate 4,454,509, forward strand.
CGCTCTGGCGGTCGCCCATGGCGTGGAAGATGTTGGGGTTCAACACCGACTTGCCTTTGTTGATGAAGTTCACAAAGCCCTTCACGCCGCCCGCGCCCGAGAAGTCGTCTTCTTTGCCGCTGCGCTCGTCCTTGAGGCGGATCTTCACGCCGTTGTTCAAGAAGCTGAGTTCGCGCAGGCGCTTGCTGAGGATTTCGTAGTGGAAGTCGGAGTTGGTCTGGAAGATTTCCAGATCGGGCGCAAAGTGCACTTCGGTGCCGCGCTTTTCGGTGTCGCCGATGATGTGCATGGGCGAGACTTCCACGCCGCCCACGGTTTCCAGCAGGCGGTTTTGCACAAAGCCTTTGCTGAATTCCATCACGTGGATCTTGCCGTCGCGGCGGATGGTCAGGCGCAGCATTTTGCTGAGTGCGTTCACGCAGCTTACGCCCACGCCGTGCAGGCCGCCAGACACCTTGTAGCTGTTCTGGTTGAACTTGCCGCCCGCGTGCAACTCGGTCAGGGCGATTTCAGCGGCACTGCGTTTGGGCTCGTGCTTGTCGTCCATCTTGATGCCGGTGGGGATGCCGCGGCCGTTGTCCACCACGCTGATGGAGTTGTCGGAGTGGATGGTGACCAGGATGTCGTCGCAGTGGCCGGCCAGCGATTCGTCGATGGAGTTGTCCACCACCTCGAACACCAGATGGTGCAGGCCGGTGCCGTCGCTTGTGTCGCCGATGTACATGCCGGGGCGCTTGCGCACCGCTTCCAGGCCTTCCAGGATCTGGATCGAGCCTTCGCCGTAGGCTTCGGTGGCGCCCGCCTGGTTGGTGTCGATGGTGGGCTGGAAGTTGGAGCTGTCGGCCGTGCTGTCGCCCGTGTTCACCGCTTCCATGGATTCGGCATCGGTGGGGACGGGGGGGACGGGCGTGTGTTCTTCGGTCATGGCGGTCAGTGCAGTCAGTGCGTACGGGGCAGGTGGGGGGACAAGCCCCCCGAAGCTGAAAATATGAATGAAATATGCCTCTACCGCTTATAGATTAAGCGTTGGCAGCTATATTACTTATAGCAACTAGATGCGCATCGGCATCACGACGTATTTGAAGTTTTCGTTCTCGGGAATGGTCAGCAGGGCCGAGCTGTTGCTGTCGCCCAGCGAGATGGTGACCATGTCTTGCTGCATATTGGCCAGTGCATCGATCAGGTAGGTGACGTTGAAGCCAATCTCGATGCTGTCGCCGCCGTAGTCCACGTCCAGCTCGTCCACGGCTTCTTCTTGTTCGGCGTTGTTGGACGCGACGCGCAAAGACCCCGGTTCGACGTTCAGGCGCACGCCCTTGAACTTGTCGCTGGTCAAAATGGCGGTGCGCTGCAGGCTGGACAAGAAGGCCTGGCGGCCCAGGGTGATGTGGTTCTGGTGGTTCTTGGGAATCACGCGGTTGTAGTCGGGGAACTTGCCCTCGACCAGCTTGGTGACGAACTCCATGCCGTCAAAGCTGAACTTGGCTTGGTTGTTGGCAAACTGCATTTCGATCGCGCCTTCGGCATCGCTGAGCAGGCGCTGCATTTCCAGCACGGTTTTGCGCGGCAAGATCACCTCTTGCTTGGGCACTTCCACGTCCAGCGCGGCCGAGGCAAAGGCCAGGCGGTGGCCGTCGGTAGACACCAGACTGAGCTGGTTGCCTTCGGCCACAAACAAGATACCGTTGAGGTAGTAGCGGATGTCGTGCACCGCCATGGCAAACGACACCTGGCCCAGCAGGGCTTTCAGGGTTTTTTGCGGCACGCTGAACACCGGGCCAAAGTTGGCCGCCTCTTGCACCAGCGGAAAGTCTTCGGCAGGCAGGGTTTGCAGGGTGAACTTGCTTTTGCCGCCTTTGAGGATGAGCTTGTTCTGGCTGGATTCGAGCGACACGGTCTGGTCGGCGGGCATGGTGCGCAATATGTCGATCAGCTTGCGGGCACCCACGGTGGTGCTGAAGTCGCCAGCGTCCCCGTCCAGCTCGGCGCTGGTGCGGATCTGGATTTCCAGGTCGCTGGTGGTCAGCTGCACCGTGCTGCCGGTTTTGCGCAACATCACATTGGCCAGAATCGGCAGGGTGTGCTTGCGCTCCACAATCCCGGCGACCGACTGCAGAACCGCGAGAACCTTGCTTTGTGTTGCCTTCAAAACGATCATGTCAACCCCATATTTTTTGAGAAACTAGCTTTTTGGAAAATACCGGCAGGCCCGATTTTCCCTGTTTTTACAACCCGGTCTGCTAACCCTTCAAGGTTTGTTCCAGCACGTGCAATTGCTGGTTCAGCTCGGTGAGCTGCTGGCGTTCGCCGCCAATTTTGCGCACCGCGTGCAGCACCGTGGTGTGGTCGCGGCCACCGAACAATTCGCCGATTTCGGGCAGGCTTTTTTGCGTCAGCTCCTTGGCCAGGTACATCGCAATCTGGCGCGGCCGGGCAATGCTGGCCGGGCGCTTCTTGCTGTACATGTCGGCTACCTTGATCTTGTAGTAGTCGGCCACCGTCTTCTGGATGTTTTCCACCGAAATCTGCCGATTCTGGATGGACAACAAGTCACGCAGGGCTTCGCGGGCCAGCTGGATCGACATTTCCTTTTGGTTGAAACGCGAATAGGCCAGGCATTTGCGCAGCGCGCCTTCGAGCTCGCGCACGTTGGAGCGCACGTTCTTGGCCACAAAGAAGGCCACTTCCTCGGGCATTTCGGTGCCTTCCGCGCGCGATTTGTTGATCAGAATCGCCACCCGCATCTCCAGCTCGGGCGGCTCGATGGCCACCGTCAGCCCGGAGTCGAAGCGCGACACCAGGCGCTCGTGGATGTCGGCCAGCCCCTTGGGGTAGGTGTCGCTGGTCATCACGATGTGCGACTTCTTGGTCAGCAGCGCTTCGAAGGCGTTGAAGAACTCTTCCTGCGTGCGGTCCTTGTTGGCGAAGAACTGCACGTCGTCAATCAGCAACAGATCCAGCGAGTGGTAACGCTCCTTGAATTCGTCAAAAGTCTTGCGCTGGTAAGCCTTAACCACATCCGAAACAAATTGTTCTGCATGGATGTAGAGAACTTTGGCATCGGGCCGGTCGGCCAGCAAACGGTTGCCCACGGCGTGCATCAAATGGGTCTTGCCCAGACCCACGCCGCCGTAGATGAACAACGGGTTGTACAGCTGGCCGGGCGTGCCGGACACGTGCATGGCGGCGGCGCGGGCCATGCGGTTGGCCGTGCCTTCGACCAGCGTGTCAAAAGTCAGTGCGGTGTTCAGGCGGTTCTTGAATTGCGCCTGGGCCGGGTCTTCGGCAGCGGCAGTGGGCTCTGGAATCGCGCCTACGCCCTGGGGCGTGAGCGCCGTGGCGTGCACACGCACCTGGGCTTCCCGCGGAGTAAGGACTAACTCAAGCGGAATGGATTGACCATACAGCTTTTCCAGCAGGGCGCTGATGCGGCCTACATACTGCGCACGGATCCAGTCCAGCTTGAAGCGGTTGGCGACAAACAAAGTGACTTTGGAGAAGTCGTCGTTGACCTGCGCCACCAAGGGCTTGATCCAGGTGTTGAACTGTTGCTCGGGTAGTTCTTGGGCCAACTGCTCTGCGCAGGCTTGCCATAGGCTGTGGCCTGCGCCGGTGTTGGTGGGGGTTCCCTCTGTCATTGTGGGGGGTGTCTACTTCTGTGGATAAATGAGGGATCGGCGAACCGACCATTGTAGTTTGTCCCGCCCTTATCCACAATTTGCGGCGAATGCCCTGGCTGTTGCCTCGGCACGCAGCCCGCCGCATTGAATATTGCCATGCGCCGAAAAATTTGCCATAATGCCGGGTTTCCCTGACTAAATTCATCTAGACAGTTTCCGGGTCTCACGCAAGTGGAGGCTTTGGGGTATCGAACAGATGGAGATGGGTTTAGCTAGCGAACTTAGCGTCACTGACTGAAGGTGGTGCCAAGCTCCCAGCTTCAGGGTCCATCAAAAGGGCATTCAACCGCCCCCCATTTTTGGCAACGCACCCATAGGCGCTGCCAATCCGAACTCTTCTAGGATGTCATCATGAAACGCACTTACCAACCGTCGAAAATCAAGCGTGCCCGTACCCATGGTTTCATGGTACGCATGAAAACCCGTGGCGGCCGTGCTGTCATCAACGCTCGCCGCGCCAAAGGCCGCAAGCGTCTGGCTGTCTAAGCTGGCGCACTGACTTCGGTCTGAAACCTGCCGTGCAGCGACTTAAAACGCGGGCGCAGTTTCAGGCCGTTTTAGCGGGTAAAACCGTGGCCCGGACACCGCATTTTGCGTTGCACCGTGCTGCTTTGGACGTGCATCCTGTGCCGCCCAAAACCACTGCTAAATCCACACCCTCTCCTACAGAGCCCGAGTCCACACGACCGCAGGCTCTGTTTGGCGTTCAGGACGTGTGGGTCGGGGCCATGGCGCCCAAGCGCTGGGCCAAGCGCGCGGTGACCCGCAACGCCATCAAGCGCCAGATCTACCAGGTGGTCCAGGCTTTTGAGCCGCGCTTTCCGCAAGCGGCCCACGTGGTGCGTCTGCGCAGTACGTTTGACCGCAAGGTGTTTCTCAGTGCCACGTCCGAGCCGCTCAAGCTGGCGGTACGTACCGAGCTGGAGCAGCTGTTTGGCATGGCTACTATCCAAACCATCCCAGTGGGGCCTGCGCCATGATGCAATCCTTGCTGATGGGCGTGGTGCGCGGCTACCGGTTGCTGCTCAGCCCGTGGCTGGGTTCGGCCTGCCGGTTCGAGCCCACCTGCTCGGTGTACGCGCTGGCGGTGTTGGAGCGGCATGGTGCGGCGGCAGGTTCTTATTTGACGCTGCGGCGGCTGGCGCGCTGCCACCCGTGGTGCGAGGGCGGGCTCGATCTGCCTCCGCACGAGCGTCCCCGGCTTTTTTCTCCCTTGCTTTCCTCCTCTTCACATAAGAAGTCTTCATGAACGATATTCGCCGAACCATCCTGTGGGTGATTTTTGGTTTTGCTATGGTGCTGCTGTGGGACAAATGGCAAGTTTTCAATGGCCATAAAGCAACCTTCTTCCCCATGCCCGTCGAGCAGGCTGCCGCGGGCAAACCGGCCGCCGGAGCCTCGTCGGTGCCCACGCCGGTAGCCGCACCTGCCGCTGGTGTGGCCCAGGTGCCGGTGGATCCGGCAGCGCCCGCAGCCGCCAAAGAGCAGGTACTGGTCACCACCGACTTGCTGAAGCTGACCTTTGACACCGAAGGCGGCTCGCTGGTGCGCTCCGAATTGCTGGGCCAAGTGGATATGGCCGACAAGGCGAAGAATTTTGTCTTGCTTGACGACAGCAAAGACCGTTATTACCAGGCCCAGACCGGCCTGATTGCCGGTGTTGGTTCTGTCGGTGGTGCGGCCCTGCCCAGCCACAAGACGCTGATGACTTTGGTGCCCGGCGAGCGCACTTTGGCAGAAGGTGCCAAGGATCTGGTGGTCCGTTTTGAATCGCCCGTGGTGGGCGGCATCAAGCTGGTCAAGACCTATTCGCTGGCCCGTGGCTCCTATGTGATCAACGTGAAGCACGAGGTGCAAAACGTCGGCACCACCGCCGTATCGCCCCAGCTGTACCTGCAACTCGTACGCGACGGCAACAAGCCCCCGGGCGAGTCCTCGTTCTATTCGACCTTTACCGGCCCCGCGGTGTACACCGATGCCAAGAAGTACCAAAAGGTGGAGTTCAAAACGATCGAAGAAAACAAGGTCGATGTCGAGAAGACCTCCACCACCGGCTATGTGGCCATGGTGCAGCATTACTTTGCCAGCGCCTGGCTGCTGGGCGACGGCATCCAGCGTGACCTATTTATGCGCAAGGTTGATACCAACCTGTACGCGGTCGGCATGATCACGCCCATGAACGACATCGCCCCCGGAGCCAGCAAGTCGGTGGATGCCCGCATGTTCGTCGGCCCGCAGCTCGAAAAGCTGCTGGAGTCGCTGACCCCCGGTCTGGAACTGGTGAAGGACTACGGCTGGGTCAAGATTCTGGCCGAGCCGCTGTACTGGCTGCTCGACAAGATCCATAGCGTGCTCATGAACTGGGGCTGGTCGATTGTGGCCCTGGTGCTGTTGCTGAAAATCGCCTTCTACTGGCTCAATGCCAAGGCCTACTCCAGCATGGCCAAGATGAAGGCCATCAACCCCCGCATCACCGAAATGCGTGAGCGCCTCAAAGACAAGCCTGCCGAAATGCAGCAGGCCATGATGAAGATCTACCGCGAAGAAAAGATCAACCCGATGGGCGGCTGCTTCCCCATCATGATCCAGATTCCGGTGTTCATGGCCTTGTACTGGGTGCTGCTGTCCAGCGTGGAAATGCGCAACGCGCCCTGGGCGCTGTGGATCCATGACCTGTCGTCGCCCGATCCGTTCTTCATCTTGCCGGTGCTGATGGCCATGACCACCATGCTGCAAACCTCGCTGAACCCCGCACCGCCGGATCCGCTGCAGGCCAAGATGATGTGGTTCATGCCGCTGGCGTTCTCGGTGATGTTCTTCTTCTTCCCGGCCGGGCTGGTGATGTACTGGATTACCAACAACGCCTTGTCGATTGCACAGCAGTGGATCATCAACACCCGCATGGGCGTTCCACCGAAGTTCCATTTGCCTTCGTTCAAATAACACCGCCCCTGTGGTGCACCAAAGCCGCTGAACCTCCGGGTTGGGCGGCTTTTTTTCTGGAAGATTTCACGCCATGCAAAGCCGTCACTTGGATCCCATCGCCGCCATCGCCACTGCCCCCGGTCGGGGCGCGGTGGGCATCGTGCGGGTCAGCGGCAAGCAGATCGGCCCGGTCATCGAGGCCCTGTGTGGTCGCTCGCTCAAGGCCCGCGAAGCCACCTATCTGCCGTTTCGCGACGCGGCAGGCAGGGCTATTGACCATGGCCTGGCACTGCATTTCCCGGCCCCGCATTCCTACACTGGCGAAGACGTGCTGGAATTGCAGGCCCACGGCGGGCCGGTGGTGTTGCAACTGCTGCTGGCGCGTTGCCTGGAAGCGGGTGCGGCCCACGGCGTGCGGCTGGCCGAGCCAGGCGAATTCACCCAGCGTGCGTTTTTGAACGACAAAATCGACCTAGCCCAGGCCGAAGCTATTGCCGACCTGATCGACGCCAGCACCGAGGCAGCGGCCCGCAGTGCGGCCCGCTCGCTGTCGGGAGAGTTCTCGCACGAGATCCACGCCTTGCGCGACGGCCTGGTGCACCTGCGCATGCTGGTCGAAGCCACGCTGGATTTTCCCGAAGAAGAAATCGACTTCCTGCGCAAGGCAGATGCGCATGGGCAGCTATCAAAACTACAGCAAAAACTATCTGCCGTGATGCAACGTACCCGCCAGGGCGCGTTGCTGCGCGAAGGCATCAAAGTGGTGATTGCGGGCCAGCCGAACGCGGGCAAATCGTCTTTGCTGAACGCCCTGGCCGGGGCCGAGCTGGCCATCGTCACACCGATCGCCGGTACTACGCGCGACAAGGTGGCCCAAACGATCCAGATCGAAGGCGTACCCATCCATGTGATCGACACCGCCGGGCTGCGCCGCAGCGAGGATGCCATTGAGGCCATCGGCATCGAGCGTGCCTGGGCAGAAATCGAAGCCGCCGATGCCGTGCTGTTCCTGCACGATCTGACCCGTGCCGACCTGGCCGACTACCGGGCTGCCGATGCGGCCATCGCCACCGAGCTGGCCCAGAAACTGCCGCCCCGCGTGCCGGTGATCGATGTGTGGAACAAGCTGGACTCCCATGCCGCCGCTCCCGGCGTGCTGGCGCTGTCCGCCAAGACCGGTGCCGGGCTGGACAGCCTGCGCCGCAAGCTGCTGGATGTGGCGGGCTGGCAGGCCTCACCCGAAGGCGTGTTTATCGCCCGGGCCCGCCACGTGCAGGCCTTGCAGCGGGTTGAGGCGCACGTGGATGCCGCCGTGGCGCATCTGGCCGCGCAGGCGCAACTGCTGGACCTGCTGGCCGAAGAGCTGCGACTGGCCCAGAATGCCCTGAACGAGATCACCGGCGCGTTCAGTGCGGACGATCTGCTGGGTGTGATTTTTTCCAGCTTTTGCATTGGGAAGTGAATGCCATAAACTGTGGCTATGAATTCCTCAGCGTTCCACCTCCAAGGCCTGATGGATGCCCTGGTACTGAACAAGGCCCAGGATGGCCTCAACCTGAAGCTGTCGTCCGCCCAATGGGAAGCCTTGGCGCATTTTCTGCAGCCCTTGACCCTGGCGCAGGGCGATGTCTTGTTCAAACAGGGTGCGATGGACCGCACGCTGTACTTCGTGGCCAGTGGTAGCCTGAGCGTGCATTTTGAAGATGCCGAGAGCCGTATCCGGCTGGCGATTGTGGGCGCTGGCAGTGTGGTGGGGGAGGGCGGCTTTTTCACCGCCATGCCGCGCAGTGCCACCGTGCAGGCAGGCAGTACCTGCGTGTTGTGGAGCTTGTCCCCCATGCGGTTTACCGAAATGACCCACCGCAAGCCCGAGCTGGCCCTGGCGGTGGCGATGGGTGCGGGCGCCGTGGTGGCCAAGCGTTTGATGCACAGCCGATACCGTGTCGCGGTGACATGAGCGGGTTGTTCCCAAGGAAGGCAAAAGCATGTCTTTTTTAAACTGGTTTTCGCGCAAGCCCCAGGGGCGTGCGGCCCTCCGTCCCGCCTCGGATACCACCCAGTTGCGGGACGCCCGGATCGACCGCCGGGAGCGCCTGTATGCGGTGGTGCGGACCTCGCTGGTGCAGGCCGGTGTGCAAACCAGTAGCTTCAAGTTCAAGGTGCTGGCGCTGGACGACCAGGGGCAGCAGTTTTTGGTGATGGTGGATGTGGCCAACCCCTGGGGCGGGGATGCCGGGTGGCGTGCGCGCATCGAATCGCAGGTGATCGAAGCCGCACAAGCACAGCATGGCCTGGTGATTACCTCGGTGTACTGGCGCAACAATGCCGAGTTGGTGTCTGCACCGCCCAGCGTGCCGGCCACGCTTTCGGGCCCGGAATCCGGCCCGTCAGACCGGGTTACCCTGACCGGCGGCGTGGGCCGTTACGAGCCCTTGCAGGACGACGAGGTGGTGGCCTTCCAGAAGGCGCTGGAAGCCGCCTCGCGCCTGCCCTCAGTGCCCGGCAAAATCCACTAGCGTAAACAGCGACAAGCCACTGTCACGCAGCTTGTGGGAGCCGCCCAGCTCGGGCAGGTCGACAATCGCCGCGCCCTCGACCACCGTGGCACCGAGTTTTTCCAGTAGCTTCTTGCCGGCCATCATGGTGCCACCGGTGGCAATCAGGTCGTCGATCAGCAGCACCCTGTCGCCGGGCTTGACGGCATCGGTGTGCAGCTCTACCGTGGCGCTGCCGTACTCCAGCTCGTAGGTTTCTTCCACCGTGGTGAACGGCAGCTTGCCTTTTTTGCGGATCGGTACAAAGCCGATGTTCAACTCGTACGCCACCACCGCTCCCAGAATAAAGCCGCGGGCATCCAGCCCGGCCACTACGTCCGGGCGCAAGGCCGGGTCCATATAGCGGTGCACGAACGCATCGATCATCACGCGGAACACGCGCGGGTTTTGCAGCAAGGGCGTGATATCCCGAAACTGTACGCCCGGTGCGGGCCAGTCGGGCACCGTACGCATGTGGGCCTTGAGGTACGCGTTGACGCTGAAGCTTGTCATGGGGAAAGTCACCAAAGGAGAGGGGCTGCTATTGTGCCCTGTGCCATGGTTTTAGCCCTTTAAAAACTTTTCCTCCGCCAAGGCCAGCGTCGCCAGTTCGCCAGACAGCACCAGGGTGTCGCCATCCTGCAGCAGCACCGCGTCGCCGGGCAGCTCGGTTTTGCCGTTTTTGCGGCGCAGGCTGATCACCCGCACCCCCACGGCATGCAGGGCCAGGCGGCCTAATGGCTTGCCCAGGCATTTGGCGGCAATCGTCAGGGTGAGCGTGGTCAGACGCTCGTGGTGCAGCTCGTCCACGCCGTTGTCATCGGCCCCGTGGAAATAACCTCGCAGCAGGTTGTAGCGCGCGTCGCGCTGGTCCTGCACCACCCGGATCACCCGGCGCATGGGCACGCCCACCAGCGCCAGCGCATGGCTGGCCAGCATCAGAGAGCCTTCAATCGCCTCGGGCACGACTTCGGTAGCACCGGCCTGGCGCAGCTTCTCCAGGTCGTGGTCGTCCTGGGTGCGCACGATCACCGGCACCTGGGGCGCGTGGGCGCGGGTGTGCACCAGGACTTTGAGCGCCCCCGCCACGTCCAGGTAGGTAATGACCACCGCGCTGGCCCGCGCCAGACCCGCGGCCATCAGTGCCTGCAACCGGGCCGCATCGCCAAACACCACGGAATCGCCCGCGGCGGCGGCCTGGCGTACGCGGTCCGGGTCCAAATCGAGCGCCATGTAGGGAATGCCTTCGCGCTCCAGCATGCGGGCCAGATTCTGGCCGCAGCGGCCGTAGCCGCAGATGATCACGTGCTTGTTGGCATTGATGGATTTGCGGGCGATGTGGGTCATTTGCAGCGACTGCTGCAGCCACTCGCTGCTGACCAGCTTCATCACGATCTTGTTGCTGAACATGATGATGAAGGGCGTGGCCAGCATCGACAGCACCATGCTGGCCAGGATGGGATTCAGCAAAGACGGGGGTACGAGCCGGTTTTCCTGCGCCAGCGTCAGCAGCACAAAACCGAATTCGCCCGCCTGCGCCAAGTACAGCCCGGTACGCAGCGACACCCCCATGGTGCCGCCCAGCAGCCGGGCCAACACCGTCACCATCACCAGCTTGAACAGCACCGGCAAGCTCACCAGTAGTAGCACCAGGGGCCAGTGCTCCAGCACCAGCCGCCAGTCCAGCAGCATGCCGATGGTGATGAAAAACAGGCCCAGCAGCACATCGTGGAACGGGCGGATATCGGTTTCCACCTGGTGTTTGTATTCGGTCTCGGAGATCAGCATGCCCGCGATGAAGGCACCCAGCGCCAGGCTCAGACCTGCCAGCTCGGTCAACCAGGCCAGCCCCAGCGTGATCAGCAGCAGGTTCAGCACAAACAGCTCTTCGCTTTTGCGCCGCGCCACAATCGTCAGCCACCAGCGCATCACCCGCTGCCCACCGACCAACAGCACGGTGATCAGGCCCGCTGCCTTGAGGGACGCCAACCCCAATGAGGTCAGCAGCTCCTCGGGTGACGAGCCCAGCGCCGGAATCAGCACCAGCAAGGGCACCACCGCCAGATCCTGGAACAGCAAAACCCCCATCACCCGCTTACCGTGCTCGGACTCCATTTCCAGCCGCTCGGACATCAGTTTGACCACAATCGCGGTGCTGCTCATGGCCAGCGCCCCCGACAGCGCCAAGGCCGTCTGCCACTCCATGTGCCAGAACCGCGGTGCCGCCATCGCCAGGGCCAGCGAGGCAAACGTGGCCACCAGCATGGTGATGGTGACCTGGAACAGACCCAGCCCGAACACATGCTGGCGCATGGCCCGCAGCTTGGGCAGGTTGAATTCCAGCCCGATCACAAACATCAGAAACACCACGCCGAACTCCCCCAGGTGCTTGATGCCCTCGGAGTTTTGCGCCAGTGCCAGCGCATTGGGCCCGATCACCACGCCTACCACCAGATAACCCAGCATGGGCGGCAGCTTGAGCGAGCGGAACGTGACCACCCCCAGCACGGCGGCCAGCAGGTACATCAGGGTCAGTTCGAGTCCGGTCATGGGCCTATGCTAACAAGGGCACGCCGATAGAATCGCTGCCATGACATCTGCCCCCCCTTTTGACGCTGCGCGGGCTCTGCGCCAGGCGTGTGAGACCTTTGATATCGAAGCCGCCGCCGTCGCAGGCCTGAAAAACCGCCTGACCGAGGCCTTTGCCCGCTCCGTGCAAATGGTGCTGAACGTGCGGGGCCGCGTGGTGGTCATGGGCATGGGCAAGAGCGGCCATGTGGGCCGCAAGATCGCCGCGACCCTGGCCTCCACCGGCACCCCGGCCATGTTTGTGCACCCTGGCGAAGCCAGCCATGGCGACCTGGGCATGATCGAGCCCCGCGACATCGTGCTGGCCATCTCCAACAGCGGCGAATCCTCCGAGATCACCATCCTGCTGCCGGTGCTCAAGCGCCAGGGCGTACCTTTGATCGCCATCACCGGCGGCCTGCAATCCACCCTGGCCCGCCACGCCACCGAAGTGCTGGACGGCGGGGTGGACAAAGAAGCCTGCCCGCTGAACCTCGCCCCCACCGCCAGCACCACCGCCCAATTGGCGCTGGGCGACGCGCTGGCCGTGGCCCTGCTGGATGCGCGCGGCTTCCAGCCCGAGGACTTTGCCCGCTCGCACCCCGGTGGCGCGCTGGGCCGCAAACTGCTCACCCATGTCAGCGACGTGATGCGCTCGGGCGACGAGCTGCCCTGCGTCGGCCCCGACACTCTGCTGGCCGACATGATGCGAGAAATGAGCGCCAAGGGCGGCCTGACCGCCGTGGTGGACGCACAGCAGCAGGTGCTGGGCATCTTTACCGATGGCGACCTGCGCCGCCTGATTGAAAACGGCGTGGACCTGCGGGCCGCCCGCGCCCAGGAGGTGATGCACCTGCATCCACGCAGCATCCAGCCCCAGGCGCTGGCGGTGGACGCGGCCGAGCTGATGGAGCGCCACCGCATCACCAGCGTGCTGGTGGTAGACCCCCACGGCGTGCTGGTGGGCGTGGTGCACATCGGCGACCTGATGCGGGCGAAAGTGATTTGATGTCCACACCGGCCCTGCAATTCCCCCCTGAGCTGCTGCTGCAAGCCCAGAATGTGCGCGTCGCGTTTTTCGATGTGGATGGCGTGCTGACCGACGGCGGGCTGTACTTTTCGGAATCTGGCGAAACCCTCAAGCGCTTCAACACCCTGGACGGCCACGGCCTGAAGCTGCTACAAAAAGCCGGTATCACCCCCGCCATCATTACGGGCCGCGATTCCGCGCCGCTGCGCCTGCGCTTGCAGGCCCTGGGCATCACCCATGCCGTGTTTGGCACCGAAGACAAGCGCCCGGCGGCCGAAAAAATCCTGGCCGAGCTGGGGCTGGACTGGTCCCAGGCCGCGGGCATTGGCGACGACTGGCCCGATTTGCCGGTGATGCGCCGCTGCGCCCTGGCCTGCGCCCCCGCCAACGCCCAGGCCGAGGTGCTGGCAGCGGCCCACTATGTCACCCAGCGCACGGGCGGCCACGGCGCGGCCCGCGAGTTCTGTGACCTGCTGCTGGTGGCCAGCGGCCGCTACGCCGCGCTGCTGCAGGCCTACCTGGCGTGAAGGCGCTGCTGCTGACGGCGTGGAACCGCCTGTCGATCTACCTGCCGGTGCTGCTGATGGGCGTGCTGGCACTGGGCAGCTACTGGCTGGTGCGCAACACGCCGATATTTACGGCAGCCGGTGCCGCGGCCCCGGTCACGCACGAGGCCGACTACTACATGCGCAACTTCTCGGTGAAGAATTTTGATGCCCTGGGCCACCTGAAAAGCGAAGTCTTTGGCAGCGAAGCCCACCATTTCCCGGACACCGACACGGTGGAAATCACCCAGGTGCGCATCCGCTCGGTGAACCCGCAGGGCTTGGTCACCGTGTCCACTGCCGACCGGGGCCTGAGCAATGGCGACGGCTCCGAAGTCCAGCTGTTTGGCAACGCCGTGGTGGTGCGCCAGGCGGTGGTCGACAAAGGCGTGGTAGTGCAGCCCAAGCTGGAGTTTCGCAGCGACTTTCTGCACGCCTACCTGGAGACCGAGCGGGTGCGCTCGAACAAGCCTGTCACCCTGGTGCGTGGCTCCGACACCTTTACCGCCGACTCCATGGACTACAACAACCTGGACCGCCTGATGCAGCTCGATGGCCGTGTCAAAGGCGTGTTGATCCCCCAGCCTGCCAAATAAGGGAACTGCATGTCCCCCCTGGTTTTCATCACCGGCGCATCCAGCGGCATTGGCCAGGCACTGGCCTTGCGGTATTTCCAGGCGGGCTACCGGCTGGCTTTGGTGGCCCGCCGGGCATCAGTGGTCGAGTCATGGGCTAGCGCTCATGGAATCAGCACAAGCAGCTATCAAATATATAGTGCAGACGTGGCTGTGCCCGATAGCATCATTGCTGCAGGCCAGGCCTGCATCGCCAGCCAGGGCGTGCCGGACGTGGTGGTTGCCAGCGCGGGCATCAGCATCGGAATGGACACCGCCATGCTGGAAGACATCGCCGTGATGGCGCAGACCTTCGCCACCAACACCATCGGCACGGCGGCCACTTTCCACCCCTTCATCCAGCCCATGGTGCAGCGGGGCAGCGGGGCCTTGGTCGGCATTGGGAGCGTGGCCGGTATCCGGGGCTTACCGGGCCATGGCGCCTACTGCGGCAGCAAAGCAGCCGTCATCAGCTACCTGGAGAGTCTGCGCGGCGAGCTGCGCGCCAGCGGAGTCCAGGTTGTGACCATTTGCCCCGGCTATATCGACACACCGCTGACGCAGAAGAATAGCTATAGCATGCCGTTTCTGATGCAACCCCAAGCCTTTGCCGAGAAAGCTTTCAAAGCCATTGCTGCCGGTACCAGCTACCGGGTGATTCCGTGGCAGATGGGAGTGGTGGCCAAGTTAATGCGCCTATTACCCAATGCCCTGTATGACAAGTTATTGGTGGGCCGCGCCCGCAAACCCCGCCAGTCCGCCAGTCCTGGAGAAAATTGAAACCAGCCGGACTAAATAAAAAAGGCTCCGAAGAGCCTTTTTTTAGTGGACCACTATCGCAGCCAACAACGCTTTAGTAACCGCCACGGCCACCGCCGCCGCCATTACCGCCGCCACCGCCGCGAGGGCCGGAACCATAGGGGCTACGGAAGCCGCCGTCGCCACCGCCGCCACCGCTGCGGCCACCACCACCGCCGTAACCGCCGCCGTCTCCACGGCCACCGCCGCCACCACCGTAGCCGCCACCACCGCCGCCGCCACTGCGACCACCACCGCCGCCGCCGTAACCGCCACCGCCGCCTTCGCCACCACGACCGCCGCCGCCGCCATAGCCGCCACCACCACCGTAGCCACCGCCGCCGCCTGTGCGGGGAGGACGGGCTTCCATGGGACGGGCTTCGTTGACCACGCAACTACGGCCACCCAGAGGTTGGCCATTCATGCCGTTGATAGCCGCTTGTGCTTCGGCATCGCTACCCATTTCGACAAAACCAAAGCCTTTGGAGCGACCGGTATCGCGCTCCATCATGACCTTGGCGCTGGTGACGCTACCGAACTGGCTGAAAGATTGTTCCAGATCGCTGTCGCGCACGGAGTAAGGCAGATTGCCGACGTACAGTTTGTTGCCCATCAAGGGACTCCTCAAAAACACATTAATAAAGCGATGGAATCCCGAAAACGCAATCTGAAAACTAGGACGCGAAACCGATCGACACCGCAAACGTGTATGGAAAAGTAATCCACACTTTTATATTATGCGGCGACTTCGGAGGAATTCAAATAAAAAATACGCTCCCTTTGGAGCCTGCAAATTCTGGGCAACAAAAAAGGGCCACAAGGGCCCTTTTCATTTTGTGGCTGGGGCGCAAGCCCCAAGCGAACAAATTTTAGTAGCTGTTGCGGCCACCGCCGTAACCGCCGCCACCATTGCCGCCGCCGCCGTAGCCGCCGCCGCCATTGCCACCACCGTAGCCGCCGCCGCCGCCACCGGAGCGGGGAGGACGGGCTTCCATCGGACGTGCTTCGTTGACAACCAGGTTACGGCCGCCCATAGCTTGACCGTTCATGCCCTTGATAGCAGCTTGTGCTTCGGCATCGCTGCCCATTTCGACAAAGCCGAAACCCTTGGAGCGGCCGGTGTCACGTTCCATCATGACCTTGGCGCTGGAGATGGAGCCGAACTGGCTGAAAGCCTGTTGCATGTCTTCATCGCGGAAAGAATAAGGCAGGTTGCCTACGTAAAGTTTGTTGCCCATGAAAGGACTCCTCTAAAAAACGCAAAACGCGATGGAGTCCGATAACCGCAATCAACAAACCATTGAAGACTAAAGCAGACGCGAAACTGACCAATCACCGCAAACTCGTACTGCCACTGAGTGACAGAACTTCATGATTATGCCTGCATCTTGCGTTGATGCCACAAAAACTTGTGATCTTGTTGCTTTACAGCCCGTCGTCAGCGCCATAGTTGCGCCATTGCCGCATCGCGTTACGCATGGTGAGCAGCTGGCGTTCGAACTTCGGGCAGGCTTCGCAGGCCATCAAATGCAGGCGCAGGGCTACCGCGTCGGACAGCGCAATGCGGCGGTCTTCGCGGGCCAGCAGCAGGGCTGCAGCTTGTTTGCAGGTACGCCGTAACGGGATCACAAGGTCTCCTTCGATGTACCAAACCAGTTGAGTTCCAGACATTCGCGCAGCCTCAGGCGCGCGCGGTGTAGTTGGACATACAGATTGGTCGGCGTTAAGCCCAGTTCCTTACAAATGTCGTCGCTGGACAGCTCCAGCCACTCGCGCATCAAGAACACCCGGCCCAGCATGGTGGGCAGTTTTTCGGTGCAGGCCTCCATGATCTGGAAGAACTGGCGCGAGTTCAAGTCCTGCTCGGGGTTGCCCCAGTCGGCGGGGGTCTGCGCGAAATGGCCGTCGGCTTTGAACACGAGGTTGTCCAGCTCGTCAGCGGATTCGCTATCGGTATCCAGGCACACCTCGCGGGCGTTGCTGCGGAACAAATCCAGCACCTTGTGCTTGAGGATGCCCACCAGCCAGGTCTTGAGCTGCGAGCGGCTGCCGAACGACTGCGGCTTGCTCAACGCGGCCAGCAGGGTTTCGGACACCGCGTCTTCGGCCCAGGCATCGTTGCGCAATTGCAGGCGCGCAAAGCGCAGCAAATACGTGCGGTGCCCGGCCAATTCATCGGTGAAGTCCATGCTGGCAAGTATCACCCACGCCGCTTGGCCACCGCAATCGGCGGGGCCCAGCGGGCGTTCTTGGGCTTTTTGCTGGTGATCAGGGTGATCTCGGCGGGCTCGAAGACTTCCAGGTTGTGGGTGATGGGCGTAGTGAGCACGTACTGGGCCTGGGTGGAGCGCAGGAAGTGGCCGACCAGCTGGATGTTGCGCACGTCCAGGTGGGCGAAGGGTTCGTCGATGAAGACGAAGCCCCCGGAAGCGGTTTCGTCGTCTTTGAGCAGCGCCACCAGCAGGATCAGCGACTTGATGACCTGCTGGCCGCCGGAGGCTTCGCCGTCGTTCAGGCCGATGCTGCCCTTGCCGTCGAAGTTGAAGTGCACCTTGAGCCCGGCCTGGGCCAGCACGGTGTCGTCGTTTTCCAGCACCGGCAGGTCGGCATTCACCGCCACTCCGGCCAGCTCGCCGAGTTCCTGGATGTTCTTGCGGTAGCGGCGCACGGTGCTGCGCAGCACTTCGATGTAGCTTTCGCGGGCGTTGTGCACGGCGATGGCGGCCTGGGCATTCTTGGCCTGGTGGTCGCCCAGGCTGTAGCCCTGCTCGCGCACCAGCACTTCCATGCGGCGAAAACGTTCTTCCACCGTGGCATCTTTTTCCCAGGTGTCGAGTTGCAGCTCTTCATGCACCGACTGCAGGCGCAGCCGGGCCTGGGTGTCGTTTTGGTAGGTGCGTACCAGGGCCTGCACCACGTGCGGCGCGCGCCAGGCGGCAGGGATCTGACGGCGGCGGTGGTTGGAGCTGTCGATGTTCGCCGTGTGCTGCTTGCGGCTGGCGAGCAGCTCGGCGGCCTGGCGGTCGGCCTCCTGGTTCTTTTGCCGCAGGGTGTGTTCGAGCTGGCGGTACTGGGTGTCGGTTTGCTGGTGCCGGGTTTTGGCATCGGCATAGGCGGTGTCCAGGCTTTGCCAGTGCTGGCTGGCGGCAATGCGGGCCTGTTTGGCGGCGGGCAGGGCCTGCTTGGCAGCGGAGAACTCGTCGTTGCGCTCGGCCAGCTCCTGGGCGGCGCTGTGGCCGGCCAGGGACTTTTGGCAGTCCTTGATCTGCAGGCGGATGTCGCGCAGCTCTTGCCCCAGCGGGCCCAGGGCCGCGTCCAGGCTGCGCAGGTCGCGCTCCACCGCGTCGCGCCGGGCGATCAGGGCGGCCGCGCCAAACTGGTGGTCGCGTGGCTCAACCCACAGGGAGCGGGCACCGCGCCCGTCGAAGCTGTAGGCCTGGGGGGTGATCCAGCTGCCTGCCGTCTTGCGGCCCGCCGCCGGGCTGTCCACGCAGCGCAGGTGCTGCAGTTGCTGGATCAGCCAGCGCGGCACCTTGGCATCGAAGCGGATATGGGCCAGCAGCGTATTGGCATCGCCCGCAGGCGCGGTGTCACCGGGGGCGGTGATGTAGTGGCGGTAGCGGTCGGTGCTGGCGATGGTGTCGGCGGCATCCATGTCTTCGGTCTTGTCCAGCAACACCATCCAGCGGGAGGCGCGCAGCACGCCTTCCACGGCGGCGCGCCAGTGTTCATCGCGCACCTCCACCACTTCGGCCAGGAAGCGGTGGCCGATTTTCTGCGCCTGCAGGCGCTGGCGCAGGCGGCGGGCATCGTCTGGAAAAGGCGGGGTGTTTTGACCCTCCAGCGCCGATTGGGAAAGCGCAGCCAGCTCTCTTTTTTGTAGTAAAGCGCTGTGTTTGCTTTGCAGGCTGGATTCGCTCGTGCGCAGTGTGTCCAGGTGGGCGGTCAGGGCTTCGGCATCGCTTTCCTTGTCCACCAGGGCCAGCAGCTCGGCTTCGCGCTTGGCCAGAGCTTCCAGCGGGCGCTCCAGGTCGCGGGTACTGTCGCGCTGGATGGCGGCGGCATCGCGCTCTTGCAGAAGGCGGGTGGCGGCGGCATCGGTGGCGCTGCGGGCTTCCAGCAGCTCCAGCAGCTGGGCGTTTTGGCGGGCACGCTCGGCCACGGCCTGGCGGCTGTGCTGGCGCTGGCGGCGCTGGTCGCGGCTGCGCTCGGTGAGTTTTTGGCGCTGGCCGTGCCATTCCAGCACCGGCACCACCTCGGTGGCCAGGCGCTCGTGCTCCTGCACCTTGTGCTGCCAGGTCTGGTAGTTGCTGACGCGGTTTTGCAGCTCGGCGAGCTGGGCCTTGCTGTGGTCCAGCTCGTGGCTGGCCTGCTCCATTTCGCGGGCCAGTTGCTGCTGGTGTTCGCGGGCGGTTTCGTAGTGGCCCAGCACTTCCTGATCGCCAAACACGTCGAACACCAGGCGCAGCAGCTCGCGCGGGCTGAATTCACACAGGCGGTCGGTCTGGCCCTGCTCCAGGGAGAGGACCTTGGCGATGGCGGGGGACAGCCCGGCGGCGGACAGCACCCGGCCCCAGGCCTCGATGCCCATCAGGCCCAGGTCTTTGTCGGGCATCTCGGTGAGCTGCTCGATGCTGACGTCGCCCTCCAGCACCAGGTAGCGGCGCTGCCAGTCGCCGCCGTTGCGCTCGATGCGGCAAGCCAGCGTGACCTGGTCGCTGTAGAGCAGGCGTTTGGCGAAAGGGCGGCTGCTGGTCTGGCGGGTTTGCGCCTTGTTGTCGACCACGGCGCGCAGCCAGGCCACGTTGGCCCCGGCGTGGCGGGCGTAGGTTTTGAAGTCGCGCGGCTGCGAACATTTCAGGCCCAGCAGGGTGCGCAGTGCGTCCAGCAGCGTGGTTTTGCCCGAGCCGTTGGGCCCGGCGATGGTGATGATGGACGCGTCCAGCGGCAGGCTGACGCGTTGGCAGTAGTCCCAGTGGACCAGCTCTAGGCTTTGCAGGTGGAACATGGGCTTACTTCAAAAATAATAGCTGCTTGCGCTGGTGGAATGGGCGCTGGAGGCTGATTTGGCATGGAGGTTTACTGCTTGGCTGCTGTCAACGGGCAGAACGCACGCATCTCAGGGATGCGGTGGAACCGGCTCTGCCGGGCCACTCGCATCGCCCCCTGCAAGGGGGTTGGCGAAAAGCGCTTGCGCTGTAGCCTGGGGGTGCGCCAATGCTGCGGCCTGCTCGCGGGCCAGCACGTCGGCCAGGGCGCCGTCGAGGATGCGCGGGGCCAGGATGTCGTAGTCCAGCAGCACGTCGAGCAGCGGGCCCTCGGCGATGTCGTCCTGGCGGCGCAGGATGAAGCCGTGGCGCTCCAGCAGCTTGAGGTTGCCGTCCAGCCGGGTCTTTTTGCCCAGCTGGGGGCCGTAGTCTTCCAGCAGGGCCTTGTACGACAGCACCGGGCTCACGTCGCGCACGGCGGGCAGGGGTTTGCTGCTGGCGAACATGTCGTTTTGCGCCTCGGCCGCTGGGGCGCGGCTGGTTTGGCGCTCGCGTTTGGGCAGGATGATCAGCGCCCACAGCACCACCAGCAGGGCCACGCCGTCGCGGGGCAGCTCCAGGTTGTTGTTGGCGTTGACCCCGGCCTCGCCCATCACCTGGGCCTGGGCGGCGGGCAGCAGGGCCAGGCTGACGTGGTCGGCGTAGATGTTGTCCATCCAGCGCAGGCCGATGTCGGCCAGGCGCTGCGTGACCTGGGCGAATAATTCGGCGTTGACCAGGGCGCGGCGCACCCGGGCGTGGGTGCGTGGCAGGCTGCGGCGGGCCAGCAGTTCGGCGACCAACAGGGCGGCTTCGTCCATGGTTTACTCGCTTTTTTCTTCGGTAGGGTGCAGGGTGCCAGCGCTGACCCCGGCCAGCGTGGGGTGGTCCAGCGTGAGGAAGTCGGTGCTCCATTCGACGCGCCAGGGCTGGCGGGCCAGGTCGCCGGTGGCACCGGGCAGTTGGACGGCCTGGGCATCGCCCAGCAGCGGCAGGAGCTGGGCTTTGTAGGCCACATGCGCGTATTCGGCATCCAGGGGCACCTCGCCCAGCAGGGCATCGACGGCGCGCCGGGGGCTGGTATCCCAACTGGCCAGTAAATTCGACAGATCGGCCAGCGCCTGCGGCAGGGCCACGGCGCTGAGCTCGCCCAGCGGCGCGGCTTGCGACAGCGGCAGCACATCGGGCAGGCCCAGCATGGGGCGGTCGCGTTCAAATTCGGCTTCGGTCACATCGAGCAATTCATGGGGAGACAAGGCCACCATCCCCACCGGGTGGGCCAGCGCGTCGGCCAGCAGATGTTCGGGCGCGGCCAGGGTTTGCAGCCAACGTTTCACGTCGGTGCTGGTGATGCCGGTGGTGCCCAGCGTGACGCGCTGGCGGTCTACCTGCTGCAGGGCGCGGTTGAACTGGCTGGCCATGGCCAAGAGGCGGCCCTGGGCCTGGCCCAGGGCGCGGGCGGCGCGCTCCAGGGTGACGTGGCCGTGGGCGTTGCCGATGAGGGTGGCAATGGCGCTGCTGGCCTTGTCGATCAGGCGGGCGGCGCGGTCGTAGCGGGTGCGGGCTTCGCGCAGGCGGAACTCCGAGCCGCTGGCGATGGCATCTTCAAACTCGGCGTGCAGGCGGCCCAGCTGGGCTTGCAGCATCTGCACCTGGGCGGCATCCAGGGTGCCGAGCTGGTCGGCCCCCACCACCTGGCTGAGCAGGCTGGCCAGGTCGCCATCGCCGTCCTCGCCCTGCGGCGCGGTGTTGAAGATGCCCAGCACGCCTGCGAGCTGCTGCGCCAGTGGCGTGAGGCTGGTGCGGCGCTGGGTTTCGTCCCACAGCAGCAGGCCGGTGTCGCGAAAGCGCTTGAACACCGTGTCCAGGGCTTCGGGGCGCACGGCGTGGAAGAGTTCGTTGATCTGGTCGCGGTTGAGGCTGGCCTCGCTCTGGCCCAGCAGGCCCATGAAGACAAACAGCCGCAGCCGCACCAGCCCGGCCGGGCCATGGAACAGGCCGCGCAGCCCGTCCACCAGGCCGCCGTGCTGGTCGATGCGCCAGGCCAGGGTGGATTCGCTGGCGAAATCAGCGTCGCGAAAGTAATCCGACAGCGTGGTGTCGCTGTCGGGTGGGATCACATCTTCCATCGTCAGAACTGGAGTTGGGCCAGTGCGGCCAGCGGGGCGGTTTCGGACCGCAGCACGCGGTTGGCCAGGGTGACCGGGCGGTAGCCGCGGGCGATGGCTGCATCTTCTTCGGCTGCGCTCAGGCCGCCCTCGGGGCCGCTCAAAAAGTGGATAGCGCCGCTGGCGGGTACAGCGTTCAGCATCGGCTCGCTGCCGGGGCGCAAAGACAGCAGCAAACCCGCCTCGGCGCTGGCCACCCAGTCGGCAAAGCTGCGCACCGCATGCACCTCGGGCACGCGGTTGCGGCCCGATTGCTCGCAGGCGGCCACGCCCACGGCATGCCAGTGGGCGCGTTTTTTGTCGGCCCGTTCGCCGTTCAGGCGCAGCACGCTGCGCTCGCACACCAGGGGCTGGATGCTGGTCACGCCCAGCTCGGCGGCTTTTTCTACCAGCCAGTCCATGCGGTCGTTGGCGGGCATGCCCAGCACCAGGTGCACGGCGCGGGCGGCTTCGCGCTCCACCGGGTCGTGCCCGCCCACCACCACGGCCACGTCGCTGCGGCCCATGCGCTCAATGGTGGCTTCAAACTCACCGCCCTGGCCGTTGAACAAGGTGAGGGTCTGGCCGGGCTGCATGCGCAGCACCTGCACATGGCGGGCGGGCCCGGCGGGCAGGTCCAGCGCGGCCCCGGTGGCCAAAGGGGCAGGACAATAGAAACGGGGCATGGAGGTTGATTGCTATTATTTGTATAGCTATTTACGCTTACTGAATAAGCGCTAGAGCCTTATTTTGTATAAATTGTCTACATGCGCCCGTAGGCGAAGCCGGTGGCGGCCTGCGTGCCTTCAATCTTGTCGATCAGGCGCAGCAGCGGGGTCAGTTCGCGGTAGCGGCCTGCGGTGGCGCGGATGTAAGTGATGAAACGGGGCGTGTCGGCCAGGTACTTGGGCTTGCCGTCGCGCAGGGTCAGGCGGGCGAAGATGCCGGCCACTTTCAGGTGGCGCTGCAGGCCCATCCATTCCACGCTGCGGTAGAACGCGCCAAAGTCGTCGCCCACCGGCAGCCCGGCCTTGCGGGCGCGCTCCCAGTAGCGGATGGTGATGTCCAGCACGAAGTCTTCTTCCCAGCTGTGGAACGCGTCGCGCAGCAGGCAGGCGATGTCGTAGGTGATGGGGCCGTACAACGCGTCCTGGAAGTCGAGCACGCCCAATTTTTCACTACCCACCATCAGGTTCCGTGGCATGAAGTCGCGGTGCACGTAGACGCTGGGGGCTTCCAGGTTGTTGGCCACGATCTGGGCGAATACGCTGTCCAATGTGGCGCGCTGGGTATCGTCCAGGGTGATGCCGCGGTGCTGGGCGATGTACCAGTCGGGAAATAGGGCCAGCTCGCGCTGCAGGGTGGCCGCGTCATAGGCGGGCAGCACGCCGGGCTGGGAGGCCAATTGCAGGGTGATCAGCGTGTCCACCGCCTGGTGGAACAAGGGTGTGGGGGCGGGCGGCGCGTCGCTTTGCAGCAGCTCCAGCATGGTTTGCGTGCCCAGGTCGGTCAGCAGCATGAAGCCTTGGGCCTGGTCCCAGGCCAGCACCTCGGGCACGCGCAGTCCGGCCTGGGCCATCAGGGCGGCGATGCGGGCGAAGGCTTCGCAGTTTTCCTTGTCGGGCGGTGCATCCATCACGATGCGGCTACCGGTGGCCGATTCCAGCCGGAAATAGCGGCGAAAACCCGCGTCGGCGGCGGCCAGGCGCAGGCTGTCTACCTGCAGCCCGTGGGGCCCGGCGACCGTGTTCAGCCAGCTGTGGAAGGCCTGCGCGCGCAGGGCATCGGCCCAGACGATAGGGGTGGAGGGGGAAGAAGTTGCCGTCGATGGCGGGGGGGAGGTAGGGCTCATGGATAATCCATTCTACAAATCCGGCTTGTTCGAATAAGCCCCCCGCCTGACCCTGTCCCCCTTTGGTGCCCCCTTTAATGCCTGAAACCCAGCGCAGTACCCGCCGCCGCCGCTTCACCCTCACGCCCGTGGCCTGGGTTGCTGTGGCTTTGCTGCCTTGTGTCTTGCACGCCGAAGAGGCCGAGGCACCCCTGGTGCTCAAGCCCAGCGCCCTGCTGCAAGAGCAGATTCCGCTGGCGATGCGTGAGCAGATGCCGACCTTTTTCTCCGGCGACCACACCCTGGGCCGCCCGGACCTGGACACGGTGATCGACGGCCACGCCATGATGCGCAAGGGCGACATGGTGCTGCAGGCCGACCGGGTCGAGTACTACCAGCCTGACGATCTGGTCAAGGCGCGCGGCAATGTGCACATCAACCGCGCGGGCAATATCTACGAAGGTCCGGCGCTGGAGCTCAAGGTCGATGCGTTTGAGGGCTTCTTCAACGAGCCGCGCTACCAGTTCCTGAAAAACGGTGCCTTTGGCCAGGCCGACCGGGCCGACTTTGTGGACGACAGCCGCGTGGTGCTGCACAACGCCACCTACAGCACCTGCCGCCGCGAATCCGGCCCCAGCTGGATGCCCGCCTGGATGCTGCGCGCCACCACCATCAGCATCGACACCGAAGAAGAAATCGGCACTGCCCAGGGCGCGGTGCTGCGCTTCCAGGATGTGCCGATCCTGGCCTTCCCGACCATGGACTTTCCGCTGTCCGACAAGCGCAAATCCGGCTATTTGCCGCCCACCATCGGGCTGGACAACATCAACGGCGTGGAGCTGACGGTTCCTTACTACTGGAACATCGCACCCAACCGGGATGCCACCTTCTTCCCCACGCTGATGAGCAAGCGCGGCCTGGACCTGGGCGGCGAGTTCCGCTACCTGGAGCCCGACTACCGCGGCACGCTGCGTACCAACTACATGCCCAGCGACTCGCTGCGCGACCGTTCGCGCTGGAGCTACGCGCTGCTGCATTCCGGCACCATCCAGACCGGTTTGGCGGGTGTGGGCGGGCTGGGCCTGAACCTGAATCTGAACCGCGTCAGCGACGACAACTACTGGAGCGACTTCGGCCGGGCCACCACCTCCCTGACCCAGCGCCTGCTGACCAATGATGCCAGCCTGAGCTGGGCCCGGGGCAACTTTTCGGCTGGCGTGCGGACGCTGAAATGGCAGACGCTGCAAGACGTGACCGCCCCCATCGTGCCGCCCTACGACCGCCTGCCCCAGATCACCGCGCGCTATGCCCGCTACGAACTGCCCGGCGGCTTCGATGCCTCGGTGGACGGCGACTACACCCAGTTCTCGGCCGATCGCCGCCTGACCAAGCAGCCCAACGCCAAGCGCAGCTTTGCCCTGGGCCAGATCAGCCGCCCCTGGGTGGCCCCCGGCTGGTTCTTCACCCCCAAGCTGCAGTTGCATGCCACCCGTTACGACTTTGACGCGCCGCTGGCCAACGGTGCTACTACGGCCGACCGCACCGTGCCCACCTTCAGCCTGGACAGCGGGCTGATTTTTGAGCGCGATGCCAGTTTTTGGGGCAAGGCGCTGCGCCAGACCCTGGAGCCGCGTGCTTTCTACGTGAACACGCCCTACCGCAACCAAAGCCTGCTGCCCAATTACGATTCGGCGCTGAACGACTTCAACTTTGCCACCGTCTTCACCGAAAACGCCTTTGGCGGCAACGACCGCATTTCGGACAACAACCTGCTGACCCTGGGGGTCACCACCCGCTTCCTGGAACCCGCCACCGGGGCCCAACTGGCCCAGTTTGGTGTGGCCCAGCGCCTGCGCTTCAAAGACCAGCGGGTCACCCTGCCCGGCGGTACGCCAGCCACCGACCGCCTGAGCGACTTTTTGGTGGGCGCGCAACTCAACTGGGACCCGCGCTGGACCTTTGACACCACCGTGCAGTACAACCCCGACACCGGCCGCTCCCAGCGCGCCAGCGTCGGCGGGCGCTGGAACCCCGGCAACTACCGCGTCATCAGTGCTGCCTACCGCTACCAGCGCAATTCCAGCGCCACGGCCACCGACGGCAGCGAGCAGATCGACATCGGCTGGCAGTGGCCGCTGAGCGCTCTGTGGGGCGACAAGGGCCAGGACCTGGGAGCCGGACAAGGCCAGGGCGCAGGGCGCTGGTACAGCGTGGGCCGTCTGAACTACAGCATGCACGACCGCAAGCTGGTCGATGGCGTGGTGGGCTTTGAATATGATGCGGGCTGCTGGCTGGGCCGCATCGTGCTGGACCGCACGCAAACCGGCACCACCACCACAGCCAACCAGAAAATCTCGTTCCAGCTGGAGTTTGTCGGCTTCACCCGCCTGGGTGTGGGTACCAACCCCTTGTCGGTCCTGAAAGAAAACATCCCCCGCTACCAGTACCTGCGCGAGCAGACCACCACCCCTAGCCGCTTTAGCCAGTACGACTAGCCTTCTACGTTCCCCACTTTTTCCCCTATCTGTACCATGAGCAATCGCATTTTTCGCAAGACGCTGCTGGGCTTGGCGGCACTGGCGGCCCTGACCACGTTCTCCGCATCCGCCCAGGGCCTTCGCCCCTCCACGGGCGCGGGCGCCGGGTTGACGGGCAGCATCCCCGTGCGACCCTCGGATGCGCAGCGCCAGGCGGACTACATCGTCGCCGTGGTCAATTCCGAGCCCATCACCAACAACGAAGTGCGCAGCCGCGTCGTGCGGACCTTGCAGCAAATGGCCCAGCAAGGCACACCGGCCGCTGAAGCCGACCAGGCCATGGTGGTGCGCCAGGTGCTGGACCGCCTGATTCTGGAAAAAGCCCAGTTGCAGCTGGCCGCCGAGACCGGCTTGAAAATCGACGAAGGCGCCGTCGATGCGGCCGAGCTGAACGTGGCCCGGCAAAACCAGCTGGACGTGCCCGAACTGCGCCGCCGCATGGTGCAAGACGGCATGGTGCCCGCCCAGTTCCGCGAAGAGCTGCGCAACCAGCTCACCCTGTCCCGCCTGCGGGACCGGGAAATCGATGCCCGCCAGCGCATCAGCGATGCCGATGTCGACCAGTACCTGCGCGACCAACAGGCCAACACCGACCCCAGCGCCCTGGAACTCAACCTGGCCATGGTGCTGGTTGCCGTGCCCGAAAACGCCTCACCCGAGCAAGTCGCCACCTTGAAAGCCAAGGCCGATGGCCTGCGTGCCCAAGCCGCCGCCGGTGCCGACTTCGCCACCTTGGCCCGCACTGCCTCGGACGCACCCGACAAAAGCGGCGGCGGCGCCCTGGGACTGCGTTCTGCCGACCGTTACCCCGAGCTGTTTGTCGAGGCCACCCGCACCCTAGATACCGGTGGCATCA